>NZ_JBIVQC010000007.1:27325-162153 GCF_044754925.1 Pseudarthrobacter sp. NPDC092424 | reverse complement strand
GAGGGTGTGGGAGAGTAGGTCACCGCCGGACACACATTGGTCGAGGCCCCGAACCACCAGGTTCGGGGCCTCCCACATTTAAACACCCACACCCCACAACCCACACCCGGAGCGCTCCACAACCCCGGAAATCCGGTGATTAACCTCAAAAAGTGCCGGAAACACGCGGAATTTGCGGACCGGGACGGCCCAAGCTGGTAAGTTTTCGAACAGTGGCTTGTACGCATGCCGCGTGCAGGCTCCAGAATCATGACAGTCCAGGAGGACATAAATGGCTAAGAACCGTAGTGAACTTGTTGCAGAGGTAGCAGGCAAGGCCGGCACCAGCCAGGCAGCCGTGAACTCCGTCCTCGACGCACTGTTCGAGGTTTTCGAGACTTCTGTCGCCGCCGGCGAGAAGATCACCATCCCGGGCTGGCTCGCCGTCGAGCGTACCGACCGTGCAGCACGCACCGGCCGCAACCCCCAGACGGGCGAGACCATCCAGATCGCCGCCGGCCACAGCGTCAAGCTGACCGCAGGCTCCAAGCTGAAGGCTGCAGTCTCCAACAAGAAGTAGTCCTTCCGGCCGGCCACGCGCCGGCTTTCGAAAGGAGCGGCAACCACCTGGTTGCCGCTCCTTTCTGCGTTAAGCCGATTCGCGGGCGGCCCCGCAGTAGCGGACAATGGAATGGTGTCTCCTGCCGCCAACCCCCGTTCCAACGCCCCGCAGCCTGCCTCCGCCGGCGCGGAGGGCAGGCCTGCTGCTGGCGGCCGGACCCCGGCGCGCGGCACCGCACTGGGCATCTCCGGCCCGTGGCAGCTGGCCGGGCTGGCTGTACTGTTTCTGGGCCTGGTCGCGGCCCTGTTGTTCTCCGGCGCCGCGGCAGCACCCGACGTGGCCGATCCGGGTGCTTTCGTCCGCTGGGGCCTGCCTGCCAGCAAGGCCATCCACAATGTATCCCTGGCGACCGTCATCGGCGGCCTGATTTTCGCCGTCGGCATCCTGCCGAGGTTCGCGGGTGCCGCTGCCCGGCAGCACGGCCGTGCTGAAGGCGGCCGACCGGAGCATCCGGCCTTCGCCCGCGCCCTGGCAATAGCGGCCGCGGCGGGCGCCGCGTGGACGCTGTCCGCCGTCGCTGTCCTGGTCCTTACGTACGCTGACGTGGCCGGCCAGCCGCTGGCCGCGGATGCCGAGTTCACCACCTCGCTGATTTATTTCATGACCGACATCGACACCGGCCGGGCCTGGCTGGCCGTCACGATCATTGCTGCGGTCACCACCACGGCCCTCTTCGGTGTCAGGTCCCTTGGCGCCTTGGCGTTGACTCTGATCCTGGCACTCTGCGGGCTGATCCCAATGGCCTTGATCGGCCACTCCTCGAGTTCGTCGGACCACGAAGGCGCCATCAACTCCCTTGGCCTGCACCTGGTGGGTGTCAGCGCCTGGGTGGGCGGCATCATCGTGCTCGCGCTGCTGTCCGGCCTCCTCACCGGGAAAAACACGGACATCACCGAGCCCACGCTCAGGAGGTTTTCCACCCTGGCCGGCTTCGCGTTCGTGCTGGTTTTTGCATCCGGCGTGATCAACGCGGCGATCCGGATCACCGCGTGGCAGGACCTCGTTGGCTCACCGTACGGCCAGCTGATTCTTGCCAAGTCCGCAGCCACCCTGGTGCTGGGCGGAATCGGCTTCATGCACCGCCAATGGGTCATCCCGCAGCTGGGCCGGCAGCGATCCGCCATGTCCTCGCGGCGCGTACTGTGGCAGCTGCTGCTGGCTGAGCTGCTCATCATGGGCGCCACCTCCGGCATCGCCGTGGCACTGGGCCGCTCAGCACCGCCGGAGCCCACCGCCTACGCCCCGGATGCGTCCCCGGCGTTCATCCTCACCGGCTATGAGCTTCCCCCGGAGCTCACCCCCGAGCGCTGGCTCACCGAGTGGCGTCCCGACTGGCTTTGGATCACGGCGGCCGTCTTCGGGCTGGTCGCCTACTTCCTGGGCGTCGTCAAGATTCGCCGCCGCGGAGACAAGTGGCCCTGGTTCCGGTCCGTGAACTGGGTGATCGGACTGCTGGTCCTGACGTACATCACGTCCGGTCCGCCGTCGGTCTATGGCCGGGTGCTGTTCTCCGCGCACATGGTGGACCACATGGCGCTCACCATGGTGGCGCCGATCTTCCTGGTCCTGGGTGCCCCCGTCACGCTCGCCCTGCGCGCCCTCCCGGCCCGCGCCGACGGTTCCCGGGGCATGCGGGAGTGGCTGCTGGTGTTCGTCCACTCGAAGTTCTCGCAGCTGGTTACCCACCCGCTGTTCGCCGCGGCCAACTTTGCCGGCTCCATCGTGCTGTTCTACTACTCGGACCTTTTCGGGTTCGCCATGCGGGAGCATGTGGGGCATGAGCTGATGATCCTGCACTTCCTGCTGACGGGCTACATCTTCGTCCTCAGCATGATCGGGACGGACCCCCTGCCGCGGCGCGCGCCCTTCCCGATGCGCCTGCTCCTGCTGCTGGCCACCATGGGCTTCCACGCGTTCTTCGGCGTGGCCATCATGGGCGGCACCAACCTCCTCGCCGCGGACTACTTCGGCAACCTGGGCCGCGAATGGGGTGCGTCGGCGCTGGTGGACCAGCAAATGGGCGGCGCGGTGGCTTGGGGCATCGGCGAGGTACCCACGCTCCTGGTGGCGATCGGCGTCGCGATTATGTGGTCCCGGTCCGACCAGCGCGAAACAAAACGCGTGGACCGGGCGGCGGACAGGAATAACGACGCCGATCTGGCCGCTTACAACGATATGTTTGCCAAATTGGCTGAACGCGACGCCAGGCTGGCTGAACGCAACAAGCTGGAAGGACGCTGATGAGCGAAACCGTACGAACCTCTGCCCGGGTCCGCGCCTCCGAACTGGTGGGCCGTAACTGGCTGAACACCGGCGGCAAGACGCTGGACCTCGAAGCGCTGCGCGGCAAGATCGTGCTCCTCGACTTCTGGACGTTCTGCTGCATCAACTGCCTGCACGTCCTGGACGAGCTGCGTCCGCTGGAGGAGGAGTACTCGGACGTCCTGGTGACCGTCGGCGTCCACTCACCCAAGTTCGAGCACGAGGCCGATCCGGTGGCCCTGGCCGCTGCCGTGGAACGCTACGAGATCCACCACCCGGTCCTCGACGATCCCGAGCTGGACACCTGGAAGGCCTACACCGCCCGCGCCTGGCCCACCTTGGTGGTCATCGACCCCGAGGGCTACATCGTGGCGCACCTGTCGGGCGAGGGCCACGCAGACGGCCTGGCCGTGCTGATCCCCGAGCTCATCGCCGAACACGAGGCCAAGGGCACCCTCCACCGAGGTTCCGGCCCCTATGTGGCGCCCGAACCGACGTCGGGCACCCTCCGCTTCCCCGGCAAGGCGCTGTTCCTGCCGGCGGGCCGCGGTTCCGTCGCCCTGGAGGAAACGTACGACGGCGGCGCCGCGGCGGGTGCCGCAGGCAACAGCGGGGAAAAGGGTTCCTGGCTGGTCACCGACACCGGCCATCACCGGCTGGTGGAGCTGGACACCGACTTTGAGACGGTCCTCGCCACCTATGGTTCGGGCACCAAGGGCTACGCCGACGGCCCCGCCGCCGGCGAGACCGGCACCGCTGAATTCAACGAGCCCCAAGGCCTGGTGCTGCTCCCTGAAGACGTGGCAGCAAAGGCGGGCTACGACGTCGTCATTGCCGACTCCGTGAACCACCGCCTCCGGGGACTGTCGCTGAAAGACGGCAAGGCGTCGACACTGGCCGGTAACGGCGTGCAGCGGCTCCTGGAAACCGGCCCGGCGCGCGTGGACGAGCACGCCGCCGGAGTCACCGGCAAACTGGGCGGGCACCCGCTGGAGGTCGCTCTGAGCTCGCCGTGGGACGTGGTGTGGTCCGGCAAACTCAACGCCGTGGTGGTGGCGATGGCCGGCGTACACCAGATTTTCAGTTTCGACCCCATCAGCGGGGCGGTGGCCATCGTGGCCGGCAACGGCCTGGAAGGCCTGCTGGACGGGCCCGCGGACGAGGCATGGTTCGCGCAGTCCTCCGGCCTGGCCGAGGACGCGGACGGCAACATCTGGGTGGCCGACTCCGAAACCTCCGCGCTGCGCAAGCTCGTCATCGCGGAAGACGGCACCGTGACGGTGGAGTCGGCCGTGGGCAAGGGCCTGTTCGACTTCGGCTTCCGGGACGGTCCTGCGCCGGAGGCCCGGCTGCAGCACCCCCTGGGCGTCACTGTACTGCCCGATGGCTCTGTGGCCATCGCGGACACCTACAACGGAGCTGTCCGCCGCTATGACCCCGCGGCCGGTACCGTGTCCACCCTGGCCCGCGGACTGTCCGAGCCCTCGGACGTGATCGTGGACCACACCCACTCCGCCGGTTCCGAACCGCTCCTGGTGGTGGTGGAGGCCAACAAGCACCAGCTGGTGTACGTGCCCATCCCCAAGGAAGCACAGCAGGTGGATGAGGGCGCGTCCCAGACCCAGCGGCCCAAGAGCCCTGTGGCACCGGGCCCCCTGGAGCTCACCGTCCGCTTCACGGCTCCTACCGGGCAGAAGCTCGACGACCGATGGGGCGACCCCACGCAGTTGAAGATCTCCTCCACACCTCCGGAGCTGCTGGTCTCCGGCGGCGGTACCTCTGTGGGGCTGCTGCGCACCCTGGAACTGGCCACCGACGTACCTGAGGGCGTGCTGCACATTACCGCCCGCGCGGCCGCCTGCGACGGACCGGAGACTGAGGACGGCGAGATCCCGGACCACGCGGCCTGCCACCTCTACCAGCAGGACTGGGGCATCCCGGTGGTCCTGCAGGGTGACGGCGACACGGAACTGGTGCTGGACCTGCGCGGCATGGACTGACCCGGCTCAGCATCCCTGACAGGCTGCTGCCTACGCGTCACGGACAGCAGTCTTTTGGGTACCCGGCCTGGCAATAACCGCGGACTCACGGGACTGCGCCTCGCGGCGGCAGCCAAAAGCATGCCCGGCGTGACGCGACTCCTGTGGGCAGCAGTTTTCCACATAGGCTCTCGTACCTCTGCCATGCACGAAAGCGCGGAGCCACCATGTCCGCATGGACGCCTTCAAAGCCCTCGCACGATGTGGCGGAGCAGCGCGCCGACCGGTACTCGCCCGAATGGGAGTTGACGATGCCGCGCTGCGACGTGCCGTCCGGGGAGGAGTCCTGCGGCCGGCACGGGGACTGTATGCGCTTCCGTCGGCCTCTCCGGACCTGGTGGCCGCGCTGCGGAACCGTGAGCTGTTGACCTGCTCAAGTGCTGCGCCCATGTACAACCTCTGGTGCCTGCCGCCCAACGGGCTCCGCCACGTCCACCACCGGCGCCGGGAATCCGTCCGGGGCAACGCTGTCCACCACGCCGGACTGCTCCTGCCGCCAGCCTCCCTCCGGCCGGTAGCGGCGCTCGCCGACGTGCTGATCCACGCACTGCGGTGCTTGTCCTTCGCGGAGTCCCTGGTGATGGTCGAGTGCGCCGTGGGGCGAGGCGATATCACCGTCGACTTCCTGCGCCAACACCTGCCCGGGAAGAGGAACGGCAAGGCGAGGGCGGTGCTGGACTGGGTGGACCGGGGCTCGGATTCACTCCTTGAGACGCTGGCGCGGACCTATTTCCGGCAGGCGGGGATTTCAGTCCAGGCGCAGGTCTACCTGGAGCGCGTGGGTCACGTCGATTTGCTGCTGGACGGCTGGCTGGTGGTGGAACTGGATGGCCGGCACCACGCCGAATGGAAGCAGGTGCAGAAGGACCACCGGCGGAACAACGAGTCGGTGGTGCAGGGGTACACAGCCCTGCGGTACTACTATCCGGACGTGGTGCACTATCCCGAAGCCATGGTTGCTCAGGTCCTGCAGGTGCTGGCGCGGCGGCGATGATCGAGCGGACGTCACGCAGAGCATGCTTTTGATACCAGGAGAGGGCTGCAACCCCGGAATCACGGGGACTGGTAGTTGGGAGAGCCCCGAAAGCGTGCTGGGTGTGACGCTCGGGCAGCCCCGGCGCTAGAAGCTCAGCAGCGGGGTGACCTTGATGGTGTCGCCGCCGATGTCCAGCCGCGTGGTGAAGCTGAAGTCCACTTCTTCATCCAGCGGGAACCAGGCGCCGGTGAAGGAATCCTGCTGCTGGGCCTGGACGCGCGCCTTGCCGTCCAGCGGGGCCACCACCCAGCGGCCGTTGAAGGGTTCGATGGACACCCCGGGGTACTTGGTGATGCTCCATTTAATAGTGCCGTCCTGGACCCGGTTGTCGCTCGCGTAGTAGAACGGGCAGTCCGGCTGCAGCTTCTGCACTTTGGAAGCTTCTGCGGCGCAACTGTCCAGGTACTGCTTCACCTTGGCTGCGACCTCCTTTTTCAGGCGGTCCGTGGCCTCGGTCAGCAGGTTCAGCGGCGCCACGGGTGCGTCACGGCCCGTGACGGTGGCCCGGGTGGCGGGGGCCGAGAAGTAGCGTCCGTTCAAGGACGCCTCGTACTCGCCCGGGTAGAACACGGCGAAGCTGTTCTGCCCATCCGGCATATTCACCGGGATGCCGTTGAGCGTGGCTTCGCTGGAGTTAACGACCGTGACGTCCACGGTAGGCAGCCGGGAGGGGACAAACGCCCAGGTGTCGAAGAAGATCCATTCGGTGCCGGTGCGCTCCAGGAGGAATTCCGTGCGCAGCCGGCTGCCGTCGATGGTGTAGTCCAGGGGCACCATGACACGGTTTCCGGGACGTGGCTCGGGGTCGCCCACGGTGGTGTTGGACAGCCTCGAGACGGCCGTCTGCAGGGCTGTCCCGTCAAGCATGGCCGCGTTGCCGCCGGGAACGGTGGCGCGGAGGAGGCCCAGGGCCCGGCCGCCGTCGCCGCCTTGGAGGGCTTCCAGGTATTCGCGCACAGGCTGCTGCGGACTGGACACGGTGTTGTTCACGACGTTCACCGCCACCACCCCCGCAGCCACGGCAAGCATGAGGCCAAGCAGCCAACCGGCCGCGATCCTCACCAACGCTTGACTCATCTGCACGCTTCCCACGTTACCGGTAAGCGTGCGCACGGCCTTCCCGGGCGGCGTCACATGTGCCGGGCACCACGGCGACGGGGGTACGACGGCGGCGCCCGCCGCCGCTGGCCACGGCTACCCGGTGGCTGGAACCGGGAGTCTTAGCGGCGCCGCCGCCGCGGGGAGGTACCGAACACCCCGCGCAGCAGTTCACGGCCGAGTTGGGTTCCGATGGAGCGGGCCATGCTCTTCAGGCCGCCGCCCAGGGCGTCACCGAACACACCGCCGAGGCCGTCCGCGGAGCTGCGGTCCGCGCCGGAGGGGGAGCGGGGCGTGGAGTCCCGAGCCGGCACCGTCCGGCCGCCGGGGGCGGGCCGGCTGCTGGGCCGGCCGAGGATGTCCTCCTCGATGCGCCGGGCCTCGGCGTCGACGTCCATGTCTGCAGCGGAGTCCTCGGTCGCCGGATCCTGCGCAGCTCCCGCCCCGGCACCCTGCCCGGACAGCTTTTCATAGGCCGACTGGTTGTCCACCGCCTCGCCGTACCGCGCCAGCAGGGCTGAGCCGTTGACGATTCCCGAGACCACGCCCGCCCCGCTCGGGCCCATGACTGACTCGGGCGCCCGGAGCCGGGTGTGGGCCACCGGGGTGGGTGCCCCGTTTTCGTTCATGACGGTGACCACGGCTTCGCCGATGCCCGCCGATGTCAGGGTCTCTTCGAGGTCGTAGTCGCTCAGGGGAAATGTGGACACCGTTGCCCTGAGGGCCTTGGCGTCTTCGGGGGTGAAGGCACGCAGCGCGTGCTGGACCCGGTTGGCTAGCTGGCCCAGGACTTCAGCGGGGACGTCCTTCGGCGTCTGGGTCACGAAGAAAATGCCCACGCCCTTGGACCGGATCAGCCGGACGGTGGTGGTGATCGCGGCCAGGAAGGCCTTGGAGGCGTCCTTGAAGAGCAAGTGCGCTTCGTCCAGGAAGAAGACGAGCTTGGGCTTGTCCAGGTCACCGGCCTCGGGCAGCTCCTCGAAAAGGTCCGCCAGCAGCCACATCAGGAAGGTGGAGAAGAGCAACGGCTTGGATTGGAGCGTGGGCAGCTCCAGGCAGGTGATGATGCCCCGCCCATCCGGCGACGTGCGCATCAGGTCCGCGGTGTCGAACTCCGGCTCGCCGAAGAACGTGTCCAGGCCCTGGGCCTCGAGGGTCACGAGCTCGCGGAGGATTACCCCCGCTGTTGCCTTCGACAGTCCGCCGAGCTCCTCCAGCTGCTCCTTGCCCTCCGCAGACGTGAGGAACTGGATCACGGCCCGGAGGTCCTTGAGGTCGGTCAGTTCCAGGCCGTTCTTGTCCGCGAAGTGGAAGATCAGCTGCAGGCTGGATTCCTGCGTGTCGTTCAGCTCCATGATCCGGGAGAGGAGGATAGGTCCGAAGGAGGTGACCGTCGCCCGGACCGGGACGCCGGCGCCGTCCCCGCCAAGGGCCAGGAACTCTACCGGAAAGGCCCGTCCTTCCCACTCCTGGCCGATCCCCTCGGTACGTTCCGCAAGCTTGGAATTTCCGACGGCGGCAGTCGCCAGACCGGACAGGTCGCCTTTGATGTCCGCCAGGAACACAGGGACGCCCGCGGCGGAGAGCTGTTCGGACATCATGTGCAGGGTGACCGTCTTGCCCGTTCCGGTGGCTCCGGCCACGAGTCCGTGCCGGTTCATCATGGCCAGCGGCAGGCGGACCGGGGCTTCCTTGTGGACTTCGCCGTCCACCACCGCAGCCCCCAGTTCGATGGTGGCACCCTCCAGGGTGTACCCCTTTTGGAGGGTGGCAAGCTTTTCAGCGGTGGATTTCCCGGCCATGCCCACAGCTTAGCGGCGCCGGCAGCCGGGTCTACCGCACCGCGCGGTCCGCGCGTTCCAGCAGCCGCGAGGCGGCGTCGCCAGGACGACGTCCCCTGCCGGCACTGCCGTCCTGGTGAGCCGAGGCCGCCGGCAAGGCAAGTAGTCCCCTTCCTCCCCGCCGAAAAAACGAGTACTCCCGCCAAAAGACAGGTGGGGCGTTACGCGTGCGCTCCGGCGCACCCCGCACCTAGGGTGAAGCCATTCTGCGGCCAGGGTGGTCCGCAGGCCTTGAGGGAGAGACACATGGACAATTTGCTGGGCATTGGCAGTGGCGCTCGACGGCAGGGGCGTGGCGGCTTCAGGGCCGCGGCGGCGCTCGCCGCAGCCGGGCTGGTACTCGCCGGCGGCGGTATCGCTTTCGCTGACGACATCCACAACACGCTGGACAGTTCGGTTGACACGGACGCCGAAGTCCTTGCACTGAACCTGGGCGGCGCGCAGGGTTTTGCGTCGCTGGCACTGTGGACCACCGACGGCGACGGGAAGAGGGGGTGTAATTTGACCGGTTCTAACACCCTGACGCTGAAAATCGAATCCACCAACACGTCGGTGGCCACGGTATCGCCGGCTACCACCACGTTCACCTCCTGTGGCTTTACGCAGCCGCTGTCCGTAACTGCTGTGGGAGCGGGTTCAGCGAACGTCACTGTGAGCATCATTAGCAACACCACGCCGTATTCCTTCAGCACCGCCCCCGCGGCCTTCCGCGTGGACGTCGTTGCGCCCGCCCCCGCGAATACGGCGCCGGAGCTGTCCATCTCCGGGGTGGCGAACGGGGCATCCTACGCAAAGGGCGCGGTCCCTGCCGCGATGTGCGAGGTAGCCGACACCGAGGACGAATCCAGCTCCTTCCCCGCCACGTTGGGTGCCGTGTCAGGCCCGGACGGTGCGTACGGCGTCGGGACGCAGGAGGCCTCGTGCAGTTATACGGACGGCGGCGGCATCACCGTGGCTAGTTCGGTCACCTACGTCATCACCGACGCCACAGCTCCCGCGGTCAGCTACACCCTTAGCCCTGCGACGCCGGACGGCGCCAACGGTTGGTACAAGAACGCAGTGACGCTGGACTGGACGGTGACCGAAGACGATTCGCCCAGCACCCTTGTCCTCGCAGGCTGTGACGACCGGACGATCTCCGAAGACCAGGTGGCCACGGAATACAGTTGCGCAGCCAGCAGCAGCGCAGGCCCCGCGGACCCGGTGGCGGTGAGCCTTAAGAAGGATGGGGCTGAGCCGGAGCTCGGGTTCACCTCGGACCTGGGCGTGAGCTACTTCGGGTCCACGCCGGCAGAACCGGGGTGCACTGCACGGGACCACCTCTCCGGCCTGGCCGGGCCGTGCACCGTTTCCGGGTACTCCACTTCGACCGGAAAGCACACCCTCACCGCGACCGCCACGGACCTGGCCGGCAACACTGCCACCATCACCCAGGACTACGAGGTCAAGGCATGGACGCTCAAGGGCTTCTACCAGCCCGTGGACATGAGCGGCGTCCTGAATACGGTCAAGGGCGGCAGCACGGTGCCGGCCAAGTTCGAGGTCTTTGCCGGAGATCGGGAGATCACCGATCCTGGCACCCTGGCGTTCTCCGCAGCGAAAATCCAATGTGCCAACGGTGCAGTGGAAGACGCCATCGAGATGGTGGTCGCAGGCAATACCGCGTTGCGCTACGACACCACCGCCGGCCAGTTTGTGTACAACTGGAAGACGCCCACCCTTGCCGGTTCCTGCTACCAGCTCACGATGAAAGCAGCTGACGGCTCCTTGATCAGCGCCAGCTTCAAGCTGAAATAGGCGCCCGAAGCAGGGGAAAGGCAACAGACAGGCGGTCCGGGGATAGACCGGACCGCCTGCCGCATGTTCAGTTAACTGCCGGGTCGCCGCTCCGGCGGTGACCCGCTCAGTGGCCGGCGGCCGAAAGCTCTGCGTAAGTTTCGTCGTCGAGCGTTACACCCGCGGCGCCCATGTTCTCCTCCAGATGCACCATGGAGGCGGTCCCCGGGATCGGCATGATGACGGGCGAGTGCCGCAGCAGCCAGGCCAGGGCCACCTGTGAAGCGGTGGCGCCCAGGCGCGTGGCAGCGGCGTCCAGCAGCCCGCCGGGCTGCGCCAGCTCACCCGCGGAGATGGGCGCCCAGGGGATGAACCCGATGCCGTTGGCCTCCGCGTACTGCAGGACATCCTCGGAGCTGCGGTCCGTCAGGTTATACCGGTTCTGAACCGTGGACACAGTGAAATGCCGGCTGGCTGCCTCGATCTCCGCAACCGTGACCTCCGACAGGCCAAGGGCACGGACCTTGCCTTCGTCCTGCAGTTCGCGGAGGACTGCGAACTGTTCGTCGGCATTGACGGAGGGGTCGATCCGGTGCAGCTGCAACAAATCTAAGGTCTCGACCCTGAGCTTGCGCAGGCTCAGTTCCGCCTGCTGGCGCAAATATTCCGGCCGGCCCAGCGGAATCCACTTGCTGGGACCGGTCCGGGTGAAGCCCACCTTCGTGGCGATCTTCAGGCCGTCACGGTACGGGTGCAGGGCCTCTGCGAGAATCTCCTCGCTGACGTTCGGGCCGTAGGAATCGGCGGTGTCGATAAAGTCCACACCAAGTTCGACGGCGCGGCGCACCAGGGCAACGGACGCGCTGCGGTCCGCCGGCTCACCCCAGACGCCGGGGCCGGTGATGCGCATGGCGCCGAAACCGAGCCGGTGGACGGTTCCCAGGTCCTTCAGGTCGATCGTTGCGGACAGTTCGAGTTCCTTGGATGCGTTTAGGCTCATGTGGGCGGCAACACAGTCCGGTCCGACGATATTCCATGTGCCCCCCTGCGGTTCCGAAAGTCCCGGCGGCGGGCAGAAATAAGCCGGGCACCGCCGTCGTTATGCCTTCCGTGCGTGCCGCGACGCGGCAGGCGACCATTGCAGACGCTTGAAAGGCCGGCACCTGACGTGACTCCTCCCCTCTCCATCCTTGACCTGGCGACAATCGGGAAGGGGCAGACGGCGGCGGACAGCCTGGCAGGCAGCGTGTCGATGGCGCAGAGGGCCGAGGAGTTGGGGTACCGGCGGGTCTGGTACGCCGAGCACCACAACATGTCGTCGATCGCTTCGTCGGCTACAAGCGTGTTGATTGCCCACGTGGCTGCCCACACCGAGAGCATCCGGCTGGGCGCCGGCGGCATCATGTTGCCCAACCACTCGCCGCTGACCATTGCCGAGCAGTTCGGCACGCTGGAAACCCTGCATCCGGGCCGGATCGATCTGGGCCTGGGCCGCGCGCCCGGCAGCGACCAGAACACCATGCGTGCACTGAGGCGCGACCCGATGGCAGCCGACAGCTTCCCGCAGGACGTCCTGGAACTGCAGGGATACCTCACCGGACCCACCCGCATCCAAGGCGTGGAAGCCACCCCCGGCAAGGGAACGAACGTACCGCTGTACATCCTGGGCTCGTCACTCTTCGGCGCACGTCTGGCCGCGCAGTTGGGGCTGCCCTACGCGTTCGCCTCGCACTTTGCCCCCGCAGCACTGCAGGACGCGGTGGCGCTGTACCGGCGCGAGTTCAAGCCGTCTGCCCAGCTGGATGCTCCGCACGTGATCGCCGGCGTCAACGTCATCGCCGCCGACTCCGCGTCCGAAGCGCAGGACATGCTCCGCGCCACCAAGCGCGCCCGGGTTTCCTTGTTCTTTGGCGGCGGGCGCGAGTTCACCGACGACGAAGCCGACATGGTGCTCGATTCGCCGCAGGGCCAGCACGTCTCGCAGATGATGACTTATTCTGCCGTGGGTACCCCGGACGTCGTGCTGGAGTACCTGGACAGCTTCGGCCGGCACGCTGACGCGGACGAACTCATCGTGGCGCACCAAAGCCCCGGTACCGCCGAGCGGCTGCGGTCGGTGGAACTGCTGGCGCAGGTGGCCGGGCTGGTGCGGGCGTAGGCCTCCTGCAACTCCGCCTCACGTCAGCAGCAGCGCCACGCCGATCATCGCCGGGACCGCCACGATGGTGGTGATCAGCACCGTATCCTTTGCCACGGTCAGGCCGGTGTTGTACCGGCTCGCGGCCACGAAGACATTCTGCGCCGTGGGCAGGGCGGACGTGACCACCACGGCGAAGAGCGCATGGCCGTCCATGCCCAGGGCAAAGCGGGCAAACAGGTAGGCCAGCGCCGGCTGGATGCCCAGCTTGAACAGGCTGGCCAGGAGGGTGTCCGTCCGCCGGGCCGCGGAGGCCTGGAGCGGGCGGGTGCCATGCAGGCTCATGCCAAAGGCGATCAGCATGGCAGGAATCGCGGCGCCGCCGATCAGGTGGACCGGCTCCATCACCAGGGCCGGCACCTCCCAGCCGGTCCCCGCCACGATGAGTCCCAGCGCCGAGCCCACGATCATCGGATTGCGCAGGATCATCACCACGAAGCCCAGGGGAGTGGTGCGGTGGCTGCTGGTGCTCGAATCCAGCAGCATCAGGAACAGCGGGGTGAAGAACGCCAACTGGAAAATCAGCAGCGGCACCACGTAGCTCGCGTCCCCAAGGACATATACCGCGATGGGAATGCCAAGGTTGGCGGAGTTGGCCAGGGACGCCGCCATCGAGGACATCAGCGATTCAGGCAGCGTGCGTTTCAGCCAAAACTTCACTGCCGTGAAGTAGATGGCAGCACTGGCGATGGCAGCTACGGCCGTGACCAGCAGGGGTTCGGCGAAAACGTCCTCGAGCCGGGCCTTGCTGAGCGTTTCAAACAGGAGCGCAGGGCTGGCCACGAAGAACGTGAGTGCGCTGAGGACGGGCCGGGCATTCTCGCCCAGGACGCGGTTCCGGCCCACGAACCAGCCCACCAGGATAATGGACCAGACCACGAAGAAGCCGGCCAGCACGCCTAGCAAGGATCACCCCTGAAGGCGCGTCGGAGCGGGTTCCCGGGGCTCACTCTCCGGTCAGAGGGCTGCGTTGTTGAGGGCGAACGGCGGGCGGAGCATGCCGGGCGTCAGGCCCTCGGCGGGGTCGCTGCCCAACTGGACGATCTTGTTGTCCCGGTCCACGTGGACAACCCTGGGCTGGTACGCGTTGGCTTCTTCGGTGGTCATCTGGGCGTAGGTAATCAGGATGACGATGTCGTTCTCGTGCATCAGGTGCGCTGCCGCACCGTTGATGCCGATCACCCCGGAGCCGCGCTCGCCGGCAATCGTGTACGTCTCCAGGCGTGCACCGTTCGTCACGTCGACAATGGATACCAGTTCCCCGGGCAGGATGTCGGCAGCCTCAAGCAGGTCCAGGTCGACGGTGACCGAACCCACGTAGTGGAGGTCGGCGTGCGTGACGGTAGCCCGGTGGATTTTGGACTTGAACATTGTTCGATTCATAACTGCATCAGTTTAGCCCCGGCGGACCGCCCGGCGCAGTGACGCACGGAACAGTGACGCAGTAGCGATCCCGCCGCCGGGGCAGGGCTCGTGTGAACGCAGCGGAAGCGTACGACGACGGCGCTCACCCGACGTCGTGCGCCGCCACTGCCTCGGCCGCCGCAGCCAGGGTCTCGCGGGCGGCCAGGATTGCCGGGCGCTTGGCGCTGGAGCGGCGCACCGAGGTGAAGATGGTGCGGTGCGGTTTGCCCGGCAGCTCCAGGAGCCGGGCCGTAGTGCCACGCCCGGTCCAGACCAGGTCCGGCATCAGGGCCACGGCGTTTCCGGACTCGATCAGGCGGATCTGCGCCTGCAGGTCCGCCGTCTCAAACCGCACGTCCGGCTCGAATCCGGCGGTGCGGCACGCCTGTTCCGCCCAGTGGCGGGACGCGGCCCCCCGCGGTTCCATGACCCAGGCGAGCTCCGCGGTGTCCTCGATCGTGCGGATGTCTGCGCCGCCGTCGGACGCGGGAACGGCGAGCCGGATGGCGTCCGTCGTGAGCTTGACGCGGTCCAGTTCGGGATAGCGCGGCGCGGCATGGCCGGGGTACTGCTCGGCGATCACCAGGTCGAAGTCGCGCGCCCATGTTTCGTGGAGGGCGGTCTCCGGCTCGCGCTGGATCATCTCGATCCGCACTTCCGGATATTCCCTGGTCATCCGCGTCAGGGTTTCCGGCATCAGCGCCAGCGCGGCAGACTGGAACACCGCGATTTTCACCGTGCCCGTGACCGTGGTGAGTGACGCGGCGAGGTCCGCCTCCGCCTGTTCCATGGTCTGCAGCAGCTGCGCGGTGTGGGCCACCAGCACCTCCGCCTGCGGCGTCAGCTGGACCCGCCGCCCCGTCTTACGGAGCAGTTCAACGCCCACCTCCTTCTCCAGGAGGGTGAGCTGCTGCGATACCGACGACGGGCTGTACTGGAGTGCCTCGGCCACCTCGGCGAGCGTTCCCCGGATGCTCAGTTCGCGGAGCAGCCGGAGCCGGCGGACGTCAAGCATCTGGAAATCCTTATCGAAGCTAACGAATATAGGTTAGGAGGAGTCACTTTATCTAATGCAACGACGCTTGCATACTGTTGGAACCGAGTTACCCCTGCCACAGCGATTCCGCGCCGCGGCAGGTACGCACGAGCAGGAGTTCCTGATGAGCAGCAGAGACATGTCCCAATCAGTCATGCGGCGCAAGCCGATCGACGACATCGAGGAAGAGAACAAACACAGCGGCCTCTTCAAATCCCTGGGGCTCTGGCAGCTGACGGCGATCGGCGTTGGCGGCATTATCGGCGTTGGAATCTTTTCGCTGGCGGGCCTGGTGGCGGCGGGCAGCGAGAGCAACCCAGGCGTAGGGCCGGCCGTGCTGTTCTCCTTCCTGATAGCAGGCCTCGCCTCCGCAGCCGCCGCGCTGTCCTACGCCGAGTTCGCGGGCATGATTCCGCGTGCCGGCTCGGCCTACACCTACGGGTACGTGGCGCTCGGCGAGATCATCGGCTGGTTCATCGGCTGGGACCTGCTGCTGGAGTACATCGCCATCGTGGCCGTGGTGGCCATCGGCATTTCGGGTTACTTCGACGCCTTCCTCTCGGGCATCGGCATCCATATGCCTGTCTGGATGACCTCGACGGCGGATGAGGGCAAGGGCGGCATCGTCAACATCCCCGCCATCCTGGTCTGCCTCCTGGTCACCTGGATCCTTTCCCGCGGCACCAAGGCCTTTGGCCGGTTTGAGTTGGTGGCTGTTGCTGTCAAGGTCCTGCTGATCCTTTTCATCATCGGGCTCGGCGTCTTCTACATCGACACCAACAACTACAACCCGTTCATGCCCAGCGGGTTCGGCCCGGTCCTGGCCGGCGCCGCGACTGTCTTCTTCGCCGTGTTCGGTTACGACGCCATGAGCACCGCGGCAGAAGAGGCCACCGACGGCAAGAAGCACATGCCCAAGGCAATCATCCTGTCCCTGATCGTGGCCATGCTGCTGTATGTCGCCGCGACTCTGGTGCTGACCGGAATGCAGAACTACAGCGAGATCGACCCCAAGGCGGGCTTCGCCTCCGCGTTCACTTCCGTGGGACTCCCCGTCATTGCCACGATCATCTCCGTGTTCGCGGTGCTGTCCATTCTCACCGTAATGCTCACCTTCCTCCTGGGTGTCACCCGCGTCTGGTTCGCCATGAGCCGGGACGGTCTGCTGCCGGGCTGGTTCGCAAAAACCGACCACCACGGCACGCCCCAGCGCGTCACCTGGATCGCAGGCGTCGCCTCAGCCTTCCTGGCCGGTGTTTTCCCCATCAAGGAAGTGGCGGACCTGACGAACATCGGCATCCTGGCGGCGTTCGTCGTCGTCTGCCTCTCGGTGATCATCTTCCGCTACCAGCGCCCCGACGCCCCGCGCACGTTCCGCCTGCCGCTGATGCCGCTGGTTCCCGCCTTCGGCGTTCTGGCCTCCGCTTTCCTGATGTTCCAGCTGCACTGGGAGACCTGGGTGCGGTTCGGCGTCTGGCTGGTCATCGGCCTGGCCATCTACTTCTTCTACGGCCGCCGCAACTCGCTGATGAACCCCAACAGCCCGCGGCACGAGGAGATCGTGGAGATGCACCGCCCGCTTCCGTAAACCCGCCCCGGACGCTCTCTCACTTAACGTCGGTTACACCCGGACGCTCTCTCACTTAACGTCAGTTAGACCCGGACGCTCTCTCACCGCCAAATAGGCGGTGAGAGAGCGTTTCCGGTTTTTCGGCTTCAAGTGGGAGAGCGTCCCTGCTTTTGTTGCATTAGGTGAGAGAGGGTCGCCGCGGAAGCGTTGGTTTTTCTAATCAGTATTGCTTAGAAAAGATCGCTTTATCTTATGTGAATCCCGGCCCATACTGATGGAAAGACCTCCTAGAACCACAGGAAAGAACGGGAAGAACCATGACCCACGTTGCAATCGAACCTGCAGTCGCCGGCGGCACCGCGCCGCGGACTGTCGACGTCGATGTGCCCCAGGCCAAAGCCCTGGCCGCTGACGCTGTCGCCCTGGTCCGCCACTGGCTGACCGAGGCATCCAAAGTGCCCGTGGACGCCTCGGCGCAGCAGCTCGCCGGCGTCCTCAAGGATCCGAACGGCCTGGAATTCACCGTCGGCTTCGTCGACGGCGTGGTTCGTCCGGAAGACCTGAACGTCGCCGCCAGGAACCTCGCGAAGCTTGCGCCCAAGGTTCCGGCGTTCCTGCCCTGGTACATGCGCAGCGCCGTCGCGCTCGGCGGCACCATGGCCCCGGTGATGCCGCAGGTTGTCATCCCCATCGCCCGCAAGGTCCTCCGCGAGATGGTGGGCCACCTGATCGTCGATGCCACCGACGCAAAGCTCGGCCCGGCCATCGCCAAGATCAGGAAGGACGGCATCAAGCTCAACGTCAACCTCCTTGGCGAGGCGGTCCTCGGCGAACACGAGGCATCCCGCCGGCTCGAAGGCACGCACAGGCTGCTGGCCCGTCCGGACGTGGACTACGTGTCCATCAAGGTCTCCTCCACTGTGGCCCCGCACTCCGCCTGGGCCTTCGACGAGGCCGTGGAGCACGTCGTCGAAAAGCTCACCCCGCTGTTCCAGCGCGCCAACGCCTTCGCGCGCGCCGGGAGCAGCACCGGCGGAACGGCCAAGTTCATCAACCTGGACATGGAGGAGTACAAGGACCTGGACATGACCATCGCGGTCTTCACCCGGATCCTGGACAAGCCCGAGTTCAAGAACCTCGAAGCCGGGATCGTGCTCCAGGCCTACCTTCCCGACGCCCTGTCCGCCATGATCCGGCTGCAGGACTGGGCAGCCGAACGCCGCGCCAACGGCGGGGCCGCCATCAAGGTCCGCGTGGTCAAGGGCGCCAACCTGCCCATGGAGCAGGTGGAAGCCTCCCTGCATGACTGGCCCCTGGCAACCTGGGGCACCAAGCAGGACTCCGACACCAGCTACAAGAGCGTCATCAACTACGCCCTCCACCCGGAACGGATCAAGAACATCCGGATCGGCGTGGCCGGCCACAACCTGTTCGACATTGCCTTCGCCTGGCTCCTGGCCAAGCAGCGCGGCATCGCGGATACCGCACAGCAGAGTATCGAATTCGAGATGCTGCTGGGCATGGCGCAGGGCCAGGCCGAAGCCGTCAAGAAGGACGTCGGCTCGCTGCTGCTCTACACCCCCGTGGTGCACCCGTCCGAGTTCGACGTGGCCATCGCCTACCTGATCCGCCGTCTGGAAGAGGGCGCGAGCCAGGAAAACTTCATGTCAGCGGTCTTCGAGCTCAGTGAAAACGAAGGACTCTTCGAGCGCGAGAAACAGCGCTTCCTCGCCTCGCTCGAGGCCTTGGACAACAGTGTTCCGGCGCCGAACCGCAAGCAGGACCGCAACCTGCCGCCCGTTCCGATGCCCCACACCGGCTTCCGGAACACCCCGGACACGGACCCGTCCCTCCCGGCCAACCGCGACTGGGGCCGGGCCATCCTGGAGCGCGTTCCCTCTTCCACGCTGGGCAACGCTTCCGTGCAGGCCGCCGTAATCAATGACGAGGCCACGCTCAACACGGCCATCAAGACCGCCGTCGAAAAGGGCAAGGCCTGGGGCGAACTCTCCGGCAACGAACGGGCAGAGATCCTGCACCGTGCCGGCGACATCCTGGAGGCCCGCCGCGCCGACCTCCTCGAAGTCATGGCCAGCGAAACCGGCAAGACCATCGACCAGGGCGATCCCGAGGTCAGCGAGGCCGTGGACTTCGCGCACTACTACGCCGAGTCCGCGCGGAAGCTGGACGAGGTCGACGGCGCCACGTTCGTCCCTGCCAAGCTCACCGTTGTCACTCCGCCATGGAATTTCCCGGTGGCCATCCCGGCAGGGTCCACCCTCGCGGCACTCGCCGCCGGCTCCGCCGTCGTCATCAAGCCGGCAAAGCAGGCCGCGCGAAGCGGAGCCGTGATGGTCGAAGCCCTCTGGGAAGCGGGCGTCCCGAAGGACGTGCTGACCATGGTTCAACTGGGGGAACGCGAGCTCGGCAAGCAGCTCATCTCCCACCCGGCCGTAGACCGAGTCATCCTCACCGGCGGCTACGAGACCGCAGAGCTGTTCCGCTCCTTCCGCAAGGACCTGCCGCTGCTGGCCGAAACCAGCGGCAAGAACGCCATCATCGTCACCCCCAGCGCAGACCTGGACCTGGCAGCCAAGGACGTGGCCTACTCCGCGTTCGGCCACGCCGGCCAGAAGTGCTCCGCCGCCTCGCTGGTGATCCTGGTGGGCTCCGTGGCCAAGTCCAACCGGTTCCACAACCAGCTCATCGACGCCGTCACTTCGCTCAAAGTGGGCTACCCGCAGGACCCCACCAGCCAGATGGGCCCCATCATCGAGCCGGCGAGCGGCAAGCTCCTGAACGCGCTCACCACCCTGGGCGAGGGCGAAACCTGGGCGGTTGAACCCAAGCAGCTGGACAGCACCGGAAAGCTGTGGAGCCCCGGGGTGCGCTACGGCGTCAAGCGCGGTTCCTACTTCCACCTGACCGAGTTCTTTGGGCCGGTCCTGGGCGTGATGACCGCAGAGACCCTGGAAGAGGCAATCGCCATCCAGAACCAGATCGAGTACGGCCTCACTGCCGGCCTGCACTCCCTGAACTCGGAGGAGCTGGGTATCTGGCTGGACTCCATCCAGGCGGGCAACCTCTATGCGAACCGCGGCATCACCGGTGCCATTGTGCAGCGCCAGCCGTTCGGCGGCTGGAAGAAGTCCGCTGTCGGTGCGGGCACCAAGGCCGGCGGTCCCAACTACCTGGCCGGACTGGGCGACTGGGTTTCGGCGGAGAGCACAGCCACGGCCGCGGTAACCCACGCCGGCGTCAGGCGCCTTCTCAACGCCGCCGGTGCCGCACTGCAGCCGGCCGAACTTGACTCCGTGAACCGTGCGCTGGCGTCCGACGCCGCCGCCTGGGCAGACGAGTTCGGCACGGCCAAGGACGTGTCCGGCCTGAGCGCGGAACGCAACATCTTCCGCTACCGCAGCCTGCCGGTCACCATCCGCCTCTCCGAGGGTGAGCCGCTGGCGCACCTGGTCCGGACTGCAGCAGCCGGCGTCCTGGCGGGCTCCGCGCTGACGGTGTCCGCCGCCGTCGAACTTCCCGCCCAGGTCCACGCCGTGCTCACTGGCCTGGACGTCAGCGTCACCGTGGAGTCCGACGCCGAATGGCTGGCATCCGCGGGCCGGCTCGCCCAGGCGGGCAAGCTCTCAGGAGCGCGCATCCGCCTCATTGGCGGCGACGCGGCGGCGCTCGCGGAGGCCACGGGCGGACGTCCCGACCTGGCCGTTTACACGCACCCGGTCACCGAGGCCGGGCGCGTGGAGCTGCTGCCGTTCCTGCACGAACAGGCCGTCAGCATCACCGCCCACCGGTTCGGCACCCCGAACCACCTGTCGGACGCGCTGATCTAGGTTCTTCGGCAATGGGCTGAACAAGCAGCAGGCCGGGCACCCACGGAATGTGGGTGCCCGGCCTGCTGTGCCAATGCGGTCAGCCCAGATACCAGCCGGGCGGCGTCCAGGTGAGCGGCACGCTGTGGGCCGAGAAATCCTCGCAGCCGGTGCACGTGTAGGCCACTTCGCCGAGTGCGGCAACGGCGCCGTCGCGGCGGTAAGTGGGCGGGATGTAGGACTCGAGGTAGATGAACTCGTCCGTTCGGCATTTGTCGCAGGTGGGCCGGCCGATGTATCCGGAGTCCACGGTTGCTCTGCCGGTGCCGAGCATGGACTGGCGTGTGGCTGGCCGTGCGGTGCGGTGCGGACGTGCGTGGGGCGTCGTCGAATGAATGTTGCTGGCTGTCGTCATTGGCTGCCTGTCCCGGGCGTCGAAACCTGGCCTGCTGGGCGCGCCCGTGTTGTTGTGCCGGCCGTTGCTTGACCTTGGGAAAATCAGCATAGATGACGCAAGCTTCCTGCATCAATGGAAATTTTGCAGCGCGGGGCCATATTCGGCCCAATCCCAGGGGTACTGGGCCGGATATGACCCCGCGCTGCGAGCGGTGTCAGGTCAGTGCGCCGTAAGCTGGCCGGCTCCCGCGGAGGCTGCCTTGCGGCGCTTGGCCTGGGCACGCACCGGCGGGACCACCAGGGCCGCCACGGAAATGGCCAGGAGCACCAGGGCGATTGGGCTGGTGAACACCGAGGCCCAGCCGTCCGTGATCAGTGCCCGGCGGAGGTTGGCCTCGGCCAGGGGGCCCAGGATCAGGCCCAATACTGCCGGTCCCGGCGGGAAGCCAAAGCGCAGCATGAACAGCCCCACGGCGGCGAAGGTCATCATCATGAAGACGTCGAAGACGCTGTTGTTGATGGAGTAGGTACCCACCATGCAGAAAATCAGGATGATCACCCAGAGGTAGTGGCTGGGAAGTTCCAGCAGCTTGACCATGCCCCTCATCCGCAGCAGGCTCAGTCCCAGCGTCAGGATGGTGGCGATCAGCATGATGGCCACCAGCGAGGACACCAGGTCCGGCCTGCTGCTGAACAGGGTGGGGCCGGGCTGGATGCCCCAGATCATCATGGAACCGATCATCACGGCCATGACGGAATCGCCAGGCACGCCCAGTGCCATGGTGGTGGTGACGCTTCCACCAAGGGTGGCGGTGCTGGAGGTGTCACCGGCCGTCAGGCCTTCGAGCGAGCCCTTGCCGAATTCCTCGGGGTGCTTGGAGACCTTGCGGGCGTTGTCCCAGGCGATGATGCCGGCGATGTCGCCGCCCACGGCCGGTACCAGCCCGACAATGGAGCCGGTGACTGCGCCAATTCCCATGGGCTTGAACAGCCGCTGCATGAGTTTTCGCCCTGGCATCCACTGCCCCAGCTGGGAGATGGGCTTGACGTGGTGTTCGTGCCGCCGCCGGGTGAGGATCTGGTTGAGGACCTCCGCCACGCCAAAGAATCCGATGATCACGGGAATGAACGGAATGCCGCCGTTCAGTTCCAGGACGTTCAGGGTGAAGCGGGCGTCGCCTGTGATGGGGTCGCGGCCAACCGTGGCCAGCAGCAGTCCGAAGGCTCCTGCGGCCAGTCCCTTGAGGATACGTCCGGAGGACACGCCCACCATCATGGTCAGGCCGAACACCACCAGGGCAAACATCTCCGGCGGGCCGAACTGGCGGGCGAACTCGGAGAGCGGGACGGCGGCGACGGCGAGGATCAGGATGCCAAAAAGCATGCCGAATGCGGAGCCGAATGCCGATGTTGTCAGCGCGAGGCCGGCCTTGCCCTTGAGCGCCAACGGATAGCCGTCGAACGTGGTGGAGATGGACGCCGGTGTGCCTGGGGTATTGATCAGGATGGCCGGAACCCGGTCCCCGAACTGCGCGGCCACATAGATGGTCAGGAGGACGGCCAGGCCCTGGATGGGTTCAAGCGTCAGCGTGAATCCGCTGGCGAGGGCCACGGCCATCGTGGCGGTGACGCCGGGGAAGGCACCCACAAGCATGCCCACGAGGATGCCCAGGCCGATGTACAGGAGGGTGTCCACTTGGAGGACGGCAAGAATGCCGTCTGTGACTGGAGAAGCGGCAATCTGGATCATAGGTTCACCCGCAATGCGACAACGAAGAGGAAATGGAGAAGCGCGGCCACGATGGCGGGAAACACGATCAGCGGTTTCCAGCCGCGTCCGCCGTACAGGAACGTGAGTCCGGCTGTGGCTGCCAGGGTGATGAGCCAAAACTGGAGGACATTCCAGAGCAGCAGGTAGCCCACCAGGATGGCGGCCGTGGCCAGCATGCGCCCTACGCCCCAGCCAGTAAGAGGCTCGGGAAGGTTGGCCCGGCTTACGCCGCGCAATACGTTGACAACCACCTGCAGGAGCCCGACGGCGACCAGCGCCCAGGCGAGCATGGTGGGCCAAAACGGGGGGCCCAGTTCCACGCGGACACCTGAGCGGATGGCCTGCGCAAGGACCAGGATGAGCACGCCGAAACCAATGGTGACGGCGGCCGGAACCAGTTCGCGGATGCGGTGCGCCCGGTCCGTGACCAGCGACTCGGGGGCTGGATGGATGTACGCTTCGGCGTGGTCCTGCTCAGGATTTGACGGATCCATCGCCGCCGGGGGGAGCGCTGCGGAATCGTTCATGGGAGTTTCCTAACTGGTACCGGGGCCGGCCGCCGGATGGCGGCCGGCCCCGATTCAGGAGCTATTTTCCTTGCGCCAACTTGATCCACGGGCCGTAGCGGTCGGCCTCTTCGTCAAGGAATGCCTTCATTTCTTCGGAGTCCTTGAAGGTGGGGACCAGGTTGGAGCTTTCGATGACCTTCCGGTACTCCGGGTCCTCGACGGCCTTGCCCATGGCCTCGGACAGCTTCTTCACCACGTCCTCCGGCGTTCCGGCCGGGGCCATGATGCCTACCCAGGAGGCGTTCTGGAGGTCGATGCCCTCCTCCTTGGCGGTGGGGACATCCGGGTTCTTGGGATCCCGTTCATCCGTGAGCATGGCCAGGTAGCGCAGCTTGCCGGCGTCCACCTGGTTCTTCTGGGTGCCGATGGCGTCGATGGAGAAGTCGACGTCACCTGCGGCCGCGGCCGCGACTGCCGGTGCGGAGCCGTCGAACGGGACGGATGTCAGTTCGATGCCGGCCAGTTCCTGGAGGCCCTGCGCCGGCGAGTCCCAGACCGAGCCGACGCCGGGGCTGGAGTAGGTCACCTTTCCGGGGTTGGCCTTGGCGTCCGCCACCAGGTCCTTGAGCGACTTGTAGGGGCTGTCCACCGGAACCGCGATGGCGCCGGGGCCGGCCAGGCCCTGCCCGATGGGCTCGTAGTTGGACGGGTCGATGTCGTAGTCCTGGAACTGGAGCGTGGCCACTTCCACACCCATCATCGACAGGTTGTAGCCGTCCGGCTTCTGGTCCTTGAGCCAGTTGTAGGCCACGGAGCCGTTGGCGCCGGGCTTGTTCTCGACGATGACCTCAACGCCAAGCTCCTTTTCCAGGATCGGCGCGATGGTGCGGGCGGTGAGGTCGCCCGAACCGCCCGCGGCCCAGGGAACGGTCAGCCTGATGTCCTGGCTCGGAAATTCAGCGTCAGCATTGCTGTTGTTGCCGGATGCACAGCCGCTGAGGACCATGAGGCCCATGGTCCCCACGGCCAGTGATTTGATGAAGGCTTTCATTTACGGTGGCTCCTTTGATTTCCGTAACGGGGTGCAACGCGGCCCTTCTTTGGGCGGCGTACTGGCTTTAGTTGTCGATCTTGTGCGCTAGGCGAACATATGTGCATAAATCGAACACTACCTGTAATGTAGTTCACACCGGGGGCCCCGGGCAATGCCTGCGCCCCAATCGTGACCAACGGGCCGTTTATTGCGGTGGTTTACAGG
Source organism: Pseudarthrobacter sp. NPDC092424 (assembly GCF_044754925.1). Classification (NCBI taxonomy): domain Bacteria; kingdom Bacillati; phylum Actinomycetota; class Actinomycetes; order Micrococcales; family Micrococcaceae; genus Pseudarthrobacter; species Pseudarthrobacter sp. NPDC092424. The sequence continues at coordinate 137,532 of NZ_JBIVQC010000007.1, read as the reverse complement.
AGGGCGTGCGCATGAGTGCAGTCTCGGAATCGTATTTGGTTGGGCTGATCGGGGAGGGGACATCCCACTCCCTGACCCCCGCCCTGCACGAGCGGGAAGCCGATTGCTTTGGCCTCAGGTACCTATATCGCCCCGTAGACCTGACGGTCCTGAACCGCCCGGCCGCCGATGTGGGGAAGCTGCTGCAGGCTGGCCAGGACCTTGGATTCAACGCGTTCAACATCACGGTGCCGGCCAAGCAGGTGGTGCTTCAGTACCTGGATGAATTATCGGACGACGCCGCGCGGCTGGGTGCCGTCAACACCGTCCTGATCAGGGGCGGCCGGTTTATCGGCCACAACACCGACTATTCAGGCTTCGGCACGGCCCTTCAGGAAGGTCTTCCAGACGCGGAATTGGACCAAGTGGTGCAGTTGGGTGCCGGGGGCGCCGGTGCTGCCGTCGCCTACGCGCTGCTTGCGGCAGGCGCCAAGTCCCTGATCCTGGCGGACGTTGACCCGGTGCGGGCCGCGGAGCGGGCCGCCGCGATGTCCAGGCTCTTTCCGGGCCGCGACGTCCGCCAGGTACCGCTCGACAACGCCGCGGAGGCGCTGGCGGATGCGGACGGACTGGTCAACGCCAGTCCCGTCGGGATGCAGGGCCACGCCGGCATGCCGCTGGATCCGTCCGTCATCAAGCCGCGCCAATGGGTGGCGGACATCATCTACCGTCCTATCCAGACCGAATTGCTCAAGGCCGCCGCAGACAAAGGCTGCCGGGTGCTGGACGGCGGGCACATGGCGGTAGGCCAGGCCGTTGACGCCTTCCGCCTCATCACAGGCCTTGAACCACAGGCCCCCCGCATGCGGGAGCACTTCCTCAGCCTGCTCCGGCAGGGCAGGTAATGTAGCAGCCGTGAGCGCCGTCGAGGAAGAGCCCGCGCCTCCCCACTTTGTGAAGTCCGTGGAGAAGACGTTCGCGGTGCTGCTCGCCTTCACCTCCAAGGAACCACGGCTGACGGTTACCCAAGTGGCCGGACGGGCAGACCTCAGCCGCGCCGCCGCCCGGCGCTTCCTGCTCACCCTCACCGACCTTGGCTACCTGCGTGCTGAGGGAAATTTCTTTGAACTGACGCCCCGCACCCTCGACATCGGTGCTTCCTTCATGGCCAACCTGACACTGCCGCGGATCGCCGAACCGCATCTGAAGACGCTGGCGGCGGAGCTTGACGAGACCACGTCGCTATGCATCCTGGACCGGGATGACGTCGTCTACGTTGCGCGGGTGGCGGCGCCCCGGCTCCTGAGTGTTTCCATCAATGTCGGAACGCGCTTCCCGGCGTGGGCCACCTCAATGGGCCGGGTCCTGCTGGCGGGGCTCGCCGGCCATGAGCTGGACGCCTATCTGGAGACCGTCCAGCTGCGGCCCTTCACGGACCACACTGTGAGCACTATCGACGAGCTCCGGACGGCGGTGGATGCCGCCCGCCAGGCCGGGTGGGCCATTGTTTCGGGTGAGCTTGAGGAGGGCCTTCGCGGAGTTGCCGTGCCGGTGTGGCGGGGGAGCCAGGTGGTGGCAGCCCTGAATGTGTCGCTGCAACGACACCGGATCGGGCCGGGGGAGATCGAAAAGAGCATCGTGCCGCTGCTGCTGGACGCGGCCCGCCATATTGGCGACGACTATGGCGGACGCAGCCCGCACAGGAGTTAAGGCTGCTTCAGGGCGCGGCCCAGGATGGCCTGGGTCAGCGCATCCACCACCTCCGTGTTGGCCAGCGGGTTGCGGAGCAGGGTGAAATCGACGTCGCCTACCGGGGGCAGGTCAAAGCGTCGGGTGATGATCTTCAGGTCCTCCGGAACCAGCGACGATGGCATCACCGCCACCCCGATGCCGGCCCGGACCGCGGCCAGGACGCCGCTGATCTGCCGGGTGGTGCAAGTGATGCGCCACGTCCGGCCATGGGCCTCCAGCGCGTCGATAGCCAGCTTCCGGCTCAGGCTCGGCGCCGGGTAGGAGATCAGCGGCACCGGATGCCCCGGTTCAAGGTTGGTCTGTTCCAGCCCCACCCACGCGAACGAGTCGTGCTGTACCGGCGTGCCCTCCTTGGCGCCCGCGACCCACTTGACGAAGACCAGATCGAGCTGGCCTGCGTTGAGCCGGCGGTATAGCTGGTCGCTTTGGCCCACCGTGAGCTCCAGGTTGATCTGCGGATAGACCTGGCGGAACTCGCGCAGGATGCGCGGGAGGCCGGTGATGGCAAGGTCGTCGGCCGTCCCAAAGCGCAGCCGGCCACGCATGGCAGAGCCGGAGAAGTAGCGCGCTGCAGCATCGTGCGCCGAGAGGATGGTGCGCGCGAATCCTGCCATCGCGTCTCCGTTGTCCGTCAGCCTAACTTCACGCGTGTCCCTGGCGATCAGCCCGCGCCTGGCGGCGGCTTCGAGCTTGCGGACGTGCTGGCTGATGGTGGGCTGGGCAAGTCCCAGGCGTTCGGCCGCCTTGGTGAAGCTTTGGGTTTCCGCCACGGCCAGGAACGAACGGAGCTGGGCTGGGTCGAACACTGCGGGACCTCCGGTGCGGGAAACTTACTCATTACGTTCTGCAATGGGAGTTATAGGGGCGATGCCCCTCCATAATCGCGTGCACCCACCCTAGCGTTAAGCACATCCCGACCGCCCGTTTGTGAGGACCTTCCTGTGGCATCCCCTGCGCCATCACCGGCCACCGTCAGCCAGCCCGTCACCGACCCCGCGCTCCACCAAACCCAGCCCGTCGCCGTCGTACCCCAGCACCTTCCCTGGCGCCATACCTTCATCTCGCTGAAGGTCCCCAACTTCCGCATCTTTGCCATCGGCCATTTCGTGGCCGTCATTGCCCTGTGGATGCAGCGCATTGCACAGGACTGGCTGGTGCTGCAGCTGTCCGGTTCCGTGACCGCGGTGGGCATCACTGTTGCACTGCAGTTCCTGCCGTCCCTGCTGCTGGGGCCGTGGGGCGGGATGGTGGCTGACCGGTTCGCGAAGCTGAAGGTGCTGATTCTTTGCCAAGGGATGGCTGCCGTCCTGGCAGCGGCCCTCGCGGTGCTGGCCCTCAGCGGTGCCATCGAGGTGTGGCACGTCTACGGGATAGCTCTGGTTCTTGGCCTGGTCACGGTGCTGGACCAGCCTGCCCGCCAGGTGTTCGTCCATGAACTGGTGGGGCCGGCGTATCTGCGCAACGCCATCAGCGTCAACTCGACCACCTTCCAGCTGGGCGGGCTCATCGGCCCGGCCCTGGCCGGGCTGCTCCTGACTGCCGTAGGGGCCGGCTGGGCCTTCGTGGCCAACGCCGCGGCCTGCTGTTCCACGGTGGTGGCGCTGCTGGTCCTGCGCCGCGACCAGTTGTTCGTCAGTCCACCCGTGCCCGGAAGCAAGGGCATGCTCCGTGCCGGACTGCGCTATGCGCTGGGCAAGCCGACCATCTTCTGGCCCTGGCTGATGGCAGGTTTCGTCGCCGTCTTCGCATTGGGCCTGCCGGTGCTGCTTGCCGCCTTCGCGGACCATGTTTTCAACATCGGAGCCGGCGGATACGGCCTCCTCAACGCGCTGGTGGCCCTTGGTGCGCTGACCGGCGCCGTCGCGTCGACCCGGCGCCGCCAGCTGCGGCTGCGGTCGGTTGTGTTCTGCGCCGGAATGTACGGCACCATGCTGTGCCTGGCTGCGCTTGCACCGTCCCTGGCCTGGTTCGGTGCAGCGATGGTCCTCTCCGGGTTCTGGTGCCTCTTGTTCCTGACAGCAGCCAACCAGCTGGTCCAGGTCAGCTCGAACATGGGAATCCGCGGCCGCGTCATGAGCCTATACATCATGGTGCTGATGGGCGGACAGGCTATCGGCGGGCCCATGATCGGCTGGATCGCTGAACATGCAGGCCCGCAGCTTGCCCTGACCGTCTCCGGCGGTGTACCCGCGCTCGCGGCGGTGACAGTCGCCGCCGTGCTTGCGAGGAAGGGTTCGCTGCGCCTGAAGGTGGATGTGAAGGACCGCCGCCACCCGGTGCGGATCATCAGCCGCGCGATGCCCGCCTGACGCTGCCTTTAGGCTGGAAGGTGCGGGTACTCCGCGGCGCGCCCCTGGAACTCGAGCACGTCCTTGTTGCGGATGACGCCGTCGTGGATTTCGATGGCCCGGGAGATGGTGTCGTTGCCTTCCCAGGCCGCAGGGCCGCCGATGACCGTCTCCAGGAACGGCAGCAGCGCCAGGCTGATCTCCCACGTGGACGAATTCCAGAGGTAGGACGGGCTGTGGTCCACGGCGTAGTAGCCAATGTGGTTCCCCACCGTGAACATGGGCTCGGCGAAGGTGGTGCAGCGGGCCCAGCTAAAGCCCATGCCCTCGTCGCAGGAAACATCAACGATCAGGCTGCCCGGGCTGAAAGCGTCCAGGTCAGCTGTCCGAAGGTACGTCAGCGGATTGTTCGGGTCCTGCAGCGTGCAGTTGACCACAATGTCGCTCTCAGCCAGGAACGGTGCCAGGGGAACCCTGCCACGCTCGGTGATGACCTGGCTCAGGAAGGGGGCTTCGGGGTCGTGGTCAAACTGGACGATGTTGACCGAGTGGATCGGGGCGCCCACAGCGGCCACTTCCCGGTTGGTCAGCACCTGTACGTCGTGAATGCCGTGGGCGTTCAGCGCTGTCACGGCACCGCGGGCGGTGGCACCAAAGCCGATGACGACGGCGCTTAGCCGCCGCCCGTAATCGCCCGTCGATCCGGCCAGGGCGAGGGCATGCAGTACCGAGCAATAGCCGGCCAGTTCGTTGTTCTTGTGGAACACGTGCAGCCCGAAGCCGCCGTCGCTGGCCCAGTGGTTCATGGCCTCAAAGGCGATCAGGGTCAGCTTCTTGTCTACCGCAAGCTGGGTGATGGCACGGTCCTGGACGCAATGCGGCCAGCCCCACAGGACCTGGCCGTCCCGCAGGTCAGCCAGGTCCTCAGGCTGGGGTTTTGGCAGAAGCACGACGTCGGCCTCCGCCAGCAGCGCTTCCCGGCCCGCCATCCTGCCCACAAGGGTGGAGAGGTGGGCATCGGAGACGCCGAAACGCTCGCCGTAGCCCTGCTCGAGGATGATACGGCGCCGGACTTCGGGGGAGACGCGCTCAAAATGCAGCGGATGGATGGGAAGGCGGCGTTCGTCCGGTTTACGTGTGGACGCCAGGACGCCGAGGGTTAGTTGGCTCTGTAGGCCGGTCACTTCTTTTTGGCGGCCTTGCCGGAGGTGATGTCCAGGGAACTCGCCGGTGCTGCGGCTGCGCGCTTATCTGCGCGCTTTTCCTTGATGGACTTGCCGGATTTTTTGGATGCTGCTTGACGGGGGGACTTGTCAGCCATGGTTGCTCCTGTAGTGGAACCGAATAGGTTCCTGACTACTGACGATACATGGCCGTACCTAATGGGAGGCGGCCGGCAACCGGGGAATTGTGGCAACCGGGGGAAGTGTGGAGCGGCTGACGGGAATCGAACCCGCGTATCAAGCTTGGGAAGCTAGCGCTCTACCATTGAGCTACAGCCGCGACGCCCCGCGTGCGGGGCAGGACTTAGCTTAGCGCAGATCAGCGCAGCACCCGCCAACCGCTGCCTCCGGAGGCCGTGTCCTGTTGCTTCCTGCGTCATCCAGTAACTCTTCAATAACGTCCGCCGCCCTGGTTAGGACCCGCCGCGCGGCGCTGGCTAACCTGATCCGGGCGGCCGCTGCGAATGTGGCCGCACGGCAAACGGACGGCGACACGGGAAGAATCTGATGGCATTCGCGGAGCACGAGGTCCTTATCAGGCGCGACGCGCTGTCTGTCTACCTCTACCTCGTTGACGCCACCAACCTGCCCTCATGGCGTGACGGCGTGCGGAGCGTCAAGCTGCTGCACGGGTCCGCCGGGACCAAGGGCGCCGTCTACCGGCAGATGGTGGCCGGCCGGTCCGGCCTCAGCATTCCGGCTGACCTGGAACTCGTTGAAGCCCGCCCCGGCGCCGAGGTCCAGTTCCGCGTGGTTTCCGGACCTGGCCGCAGGTCCGGCGGTTACTATCTGAGCACGGAGCCGGCCGGCACGCGCGTTCGGTTCGCGCTCGAAGCCAGGCCCGAGGGGCCCTTCGGGTTCCTCAACCGGATGGTGCAGCGCAGCCTTGAAGCGGACGTCGCCCAGCTTGAGCGGCTCAAGGGTGTCATGGAGCTCCAGCTCGCCAGCTGACCGGCGCGGCAGCCCTACTGCGCGAGCCTCTGGCCTGACCAGGACCCGGCAATGGACGACGGCGACGCGAGCTTGCCGCTGGTAAGGTCCCAGTACTGCAGGACATCAGTTCCCCGTCGCAGCGCCAGCCCCGTTGAGTTCAGGGCGGTCACATCCCGGAGCGGCCGCACGCTGGTAACGTCCTGCCAGCCGGTGGCCACGGTGGCGCGGACTTCCGCGGGCAGGACGGTGGTGCCGATGCCGCGGTACAGGACCACCGCGCCGTCAGTCCGCAGGGCCAGGACATCCTGGAAGCCGTCGGCGTTGTAGTCGACCATCGTGATGCGGGCCGCGGTCACGCCGGACGTCACCAGAACCCGGGTTGCCAGGTCCGCAACGCCCCGGTTGGGATAGAGGTAGAGGTTCCCTGCGGTATCCAGGGCCAGGATCTGGGGCATCCGATTGTTGGCACACCAACCGCCGACTGCCAGCTTGAGGCTGTCCCATCCGCCGTTGCCCAGGGTGAGCGGAGACTGGAACCCGCCGCCGGCAAGTCCGCGGTGCAGGGTCAGGTTGCCGGTGCTGTTCCACTGGGTCAGGAGGTCGTAGGCGCCGTCGCGGTCCCAGTCAGTAGTGAAGACTTCCTTGGCACCGCCGAACCCTGATCCGATGGCCTTGGCCGCGCCGTACGTCCCTGCGCCCGTGGAAGGACGGTTCAGCAGTTGCCCGGAAGCATTTACGGTGACGATGTCCGCTGCGCTGTTGATCGAGGCGGCGGAAAGGTCCAGCGTGGGCGGCATGTGCTTGGCAGTGGGGTCGCACAGGCTGGGCGGGGGAGCGGGGAAGGCGCCGCCGGGGTCTGTGGTGGAGCCGCCGGGAGCCGTGGTGGTTCCGGCCGGGAGGGTGCTGTAGCCGAAGAAGTTGACCACACCCCAGATCTTGTAGGTGCTGTCCGTGTACGTGATGCCCGCGCCCATAACGTTAAACCGCGGGTCCAGCAGCAGGGCGTTGTGGCCCGGGGAGCCCTTCCACCAGTTCACCAGGAGGGCGGGGTCACGGATCGTGTTGATGGAGATGACTTCCCCGGCGCCCTTGTCCGGGCTTAGCGCGCGCGGGTCGAGCCAGAAATTTGCCCGGTGTTCGATGACTTCGCGGCTGGCGATACTGTCTGACCACTCCTGCGCCATGCCGGCCACGGTGGCGTGGTACTTCAGCGGCGCCAGGCTCTTGGACACGCGGTACTCATTGATGAGGTTGAAGAGTTTGAGGATGTCGGCCGCGTTGCTGTCCTTGACCAGCGCCTGGGTGGACGGCAGTGGTTCTTCCGGTTCGGGCGGCGCCGCTGCCGCTCCGACCATCGAGTTGGCCAATTGACGGTCGGTGGCCCACAACGCCGGGATCCAGTTGGGGGAGGGCTTTGTTTCCGCAGGCGGTGTTCCGGTTGCGGGTGGGTCCGCAGGGGCGGACGGTGAAGGCGCAGGGGCGGCCGGCGGCACGGGGCTGGCAGGTGCTGGATCCGGACCATGGGTGGTGCCCGCGGCAGGTGCCTCTTCCTTTCCGGCGGCGGGTGCCTCGGCAAACCCGTCCGAAGAGCCGGGGGCCTGAGGCGTGGAAGCCGCGCTGCCGGCGTCGTCGGCTCCATGGGAGCCGGCAAGCCGCGGCCGTTCCCGGAGAGAATCCCTGGCCTGCTGGGGCTCCGCGTCCTTCTCCGCCGGTACGGGAGGACTATCGTCCGGCAGGGCACTCTCCGGCTGCGCGGCGGCCGACAGTGCTGACCCCGCCGATGGTCCGGTCTGGGGGGATCCGGGCGGCGCGCCCGCAGGGGACGAAACCAGCGCGACGGTACATAAGGTACCGATCACGGCGTTTGCCAGCCATTTTTTCACAAGATCCCCAGCTCAGTCGGGCCATCCGGGAGACCATCCGGCGCCTGAATGTTCACACGCAACATTAGCCCCACCTGTTGACGGCAACAACGGGTGCGCGATGCGGTGTGGATAACCCATACGGTAATTTGGGACAGTGCTGATCTCTGACCGCGACATTCGTGCCGAAATTGACTCCCGCCGGATTGTGCTTGAACCGTACGATGCCGCGATGGTGCAGCCGTCCTCCGTGGACGTGCGGATCGACAAGTTCTTCCGCCTTTTCGATAACCACAAGTACGCGCACATCGACCCCGCGCAGGAGCAGCCCGAGCTGACCCGCCTGGTGGAGGTGGAGGAGGACGAGGCGTTCATCCTGCACCCGGGCGAGTTCGTCCTGGGCTCCACCTATGAGACCGTGACGCTCCCGGACGACATCGCCGCCCGCCTGGAGGGCAAGTCGTCGCTGGGCCGCCTCGGCCTGCTGACGCACTCCACCGCCGGGTTCATCGACCCCGGGTTCTCCGGCCACGTAACCCTGGAACTGTCCAACATGGCTACGTTGCCCATCAAGCTGTGGCCCGGTATGAAGATCGGCCAGCTCTGCTTCTTCCGGCTGACCTCAGCCGCCGAATTCCCCTATGGCCAGGGCGAGTACGGGAACCGGTACCAGGGCCAGCGCGGCCCCACCGCGAGCCGCAGCCACCTGAACTTCCACCGCACGGGCATCTGAGCGGGCACTTCGGCAACCGGCCTGCGCAGCCGGGGCTAACCCCTAGGCCGGCGCTGCTGCCGCCCGCCGCCGGGTAGCGGCTTTGAGCAGCGGCTCAACGTAGCGCGCTGCGAGTGGTCCCAGAACCGCCATCAGCAATACATAGGCTGTCGCAAGGGCCGCAAGTTCGCCGGATATCGCGCCGGAGGCCACCGCGAGGCCCGCGATGACGATGGAGAATTCACCGCGGGCAATGAGCGTGGCGCCCGCACGGAAACGGCCGGGCCGGGCGATCCCCGCGCGCTTGGCGGCCCAGACGCCGGTCAGCATTTTGGTGGCGGCCGTGGTGACGGCCAGTACCAGCGCCCAGCCCAGCACCGGCGGAATGGTGGCAGGGTCGGTGTTAAGGCCGAACGCCACGAAGAAGATTGCGGCGAAGAGGTCGCGGAGCGGTTCGAGGATGCGGGTGGCGTTGTGCGCCGTGGCGCCGGAAATGGCGATGCCGAGCATGAATGCGCCCACCGCGGCAGAGACCTGCATGGCGGACGCCAGCCCGGCCACCAGCAGCGCCGCACCCAGGACGTTCAGCAGGAACACTTCCGAGTTTTCGCTGTGCACCGCCTTGGACACGTGGTGCCCGTGCCGCAGCGCCACCATCAGCACCACGCTGACCACCGCCAGGGCGATGCCCACGCTGGTCAGTCCGCCCAGGAAGCTGACCCCGGCCAGCACGGTGGTGAGCAACGGCAGGTACACGGCCATGGCAAGATCCTCGAACACCAGGATGGAGAGCACCACCGGGGTTTCGCGGTTACCGATCCGCCCCAGGTCTGTGATCACCTTGGCCGCGATGCCGGAGGAGGAGATGTACGTGACGCCGCCCAGCACCATCGCCCCTACCCCGCCCCAGCCCAGGAAGTAGGCCAGGGCGGCGCCAGGAAGGAAATTCAGGACAAGGTCCAGGACACCTGCATGCCAGGAGCGCCGCAGGCCGGTGAACAGTTCAGCAGCCGTATATTCCAGCCCGAGCATGAGCAGCAGCAGGATGACGCCGATCTCGCCGGAGAGATGGGCGAACTCGTGCATGCCCTCGAGCTTTACGATTCCGCCGGCCCCGAACGCCAGTCCGCCCAGAAGGTAGAGCGGGATGGGTGACATTCCGATCCGCCCGGCCAGCCTGGCCAACAGGCCAAGGCAGAACACAACGGCCCCCAGTTCGATGAGGGCCAGGGCGAGCGGATCCATGACAGTCAGCCGTGGCGGAGGATAGTTGCCGCCTCGTCCAGGCCTTCCTGGGTTCCAACGGCTACCAGGAGGTCGCCCGGGCGGAGGACGACGTCGGGTCCCGGCGAGGGGAGCACCTCGCCTTCGCGCATGATCGCAACGATGGACACGCCGCAGCGGGTCCGGATCGCCGCATTGCCCATGGGCTGGTCATGGAAGGGGGAATCGGGGGCGATGGAAAACTGCCGGGTGACGATGCCGGGCACATCCTTGTGTTCCTCGGTCAGCTTCATGGTCAAGTGCCGGCCGCCCAGCAGGTTGCCCAGGGTGGCGGCTTCGTCTCCGGTGAGCGGAATCGAGGCCAGGCAGGTGTCGGGGTCGTCCCAGGCGGAAACGATGAGTTCAGTCTGGCCTTCCCGCAGCTCCACCACGCCGATCCGGCGCCCGGACGCCGTCATGAAATCCTTCCGGCGCCCCAGGCCGGGAAGGTCAGTCTCATCCACGTTCATGGTTCCAGCCTAGTCTTCCCTGCGCGTTTCACGCGGCCGGAACCACCGCGATGGGTGCCTTGTCGGGGGACTTCACCGGGAGCAGGACCAGCAGACCGGCGAGGAGGACCAGCATGATCCCCAGGATCCCCCAGCGCTGTGCTTCCCCGGGAGCCACCAGCGGGGTGGCCACGGTGATGCTGAGCGTAAAGAGCGCCGGGGCAAGGAAGCTGACAGCGCGGCCGGTGGTGGCGTAGAGGCCGAACAGTTCGCCGGACTCGCCGTGCGGGGCGAGCCGGGCCAGGTAGGCGCGGGAGGATGACTGCGCCGGGCCCACGAAGAGGCACAGGAACAGCCCGAACACCCAGAAGGTGGTGCTGCCGGCCCACTCCTGCCCGAAGAACACGTAATCACCATTGCCCAGGATGAGGATTACGGTCCCGGCAAGCAGCAGACCCACCAATGAACCGGTAATGACGGCTTTGGGCCCCGCCCTGTCATCAAGGAAGCCGCCGATGAACGCCCCCACCGCGGCCACCACGTTACCGAAGATGGCGAAGAAGATGACCTGGGACAGCTCGAACCCGAATGTGCCGGCCGCAATCACCCCGCCGAAGGTGAAGACGGCGGCCAGGCCGTCCCGGAATACGGCGCTGGCGAGGAGGAAGTAGATGGTGTGCGGGCTGGTGGCGTAGATGGCCTTGATCCGCCGGACCAGCAGCGCGTAACTGGCCATGATCCCCAGCCGTTTGGCCTGTACCGCACGGGGCAGTTCCGGCACGGCGAACAGGACCGGCAGGGCGAAGATGAAGAACCAGAGCGCCGAGAAAACGGCCACCAGGCGAATGTTCAGGCTGTCCGCCGTGGAGGCGCCGAACCACTCGAACCTGGGTTGGACGAAGAGCTGGAGCACCACCAGCAGCGCCACGATCCCGCCCAGGTATCCCGCGCCCCAGCCCAGGCCGCTGACTTTTCCGATATTCCGCGGCGTGGAAATCTGCGTGAGCATGGCGTTGTAGTTGACGCCGGCGAATTCGAAGAAGACATTTCCCAGGGCTATGAGGGTGACGCCCAGGAGCAGGAATTCGGGGCGGGGGAACACGAAGAAGCACAGCGCCGTCAGGATGGCGACGGCGGCTGTATTGACTCCCAGCCACAGCTTCCGGCGGCCGCCGGCATCCGAACGCTGACCCGTGACAGGTGCCAGGAGGGCGATCGCCAGGCCGGCCAGTGCCAAGGCCGCACCCAGGACGGCGGACGCCTGGTCTTCACCGCCGAACGGCTCGGAGGTGAGGTAAACGGTGAACACGAAAGTGGTCATCACGGCGTTGAAGGCGGCCGAGCCCCAGTCCCAGGCTGCCCAGGCGAGGACCTGCCCCTTTCCGGGGGCCCGGGTCCCCGGCGCGGGTTCCGACGCTGGCCGGGCGGGGCCGGGAGCGCCTGCGCTGTCCATGGGTGTGGCGCTGTTCATAGGTGCATCGTATCCGTCGCGCCGTGTCCGGCTTGATAAACTGGCCGCTCTTTTGAACCTTACTTTTGGCCCGCCTGCTCCAACTTTTGATAATCGAATTCCTGACGTTGCGGAGATTCCAGTGATCACAGTCCTTGCCGTGCACTTTTCGGTGGCTGTGCTGGCTCCGTTCCTGTTCAGGAAGTGGGGCCGGAATGCGTTCTACGCGCTTGCCGCGGTGCCTGCCGGGTCCTTCGGCTGGCTCATCCTGCAGCACGCCCCGGTCTACTCCGGAGCCGGCGCGGTGGCCGAGGTGCATCCCTGGATTCCCGGACTCAGCGTGGACCTGGCGTTCCGGATGGACGCGCTGGCCTGGGTGATGTCGCTCCTGGTGCTGGGCGTGGGTGCGCTGGTGCTGGTGTACTGCGCCCGCTACTTTAAGCGGAAGGACCAGGATCTGGGCGCGTTCGGCGCGCAGCTGCTGGCGTTTGCCGGCGCCATGTTCGGCCTGGTGGTGGCAGACGACCTCCTGCTGCTGTTCGTCTTCTGGGAACTGACCACCATCCTGTCCTACCTGCTCATCGGGTTCGCCCGCACCCGGCTGGCCGCGCGCCGGTCGGCGCTGCAGGCACTCATGGTCACCACCGCCGGCGGCCTGGCGATGCTCGTGGGACTGGTCATGCTGGGCCATGCGGCGGGGACCTACCGGCTCTCGGCGATTGTGGCGCAGGCGCCCCCGCTGCTGGGTGGGCCGTCGGGCGCGATGGCGGGCGCCGCCGTCGTACTCATCCTGGTCGGCGCCATCACCAAGTCCGCGCTGGTCCCCTTCCATTTCTGGCTGCCCGGCGCCATGGCGGCCCCCACCCCGGTGAGCGCGTACCTGCACGCGGCCGCGATGGTGAAGGCCGGGATCTACCTGGTGGCGCGGCTGGCGCCCGGATTCGCGGAGGTGCCGTACTGGCAGCCGGTGGTGCTGGGCCTGGGCCTGGCCACCATGCTGGTGGGCGGCTACCGGGCCCTGCGGCAGACGGACATCAAGCTCATCCTGGCCCACGGCACGGTCAGCCAGCTCGGCTTCCTCACCGTGGCGGTCGGGCTGGGCACCCCTGATGCGGCCCTGGCCGGCCTGGCGATGCTGCTGGCGCACGGCCTGTTCAAGGCGGCGCTGTTCCTGGTGGTGGGGATCATCGACCACCAGTCGGGCACCCGCGACGTCCGCAAGCTGTCCGGCGTGTTCAGCTCGTCCCGGGCGCTCGGGATCGTGGCGGGGATCAGCGCCGCCTCCATGGCCGGGGTGCCGCTGCTGGCGGGCTTCGTGGCCAAGGAGTCAGTCCTGGAAGCCTTCGTGCACCACGCCGAGGACCCGGCCACGGGTCCGTGGGGGATGGTGATGCTGGCCGGGATGGTCCTGGGCTCCGTGCTCACCTTCGCATACAGCGCGCGGTTCATGTGGGGCGCGTTCGGCACCAAACCGGGCGTGCCGCGCACCCCGTTCAAGTCCATCAAGCCGTCGTTCCTTGCCGCGCCCGGCCTGCTCAGCCTCCTGACCATCGCCTACGGCATGTGGCCGGCCCCCGTGGACGGGTGGATCCAGCCCTACGCAGCCCAACTCGCCTCAGCAGCGCCCGACGCCGGAAGTCCCGCCGAGCAGGCAGGCCACCTTGCGCTGTGGCACGGTTTGTCCCCCGCCCTGGGACTGACGGCGCTCGCTTTCTCGCTGGGTCTGGCCCTCTATGCTGCCCGGGCGGCGGTGGAGCGGCTGCAGGCGCGGGTGCCGGCCTGGGTTGACTCGGACCGCGCCTACCAGCTGACTATCGGTGCCCTGGATGACGTGGCGGTGTGGGTGACCGGCCGGACGCAGCGGGGTTCGCTGTACTACTACCTGGCCGTCATTCTCACCGCGGCGTTCGCCCTCCCGCTGGCTGCGCTGCTGTTGGCCCGCAGGCCGCTGCCGGAAGGGATCTACCTGGTGGATCCGCATTCACCGCTGCAGCTGGTGGCGGGCGCCGGAATCGTGGCGGCGGCGCTCGCCGCGGTCCGGGCCAACAAGCGGTTCCTAGCGGTGCTCATGGTGTCCGTGGCCGGATACGGGATTGCACTGATGTTCGCGCTGCAAGGCGCCCCGGACCTTGCCCTCACGCAGATGCTGGTGGAAACCATCGTCCTGGTCGCGTTCGTTCTGGCCATGCGCAGCCTGCCGGCCGAGCTGCGGGACCGCACGGGCGGCAAATACCGGGTGGTGCGCGTGATCATCGGTCTGGCGTTCGGTGCCACCATGGTGTTTGCGGCCATCCAGGCCATGGGCGCCCGGATCGCAGTGCCTGTCTCCCTTGAGTTTCCGCGGCTGGCTTACGAAGGCGGCGGCGGGAAGAACATCGTCAACGTAACCCTGGTGGACATCCGGGCGTGGGACACCTTCGGCGAACTCACGGTCCTTGCGCTCGCCGCGACGGGCGTGGCCAGCCTGATTTTCATCCGCGGGCGCGGCGACAGCCTCAAGTCCTCCAGCACCGTGGCCGAAGGCACCGTGGGCCGGCACACCGGCGTGGATCCGGGCTCCCGGGACGGGGCCGCACTGGCGCTCAGCCGCAAGTTCGCAGCCGCCACGCGCGACCCCTGGATCGTGGCCGGCCGGACGCTGGCCCCGGAACGGCGTTCCATCATCTTCGAGGTGGTGACGCGGCTGATCTTCCACTCGCTCATTATCTTCTCGCTGTACCTGCTCCTGGCCGGCCACAACCTTCCGGGCGGCGGCTTCGCAGGCGGCCTCACCGCCGGACTGGCCCTGGCGATCCGCTACCTGGCCGGCGGCAGGTTCGAACTGCGTGAGGCCACGCCCGTAAGTGCCGGCGCGCTGCTGGGCATCGGCCTGGCCGTAGCGGCCGCCTCCGGCGCTGTGCCGCTGCTCCTGGGCGGGCAGGTGTTCCAGACGGCCATCATCGAGCTCTGGCTGCCCGTGTTCGGGGACATCAAGTTCGTCACCTCCACCATCTTCGACACCGGCGTGTACATCGTGGTGGTGGGGCTGGCCCTGGACGTGCTGCGCAGCCTGGGCGCCGAAATTGACGAGCACTTCGAGGAACGGTCCGCGGAACCTGCCAGCGGCCAGGAACCGGACGGGGTTCCGGCCGAAACCACTGTGAAGGGCAAAGCATGAGCGTCAACCTGACCCTGCTGCTGGTCATGGGCGCCCTGTTCGCCTGCGGCATCTACCTGATCCTGGAGCGCAGCCTCACGCGGGTGCTCCTGGGCCTGATGCTGCTGGCCAACGCCACCAACCTGCTGATCCTTGCCACCGGCGGTTATGCCGGGCTGGCGCCGCTGTACTCCGGGGACGCAGCCCCCGGGGACTACAGCGACCCCCTCCCGCAGGCCCTGATCCTCACCTCGATCGTCATCTCGTTCGCCGTGACCGCGTTTATGCTGGGCATCATCTACCGCACCTGGGTCCTGGCGCGGCAGGACGAGATCCAGGACGACGTGGAAGACCTCCGCGTGGCGGAGACCCCGAGTTTCGATGCGGAGGACGACGCCGAGATTCCGGCCGAGACATCCGAGTTCCCTGTGCTGGTGACGGGCGGACGGGAAATGCCGGTGGACGGTGCGGTATCGGAGGAGACTCCAGGGTCACTGAATGTGGCGCCGGCCGAGGGATCCCGCGCGCCCAAAGCGGCCCGGCCCACTGAAGGGACCGAACAGTGAACGTCGCTTCCCTGGCCCCGCTCGCCGTCGTCCTTCCCGTCCTGGGAGCGGCCCTCACGTTCCTGCTGATCCGGCACACGCGCGCGCAGCGGAGCGTGAGCATTGTGCTGTTGTCCCTGACGCTGCTGCTCGAATGCCTCCTGCTGGCCTCGGTGTGGAACGGCGGGACGGCAGCGGTGACGATCGGAGGGTGGCTGCCGCCGTGGGGGATTGTGCTGGTGGTGGACCAGTTCTCCTCTCTGATGCTGGTGGTGTCCTCCGCGGTGAGCCTCGCGGTGCTGGTCTACGCCACCGGGCAGGGCATGGCCGACGGCGACCGCGACGCGCCCGTATCGATCTTCCACCCCACCTACCTGATCCTGGTCGCGGGCGTCTCCAACGCGTTCCTCTCCGGCGACCTGTTCAACCTCTACGTCGGGTTCGAAATCCTGCTGACCGCGAGCTACGTGCTCATGACGCTTGGCGGGACCGGACCGAGGATCCGCGCCGGGGTCACGTATGTGGTGGTATCGGTGGTGTCCTCGATACTGTTCCTGATCGCGATCGCCATGGTCTACGGCGCCACGGGTACGGTGAACATGGCGGACCTGGCCCTGAAGCTGGGGGAACTGGACCAGGGCACCAGAACGCTGCTGCACGTGATGCTGCTGGTGGCGTTCGGGATCAAGGCGGCCGTCTTCCCGCTCTCGTTCTGGCTGCCCGACTCCTACCCCACCGCGCCGGCGCCGGTCACCGCGGTGTTCGCAGGGCTCTTGACCAAAGTTGGCGTCTACGCGATGGTCCGGACCGAAACGCTGCTGTTTCCCGGCGACTCGCTGAACACCCCCCTTATGGTGGCAGCGCTGCTGACCATGCTGGTGGGCATCCTGGGCGCCCTGGCGCAGAGCGACATCAAGCGTCTGCTGTCCTTCACGCTGGTCAGCCACATCGGCTACATGGTGTTCGGGCTGGCGATGTCCTCCGCTGCCGGGCTCGGTGCGGCCGTCTTCTACGTGGCCCACCACATCACCATCCAGACCAGCCTCTTCCTGGTGACCGGACTGATCGAACGCCGCGGCGGCAGTTCGTCCGTGGACCGGCTGGGCGGACTGGCCAAGCTCTCGCCGCTGCTGGCGGTGCTGTTCTTCATCCCCGCAATGAACCTGGCCGGCATTCCGCCATTCTCCGGATTCCTGGGCAAGGCCGGGCTGATCCAGGCAGGGGTCGCCCTGGGCACGCCACTTGCTTACGTGCTGGTGGCGGGCGGCGTGCTGACCAGCCTGCTCACCCTCCTGGCGGTGGCGCGGGTGTGGAACAGGGCCTTCTGGCGCAAGCCGTCCGATGCCGAACATCCGGATCCCGTGTTGCTGTCGGTTTCCGGGGCAGGGGGAACGGCATCCGGTGCCGGCCGCACGAACACCACCGGCCAGCCGCACACCACGGTGCTTCCGCGGACCATGGTGGGGTCCACCTTGGGCCTGGTGGCGCTCGGGGTTGCCCTGACCGTGTTTGCGGGTCCGCTGTTCACGCTGTCCGGGCAGGCGGCCCAGGACATGCTGGACAGGACGGACTATGTTCAGGCCGTGCTGGGCGCGGACACCTCCGTCCCGCAGATCACCACCGCTGGAGGAGGACAATGAGCCGCCGCCGGATTTCGCTGCGCCAGGAACTGCCGCTGCTGGTATGGCTGGTGATCGTCTGGGGTGCCCTGTGGCAGGACTTCAGTCCGGGAAACGTACTGTTCGGCGCGCTGCTTGCCGTGGCGGTGGCCCGGCTGTTCTACCTGCCGCCTGTGGAACTGAGCGGCCGCTTCAACATCCTGTACGCAATACCGTTCGCTTTTGCGTTCCTCGGAAAGGTGGCCGGCGCAAGCGCCCAGGTGCTCTTCCTGGCGGTGGCCCGGGGCCGCAAGGTGAGGAACGCCGTCGTCGCTGTCACTTTGCGAAGCCATCAGGACCTCATGGTGACGGCCACCGGACACGTGATTTCGCTGATCCCGGGCTCACTGGTGGTGGAGGTGGACCGCTCCACGTCCACTCTTTACCTGCACGGGCTGAACATCAGCACTGAGCAGGACGTGGCCCGGCTGCGGAACGAGGTACTTTCCATCGAGGCGGGGCTGATCAGGATTATGGGAACACCGGCCGAGCTTGAGGCTGTCCGCAGGGAGGCCGCGGCATGATGCAGTCCGTGCTGGCCGTGACGGCCGTGATCCTGGCGCTCGCCGCCGGCGGCGCCATTCTCCGGATCGCCCGGGGACCGTCGCTCCTGGACAGGGTGCTGGCCACCGACGTGCTGCTGGCCGTCCTGGGGGCGGCGCTGTGCATCGATATGGCCGTAAACCGCCACCTGAACAACCTGATGCTGGTGGTGGCCATCTCGATCATCGGCTTCGTCGGTTCAGTGACGGTGGCCCGGTTCGTCGCGGACAGAAGGGAACAGCCGCATGAATCCTGAACTGCTCACGGGCTACCGGGCGGTGGGCGAGACTGTCGCCGGCGTTGATGCCTGGGTGGACGCCGTGTCTGCGGTGTTCATGGTGGTCGGCGCTGCCCTGTCGCTGGGCGCCGCCATTGGCCTGCTGCGCTTTCCGGACCTGCTGAGCCGGATGCACGCCGCCACGAAGCCGCAGGTGCTGGGACTGTTCCTGCTGCTGGCGGCGATCGGACTGCAGCTGCGCACCTGGTGGGTGTGGCCCGTGCTGCTGGTGGCCTGGATCTTCCAGTTACTGACGGTGCCGGTCTCCGCGCACATGGTGGGCCGGGCCGGCTATCGCACCAAGCACCTGCACCGGGAACTGCTGACCTCGGACGAGCTCGAAGCCGTGGTCCAAAAAGCCGCCGGCAACCCGCCTCCCGAGGAATGAGTGAGACGGGTTGCCGGCGGCAGGTTGAAGCGGGGCTAAACGATGTCCTGGCTCTTGGCGAAGCGGGTGATGGCGCGCTGGGTGCCGCGGTTCGCCAGGACCTGGATGACGGTGCTCACCGATGCTGAGATCAGGGCAAACGTCAGGGCCGAGTGCAGGCTGGTGGGCACATCCTCGTCCTTGCCGGTGGGAGGCTTCCGGCCTGTGGTCTTCTCCCAGACGGTGTTGACCATCTTGGTGCCGACGAAGCCTGCCACCAGCGAGATGCCGGTGCCGAGCAGCTTAATGAAAAGGTTCATTCCTTGTACTCCTTGCGGGCAGAAAACGGACTGACCCCAGCCTAACGGCCCGGCGCCGTAATTTTCCCCGCCGCCATTGGCCGCTGCGGTGTAAACTGGAGCACGCCCTCAGGGGCATACCACTCAACGCAACATTCAAACGACAGGGGAGCGCCGCCGTCGGGCATTGCCGGCTCAGCCGGGAACCCGTGTGGGCGCTGAGAGTGCGGAGATCCGCAGACCCTCGAACCTGATCCGGTTAGTACCGGCGCAAGGGAGTCGAGTTCTCGAAGTGGCCGGCAACACCGTTCAACGCGGTTGCCGTGACCACTTTCCCCTCCTGCTACCCAGGAGGATTCACCATGGCAACTGAAGCAATCAAGAAGACCCCCGGCAAGTCCTGGCGCGTCGTGGACATCGTGGTGGCGGCGCTGATCGCCATCGCCGGCGGGGTGATTTTCTGGGCGTGGTCCCAGGGCGCCCTAGCGGTGTCCGCTCCGATGAACGCCGTCTACCCGCCCCTGACCGGCCTGATCGCCGGCGGCTGGATGATTCCGGCTGTCCTGGGGATGCTCATCATCCGCAAGCCCGGCGCGGCACTCTTCTGCGAGACGGTTGCAGCCACCGGCGAACTGCTGATGGGTTCGCAGTACGGCACGTCGGTGCTGTTCTCCGGATTCGTCCAGGGCCTCGGCGCGGAAATCATCTTCGCGGTTTTCGTCTACAGGAAGTTCAACCTGCCCGTGGCCCTGCTCGCGGGCGCCGCGGCAGGCCTGTTCTGCGGCCTGAACGACTCGTTCTCCCCGTGGGGCTGGAACATCGCCTACTCCGCCGGTGACAAGTTCGCCTACATCCTGTTCACCAGCATCTCCGGTGCGATCATCGCCGGCGCCCTGTCCTGGATCGCCACCCGCGGCCTCGCCCGGACCGGCGTGCTGAGCCCGTTCGCCTCCCGCAAGGCGGCCACGGAGCCCGTCTTCTCCTGATGCCAAGACCTTCCGGCAGCGCATCCGCCGTCCGCCCCGCCGCGGTTGCCGCCCGCGGCTGGGGCTGGCGGCACCCCGGACGCGCCAAGCCAGCCGTCCGGGGCCTTGACCTGGACATCGCGCCGGGGGAGCGGGTGCTCCTGCTGGGCCCGTCGGGTGCCGGCAAGTCGACGCTGCTCCACGCCCTCGCCGGGGTGCTGGGGGACGCGGACGACGACGGCGAGGCAGGCGACGCTGACGAGTCCGGTTCGCTTCTGGTTGACGGGGCTTCCCCCCGGGGCCGGCGCGGCCGCGCGGGGCTGATGCAGCAGGACCCCGAAACGCAGGTGGTTCTGTCACGGCTGGGTGACGACGCCGCCTTCGGTGCCGAGAACCTCGCGGTTCCCCGCGACGCAATTTGGGCGCGCGTGCATGAGGCGCTTGCCGACGTCGGACTTTCCCACCTGCCGCTGCACCACCCCACGTCCGCGCTGTCCGGTGGGCAAAAACAGCGGCTGGCGCTGGCGGGCATCCTGGCGATGCGCCCGGGGCTGATCCTGCTGGACGAACCAACCGCCAACCTGGACCCGGCCGGCGTGCTGGAAGTCCGGGACGCCGTGGGCCGCTGCCTGGACAAGACCGGCGCCACGCTGGTGGTGGTGGAACACCGCGTGTCCGTGTGGAAGGACCTGGTGGACCGGATCGTGGTCCTGCAGCCGGGATCCGGCGCCGGGCCGGCCGTATTGCTGGACGGACCTCCGGACCGGGTGCTGCGCGAGGCCAGGACCATGCTCATGGCGGCCGGTGTGTGGGTGCCGGGATACGTTCCGGAGACGCGCCAACGGGCGGCCATGCCCCCTCCGGGTTCCGGCGGCCTCCTGCTCGCCGCCGAGGGGCTGGGAGTTTCGCGGGAACGGACGGGCCGGAAGGGTCTCAGGAAGATCCCGCCGGTACCGGTGCAGCGTGACATCTCGGCGCAGGTGCGCGCTGGCCAGGCGCTGGCCGTCACAGGGCCCAACGGGGCGGGCAAGTCCACCTTTGCGCTGACCCTGGCCGGGCTCCTGGCGCCGGTGAAAGGGAAGGTTTCGGCCGCCGTTGACCTGAGCCGCGGGGCGGGAATCGATCCGTACCAATGGAAGGCGGAGCAGCTGATCGAGCGGATCGGCACCGTCTTCCAGGAACCCGAGCACCAGTTCGTCACCGGGAATGTCCGGGACGAGCTGCTCTTCGGTCCCCGGCACCTGGGCCACGGCGGGGAACGCGTTGACGAGCTGCTTGAGCGGCTGCGGCTCACCGGCCTGGTGGACGCAAACCCGTACACGCTGTCCGGCGGGGAGAAACGGCGGCTCTCCGTGGCCACCGTGCTGGCCGCCAGCCCGCAGGTGCTGGTCCTGGATGAACCCACCTTCGGGCAGGACGCCAACACCTGGGCCGAGTTGGCGTCCTTCCTGTCCGAGCTTCTGGACCAGGGTGCCGCCGTGGTTGCAGTAACGCACGACGCCGAATTCACCGCCGCGCTTGGCGGTGCGGAACTGCGCATGGCAGCGCCGGACCGGGTGGCACCATGACCGGGGCAGGGCGGCAGGAACTGAACCTGCGCGGAAACCAGGCGCTTCTCACCCACGCCAACCCACTGAGCAAGTTCGCGTCCGTCTTCCTCATCACCCTGGTGCTGGCGCTGTCCATCGACTGGGTCTCGGCCACCGTGGCGCTGGTCTTCGAACTTCTCCTGTTTCCGCTGGCCGGGCTGACGTTTGTGCTGCTGTGGCAGCGCGGCTGGCCGTTGATCCTCGCGGCCGCGGCAGGGGGCTGGAGCACCTCCATCCTGGCTCCTGACAGTGGAAGGACGCTGATCGACGTCGGACTCTGGACCATGAGCGAAGGCTCCCTAGAGCTCGGTGCCGGATTCATGCTGCGCGGGTTGGCCATCGCGCTGCCGGCCGTGCTGCTGATGAGCTGCACCGACCCCACCGACCTTGCGGACGCCTTGGCGCAGAAGGCCCGGTTGCCGCACCGGTTCGTGCTGGGCACGCTCGCCGCGATGCGCCTCGTGGGGCTGATGGCGGAGGAATGGCAGACCATTGGAATGGCACGACGGGCGCGCGGCGTGGGTTCGCGCGGGAACGTGCTGCAGCGGGCGAAGGCCACGCTGGGGCAGAGCTTCGGGCTGCTGATCCAGGCGATCCGGCGTGCGTCGCGGCTGGCCGTGACCATGGAGGCACGCGGGTTCGGCGGCGGGCCGCGGACCTGGGCCCGCGAATCCACGTACAGCAGGCTGGATGTCTGGGTTTTAGCCGGCGGGGCACTGGTTGCGGGACTGTCGGCGGCTGCGGCCATCTCGGCCGGCACCTGGAATATGGTCTGGCTGGAGAACTGAGACACGGGTCTTGCTGTTGCACGGGTATCGCACGCGGCGGGTACTGGATCCCTATCCGGGCCTCTGTCCGCCCCTTCTGGCGCCCTCGTAACTCATGAATGATATATTCGAGGTATGACGCAGGAAACCACAGAACACGTTGCCGCCATGCTCCGGGACGCCCGCGCAGAAAAAGGCTGGACGCAGGGGCAACTTGCGGCCGAACTTGGAACCAGCCAAAGCGCCGTGGCCCGGATGGAGCAGGGCAAGCAGAACCTGAGCCTGAAGATGATCCAGCGGCTCGAGGCCATCTTTGACCGCAGCATCGTGAACGTGGGCAAGCCCCGGATGACCCACCTCCGCGTGGAGGGCGGGCGCACGCTCTCCGGCGCAGTGGACGTCAACAGCAGCAAGAACGCAGGCGTCGCGCTGCTGTGTGCCAGCCTCGTGAATCGCGGAACCACCGTCCTCCGCCGACTGGCGCGCATCGAGGAAGTCAACCGGATCGTCGAAGTGCTCGCGAGCATCGGCGTCGAATGCACCTGGCTCAACGACACCGACCTCCGCCTGCGCCGACCGGCCGTCCTGGACCTGGCCGGCATGGATATCGACGCCGCCCGCCGCACGCGCAGCGTCATCATGCTGCTGGGGCCGCTGCTGGACGAGACTGCCGAATACCGGCTGCCGTACGCGGGCGGCTGCGACCTGGGCACCCGCACCGTGGAACCCCACATGCAGGCGCTGCGCCAATTCGGCCTGTCCGTGGAAGCTGGCGGCGGTTTTTACACTGTCCAGGCCCCGCCCGCCGACACCCGCGAACGGTCCTTCGTGCTGACCGAGCGCGGCGACACCGTCACCGAAAATGCCATCATGGCTGCGGCGCACCGCGAGGGCACCACCGTGATCCGCAACGCGAGCCCCAACTACATGGTTCAGGACCTGTGCTTCTACCTGCAGATGCTGGGCGTGGACATCGAGGGTATCGGCACCACCACGCTCCGGATCACCGGCCGCCCGCGGATTGAGGCCGACGTCGAATACTTCCCCTCCGAGGACCCGATCGAGGCGATGAGCCTGATCACCGCCGGCATCGTCACCAACTCCGAGGTGACCGTGCGGCGCGTGCCGATTGAGTTCATGGAGATTGAACTGGCCACGCTGGAGCAGATGGGCCAGCAGCTGGAAGTCTCGGGTGAGTACATGGCCCGGAACGGCCGCACCCGCCTGGTGGACGTCACCACGAAGCCGTCGGAGCTGCGGGCGCCCGAGGACAAGATCCATCCCATGCCGTTCCCCGGGCTCAATATCGACAACCTGCCGTTCTTCGCAGTCATCGCGGCCAACGCGCACGGCCAGACCATGATCCACGACTGGGTCTACGAAAACCGCGCCATCTACCTCACGGAACTTAACCGGCTGGGTGCGCAGGTGCAGCTGCTGGATCCGCACCGTATCTACGTCAACGGTCCCACCAAGTGGCGTGCCGCCGAGGTGGGCTGCCCGCCGGCACTGCGTCCCGCGGCGTGCCTGCTCCTGGCCATGCTCGCGGCCCGCGGCGTATCGGAGCTGCGGAACATCTACGTGATTGAGCGCGGCTACGAGGACCTGGCCGAGCGGCTGAACACCATCGGCGCCAAGGTGGAGTATTTCCAGGACTAGGCATTCACGCTTCGTCATGAATTGCACGTTTGGCCGTGCAAATGCCCCGGGCTGCAGCAGAATGTGAATATGCGTACATTCGGCGTTGAGGAAGAGCTTCTGATCGTCTCCCCCGAAACGGGGGAGCCGCTTGCCCTGGCCGACGCCATGCTGTCCGGCCGGCGCATGGCCGCCGACGACGCCCCGCAGGTTTCCCATGCTCCGGGGCCGCAGGTGCTCGAGACGCGGGATGTCGACCCGCACTCGCTGGAGAAGCGGGACGAGACGGTCTACGACGACGAAGAGATGGGCTTGAGCGCCGAGCTGAAGCTTGAGCAGATCGAGACGCAGACGCGGCCATGCCGGGAGTACGGGGTACTTCTTGAGCAGATCAGGGCCGGCCGTACCCTGGCGGATCTCGCAGCCCGAAAGAGCAACGCCCGCGTGGCGGCCCTGGCCACCTCACCGCTGGCCTCGGCAACGCACACCACTCCGGACCCGCGTTATGCGCTGATGCTGGAACGCTTCGGCCTTACGGCGCAGGAACAGCTGACCTGCGGGTTCCACGTCCACACATATGTTGAAACGCCGGACGAAGGCGTTGCCGTTCTTGACCGGATCCGCGACAAGCTCGCAGTCCTCACCGCGCTCAGCGCGAACTCGCCATTCTGGAACGGGCAGCAGACAGGCTTCGAAAGTTACCGGACCCAGGCCTGGAACCGCTGGCCGACAGCAGGGCCGACGGGAATCTACGGGACGTACCCGGCGTACCGGCGCGTGGTCACCCGACTGTTGGACAGCGGGGTCATGCTGGACGAGGGCATGCTCTATTTCGACGCAAGGCTCTCCCGGAACCACCCCACGGTGGAAGTCCGGGTGGCGGACGTTTGCCTCCGGGCCGAAGATGCGGCCCTGATCGCCCTGCTGGTCCGGGCGCTGGTGGAGTCGGCCAGCCGGGAGTGGCGGGCGGGAGTGGATCCCGCACCGGTGCCGACCGTGTTGCTGAGAATGGCGTCCTGGCAGGCCAGCAGCAGCGGACTCAGCGGGGAACTGCTCGACTTCGGTACATTCAGGCCGGCGCGCGCCGCGGACGTAGTCCGGTCCCTGGTCGACTACCTCGCGCCGGTCCTGGACGAGCAGGGTGAACTGGCGGTTGCACGGCAGGGCGTAGAGGACATCATTGCGCGCGGTACCGGCGCGGCAGAGCAGCGCCGCATCCGGGACAGGATGCTTGCACAGTCGCAGCCGGAGGACTTCGGCTTCGGTGCCGTGGTGCAGCATGCTGTGAACGTGACCATGCGCGGCGCGCCCGACCCCTCCGATCTGGACGCCGTCCCGGACCTCCTTAGGGTCCGCCAGTCCTAGGGTGTCGGGGAGTTGCCGCTCGGGCCCCCTGTCGTGCCGTAGGCTGGGGTTCAAATGCTTGGGGGGTGCTCGCGGTTCGCAGGATCAGCAGGTGGCGGTTCAGGGGGAAAGTTGGCCGGAGGGCTTCAGTCGAGCGTGCCCTGGATGAGGCCCGGGAACGCTATAAATCCCTCTTCCAACACAATCCCCACGCCGTCTACTCATTCGACCTGTCAGGCAGGTTCCTCTCGGCCAACCCTGCGTGCGAACAACTGACGGGTTACACCGAGGCGGAGCTGCTGAAGTTGCAGTTCCACCAGCTTGTTGTCCCGGAGAAGATCGCCCGGACTGCCGCCGCGTTCAAGCGGGCAGCCGCCGGGGAACCCCAGCACTACGAGTCCACCCACCTGCACAGGGACGGCCACCGCGTTGATATCGCAGTGACGAACATGCCGATCATCATTGCCGGGGCCGTGGTGGGCGTGTACGGGGTTGCAGAGAACATCGGAGAGCGCCGCCAGGCGGAAGTAGCCCTGAGGGAAAGTGAACGATACTACCGCAAGATCCTGGAAGAGATCGCCGAAGGGTATTTCGAGACCGACCTGGCCGGCAACCTGACCTTTGCCAACAACGCACTCTGCGTACTCTTCGGCTGCTCCCGCGAGGAGGCCCTGACGCTGACCAACAAGGACTTTTCCGGGCCTGCCGAAGCCGCCAGGATAGCCCGGTATTTCAGGATGATACGTGCCGGCGAAACTCCGGATCCGGGCTTCGAGTGGACGTTGACCCGGAAAGACGGTGAACAGCGTGTTGTCTCCACCTCGGCCTCATTGATCCAGGACAGGAACGGAGAACCGGTCGGCTTTCGCGGCATCACCCGCGACGTCACCGAGCGCAGCAGGGCCCAGGAGGCGCTAAGGAGGAGCGAAGAGCGGTACCGCCTGGCCATGCGCGCCACCCAGGAGGTCCTCTGGGACAGTGACCTGCAGACCGGGAGGACCGTGTGGCACGGCGCGGTCCGGTCCATGTTCGGGATCGTCGGCCAGACATTCGTTCACACCGGGGAATGGTGGGAATCCAGGCTTCATCCGGAGGACAAGGAGCCCCTCCTGGATTCCCTGGCCAGCCTCTTTGGCTCTGACGGGGAAATGTGGAGCAGGGAGTACCGCTTCCGCCGGCAGGACGGCAGCTACATGGACGTCTTCGCCAGGGGCCATGTGGTCCGGAGCCAGCCCGGGCAGGCCATCCGCTTCGTGGGGTCGATGATGGATGTCAGTGCACAGAAACGCAGCGAGGCGGAGCTCGAACGGCTGGCCTTCATCGATCCGTTGACCGGCCTGGCCAACCGAAGCAGGCTGCTTGCGCACCTTGATCAGGTCCTTGCCGACGCGGACAGGACCGGAAGCGCCGTGGCGGTCTTTTTCCTGGACCTGGACCGGTTCAAGCTCATCAACGATGGAATGGGCCATGCTGCAGGTGACAGCCTGCTCGCCCAGTTCGGCGCACGGCTTTCGGGAGTCATCCGCGCCCAGGACGCCGCCTCGCGGTTCGCCGGGGACGAATTTGTGGTCGTCTGCAGCGATACGGATGAGGAAAATGCCAGGAAGATAGCGGACCGGATAGCGACAGCTGTCCAGGACCCCTTCAATATCCAGGGAAATGAGCTGTTTGTCTCCGTGAGCATCGGCGTCGTCCTCTCGGAGCCGGGGGATACGGCGGCCTCCCTCCTGCACCGCTCCGACGCTGCCATGTACCACTCGAAAGCCGACGGGAAAGGGGCCGCGTTCCTTTTTGACGAGAAGATGCAGCACAGGGCCCTTGAGGTCATCAACATCGAGTCGCAGCTTTCCCGGGCAATAGAACGGGACGAACTGGAACTGCACTACCAGCCGATCCTTGACCTGGAGGACTGCAGGCCGATCGGCCTTGAAGCCGTGGTGCGCTGGAACCGGCCCGGCGTGGGGATGGTGACCGCCGGGGAATTCATCCCCATCGCGGAAAAATCGGGGCTGATTCTTCGAATCGGCGCCTGGGTGCTGCGGGAGGCCCTGCAGCAGGCCCAAGTCTGGCGGCAGCGGCTCCTTGGGGCCGGCGACCTCGCCATAGGGGTGAATATCTCCGCCAGGCAGCTGCAGGACCCCTCAATCTTCGATGAGGTCCAGGACGCAATAGCCCGGGCCGGGATCCAGCCGGACGCCGTGGTGCTTGAAATCACCGAATCCGGACTGGTGGGTGACCTCGACGGCTCCATCCAGGTCCTGGAACGGCTCCGGAAACTGGGTGTGGGCATCGCCGTGGACGATTTCGGAACCGGATATTCCGCACTCAGCTACCTCAGCCGGATACCGGCCAACGTCATAAAAATCGACCGGTCTTTCATCAGCCCGCTGGGGCGGGAGGGCTCCGCGCGGGAACGCGGCCTGGTGGCCGCCATCATTTCCATGGCAGCGGCGCTCGACCTGGTGGTCGTGGCCGAAGGCGTGGAAACGGATAGGCAGGCGAGCGAGGTGGCAGGACTTAACGCGGGGCTCGGCCAGGGCTACCACTGGTGCCGGCCCCTTCCCGGCGCCGCGGTCGAGGACTGGCTGCGTGCCCAGTACGCCCGGGCGGCGGAGCCTTCCCAGGGCCGGGACTGCCTCAGATTTGCTTCAGGGCCTGTTCAAGGTCGCTGACGAGATCGTCCGGATCCTCGAGGCCAACTGACAGCCGGACAACGCCGTCGCTCAGCCCGATCGCCGCCCGCCCTTCCGGCCCCATCGCCCGGTGCGTGGTGGTGGCAGGATGCGTGATGAGCGACTTCGCATCGCCCAGGTTGTTGGAAATGTCGATGATGCGCAGCCCGTCCAGCAGGGCGAAAGCCGCGTCCTTGCCGGTCCGGCCGTCGGACGCCGCCAGCTCAAACGTCAGCACCGTTCCCCCGGCACGCATCTGCCTGGCTGCCAGGTCGTACTGCGGATGGGACGCCAGCAGCGGATACTTCACCCACCGGACCGCAGGCTGTTCCTCCAGCCATTCGGCCAGGCGCAGGGCTGTGGAGGAAGAGTGGTTGACACGGAGCGCCATGGTTTCCAGGCCTTTGGTCAGCACCCAGGCGTTGAACGCGGACAGCGCCGGACCGGTGTGCCGCATCAGCTGCTTCACCGGGCCGTCGATGAACTCCCGGGTTCCCAGGATCGCTCCGCCCAGCACCCGGCCCTGCCCGTCGATGTGCTTGGTACCCGAGTAGACAATGACGTCGGCGCCCAGGTCGCCGCACCGCTGCAGCAGGGGAGTGGCAAAGACATTGTCGACGACGACGGCCGCCCCCGCAGCATGCGCCAGTTCACTGACCGCCGCGATGTCCACTATTTCCTGCATCGGATTGGAGGGGGATTCGAAGAAGACGGCGGTGGTGGGCCGGGACAGGGCGTCGCGCCACTGGTCCAGGTCCGGGCCGTCCACGAACACGGTCTCCACACCCCAGCGCGGCAGGATTTCGTTGAGGATGACGAAGCAGGACCCGAACAGCGAGCGGGCAGCCACCACGCGGTCCCCGGCCGCCAGTAGGGCGCCGAGGGCGGTGAACACCGCGGACATGCCGGACGCCGTCGCAAAGCACGCCTCGGTGCCTTCGAGTAGGCGCAGCCGTTCCTGGAAGGTGGCCACGGACGGGTTGCCGTAGCGGGAATACACGAACCGCTCGTCTTCGCCTGTGAACGCCCGCTCCGCGGCGGCAGCCGACTCGTAGACAAAGCCGGAGTTCAGGAAGACAGCTTCGGACGTTTCCTGGAAGTTGGTGCGGTCAAGGCCGCCGCGGACCGCCTGGGTATCTGGATTCCAGGCGGCGGCATCGGGGTTGAACGTCACTCGGCGATCCCCAGGTTGGTGGGCAGTCCGCTGTTCTTCCAGCCATTAACCGTCCGCTCACCGTGCCGGTCCGGGACGCCCTCGAAGCCCTCAAGGATGTTGTACGACGTGAAGCCGGCCTGCGTGGCAGCGATGGCGGCGGAGATTGAGCGCTGGCCGGAGCGGCACAGGAACAGCAGTTCCGCGTTGGAATCCTCTGGTGCCTGGCTCCGGAGGTCCTTGATGAAGTCAGGGTTGGGGATTCCGCCGGGAAAAGTCCACTGGATAAAGAGCGGGTCGTTGTCCGTGGCGTTGGTGTCAGGGATGCCGATATGCGCCCATTCGCCCTCCGTGCGCACATCCACCAGGATGGCGCCCTGCTCCAGCTTGGCCCAGGCCTCCTGCGGGGTGAGGTCGCCCGCGTAGCTCACGCGTGGCCCTCGCCGTCGAACTCGAGGTCCGGCGATTCCAGGTCCTCGACTGCGGTGGCAACGGCCGCATCGGCAGATGCGATGGCGGCCGGCAGGATAAGGGCCTGCGCCACGATGACTCCGGTGCCGTTGAACGTGGCCGCGGGGCTGCCGTGCAGGACGTAGCCCTCGGCCAGGGCGGCGGAAATGCGCTCACAGAAGGCGCGGTCATCAGGGCCCGTGATCAGGCGGTAAGACAACTTTTCTTCAGGGGCGGATGCGTCAGACACGACAGAACTCCTTCTCTCACGCTTGCAGCTCGAATGGGTCGATATGCCGAGTATTCACCTGAGGCACCCCGCCGCGAAAGGGAGGGTTGCCGACCGGCCAGTCAGGGCTTGGCGCCGATTCTCATTACTCTCCCAAAACGTAACATCCGGCGCCCATGCCCGCACCGCCGTCGTCGTCATGTTCCGTAATCGAACTGCGCGCGTTCAGGGGCGTCCACCGGCGATGGCGTGCGTACGGCGTGGCGGCGGCGCTGGCGTGACGTATCCCATATACTTCTGCCGCCGCGGCCTCTGGTAAGGTAACGCTAACCTTCCTTTTGTGTCAGTTTCGCGCGGCCCCGGCCGTTTCTTCCAGGAGTGCCCCCTCATGCATCGACCCAAGCTTCTCGCTGCCTGCGCCGCCTTCGCGGTGTCCGCCCTCGCCTTGAGCGGCTGCGGCGTGCTGGGGATCGGCAAGGCGCCGGCGGACCTGCAGATCTATTCGGCCCGGCACTACGACCTTGAAGGTGCCTTCGGCGAGTTCACCAAGGAAACCGGCATCTCCGTCGAATTCATCACCGGCGATGACGCGGAGCTCCTGGAGCGGCTCAAGGCAGAAGGAAAAGACACCCCCGCCGACATCTTCATGACGGTCGACGCGGGCAACCTCTGGAACGCCGGGCGGCAGGATGTGCTGGCAAGCGTTAATTCCGCTGCCCTCGAACAGGCGGTCCCGTCGGACCTGCGTGACCCCGACGGGAAGTGGTTCGGGCTGGCGATGCGTGCCCGCACCATTACCTACAACCCGGACAAGGTGGATCCAGCTGAATTTGACGCCAAGGACACGTACGCGGGCCTTGCGGACCCCAAGTGGAAGGGCCGCCTCTGCATGCGCGACGCGACCTCTTCCTACACCCAGTCATTGGTGGCCGGTCTGATCGGCCTCCACGGCAAGGAGAAGGCCCTTGGGATCGTCAAGGGCTGGGTTGCAAACGACGTGGACATCATGAGCAATGACGTCCTGCTGCTCGAGGCGATTGACGCCGGCGCCTGCGACGTGGGCATCAACAACCACTACTACCTGGCGCGCAAGCTGGAGTCGGACCCGGATTTCGGCGTTGACCTGTTCTGGGCCAGCCAGGGCGGTGCCGGTACGCACGTGAACATCTCAGGCGCGGGCGTGGCCGCAAACTCCGACAACGCGGCCGAGGCCCAGCAGCTCATCGAATGGCTGGCCACAAAGGGACAGAACGCCTTCGTGGACGCAAACCACGAGTTCCCGGTCAATCCGTCTGCCAAGCCCGAGCCGCTGATCGCCGGCTTCGGAGACTTCAAGCGCATGCCGCTGAACGCCGAAGCCTACGGCGACCTGAACGCGGAGGCTACCGAGCTGCTTGCCGAGGCAGGATATAAGTGAGTGGACCGGCTGTCCTGACCGCATCCGCAGCGCCGGCCCGGCGGCGGATGCTGGCAGGAAACGGGCGGCCGCTCTGGTCTGCGCTGGTCCTGCTTGTGGCCGTCCTGGTGGCTACGCCTGTTGTTGCCGTCCTGGTGGACGGACTGGGTACGCTGGGCAGCGGCACCGTGCCCCGCGACCTCGGTGCAATGGTGCTCACCACCGTGCTGCTGATGGCCGGCGTCGGTGCCGGAACGCTGCTGGTGGGCGGCGGACTCGCCTGGCTGGTCACCGCCTACACCTTTCCGCTCCGCAACGTCCTTTCGTGGGCGCTGGTGCTGCCCCTTGCCATGCCCGCCTACATACTGGGCTTCGTCTTCCTGTCCACCTTCGACGTCGGCGGCCCGGTACAGGCCATGCTGCGCTCCATCTTCGGGCCGGGGGCCTGGCTCCCTGAGGTGCGCTCCCTGCCCGGAGCGGTCCTGGTCATGTCGCTGACCCTGTACCCGTACGTCTACCTCCTGGCCAGGACGGCGTTCAGCGAGCAGGGCGCTGCGACGTATGACGCCGCCCGCACCCTGGGCGCCAGTCGTGGCCGGACGCTGTGGCGCGTCCTGGCGCCTCTCGCCCGGCCGTCCCTGGCCGCGGCCCTGGCCCTGGTGATGATGGAGACCCTCACGGACTTTGCCACCGTCCAGTACTTCAACGTCCAAACGGTGTCCGTCGGGGTGTACCTCGTGTGGAAGGGGAGCTTCGATTTCCACGCGGCCACGCAGCTCTCCGTCCTGGTCCTCCTCTTTGCCGTTGCCGTGCTCGCCGCAGAGCGCCTGTTCCGCGGGCGGTCCCGGTTCCATCAGAAAGCCGGCCGGGGAGAAGGGCTGCAGCCGCAGAAACTGTCCGGCTGGGCCGGCTGGGCCGCGATGTTCGCCGGCCTGGCTGTGCTCTCCGCAGGTTTCCTTCTCCCGCTTGCCAGGCTGGCCGCCTGGGCTGTTGGCGAGGCCGTGTCCGCCACGGGACCGGTGCTTGACCCCCGCTTCCCGGGCTACCTGCTGAACAGCGTGGTGGTCGCGGGGATCGCCGCCCTGACATGCGCTGCACTTGCCCTCGCGATCGGCCACAGCGTGCGCCTGGGCGGCGGGCCGGTGGTGGTCTCTGCCGCGCAGGCCACCACATTCGGCTACGCCGTTCCTGGCGCCGTGATCGGCATCGGCGTGCTCATTGCCTTCGCCAACCTCGACGGGTTCCTGGAAGGTGCCGGTGTGCCGGGCGGTACCGGACTCCTGGTGACCGGCTCGGTGGCCGGCATCCTCGCCGCCTACGTGGTGCGCTTCCTGGGACCCGCCTACCAGGCCGTGGACGCAAGCTTTGCCAAGATCTCACCCGCGCTGACGGCGTCCGCATTGAGCCTCGGCGCCTCGCCGGGGCGGCTCCTGGCGCGGGTGCACCTGCCGCTGGCCCGACGCGGAGCGGCCGTGGCCGCAGCTCTCGTAGCCATCGATGCGGTCAAGGAGCTGCCAATAGTCCTGCTCCTGCGTCCATTTGGATTCACCACCGTTTCGGTCTGGGTATATGAGCTTGCCCGCGAGAACTTTTGGGAAAAGGCGGCGCTGCCTGCGCTGGGGATCGTCGCAGTCGCCATTATTCCGGTGTACTTCCTTTTCCGGCGCACAGCCGGCCTCCGCGACCGGACGGTGGCACCATGAGCAGTTCCCCGACCCACGGAACGCCCTCCCTGGAGCTTGCGGGCGTCAGCATGAGCTACGGCAAGGTCGCAGCGGCGGCATCCATCGACCTCACGGTGGCGCCCGGCGAACTGGTCACCGTCATCGGACCTTCAGGGTGCGGCAAATCGACGATGCTTCGCCTTATCGCCGGGCTGGAGCGGCCCGACGCAGGAACCATCACCATTGCCGGCGAGACGGTCGCTGACCGGCGCCGGTTCCTGGAGCCGGAGCGCCGCCGCGTAGGCCTTGTGTTCCAGGAACACGCGCTCTTCCCCAACATGACCGTGGCCAGGAACGTCGCCTTCGGGCTGAACCGGCTGCCGGCCACGGAGCGCCGGAAAAGGGTTGCCGAGGTCCTGGAAATCGTCCGGCTCGGGCACCTGGCCAGCCGCTACCCCCACGAGCTCTCCGGCGGAGAGCAACAGCGTGTGGCGCTGGCGCGTGCACTGGCGCCCCGCCCCGCCGTCGTCCTTTTGGATGAACCGTTCTCCAGCCTGGACGAAACCCTCCGCGGCCGGGTGCGTGCGGACATCGTTGCCGCGCTGCAGGAAAGCGGAACCACGGGCCTGTTCGTCACGCACGACCAGACCGAGGCGCTCTCCGTGGGGCAGCGCGTGGTGGTGATGCGCGCGGGTGCCATCGAACAAAGCGACATCCCGGAGAAGGTCTTTGAACAGCCGGCGACGCGCTTCGTGGCCTCGTTCATGGGCGACGCCGACTTCCTTCCCGCGCATGTCCACAATGCGCTGCTGACATGCGAGATCGGGGTCGTGTCGACGGTTCCCGGCTGGGGCGGGTGCGATGTGGACGTCGACGTGGTGCTCCGCCCCCACGAGGTGGCGCTGAGCCTGGATCCGGCCGGTACCGCCGAGGTGGTATCGCTGGAGTACCGGGGGGCGTTTGTCCTCCACCACGTCCGCCTGGCCTCCGGCCGCACCCTCCGCTCCTGGCAGCCGCACCAGGTGCGCCACGCCCCGGGCACCCGGGTCCACGTTTCCGTCACTGCGGGAACGACGCCGACCCTTCTGGTTGGCGACCACGCGGTCACCGGCCCGCCGGCCGGCTCAGCGCGCTCCACGCAACGCCTGGCGGCGCCTTCCCCCGCCACAACCTTGAGGTAATTTCCGTGACGATCGCACCACCCAGCAGGCTCCTTGAGACGGCGGCGCCCGCCGTGCCATTTGCGGCGCAACTTGCCCGGTTCGGGGACCGCCCCGCGGTGGTCGCCGGGCCGGACACGCTCAGCTACACGCAGCTGGCGGTGCGGGTGCACGAGGCGGCGGAACGGCTTGGATCGGCACGGCGGCTGGTGCTGCTGGCGGCAACCAACGGCATCGATTCCCTGGTGGCGTACCTGGCCGCGCTGTCCGCCGGGCACCCCTTGGTGCTGGTGCCCGGCGACAATCCGGCAGCCGTGGAATCCATCAGGACAGCATTCGACCCGGACGTGATCATGGTCGACGGCGCCGGCGACGGGGCGCCGCGCATCGCGGAGGTCCGTCCGGAGACCCGGCACGTGCTCCACCCGGACCTTGCCCTGATGCTGAGCACTTCCGGGTCCACCGGCTCTCCCAAGCTGGTCCGGCTCTCGCACCGCAACGTCCAGGCAAATGCCGAGGCCATCAGCGAATACCTCCGGCTCAGCTCCGACGACCGTGCCGCGACCACGCTGCCCATGTCCTACTGCTATGGCCTCTCGGTGATCAACAGCCACCTGGCGGTTGGTGCTTCCCTGGCGCTGACCGATCTTTCCGTGGTGGACCCGTGCTTCTGGGAACTTTTCCGCCGTGCCGAAGCCACGGCGTTCGCTGCCGTACCGTACACGTTCGAGCTCCTGGAGCGGATCGGGTTCCAGGACCTGGACCTTCCGCATCTCCGCTACGTCACCCAGGCCGGCGGAAGGCTTTCCCCTGAGCTGGTGCAGCGCTACGCCGGGCTCGGCCAGGAACGGGGCTGGGAGCTTTTCGTCATGTACGGCCAGACAGAAGCAACCGCCCGGATGGCCTATCTGCCCCCGGAGCTCGCGGCGAAAAGCCCGGCGCGCATCGGAGTGCCGATTCCCGGCGGAAGCTTCCGCATCGATCCCGTGGACGGGCTCGAGGACGGGGAACTCGTCTACACCGGCCCCAACGTGATGCTGGGATATGCCGAGTCGTCCGCGGACCTGGCCGAAGGGCGGACGATCACCGAACTGCGCACCGGCGACCTGGGCCGACGGCACCCGGATGGACTTTACGAAGTAACGGGGCGGCGCAGCCGGTTCCTCAAGATCGCCGGCCTGCGGATCGACCTCGGCCGGGTGGAACAGATCCTGGCGGAGCTGGGCGTGCAGGCCACGAGCGCCGGCACCGACGGACACCTGGTGGTGGCATTGCAAGGCAGCCACGACCCGGATCTGCTGCGGAAACTGCTCGCCGGAAGCCTGGGCATTCCGCGCGTGGCCATACAGATGTTCTCCGTCGAGGAACTGCCGCGGCTGGCAAGCGGCAAGCCGGACTACCAGGCTGTGCTTGCCCTTGCCGCCCCGATCCCGGCAAAGGAGGAGCGTCCCGCCAAAGCGGAGGGTCCGCAGGATGTGCGTAGGATCATGGCCGAGCAGCTGGAACTCGACACTGTGGACGGGGACAGCACTTTTGTCTCCCTGGGCGGTGATTCCCTGTCCTACGTGGCAACCTCTGTGCGGCTGGAAAAGGCGCTGGGCATCCTTCCGTCAGACTGGCACCTCAGGACTGTCGCCGAGCTGGAACAAGTGTCAGCGCCTGCCAGAAGGCGCAGGAAGCTGACCGCACGCATCGAGTCCAGCATCGTGCTGCGCGCGGTGGCCATCATCCTCATCATCAGCACCCACATCGGACTGTTCCACTGGGAGGGCACGGCCCATGTGCTTCTGGCCGTGGCGGGCTACAACTTTGCACGTTTCCAGCTCGGGGGCGAGCGGGCCCGGCGGCTCCGCCGGCAGACCGCGAGCCTGGCCCGGATCGTGGTACCCAGCATGGCGTTCATCGCCTTCGCCTATGTGGTCACCGACCACTACAGCGTGGCGAATATCCTCCTGCTCAACGCACTGATCGGGCCTCAGGAGGTGACCACGGAGTGGCACTTCTGGTTTGTGGAGGTGCTGACGTACCTGCTTGTCTGCATGACTGCGCTGCTGGCCGTCCCCGCTGTGAGCCGCCTGGAACGGCGGTTCCCGCTGGCATTCCCGCTTGGCCTGACAGCAGTGGGGCTGCTGGGCAGGTTTGAAATCGTTGACCTGGGCGTGCCGAACACCGGACCGGCGCTGTGGCTGTTTGCACTGGGGTGGACCGTCGCCCGGGCGCGGACGGCCCGGCACCGCCTGCTGGCCTCAGCCATTGCGCTGCTGTGCGTTCCGGGATTTTTCTTCAACGACCTGCTGCGTGAGGGCACGCTCCTTGCCGGAATCCTGGTGCTCATCTGGGTGCGGACACTGCCGGTCCCGAAGGGCCTGCAGAAGGTGACAGTACTCTTGGCCAGCGCCTCACTGTACATCTACCTCACCCATTGGCTGGTTTTCCCGCACTTCGTTGCCCTGCACCCGGGCATTGCCGTCGTGGCGTCCCTGGCTGCCGGCGTCGGATATTGGGCGCTGGTCAACGGAGCGCTGGTACTGAAGCGGCGCCGCACGCCGGCACGCCGCGGAAGCCTGGCCGGCGGTGCAGGGGCCCGGCAGGAAGGGCCGGGCCACTCCTAGGCCAGGTCCTGCCGGGCCGGCCTCCCTTAGACCAGGCCCGGGGAGCTGGCCAGGATGTAATCCGCTGCGGCGGGACCCTTCATGGTCAGGCCAGGCTGGTCTGGATTAATGCGCTGCTTCATGGCGGCCCAAAAGGTGGCCTCCGGCCGGGGCGCCTTCTGGTTGATAAAGCACCAGCTGGTGTACAGCCCGTAGAGACGGTCACAGTCCAGGGCGGACTCTGATGCGGGGTCAAGGTGGGTGGCTTCCCGGAGGAAGAGGTCGAACTGCGAATGTGCCATGACGGCTTCCCATCGCTAAGTGCTCGGCGCCGCCGTTCGGCTACAGCGGCGAACTCCCATGCCATGCACAAGTGCGTGGGAGTGTTGGGCGGCGCCACCGCGAAAAAGATGGACCGCTAAGCGATAGTTCGCTTGTCTACGATGTAGACTTTACCTGTAGACCAACTAAATAGGCAAGCGTCTGGACTATTAACCCAGCGGCGCCCAGCCGAACCAATTGGACGGAACAGCCGATGGCATCCCCCAAAAGCCCGGTCGCGCGGACGCGCACCGGCAAAGCACCACTGACAAGAGAACTGGTCCTCAGCAGGGCGCTGGAAATTGTAGATTCGGAAGGCCTCGAGGCCCTCACCATGCGGCGCCTGGGCCAGGCCCTGGACCGTGACCCCATGAGCCTGTACCGCCACGCTGAAAATCGGGCGGCCCTGCTTGACGGTGTCTCGGAGCTTGTGTTGAACGAGCTCTCGATCCATCCCGAGGATCCGGACTGGAAGGCTCAATTGCGGCATATCGCGCATGGTTTGCGGGCCTTGGCGCTGCAGCATCCCAACGTGGTCCCGCTCCTGGTGACCAGGCCGCTGTCCACACCGCTGGGCCTGCGGCCGCTGGGAACCCTGCGCCCGCTTGAGCAGATCCTCTCCCTGCTGGTGGGAGCCGGGTTCGCGCCGGACGACGCCCTCCATGTCTACCGCGCCTACTACGGCTTCCTGTACGGCCACATCCTGAACGAACTGCAGGAGTTCGTGGTGGACCCGGAGGAGAATGAAGTCCTACTGAGGCTGGGGCTGCACCGGCTGCCGGCCAAGGAGTTTCCCCGTCTGCGCGCACTGGCGCCGGCACTGGCGGACTACGACGGCGCCGCGGAGCTTGACCAGGGCCTGACCATCCTGCTGTCGGGGCTTGAAGCACACCTGTCCCGGCAGGAGGAGGGCGCGGTTCCCGCTTCCTGAGTTTGTGGACGCCGGTTATTCGAACGAGGCCCTGCGGGGGTCCGACGCCCGGGTGTTCCAGACGTCCGGACGGGTGACTTTGAAGCGCCGGCCCGTAAGGGCGCGGGCGGTGAGCTGGACGTAGTGGTCCTTCTCGCCCGGCTGCCACGGCTCCAGCCGTTCGGCGTCCACCGCGTCCTTTTCCACCTGATCCTGCATCAGCGCAGTCTCACCCCGGGCCACCACGCTCCACGCCGTCTCTGACTGCGGGTCGTAGCCGTCGATCTCCAGGGCGGCGGGACGCTCCGTCATGGCGCTCCAGAGCTTGGTGCCGCCGGCGGTCCGGAACACGATGGTCCGGCGGTGGAGCACGTAGTTCACGGGAAAGATCTCCGGATGGCCGTCCACCACAATGGCGATCCGGCCCACGGTGTCATTGGCCAGGAGGTCCCAGCACTCGTCGAACGTCAGCTGGTCGGTCCGGGGCGCGTCAGCGTTCATGGTCCCACCATACGGGCACCTGGCCCTGCCCGGAACGGGTTTTTAATCAATCCCCGCAAACAGGGTGCTCAGCTCCGCCGTCAGTTCTTTCTGGAGGGCGGGGGTACCGATTTCCTTTCCGTCGATCCTGTTGACCGGCGCCAGGAGCCGCACGCTGGAGATCAGCCATACCGCGTCCGCATCCAAGAGGTCCCGGGGCTCCAGCGGGCCATAGCCCAGCTCCCAGCCCGCAGCCCTGGCGGCGCCGAAGAGGGCGCCCTGTGAGGTGCCGGCGAGAATGCCGCTGTCCAGCTGCGGGGTCACCAGCCGCTTGACCTGCGTGCCGTCGTCGGACTTTTCCACATGCGCCAAAAGCACCGTGGACGTGGGGCCCTCCAGCACGCGACCATCGGAGGAGACGAAGATGACATCGTCCGCGCCCTGCGTGCGTGCATACCGGAGGGCGGCCATATTGACTGCATAGGAGAGGGTTTTGGCACCAAGGAGCAGCCACGGGGCACGCTCGCCCACCTCGCTGTCGTAGCCCCGGTCCAGGAGGATCACGTCAAGGCCGGTCTCGCGCTGGCGGCGGCCCACGCTGCCGGCGGGGGAGACCTGGACCCAGGCCGTGGGGGCGTCGCTGCCTTCCACGCCGCGGGTGACCACCAGCTTCACCACCCGTTCGTCCCCCGCTGCGTCTGTGGCGGGGTACTGCCCCAGGTGCTCCGAAAGGGCCGTGTCGATTGCTCTCCGCCACGCAGCCTGGTCCGGGATGACAAGGTCCAGGGCGGCCGCGGAGCCGCCCAGCCGGTTCAGGTGCGCCTGCATTTTCCGGACTGAACCGTCCAAAGCCAGCATGGTCTCGAAGATGCCGTCGCCGCGGGTGGCACCTTGGTCGGTGACCATCAGTTGCGGCTTCGCAGCGTCGGCCAGCCGGCCGTTCGGGAAGGAAGGGTCAAGAAAGACGAGAACCACGGGAACTGGAGAGGTCATGGCTCCAGCTTAGTGCGGCGCCGCCCGGATAAGCTGGGCGCAGCGCCCCGGCAGGAAGCAGTCCGCCGGGAGCTCGTGTCCCCGGGGGTTGTTCGCTTGTTGTGGCCGTTTTCGCTTTCCGGCACCACGCCGATGTGGGTTGTGGTGATCCTTGCCGCCGCCGACCTGCTGATCAGGGTACTCGCCGTGGGAATCATCCCCGGCAACCGGCGTCCTACCACGGCCATGGCCTGGCTGCTGGGCATCTTCTTCGTGCCGTTCGTGGGCCTCGTCCTGTTCCTGCTGTTCGGCAATTTCCGGCTCTCAAGCCGCCGCCGGCAGCAGCAACAGCAGGTCAATGACAGGGTCCGGGCGGGAATTTCCGCGCTCGCAGACGCGGAGAGCGATTACCCGGGCCCCGAATGGGTGAAATCAGCCGCCGAGCTCAACCGCCGGCTGGGCTCGCTTCCCATGGTGGACGGGAACTCCGTGGACCTGATCCCGGGCTACCCGGACTCAATCCTGGCCATGACCGAGGCCGTGCGCAAGGCGAAGACATTCGTCAACGCGGAGTTCTACATCATGAGCACGGACCACGTGACCAACGAGCTCCTCACGGCACTGGAGGAAGCTGCCGAGCGCGGCGTGGAAGTCCGGGTGCTGTTTGACCACATCGGCACCCTGCGCGTGAAGGGCTACCGCAAACTCCTCAAGAGGCTGCGGGCCGGCAAGATCCAGTGGAAACGGATGCTTCCCCTGCTGCCGATCCATGGCCAGTGGCGCCGGCCGGACCTAAGGAACCACCGCAAGATCATGGTGGTGGACGGAGAGATAGCCTTCACGGGGTCCCAGAACCTGATCGAGCCCTCGTACAACAACCCGCGGCACCGGAAGGCCGGGCGCGAATGGGTTGAGCTGATGGCGTGCCTGCGCGGACCCATCGTCACCACCCTCAACGTCGTGTTCGCAACGGACTGGCTGAGCGAGACAGACGAGTCCCTCGAGCATCAGCTGCAGCTTCCTGCGAATCCCGAGCCCGGGGACGTCACAGCCCAGGTGGTGCCCAGCGGTCCCGGATTCATCACGGAAAACAACCTGCGCCTCTTCAACACCTTGATTTATTCCGCCCAGCACAGGATTTCCATCTGCAGCCCGTACTTCGTGCCGGACGACTCCCTGCTTTACGCCATTACCACCGCTGCCCAGCGGGGTGTGGACGTTGAGCTGTTCGTCTCCGAAAAGGGCGACCAGTTCCTGGTGCACCACGCCCAGCGCTCATACTACGAAGCGCTGCTGGAGGCGGGCGTCCGGATTTACCTCTACAAGGCGCCGTTCGTGCTGCACGCCAAGCATTTCACCATCGACGACGAGGTGGCAGTTCTCGGATCCAGCAACATGGACATGCGTTCCTTCTCGCTGAACCTTGAGGTCTCGGTGATGCTGCTGGGGGAGAAGATCGTCAATGAAATGCGGGCCGTGGAGGATACGTACCGGGACATCTCGCACGAACTCAAGCTGGCCGACTGGCTCAACCGGCCCCTGGCGGCACGGTACGTAGACAACGTGGCCCGCCTCACCGCAACGGTCCAGTAGGCGGCAGGCCCGCGTCAGGCTCCCGGGAAGACCGAGCCCAGGGTGGAGAGGACCCCGTAGGCCTTGGTGCGGATTTCGTCGTATTCCTCGTCGGGAATGGAATCGGCCGTGATGGCGCCGCCGACGCCGAGGGACAGTTCGGCAGCCCGGCCCTCATCCCGGTGGGTGACCACCAGGGTGCGAATGGCGACGGCGAGGTCCGTGGCGCCGTTCAACGAAAAGTAGCCGATCGCGCCTGAATATATTCCGCGCGGGCCATCCTCCAGGCCGTCCAGGATCGCCATGGTGCTGATCTTGGGCGCCCCGGTCATGGAACCGGCAGGGAAGCAGGCGGCCACGGCCTCGGCCCGCGACGCCCCGGGCATCAGCCGGGCGTCGATGGTGCTGACCATTTGGTGCACGGTGGCGTAACTTTCGATCGCGCACAGCCGGCTCACCGTCACGGTCCCCGGTACTGCAAAGTGGCTAAGGTCGTTGCGCAGCAGGTCAACGATCATGATGTTCTCCGCCCGGTCCTTCAACGACGACGCCAGATCGTTGCGCAGCAGGGCGTCCTCGGCCGGGGCGGCGGCCCGGCGGCGGGTGCCCTTGATCGGCTCGGCCCGCATCCCGCCGTTGGCCGCGATTTTCAGGAACCGCTCGGGTGATGTGCTGGCAACGGTCACGCTTCCCAGCCGCAGGTAACTGGCGAAGGGGGCCGGATTCCGGCGGCGGAGGGCCAGGTAGGTTGCCCAGGCGTCGAATTCGTCCGCCGCTACCGTGGCGGCCAGCGTGGTGGTCAGGCAAACCTCGTAGGAGTTGCCCTCCGCGATCTGCTCCTGCGCCGCCGCGATCTTCCGCCGGTATTCAGCGCCGCTGTCACGGCTGTGGAATACCG
The DNA here is from genome assembly GCF_044754925.1 of Pseudarthrobacter sp. NPDC092424. NCBI lineage: Bacteria > Bacillati > Actinomycetota > Actinomycetes > Micrococcales > Micrococcaceae > Pseudarthrobacter > Pseudarthrobacter sp. NPDC092424. Next base: position 96,025 of record NZ_JBIVQC010000007.1, on the reverse strand, counting down.
GGGCAGGACGGACGACGGCGGTGCCGGCGCCGGCTTCCGGAGGCCGGCCGCCGTGTGCTGCGGCAGCTTCCACGGCAGCCCTGGCCTCGGCGAACCAGGCGTCAGCCCCAGGCTCGTCCAGCGCGAGCAGCCAGACAGTGCCCTCTTCATGGTCCAGGACCACTGCCCGTCCGGCGAAGATCAGGGCCGCGTCCGGGGTGGGTGAGTCCACGTCAGCGCCGCCGGTTTCCCGTTTCAGCTCATATCCCAGATAGCCCAGCCAGCCCAGAGTGAACCCGCACGGATATTCCCGGGGAACCGTCACCGGGCCGGCGCCCCAGACCGTGTGGAGCCAGCGGAAGAACGGGCCGGCCACGCGGGCTGTGACGGAACCGGCACTTAGCCGGGCGACCCCGGAACTGTGGGTGACCGACTGGCCGGACGCACCGCCGTCGTCCGCCATGATGCTGAAGCGGCTGCGCCCGTTGGAGTGCTCTTCTCCCCCTCTGGCAGCGGACTCCCCCTTGCCTTCGGCGGGGACTTGTCCGTGCCGGGGGGAGTTCTGCGAGCTGTCCAGCCATACGGCCCTTGGCGAGCCGCCATACAGGGCGTGGAACAGGGCGGGCGCGTCCGGCCGGAACTCGAGCCGTTCAGTCCGGAGGGTGTAGGCCTGGCGGGCCGCCACTTCGGGTGCGAGCACGGCGGACAGCGCCGGAAGGTGCGGGAGGAGGTGCAGTACGTCGGCGGGAGCCTTGCCGTCCGCCAGGTTCCGGACCTGTAGGTCGGCATGGTCCGGAACGGGGTCGGCGGCCAGCCACGCAGACTCCTGGGCCGCCCACTGATCCCAGAAGGGTTCATACGTGCTGCCGTCGCGGTCCAGGGCGCGGGTGCGGCGGACGTCCGCCGGTGAATCGGCCCAGATGACCGCGCCCAGGAAGGGGCGGGCTGCGGCGGACGCGGCCCCCACCCCCTCCACGATGACGATCTCGGCGGGAAGCGTGACCCGGGCGGCGCCGTCGTAATGGTTCTCCCAGTCCCAGCTGGTCCAGGTAGCGGCCTCGCCCCTGCTCAACGGCGCGAGCACGGTGGCCACGTACCGCTCGATGCCGGCGGCCAGGCCGTTCCAGCCGGGATAGATGTCCTCCAGGTGGAACAGCGAGACCTTGTGATGGGCGCGCAGCCGGGCCGCAAGCTCGACGGCGAGGGTGGTCTTCCCTGCGCCCGAACGCCCGTCGATGGCAATGATGACGGGGGCTGGGCTCATGGATTAGAGCGTACCGCTATCCTTGGCGGGCTTTCATCCGGGGGTTCTTCTTGTTGATGACGAACGTGCGCCCGCGCCGGCGGACGATCTGGGCACCTGGGATCTTCTTCAGCGCCCGCAGTGAATTCCTGACCTTCATGATTTCTCCTCGTGTTGGGTGTTGTTGCGTTATGTTCCTTGTGGCGTTCAGCCGGCAGCAGCCAGGCCGAACGGGTCCTGCAGCTCCAGTCCTGCGGCCAGTTCCTCGTCCGTCAGCTGGCAGTGCAGCAGGAGTTCCGCGAGCTCCGCCGGATCAAGGTCCTCACCCGTTGCTTCGATGACGGTGCCGGCGTCGAGCCTGCCCTCGTCGGGGACGACGGTTCCAACGTTTTCCAGCCACACGCGCGGGCCGATGCCCTGGATGGCAATCCGGCACTCCGGCGCCGATGCCACCCACAGATGCCCGCGAAGCACGCAACAGCCCTCGGCCAGCGTGCCCAGGGCGAGGCGGAACCGGCCCGGATGGAGCGGCCGCTCCAGGGACTGCCGGATTGTGGTGAACGGCGATGGCATGGCGGCGGGCTTGTCCGGATCCGGGGCTATGCGGGTGTGCGGCGCGAGCTCGCGGATCAGGTGCAGGCCCCGGTCGCGGCCCGCTGGATGCGCCGGCACGATATCCGGTTCGGCCAGCAGGACGGTGTCGGCGGACTCGAGTTCACCGACGAGGAATTCGCCGGGCGTGCGTTCGTCGTCCACCACCGGCGTGAACCCGGATTCGTAGAGGGTGTGCGAATCCCAGATGTGGTCCTCCAGGGCGTCGGGCGCGCAGGCGAGCATTCTCTCGTAGCTGTGGACCTGCCCCGGCCCCGGAGGCCGGTCGAGGCCACGCTTCAGGGCGGTGACGGCCACCGTTGCCGGAACAGCGGGGGGCAGGCCGATGATGATGGGGCCGGCGGTCCCGGCAGACAGGCGTTCGACGGCGGGTACCAGGTCCAGGCGGACAGCGCAGCTAAGGCAGCCGTGCTCGAGCAGGGTCTCTTCCCGCTCAACGAGTCCCTCACCGCCGAAGACGCGGCGGATGACAACCCCGTTTTCAAGGAGATCGTGCAGCACCACCAAGGATTCGGGGTGCGTTGCGGCCAAGTCTTCACAGGCCTGCTGGCGGCAAAGGGCGTCCAGGGAACTGACGACGATGAGGTGCATGCACCACAGAGTAGTTGAGAATGATTCTCAACTACAAATCGCCTGGGCGTTACCTCGCCTGCCGTTGGAGTTCGGACCCCGATAGGATGCCGGCTCCGGAAAGGGCTGCTGTTTCCCGGAGGGCGGCGCTCCGGATATGGTCGACGAGGCCCGGAACTGCGGCATGGATCTGGTGCCAGACGGCGTCGAAGTCGGCATGGCCCCCATACCAAGGGTCCTCGATGCCCTGGTCCAACAGGTCGAGGCCTTCCATGGCGGGGTCGAAGCTCCGCAGCATGCGGATCTTGTCCAGCGACTCCTGGTCGGGGGCCGCTTCGCTGAGCCATGCATAGTGGTCGATGTCCAGGGCGAGGATGAGGTCCCGGTCCTTGAACCAGCGCGGTTCCCACTCCCTGGCTACGTGCTCGGCCGAGGCGATCTGGGTTGCCGCGAGGCGCCGCGCTGCCCGCGGGTCAATGGGTCGTCCGGACTCGTAGCCGGTGGTGCCGGCGGAGTCGACAATTACAGTTCCGCCCAGCCCTTCGCGATTCAATGCCTCCCTGAGCATGAGCTCAACCATGGGGGACCGGCAGATATTTCCGGTACAGACGGCGATGACGCGGTATGGGCTCGACGCTGAGTTCATGAGACTAAGCATGCGCGCATATCGGGCCCTTGGCTAGCGCGGGATTCATGTGGGTTGACGATTTTGTAAAGATGAGTGACTTTAGGTCAAACGGGGTAGGGCCCATGGTTGGGCTGCGTCCGGACGCCCGCCTTACCGTTCCCCATGCTCAATGCATGAAGGCGAGGAGGATCCCCACTGCGATGAAGAGGACGCCGAACACGCGATTGAGCACCAGCTGCCCCCGCTCATTTTGCGTGAACCGCTGGAAAGACCGCGCCGCCGCGGCGAAGAAGAACCACATGACCAGGATGTCGATGGCGACCACCGTGGCCGTGAGGACCGCATACTGCGGCAGCAGCGGCTGCTCAGCCCGGATGAACTGAGGCATGAACGCCAGGAAGAAGACAATCGCCTTGGGGTTCAGCAGGTTCACCCAGAGTCCCCGCCGGAAAATGGACCAGGCGGGTTCATTGCGCCGTGCGGCGGTCTGTTCCCGGGCGACGGTGGGTTTCGCCAGGAATTGCCGGACGCCCAGGTAGACCAGGTAGGCGGCGCCGGCGTACCGGATTACGTTGAAGGCCACGGGAGAGCTGGCCACCAGGACCCCCAGGCCCAGGGCAACGATCACCACGTGGATGACCAGCGCCGCCTGCTGGCCGAGGATGCCCCAAATGGAACGGCGGAAGCCGGCATTTAGCGAGTTGCTCATGGTGTTGATAGCCCCTGCTCCGGGCGTGAAGCTGATCAGGGCGCCGGCGCCCGCAAGGGTGAGCCACAAGGAGAATTGCACTTGATAATCGTACGCGTGGCGGGGCGGTATTCCCTGGCAGCCGCGGTATCCGGTGCCTGCCGTGGGCCTCCATCAGGGGGAAGTCCGGGAGCCGCCCCAACTTGTGCGTGGGTGTCGAGGACCCTCACGCCCGGGCAATGACCTCGCCGTTGGGAATGAGGAACCAGCCGTCATCCGTGGAGCCCCAACGGTGCCAGCCGGCCGAAATCCTGGCCAGGTCCGCGGGGTTGGCGAAGCCGTACTCCAGGGCCTGCTCCGCGAAGGCCGAGTGCAGGATCCTCTCGCCCCACACGCGCGCCTGCCAGCGGCGCTGCTGCCCGGTGGCGTAAAGCCAGTTGCTGCTGGTGGGCGCAACGTCGCTGAATCCCGCGGCCTGGGCCCAGCTGACCAGCCGCCGTCCGGCGTCGGGCTCTGCTCCGTTCCTCCGTGCGATCCGCTGGTAAAGCTCCATCCACTCGTCGAGTTCAGGAATCGCCGGGTACCAGCTCATGCCGTGGAAGTCGGCGTCCCGCACGGCGACGATGCCGCCAGGCTTGGCGACCCGGCGCATTTCACGCAGGGCTTCCACCGGGTCCGTAAGATGCTGCAGGACCTGGTGGGCGTGCACGACGTCGAACGTGTCGTCGTTGAACTCCAGATCGTAGATGTTGCCCGTGACGAACTCGACGTTGGAGATCCCGCGCTCACCGGCAAGTGCCTTGGCCTGCGCGATGATGTCCGGCGACCGGTCCAGCCCGGTGACCGTTCCCGGGGCCACCAGCCCGGCGAAGTCGCAGGTGATGCTCCCTGGTCCGCAGCCGACGTCGAGCATGTCCGTCCCCGGCTGCAGGTGGGGGAGCACGAAGGCGGCGGAGTTCTCGGCCGTCCGGGCCGCGTGGGCGCGGACCACGGATTCGTGGTGGCCGTGCGTGTAGACATCATCTTCGGGCTGCTGCGCACTCATAACCAAACGCTACTCCTCCCGCGCGGCCACCGTCGCTTCCACCATGGCGGTCATGAAGCGCGTCGCCACCTCGAGTTCCTCCGGCGTGAAAGCAGCCAGCGCTTCCCCCATGTGGCGCGAGAGCGGGGCGAAGATGACGCTGCCGTCCTGGTACGCCTTGGGGGTCATCTTCAGTTCAACCTGGCGGCGGTCGGTGCTGGCGCGCTCGCGGACTACGTGCCCGGACTGGTCCAGCCGGTCGATCAGTGCAGTGGTTGCGGGGGAGCTGAGATTCAGTTCCTTCCGCAGCACGCCGGGCGTGACTACGGCACCCCTGGCGGTGTGGCGCATGATCACGGCCAGGGCATTAAGGTCCGTCCGGTGCATGTCCTTCCGCGCGCCGGCGGTGTCCACGTACCGGTTGGCCTCCAATGTGAACTCCTGGAGGAGGCGCACCAGCGGGTGCGGCCCCGCGGCTGGTCCGGTGCCGGCCATTGCCCGCCTCCTCTTGCAGTCGTAGTGAAATCTTCCGGGCGGTCCAACAGCCCGAACGGATCCTACCCCTTAGCCGGTGCGGCCAAAGAAATCTAGACTGTCACTTATCTCTATAGTAGAGATAATCTGTTGATGAAACACCGACGCCGGGGAAGGCAGCATGAGAGCAAAGCACGCGGGCCCAGTAACCACTAAGGCACCCTTCTGGCTGCGGTGGCTGGTTCCCACAGTCCTGGTCCTTACGTGGCTGGCGCTTGCCGGGATCGGCGGCCCCACCTTCGGCAGGCTGGAGGAGGTCTCCTCCAATGACCAGGCCTCCTTCCTGCCGGCCAGTGCCGAAGCAACCGCGGCCCAGGACTGGCAGGCCAGGTTCCGGGACGCGGATGAGGTTCCGGGTGTCATCGTGATTGAAAATTCGAAACCCTTTACCCCGGCCGAGCTGCGTGAGGCTGCCGGCCTGAAGGCGGAGTTGGAAGGCCTGGAGCTGGGCAGCGCCGTCATCGGGCCCATCCCTTCCGAAGACGGCGAAGCGGTGCAGTTCATCGTGCCCGTCAGCGAATCCCTGGAACTCGAGGGGGCCGTGCAGGAACTGCGGGAAACCGCCTCCGCCGGGACGCCGGAGGGCATGCAGTCCTACGTGACCGGCCCCGCAGGCCTCGCGGCGGACCTCACCGGCGCCTTCGCCGGCATCGACGGACTCCTGCTGCTGGTGGCACTGGCGGCGGTGCTGGTCATCCTCCTGGTCGTCTACCGCTCCATCCTGCTGCCGGTCATGGTCCTGTTGACCTCCGTGTTTGCCCTTTGCGCGGCCATCCTCCTGGTGTTCGCCATGGCCAAGGCGGGCTGGATCCAGCTCAACGGGCAAAGCCAGGGCATCCTCTCCATCCTGGTGATCGGCGCGGCTACCGACTACGCACTCCTCTACGTGGCGCGGTTCCGCGAAGCGCTCACGCACACCACCAGCAGGACGGCTGCCGCGCTCACCGCCTGGAAGGCTTCCTTCGAGCCGATCCTGGCCTCCGGTGCCACGGTGATCATCGCCCTTTTGTGCCTGCTGTTCTCCGACCTGAACTCCAACAAAGGGCTGGGTCCGGTGGCCGCGGCCGGCATCCTCTGTGCGCTGTTCGCCGCGCTGACCCTGCTTCCCGCCCTGATGGCGCTGTCCGGCCGGGCGGCCTTCTGGCCCTTCCGTCCCAAGCTATTGCCCGACGACGAACGCGAACCCGAGCTGGTCACCGGACTTGAAGGGCAGAAGGGTTTGTGGCGGGCCACCGGTTCCCTGGTCCGGCGCCGGCCGCGCACCGTGTGGGTCGCCTCGGTCCTGCTGCTGCTCGTGGCGTCCGCCGGGGTGCTCCAGCTCAAGGCCAACGGCGTTCCGCAGACGGAGGTCATCCTGTCGGCCTCCAGTGCTGTGGACGGCCAGGAAGCACTGGCCCGCCACTTCGATGCCGGCAGCGGCAGCCCCGCCGTCGTGGTTGCGGAGCAGGGCAAGGCGCCGGAGGTGCTGGAAACGGTGAAAGCGGCCGACGGCGTGGGCGAGGCATATCTGTTGGCTGAGGGTGGTGTTCCCATCACCGGAGCTCCCGGAACCCCCAGCGCCCCGGCGGCCAGGGACGGAAAGGTGCTGATCAACGCGACTCTGGACGCCGCCGCCGATTCGCTTGAGGCCGAGGAGTCCGTCAAGGCCCTGCGCGCTGACGTGAAGGCGGTGGACTCCGGCGCCCTGGTGGGCGGCGTGACGGCGATCGCCCTGGACACCAACACCACGGCGCAGCGGGACCTGCTGATCATCATCCCGATCGTCCTGCTGGTCATTCTGTTCATCCTCATGCTGCTGCTCCGGTCGATTATCGCGCCGGTCCTCCTGGTGCTCTCAGTCGTGCTCTCCTACGCGGCGGCCATGGGGGTGGCGGCGTTCGTGTTCAACAACATCCTGGGCTTCCCCGGTGCCGATGCCACCGTGCCGCTGTTCGGCTTCGTGTTCCTGGTGGCCCTGGGCGTGGACTACAACATCTTCCTGATGAGCCGGGTCCGGGAGGAGTCCCTGAAGCACGGCACCCGCCCCGGAATCCTGCGCGGCCTTGGCGTTACCGGCGGCGTGATCACCTCCGCCGGGGTGGTCCTCGCGGCAACGTTCGCCGCGCTGGGCGTCATCCCCATCATGTTCATGGTGCAGCTGGCGTTCATCGTGGCGTTCGGCGTGCTCCTGGACACCGTCCTGGTGCGCTCCCTGCTGGTCCCCGCGCTGGCCTACGACATCGGCCCGAAGATCTGGTGGCCGGGAAAGCTGGCCCGGGAGGAGCTCCAGAACCCCCGCCCATCGTTCTCCAACGGCGAAACCGTGGTGCCGGCGTCGTACGCGGACGCCCGGGAAACCCGCTGAACGGTGCGGAATTGCCGGCAAGCATGCGGCGCAAAATGCAAAGTTGAGTCAGCTTCGCTCAACTTCGGATTGACATCGCATGCGCCCTGAGTAAAGTTGAGTGCAGAACGCTCAATAGCGGGCGCCAGCAAGTTTCCAAGGAAAGAAGGAAGCAACACATGTCACGTGCAGTAGGTATCGACCTCGGAACCACCAACTCCGTCGTCTCCGTTCTCGAAGGTGGCGAGCCCACCGTTATTGCCAACGCCGAGGGTGGCCGCACCACGCCGTCCGTCGTTGCGTTCTCCAAGTCCGGCGAAGTCCTGGTGGGCGAGATCGCCAAGCGCCAGGCCGTCAACAACATCGACCGCACCATCGCCTCGGTCAAGCGCCACATGGGCACCGACTGGACCAAGGCCATCGATGACAAGAAGTACACCCCGCAGGAAATCTCAGCGCGCATCCTCATGAAGCTGAAGAACGACGCCGAGTCCTACCTGGGTGAAAAGGTCACCGACGCCGTGATCACCGTCCCCGCGTACTTCAACGACGCCGAGCGCCAGGCCACCAAGGAGGCCGGCGAAATCGCGGGCCTGAACGTCCTGCGCATCGTCAACGAGCCCACGGCAGCAGCTCTCGCCTACGGCCTGGACAAGGGCAAGGAAGATGAGCTCATCCTGGTCTTCGACCTCGGTGGCGGTACCTTCGACGTCTCCCTGCTGGAAGTCGGCAAGGACGAAGACAACTTCTCCACCATCCAGGTCCGCGCCACGGCCGGTGACAACCGCCTCGGCGGCGACGACTGGGACCAGCGCGTCGTTGACTACCTGCTGAACCAGCTGAAGGTCAAGGGCATCGACCTGTCCAAGGACAAGATCGCCCTGCAGCGCCTGCGCGAAGCTGCCGAGCAGGCCAAGAAGGAACTGTCCTCCTCCACCAGCACCAACGTCTCGCTTCAGTACCTCTCCGTCACCCCCGACGGCCCGGTCCACCTGGACGAGCAGCTGACCCGCGCCAAGTTCCAGGACCTCACGAAGGACCTGCTGGAGCGCACCAAGAAGCCGTTCCACGACGTCATCAAGGAAGCCGGCATCAAGCTCTCCGACATCAACCACATCGTGCTGGTGGGTGGCTCAACCCGTATGCCCGCCGTGTACGACCTGGTCAAGGAACTGGCCGGCGGCAAGGAGCCGAACAAGGGCGTGAACCCGGACGAGGTTGTCGCCGTTGGTGCAGCCCTGCAGGCCGGTGTTCTGAAGGGTGAGCGCAAGGACGTCCTGCTGATCGACGTCACCCCGCTGTCCCTCGGCATCGAAACCAAGGGCGGAGTGATGACGCACCTGATCGAGCGCAACACCGCCATCCCCACCAAGCGGTCCGAGACCTTCACCACGGCGGACGACAACCAGCCGTCCGTGGCCATCCAGGTCTTCCAGGGCGAGCGCGAGTTCACCCGCGACAACAAGCCGCTGGGCACGTTCGAGCTGACCGGCATCGCGCCGGCACCGCGCGGCGTCCCGCAGGTCGAGGTCACCTTCGACATCGACGCCAACGGCATCGTCCACGTTTCCGCGAAGGACAAGGGCACCGGCAAGGAACAGTCCATGACCATCACCGGCGGCACCGCGCTCTCCAAGGAAGACATCGACCGCATGGTCCGTGACGCCGAGGAGCACGCAGCCGAGGACAAGGCCCGCCGCGAGGCAACCGACACCCGCAACTCCGCCGAGCAGCTGGCCTACTCCGTGGACAAGCTGATCGCGGACAACGCCGACAAGCTGCCTGAAGAGGTCAAGACCGAGGTCCAGTCCGACGTCGACGAGCTCAAGAAGGCACTCGAAGGCACCGACGATGCCGCCGTGAAGACTGCGTTCGAGAAGCTGCAGGCTTCCCAGACCAAGCTCGGCGAGGCCATCTACGCCCAGGCCGGTTCCCCTGACGGCGCCACCGGCGCTGCAGGTGCCGAAGGTGCCCCCGCCGGTGACAAGGCTGACGAAGACATCGTTGACGCCGAGATCATCGACGAAGACGAAGCGAAGAAGTAGCCATGCCCCATCACGGTAACGAGGAAGAGCACAACGCTTCCCGCGATCAGGAACGCCGTGACGGCGGCTCGGGCCACCAGGAGCCGGTGATCCGGGACAACCGCAAGGTTGACCCGGTCACCGGGCAGGCCCGGCACCCGGACGCGCAGGCTTCGGGCCGGGAGGGCCAGGATTCCGACGGCGATGCGCTCGCCCAGGCGGAGGAGATCCTTAACGGCGTGGACGTGCCGGCCGAGGAATCCGTAGCCCGGGGCGTGGCGGCGGAAGCGGGAAGCGCGGAGGCAGCCGAACTCCGCAACGACCTGCTCCGCCTGCAGGCGGAGTACGTCAACTACCGCAAGCGCGTTGAACGCGACCGCGCCGTGGCAGGGGAGATGGCCGTCATCGGCGTCCTGAACTCCCTGCTTCCGGTCCTGGATGACGTGGATGCCGCCCGGCAGCACGGCGACCTTGCCGACGGCCCCTTCGCCGCGATCGCAGCCAAGCTGGAGAACGCACTGAAGACCTACGGCCTGGTCCGCATCGACCAGACCGGCGTGGAGTTCGATCCCACGATCCACGAGGCCCTGATCCAGCAGCCCGGCGAGGACATCGAGGTTGACACCGTCAGCCAGGTGCTCCGCTCCGGCTACAAGTCAGGCGAACGCGTCCTCCGCGCGGCCCAGGTCATCGTCGCGGTACCTGCGTAGCATTACCCCACGCGAGATGGCAGTTCGCGGCAGTGTTGGGCAACCACATTGCTGTGAACTGCCATCTCGGCAAAGATTTTTGAAAGGAAACGCCATTGGCTAGCCAGGATTGGGTGGACAAGGACTTTTACAAGATCCTCGGTGTCGCCAAGGACGCTTCCGACGCCGACATCAAGAAGGCCTACCGGAAGCTGGCCCGCGAGCACCACCCTGACACCAACTCGGGCAACTCGGCGTCCGAGAAGAAGTTCAAGGACATCTCCGAGGCCTATTCCGTGCTGTCCGACCCCGAGGAGCGCCAGCAGTACGACGCCATCCGGGCCATGGGCAGCGGTGCCCGGTTCGCGCCGGGCGGCGCCGGTGCGGCAAACGGCGGGTTTGAGGACATGTTCGGCGGCCTCTTCACGGGCAACACCGGACGCCACGCCGGGGGGTTCAACCCGGCCGGCGGGGGCATTCCGCCGGAATTCGCGGACCTCTTCGGCGGCTTCGGCGGCGCCGGCGGCTACCAGCGCGCTCCGCAACGGGGCGCGGACCGCACGGCTTCCACCACCATCTCGTTCGCAGGGTCCATCCGCGGCACCACCATCGGCCTGCGCGAACCGAACGGCGAGGTCATCGACGTCCGCGTCCCCGCCGGCATCAAGGACGGCCAGAAGATCCGCGTCCGCGGCAAGGGCCAGCCCAGCCCCGCGGGCAACGGAGACCTGATGGTTGCTGTTTCGGTCAAGCCGCACCCGTTCTACACGCGCGACGGCGACAACCTCCGCATCCATGTCCCGGTCAGCTTCCCGGAGGCTGCCTTGGGCGCCGACATCGAGGTCCCGACGATCGACGGCGACAAGGTGCGGGTCCGCGTTCCGGCGGGAACGCCGTCGGGCCGTACGCTGCGGGTGAAGGGCAAAGGCGTGAAGACCTCCAAGGGGACGGGCGACCTGCTGGTGACCATCGACGTCGCGGTTCCCAAGAACCTGAACAAAGAAGCCGAAGCTGCCGTCAAGGCGTTTGCCGAAGCCACCGCGGACGCTGACGTCCGGGAAGGCCTGGCCGCCAAGGCCCGGCTGTAACCGGCGGTCATTGCCATGGACATCAGCGCTGATCAGCCAATCTTCGTGATTTCGGTGGCGGCCGAACTGGCGGACATGCATCCCCAGACGCTCCGGCAGTACGACCGGCTGGGGATCGTTTCGCCGCGCCGGGCGCCCGGTAAATCGCGGCGCTACTCGCAGCGGGACGTCAACATGCTCCGCGAGGTGCAGCGGCTGTCCCAGGAAGGCGTATCGCTCGAGGGGATCAAGCGCATCCTGGAACTTGAGAACCAGGTGGCCGCCCTCCGGAACCGCGTGTCCGAGCTGACCGAAGAGCTGGCCCGGCGCCCGCAGCCGTTCGATTCGCGCATCTTCGCTGCGGGTGCGGCCGGCGATGTGGTGAGCCTGGCCCGCGGCCAGCGTCCCCGGCCGCGTTCGCAGGCCGTAGTGGTCTGGCGGCCGCGCGCCCTGGGGCAGTAAGCGGCATCCAAGTACCCGGCCCGGTGCCCTGCGGGAAAGTAGAGTACCCGCTACTGGTGACCCGCCAACCCCTGGAACCTTGAATTGAATCACCTGCTGGATCAGCAGCAGGCGGTTTCAATGTTCTGGGGGTTTTTCCATGTTTGGTTCTCACTGCAAGGCCCGGCGATGAGCCCGGGAATGGAATCGGTGGCGGCGATCAGCGCGTCCCTTCCGGGTCTGGTCATCCTGTCCCTGGGGCAGGCCATGGTGGTGGTGTGCGTCTGCTTCGACATGGTGCGAGCACTGTCCGTGCCAGGGTCCCAGAGCCGTTACGTGGCCAGCACCGTTTTCCGCACCCTGGCGGTGCCGTCCGTCATCTCGCTGGCTGTCAGCGTGCTGGTGGATCTGGTGATGGCCTCCATGTCGGGAGTGGGGATGGCCATGTTCGTCCTGGTGGCCATCATTTTCCGCCTGCACCACGACAAGGACGAAGACAACTGGTGGAAGGGCAAGGGCAAGAAACTCGCCCGCTGGGCCCGCCGCCGGTTCGCAGGACGTGTGTCCGGCAGGGCAGTCGCCGCCCCGGCCCTGGGATAGGCCCGAGCGTGGCGGACCTTCGGCTCATCGCGCGTGTGCTGTTCCTGCGTGCGGCATGGCGTCCCCGAGACCACTGGGATGCGGCCAGGATCTCCCGCCACCAGGAGGAGTCCCTGCGGAGGCTGCGCGGGGCAGCCTATACGGGCTCGGAGTTCTACCGGCGGCATCACGCGGGGCTGCAAAACGCCCCCTTGGACCAGCTGCCGCCGGTCACCAAGGCCGACCTCATGGAGAACTTCGACCAGGCGGTCACCGCGCCGGGACTGAAGCTGGCCGACGTCGAAGATCAACTGCGCATCTTGACCGACGGCGGGGGTAACCCGGGGAAGCCGTGGCGGGGGAGGTGGTGGGCGGCTGCAACCGCCGGGACCACCGGCCGGCGGGGTACGTTCGTCTGGAACCGGTCCGAATGGTCGACGGTCCTGGCTTCGTACGCGAGGGCGAACGACTGGGCCGGTATCGCTGCGGGCCCTTGGCGGCCGCTCAAGATGGCACTGGTCAGCTCCCGCGTGCCCACCCACCAGTCCGCCGTGGTGGGGGCATCGTTCAGCTCCCGCCTGGTTCCCACCCTGAGGCTGGATGTGACCGCACCCATGGAGGAGTCCGTTGCGGCGCTCAACCGCTTCCAGCCGAGGGTACTGGTTGGTTACGCCTCGGCCCTCCAGCCACTGGCGGCTGAGCAGCGTTCAGGACGCCTCCGCATTGCACCTGAAGGCGTCATGTCCGCCTCCGAAGTCCTCACCGGGCAGGCGGCGTCGGAGATGCGGGAGGCCTGGGGCAGGACGCCGTTCGACGTGTATGCCGCCACCGAAACGGCGGGGATCGCCTCCCCCTGCGCCCACCGCAACCGCCATGTCTACGAGGACCTTGTCATCGTAGAACCCGTGGATGGAGACGGTAATGGGGTTGAGCCGGGGACCACCGGCGCGAAGCTGCTGGTCACGGTGCTTTTCTCCCGGACCCTGCCGCTCATCCGCTACGAACTGTCCGACACCGTAAGGCTCGGCGGCCGAGGCTGCCCGTGCGGGCGTTCCTTCAGGCTGCTCCAGGACGTCGAGGGCCGCCTCGAAGACGTCCTCCAGCTGCCAGGCAGGACCGGCGCCGTCAGGGTCCACCCCATCCTCTTCCACCACGCGCTGGACTCCGCAGCGGTCTCGGGGTGGCAGGTCATCCAGGAGCCGTCCCGCCTGCGGATCCTGGTCGCGGGCATCAGGCCCGGCTTGTCCGCCGACGGGATCCGCGCTGCCGTGTCGGCCGAACTGACAAAGGCAGGCGTCGCCGGGATCCCCCTGGACGTCCAGGTGGTGGAACGGCTGGAACGGACGCCGCTGGGCAAAGCTCCCTATGTGCGGAGGCTGCCCGGCGGCTGATCCCGGCTTCCGCCATGGCGCTCAGTAGCTGGCGTGCGGGTCGCCGTCGGCCGGCTCGATGTACTGCGCGGCGAGGGCTTCGGAGCCTCGGGCCAGGAGGGCGACGTCGGCTCCGACCAGGATGAAGTCCGCGCCGTTGGCGAGGTAGTGCCGGGCGGTGTCCGGGTTGAAGGCGTTGACGCCCACCGGCTTCCCGGCCGCCTTCGCAGCGGCTAGGCAGCGTTCGACGGCGGCGCGCACCTCGGGGTGTTCCTGCTGGCCCAGCAGGCCCATTGATGCCGCGAGGTCGGAGGGGCCGAGGAAGATGGCGTCCACGCCGTCGACCTTCAGGATGTCCCCGACCGCGTCCACGGCGGCGGTGGATTCAATCTGGACGGTGACGCTGATGATTTCGTTGGCCCGGGCCAGGTAGTCCGGGATCCGGTTCCAGCGGGCGGCGCGGGCCAGGGCCGAGCCGACGCCGCGGACGCCGTGGGGCGGGTAGCGGGTGGCTGCCACGGCGGCCTCGGCTTCAGCCACGGAGTTGACCATGGGGATAAGCAGGTTCTGCACGCCCAAGTCCAGGTACTGCTTGATCACCACGGTGTCGTTGACCGGCGGCCGGACCACGGTGTGGACCGGGTAACCGTGGATCGCCTGGAGCTGGGCGAGGACGGACTCGAGCCCGTTGGGGCTGTGCTCCGCATCCACCAGCAGCCAGTCCAGGCCGGACCCGGCGCAGAGCTCGGCGACAAGCGGGCTGCCGGAGCAGATCCACATCCCGGCCAGCGGCCGCTTGGCCGAAGCCAGCGCGGACCGGAAGGTGTCCTCTATTCGAAGCGGCATGTGACACTCCCCAGGGGTCCGTAGTCAGCGTGGACGGTATCGCCCTTGTACACCCACATCGGGCGGGTGAAGGAGCCGGCCAGGATGATGTCCCCGGCCTTCAGGGAATCACCGTGTGCTGCGATCTTGTTGGCCAGCCAGTGCACGCCGTTGGCCGGGTGGTCCAGGACGCCGGCGGCCACGCCGGTTTCCTCCACGGTCTGGTTCTTATAGAGGATGGCCGGGACCCAGCGCAGGTCCACCGCATCCGGCTTTACCGGGTTCCCGCCGATCACCATGGCGCCCATCGCGGCGTTGTCCGAGATGGTGTCCACGATGGTCCGGCCCTCCATCTCAATCCTGGAATCCAGGATCTCCAGGGCGGGAACAACATAGTCGGTGGCCTTCAGGACATCGAAGATGGTGGCGCCGGGGCCCTTGAGACCGTCCTTGAGAACGAATGCCAGCTCCACCTCCACCCGCGGATGGGTGTACCGATCCCATTCCACCGAGCAGCCGGTTTCCAGCACCATGTCATCGAAGATGGCGCCGTAGTCCGGCTCGGTGATGCCAGTGGCGGCCTGCATTGCCTTGGATGTGAGGCCGATCTTGCGCCCCACGAGGGTCCTGCCGGCTTCCTCGTTACGGCGGCGCCACAGCTGCTGGACCGCGTAGGAATCCTCCACCGTCATGCCCGGGTAGCGGGTTGTCAGGAGGGGAACAGGGGTGCGGGTTCGGCCGGCTTCCAGCAGCTCGTCCGCGATGGCCTTAATCGTCTCGGCGTCCAGCATGACTAGAGCTGCGCCCCCAGCTTGAAGCCTTCAGCCTGCGCGCCCTCGTCCGGTTTGCGGGTGTAGGAGAATCCGTCGGCCCCCACGGTCACCGCCATTTCGCTCTTTTCCTCGCGGACGACCACCGGCTGCGGGTTGCCGTCCAGGTCCAGGACCAGGGAGGCCTCGGTGTACCAGGACGGGACCACCGGGTTGCCCCACCAGTCGCGGCGCTGGTTGTCATGGACGTCCCAGGTGATGGTGGGGTTGTCCGGGTCGCCCGTGTAGTAGTCCTGGGTGTAGATCTCCACGCGGTGGCCGTCCGGATCCAGGATGTAGAGGTAGAACGCGTTGGAGACGCCGTGCCGTCCGGGGCCGCGTTCGATCCGGTCGCTGATGCGCAGGGCGCCCATCTTGTCGCAGATCTGGATGATGTTGTGCTTCTCGTGCGTGGCGAACGCGACGTGGTGCATGCGCGGGCCGTTGCCGCCCGTGAGGGCGGTGTCATGGACTGTCTGCTTGCGGTGCATCCACGCAGCGTACGTGACGCCGTCGGAATCCTTGATGTCCTCGGAGACGCGGAAGCCGAGGTCCTCCAGGTAGGCCCGGCCGCGCGGGACGTCCGGGGTGACCTGGTTGAAGTGGTCCAGGCGGACCAGCTCGCCTGCGGAGTAGAGGTCGTAGCGCTGGGTGAGGCGCTCCACGTGCTCCACTTCGTAGAAGAACTCGTAGGGGAAGCCCAGCGGGTCCTCTACCCTGACCGAATCGCCGATGCCCTTGGTGAAGCCTTCCCTGCGGCGCTCCACCCGGCAGCCGAGTTCGCGGTAGTAGGCCTCGGCGGCGTCCACTTCGGCGGGCGACTTCACCCGGTAGGCGAAGGCGGCGACGGCGGCGATGGGTCCCTTGCGCAGCACCAGGTTGTGGTGGATGAATTCCTCCAGGGAGCGCAGGTAGATCGCGTTTTCGTCTTCCTCGGTGACGTGCAGGCCCAGGACGTCAACGTAGAACTCGCGGGACTTCGCGAGGTCCGTGACCACGATCTCCATGTAGGCGCAGCGGACGATGTCCGGTGCCGGGACCGTGGGGGTGGGGACGAAATTGGTCATGATGGTCTCTCTTCTTTGAAAGGGGTTGTGAAAGTCCGACGGCGGCCGGCCGGCTTACGCGCCGAACTCGGGGGTGTGGCCAAATTTAGGAGTATGCACAGGGCCGAGGGTGATGTGCACGGCCTGCTGGTCGGTGTAGAAGTCGATGGAGCGGTAGCCGCCCTCGTGGCCCAGGCCCGAGGCCTTGACGCCGCCAAACGGGGTGCGCAGGTCGCGGACGTTATGGCTGTTCAGCCACACCATCCCGGCCTCGACGTTCTGCGAGAAGTTGTGGGCCCGGGTGAGGTTCTGGGTCCAGATGTAGGCGGCGAGGCCGTACTTCGTGTTGTTGGCCAGGGCGAGGGCCTCGTCGTCGTTCTCGAACGGGGTGATGGCCACGACGGGTCCGAAGATTTCCTCCTGGAAGATCCGGGCGTCGGGGGCGACGTCGGCGAACACGGTGGGTGCGATGTAGTTGCCTTCGGGCAGGTGGTCGGGGCGGCCGCCGCCGGCCAGGAGCCGTCCCTCGGACTTGCCGATCTCCACGTAGGATGCGACCTTCTCGTAGTGCTCCGGGTGGACCAGGGCGCCCACCTGGGTCTTGGGATCGTGCGGATCTCCCACCACGATGTTCCGGGCCCGGGCGGCGTACTTCTCGCAGAACTCGTCGTAGATCGCGCGCTCCACCAGGATGCGGGACCCGGCCGTGCAGCGCTCGCCGTTCAGGGAAAAGACCCCGAACAGGGCGGAATCTATCGCGGCGTCCAGGTCGGCGTCGGCAAACACGACGCACGGGGACTTGCCGCCGAGCTCCATGGAGAGGCCCTTGAGGCTCGCCGCCGCGTTCCGGAAAATCGTCTGGCCGGTGGTGGTCTCGCCGGTGAAGGAGATCAGCGGAACGTCCGGGTGCTTGACCAGGGCGTCGCCGGCTTCCTCGCCCAGGCCGTTGACCAGGTTGAAGACGCCGTCAGGGAGGCCGGCGTCCTTGAAGATGGTGGCCCAGAGCGAGGCGGAGAGCGGGGTGAACTCGGCCGGCTTCAGGACGACGGTGTTGCCGGTGGCCAGCGCCGGGGCGAGCTTCCAGGACTCCAGCATGAACGGAGTGTTCCACGGCGTGATCAGGCCGGCGACGCCTATCGGCTTGCGGTTCACGTAGTTGATCTGCGAGCCGGGGACCTTCATGGCGTCGTCGAACTGGGCCACGATCAGGTCCGCGAAGAAGCGGAAGTTCTCGGCCGCGCGCAGGGCCTGGCCCTTGGCCTGGGTGATCGGCAGGCCGGTGTCGAAGGTTTCGAGCTCGGCCAGGCGTGCTTCCTGCGCTTCGACGGCGTCCGCAATTTTGTTCAGGACGCGGGCCCGCTCACGGGGCTTCATCTTCGGCCACGGGCCGTTCACGAAAGCTTCGCGGGCGGCGGCGACGGCCAGGTCGATGTCCTCTTTCTGGCCGGCCGCGGCGGTGGCGTAGTTGCGGTTGGACACCGGGTCCAGGACGTCGAAGGTCTTCCCGCCCACGGAGTCAACGAACTCGCCGTTGATGTAGTGCTGGATATGTGCGGGCAGGTCCTTCGGGACGTAGTGCCGGGAGGTTTCTACGGAGGTCGTCATCGTTGATGTCCTTTACTGGTGCTTTGCTTGGGCGAGGTATGCGTCCAGGGTGGCCGCCCGGTGCTGGCGGGCGGCTTTTTCGATGGTGTCCGGATCGGCGCCGGATTCGATGAGCTGCAGCAGCCCTTCGTGCTCCGCCACGGATTCGCGGGCCCGGCCGGGGACGAAGCGGAACGTGGAGGACCGCAGTGCGGCCAGCCGGTTCCAGCCGCGGTGGACCAGGTCCAGGATGTGCGGGTTGGGGCAGTGCTCAAAGAGGACGCTGTGGAAGTCCTGGTTCAGCTGGGTGAACCGGACGGGGTTGAAGTGTTCAAGGCATTCGCGCATTTCCTCGTTCACGGCGCGGGCGCGTGCGATGGCCGCCGCATCGATCAGCGGGGCCGACAGCGCCGTGGCGGCACCCTCCACGATGCTGAGCGTCTGCATGGTGTACAGGTATTCGGTGGGGTCGATGCCGGCTACGGTAGCGCCCACGTTGCGTTCGAACTTCACCAGGCCCTCGGCCTCCAGCCGGCGGATGGCTTCGCGGACCGGGACCACGCTGAAACCGAGGTCCTTGGCGATGGTGCCCAGCACCAGCCGGTACCCGGGGGTGTAGGTGCCCTCGACGATCCGCGCCTTGACGGCCCGGTACGCCTGTTCGGACTTGCTGCCGGGAGCGGCAGCGGGGAGGTCGGTGACGGCTGTTTCAGTCATCAGCTTTTCCTGCTTCCCATTCGTTCCCACTCCGCGTACTTGTTCTGCCATTCGGCGTTCATCGGGTAGAGGCCGTCAACGCTGTTGCCCTGTTTGACCATTTCGAAGATGAAAGCTTCTTCCTTCTCCTGCTGGATGCAGTCGTCCACCAGTTCTTCGGCGATGGCCGGCGGTATGACTAGGATGCCGTCGGCGTCGGCCACGATGATGTCGCCGGGCTGGACCGTGGCACCGCCGCAGGCGATGGTGATGTCCGTGTCCCAGGGGATATGGCGGCGGCCGAGGACCGCGGGGTGCGGGTTGGCGAAGTACGTGGGCATGTCCAACCCCGCCACGGCGGTGAAGTCGCGGACACCGCCGTCGGTGATGATGGCTGCGGCGCCGCGGACCTGGGCGCGAAGGGCCAGGATGTCACCAACAGTGCCCGTGCCCTTCTCGCCGCGGGCCTCCATCACCAGGATTTCGCCCTCGTTGACCGAGTCGATGGCCTTCTTCTGCGCATTGAAACCGCCGCCGTGGGTCTTGAAGAGGTCCTCGCGGTTGGGCACGTAGCGCAGGGTCCTGGCCAGTCCCACCACGCGGCGGTCCGGGCGAGTGCCCTGCAGGCCATCGATGCTGACATTGTTCAGGCCGCGCTTGCGCATCTGCGAGGAGAGGGTGGCGGTGGCCACGGATTCCAGCTTGGCCTTCAGCTCCGGGGACAATGCAGGTCCGACAGCGGCTTCCGCAGCAGGTGCCAGCCCCGCCGCTTCGCGCGAGCCGTACGCTTCCTCCCGCTGCAGGTCATCGACCTTGGGCCCGGCACCAAAGTCCGCGAACGGCGTCGTGCCTTCCACAACGGTGGTGGCCAGCCGGCCCGTGGTGAGGTTGCTGGCGGAGACCTCCACCTCGAGCACATCGCCGGGCTTGGCCACCGACGCGCCGGCCGGGGTGCCGGTCAGGATGATGTCCCCCTCCTCCAGGGTGAGCAGCTGGGACAGGTCCGCCACCAGCCGGGCGAACGGGAAGAGGAGGTCTTCCGTGGTGTCGTCCTGGACCAGGTGGCCGTTGTGCCAGGTGCGGATCCGCAGCTGCGCGGGGTCGACGGCGTCTGCCGGGATCAGTGCCGGGCCCACCGGGGTGAAGCCGTCCCCGCCCTTGGACCGGAGGTTGGACCCCTTGTCCGCCCAGCGCAGGTCGTACACCCCCAGGTCGTTGCTGGCGGTCACGGCGGCAACGTGGCTCCACGCGTCCTCGATGCTGACGCGGCGGGCCGCCTTGCCGATGACCAGGGCGATCTCGCCCTCGTAGCCAAGCAGTTCACAGCCCGCCGGCCGCTCCACGGTGCTGCCGGTCAGTGCCAGGGAGCTGGAGGGCTTGAGGAAGTAGGAGGGCTGGGCGGGGGTGCGGCCGCGCTGGGCCGCCCGGCTGGGGTAGTTGATGTGCACCGCGATCACCTTGCGCGTTGACGCCAGCGTGTCCTCGTTGACCTGCTCCAAAGCTTCTCCTCATCAGGTACGAAATCGTATACGATCACTATGGCGCGTTGCGTCGGGTCCGTCAACCCCTCCCTTCGACGGCGTCCGGGGCGGCCAGGGGCCCCTTGTCGCCCGCGTTACATCCGGCGTAAAGTTGGAAACCAGCCCAGCTATTTCTAATATCGAACCTGATGTTCTGATATAGAACAAAATCCACCACAACGAAGTGAGGAAGCCCGTGCAGTTCCACCACCACGGTTACGTATCCGGTGACCCGCGGGTCCAGCCGGCCGCCGGCGTCGGCATCAACCGCCCTGAAGAACTTCCGGACGAAGTGGATGTGCTGATCGTTGGCACGGGCCCTGCCGGCATGCTTGCAGCCGCACAGCTCTCGATGTTCCCGGACGTCACCACGCGCATCGTTGAGCGGCGCCCGGGACGACTGGCCATCGGCCAGGCGGACGGCATCCAGGCGCGCAGCGTGGAGACGTTCCAGGCCTTCGGGTTCGCTGAGCGGATCACCGCCGAGGCCTACCGGATCACCGAGATGGCGTTCTGGAAGCCGGACCCCGGCAACCGCGCCAACATCGTCCGTGCCGCGCGCGCCGTGGATGACGAAATGGGCATCAGCGAGTTCCCGCACCTGATCGTCAACCAGGCCCGCGTGCTGGACTACTTCGCGGAATTTGCGGCCAACTCGCCGTCACGCCTGAAGCCGGACTACGGCTACGAGTTCCAGGGCCTGGAGGTCGCTTCCCACGGGGAGTACCCGGTCACCGTCAGACTGCTCCGCACCGCCGGGCCGGACGAGGGCCAGGAGCGCGTTGTCCGCGCCAAGTACGTGGTGGGGGCCGACGGCGCACGCAGCAAGGTGCGCCAGGCCATCGGCTGCACCCTCGCCGGCGACCAGGCCAACCACGCCTGGGGTGTCATGGACACGCTCGCGGTGACCGATTTTCCGGACATCCGCACCAAGTGCGCCATCCAGGGTGAAAAAGGCAGCATCCTGCTGATTCCGCGCGAAGGCGGACACCTGTTCCGGATGTACGTGGATTTGGGGGAGGTGGACCCCGCGACCCACCATGCGGTGCGGAACACCGGCATCGACCAAATCATCCACAAGGCGAACGAGATTCTCCACCCCTACACCCTGGACGTCCGCAACGTCGCCTGGCACAGCGTCTACGAGGTGGGCCACCGCCTCACTGACCGGTTCGACGACGTCCTGCCGGAGGACCGCGGCACCCGCACGCCGCGCGTCTTCATCACCGGCGATGCCTGCCACACGCACAGCGCCAAGGCCGGCCAGGGAATGAACGTGTCCATGCAGGACGGCTTCAACATCGCCTGGAAGCTCGGCCATGTCCTGGAGGGCCGCAGCCCGGAGAGCCTGCTGGCCACCTACTCCGCCGAACGCCAGGTGGTGGCGAAGAACCTCATCGACTTCGACAAGGAATGGTCATCCATGATGGCCAAGAAGCCCGAAGAGTTCGAACACCCCTCGGACCTGGAAGATTTCTACGTCCGCACCGCCGAATTCCCGGCGGGGTTCATGACCCAGTACGCCCCGTCCCTGATCGTCGGGACCGACGACCACCAGGGCCTGGCAACCGGCTTCCCCGTGGGCAAACGCTTCAAGTCCGCCCCCGTGGTCCGGGTCGCGGACACCAACCCGATCCACCTGGGCCACCACGCCACCGCGGACGGCCGCTGGCGGATCTACGTGTTTGCCGACCCGGCCCAGCCGGGAACCGGTTCGGCCACCGACATGCTGGCCGAATGGTTCGCCGGCTCGCCGGAATCACCGCTGGCCGCCACCCCGGCCGGGGCCGACCCGGATGCCTGGTTCGACCTGAAGGTCATCTACCAGCAGGGGCACACCGCCGTCGACATCAGCAAGGTTCCCGCGGTGTTCAAGCCGCAGGTGGGCCCGTTCAAGCTGACTGACTACGAGAAGGTCTACGGCACCGACCCCAACGCGGACATCTTCGACGAACGCGGCCTGGACCGGGCCGGCGTGGTGGTTGTTGTCCGTCCTGACCAGTACGTGGCGAATGTCCTGCCGCTGACCGCCACCGCGGAACTCGGGGCGTTTTTCGCCCAATTCCTGAAGCCCGGGCAGCAGCCGCGTCAGGCCGTGGCCGCCGCCCGATAGCCCGCCGCGGGGTACACGCCGAGGATCCGTACCTCGGTGGTGAAGAAGTCCAGCTCCTCGAGGGCCAGCTTCAGCGGCTGGTCCTCGGGGTGGCCTTCGACGTCGGCCATGAACATGGTGGCGGCGAACTCGTTACCCACCATGTAGCTCTCAAGCCGGGTCATGTTGACTCCGTTGGTGGCAAAACCGCCCAGCGCCTTGTACAGCGCGGACGGGACGTTGCGCACGCGGAACACAAAACTGGTGACTGTCGGTCCGGGAAGTTGAACCCTCGCCGGGAGTTCCTTTTCCCGGGCCAGGACCACGAAGCGGGTGGTGTTGGAGGGATCGTCCTCCACCCGGGACGCGAGGACTTCGAGGCCGTAGATCTGCGCGGCCAGTGGAGGAGCGAGGGAGAGCTTTCGGGGATCGTTCCACTCTGCGACTTCCCGCGCGGAACCTGCGGTGTCTCCGGCAATGACGGGTTTGAGGCCATGGTCCCGGATCAGCTTCCGGCATTGGCCCAGGGCGTGGATGTGGCTGTGCACCTCGGTGGCACCCTCGATGGTGCTGCCCGGAATCCCCAGCAGGTCAAAGTGGATGGGCAGGAAGTATTCGCCCACGATCTGCAGCTTGGACTGTGGCAGCAGGATATGGATGTCCGCCACCCGGCCGGCGATGGAGTTCTCGATCGGGATCATGGCCAGCTGGGCCTCGCCGCTGGACACGAGCTCAAACGCGTCCTCAAAGCTCGCGCAGGGCACGCTTTCCATGTCGGGGAACATCTGCTTGCACGCGATATTGGAGTTGGCGCCGGGCTCACCCTGGTACGCAATCTTGGAGGCCATGATCCGTATGGTTTCACGGGCCGACGCCCATTGGGAAAACGCTACAGCGGCGTGACACGCAGCCAGACGTACTGACGGGGCAGCAGGGTGATGCCCTCGTCCAGGTGCAGTGCGGCTTCGGAGAGGAGGTCGACGGCGGCGGGCGCGAACCCTGCGAAGGTTTCGGCGGGCAGGGCCTCGGGGGAGTCGCTGAAGTTGGCGAGGGCCAGCACCGTGCTGCTTTCTCCGGGCCGCTGGTAGCCGAGGACCGCACGGTCGCCGGTGTGGAAGTCCACCAGCCGGGTTCCGGCCAACTCCGGGGTGGCCGCGCGCACCGCAATCATCCGCTTCAGCCCGGCGAAGACTGCGCCCTCGGGAGTGGCCGGATCACTGCGGCGGGCGTAGTGGCGAGCCGGATAGTGGGGCCGGTGCACCCAGCGGCTGTCGGCGTCGTGCCCTTCCTCCAGGGCGTAGTTGTAGTCGTTAAGCTGCGCCACCTCGTCGCCCAGGTACAGCAGGGGAATGCCGCCGGTGCTGAAGGGCACCGAGTGGGCCAGGAGGATTCGCTCCACAGCCTCAGCAGGGTCGACCTCCATGCCGCAGAGGGACGCCGTCGTGCCTGAAATGCGGCAGTCCCCGGTCTTGGGATTGTCCTGGAAGGGGACGCCGCGGGCGAAACTGCCCGGGAAGCGGTTGACGTAGAAGGAGTTCAGGAAGCGGCGGTGGTCGAAGCCGTTGATGCCGAGCTCTGCGGCGTCCTCGTCGGCGAAGGTCCAGCCGATGTCGTCGTGGCTGCGGACGTAGTTCACCCAGGCGGTGCCGTCCGGGATGTTGTGCCGCCGCTCCAGCGCCTGGGCAAGAAGGGAGACGTCGCGGGTGGCCAGGGACTCCCAGATCAGCGCCATCTGGAGGGGGTTGTAGGAGAGCTGGCATTCGGCGGGATCGATGTAACGGGCCACCTCGTCCGGGTGCACGATGGCCTCGGACTTGAACAGCAGCGACGGTGCGGCCAGCCGACAGACGGAATTGAAGGCTTGCAGCAGCGAGTGCGCCTCCGGCAGGTTCTCGCAAGTGGTGCCGAGCTGCTTCCAGATGAAGGCCACAGCGTCCATGCGCAGGATGTCCACGCCCTGGTTGGCCAGGAACAGCATCTCGCCCGCCATCGCGCGGAAGACGTCAGGGTTCGAGTAGTTCAGGTCCCACTGGTACGTGTGGAAGGTGGCCCAGACCCAGCGCCCGTCGGGCATCTGGATGAAGGAGCCGGGGTGGTTCTCCGGGAAGATCTCCCGGACGTTCTGCTCGAAGGCATCCGGCATGGTGCGGTCCGGGAAGATCCAGTAATAGTCGCTGTATTCGGGGTCGCCGGCTGCGGCCTTCCGCGCCCATTCGTG
The DNA here is from genome assembly GCF_044754925.1 of Pseudarthrobacter sp. NPDC092424. Lineage (NCBI taxonomy): Bacteria > Bacillati > Actinomycetota > Actinomycetes > Micrococcales > Micrococcaceae > Pseudarthrobacter > Pseudarthrobacter sp. NPDC092424. The sequence continues at coordinate 71,464 of NZ_JBIVQC010000007.1, read as the reverse complement.
CTCATCCGAGGTGTGGTTGAAGATGAAGTCCACCACCAGGCTGATGCCGTTGCGCCGGAGTTCGGCGGCCAGCGACTTGAGCTGCTCCATGGTGCCCAGCCTCGGGTTGACCTGGCGGTAGCTGGAGACCGCATAACCGCCGTCCGAGTGCGGTTCGGGAGCCAGGAACAGCGGCATGAGGTGCAGGTACGTCAGCCCCAGCTCCTTGAAGTAAGGAATGCGGGCGCGGACCCCCTCCAGGCTTTCGGCGTAGCGGTCCACGTAGCAGACGCCGCCAAGCATGGCGTTGGACTGGAACCAGCCGGTGTTGGTTTCCCTTTCGGCGTCCAGGGCTTTGAGGTCCTCGGGCCGCTCCTGCCAGGACCGGGCGCTCTGGACCACCAGCGCCGCGAGCTGGTCCAGCCAGTCCGGCCGGGATCCGTAAAGGGATTGGAACAGCCCGCGCAGTGTGGGGAAATGTTGGTCCAGGCGGCGGCGGAACGCCGGGTCCGGGGCCAGGCCATCCGCACCGTGCAGGGCGGCCAGGACGTGCTGCCGCGTCTTTTCATCCAGGCTGACGGATTCCTGCATGGCCATGGTCCCTTCCGGCGCGCCGGCGGATCCGGCGGAAACCTGTACCGGCAGTATTTCACGTCACACCGGGGCCGGGCGGGAGCCGTTTTCGACGCGCATATTTGTCGTCGACCCGGACTTGCACCGGCGCACCCCGTATATGGGGCGCGCCAGCGCACACGCGCGTCGGGAATGAGCCTGCGCGTCGAAATGAGGTTGGTCGTCGCGGCTCAGAGCACGCTGCGGATGGCCTCTTCGAAGCTGGTGACATGCTCCAGGGCCAGCGTGGCAGCCCGGTCCGCTTCGCCGTCGGCAATCGCCTCCAGCAGGGCCACATGCTCGGCCACGTGCTCAGCGACGGACGGGACCTTTTCCAGCACCATGCACCAGATGCGGGTGGCCAGGTTGTCGTAGCGGATCAGGACGTCCTCGAGGTGCGTGTTGGCGGCGGCCCGGTAGATCAGGCGGTGGACCTGGATGTCGTACCGCATGAGTTCGTACGGGTCGTCGCCATCCTGCATGCGGGCGATCGCCGCGGCGGTGTCGCGCAGTTCCGCGCGGAGGGCGGGGGTGGCCAGTTTCGCGGCGCGCCGGGCGGCCAGGGGTTCCAGCGCCTCCCGGAGTTCGGAGACGTCCGCGAGTTCGGTGATGTCGACGACGGTGGCGAACGTTCCGCGGCGCGGGTACGAGATCACCAGGTGGTCGGTTTCCAGGCGCTTGAGTGCCTCGCGCAGCGGCGTGCGCCCGATGCCCAGCTCGGCGGCCAGCCTGCCGTCGTTGATCGCTTCGCCGGGGCGGATTTCCAGCATGATGAGCCGGTCGCGCAAAGTGCGGTAGGCCTGCTCGGACAGGGAGGGTTCCGGGATTTCCGTCAGCTGGTTCCCTGGCGCCAGGCTCATGTGCGACTCCCAAAACTTTCTGTTGACTGCTGCGTGATCTACAACATACTATTGCGTCAGTTCTAATATATCAGTCGCGGATCAGTTGTTGATCAGCTCCCGGAAAGCTTCTGTAAGGAGAAACATGCAGAACGTACTCAATGCCCCCCTCGCCACGGTGGACGCAGATGTAGCTGCTGCCGTCGCGCAGGAACTGCACCGGCAGCAGGCCACGCTGGAAATGATCGCCTCGGAGAACTTCGCTCCCTCCGCCGTGATGGAAGCCCAGGGCTCGGTGCTGACCAACAAGTACGCCGAGGGCTACCCGGGCAAGCGCTACTACGGTGGCTGCGAGCACGTCGACGTCATCGAGCAGCTGGCCATCGACCGCGTGAAGGCCCTGTTCGGTGCCGAATACGCCAACGTCCAGCCGCACTCCGGCGCCCAGGCCAACGCCGCCGCCATGTTCGCCCTGCTGAACCCGGGCGACACCATCCTGGGACTCTCCCTGGCCCACGGCGGCCACCTGACCCACGGCATGAAGATCAACTTCTCCGGCAAGCTCTACAACGTGGTTCCGTACCACGTCCGCGAAGAAGACCTCCGCGTCGATATGGCGGAAGTGGAAGCCCTGGCCCTGGAGCACAGGCCCAGGCTCATCGTGGCCGGCTGGTCCGCCTACTCCCGCCAGTTGGACTTCGCCGAGTTCCGACGCATCGCCGACCTGGTGGGCGCCTACCTCATGGTGGACATGGCCCACTTCGCCGGCCTGGTGGCCGCAGGGCTGCACCCCAACCCCGTCCCATTCGCGGACGTGGTGACCACCACCACCCACAAGACCCTGGGCGGCCCCCGCGGCGGGGTCATCCTGGCGAAGGAGGAGTACGCCAAGAAGATCAACAGTGCCGTCTTCCCCGGCCAGCAGGGCGGCCCGCTGGAACACGTCATTGCCGCCAAGGCCGTGGCCTTCAAGCTCGCCGGCACTCCCGAATTCGCGGAACGCCAGGCGCGCGTCCTGCAGGGTGCGCAGCTTCTGGCCGAGCGCCTGCTGCAGCCTGACGTCCAGGGTGCCGGGATCTCCGTGGTCAACGGCGGCACCGACGTGCACCTTGTCCTGGTGGACCTGCGCCACTCCGAACTGGACGGCCAGCAGGCCGAGGACGTCCTGCACCGCATCGGCATCACCGTCAACCGCAATGCCGTCCCCTTCGATCCCCGGCCGCCAATGGTCTCCTCCGGACTCCGGATCGGGACGCCGGCGCTCGCCACCCGCGGCTTCGGTCCCGCCGAGTTCGCCGAAGTGGCGGACATCATCGCGACGGCGCTGGTTTCCGCAGCGGGCACCGGAACCAACGCGGCGGGCTCCCTTCCCGGGGACACCGCCGTCGGACTCCGCGCCCGCGTGACGGCCCTGGCCGGCCGCTTCCCGCTGTACCCGCACCTCAACGACGACGCCGCCCTCGCCGCCGCAGAGGCAGACCTGATTGGAGCCGCCCAGTGAGCACCCAGCACCTTCCGGAACACCCGGAATTCCTCTGGCGGAACCCCGAACCCAAGTCCTCGTACGACGCCGTGATCGTCGGGGGCGGCGGGCACGGCCTGGCCACCGCCTACTTCCTGGCCAAGAACCACGGCATGACCAACATCGCCGTCCTGGAAAAAGGCTGGCTGGCCGGCGGCAACATGGCCCGGAACACCACCATCATCCGCTCCAACTACCTCTGGGACGAGAGCGCCGCCATCTATGAGCACGCCCTCAAGCTCTGGGAAATCCTGCCCGAGGAGCTCGAGTACGACTTCCTCTTCAGCCAGCGCGGCGTGATGAACCTGGCCCACACGCTGGGCGACGTCCGTGAAAGCATCCGGCGGGTGGGGGCCAACAAACTCAACGGCGTGGACGCGGAATGGCTGGACCCGCAGCAGGTCAAGGAACTCTGCCCCATCCTGAACATCAGCGACAACATCCGCTACCCCGTCATGGGCGCCACCTACCAGCCCCGCGCGGGCATCGCCAAGCACGACCACGTGGCCTGGGCCTTCGCCCGCAAGTGCGACGAATTGGGCGTGGACATCATCCAGAACTGCGAAGTCACCGGCTTCATCAAGGACGGCAACCGCGTCACTGGAGTCAAGACCAGCCGCGGCACCATCAACACCGAAAAGGTGGGGCTCTGCGCGGCCGGACACAGTTCGGTCCTGGCCGAGATGGCCGGATTCGAACTGCCCATCCAGTCCCACCCGCTGCAGGCCCTGGTCTCCGAACTGCACGAGCCGGTCCACCCCACGGTGGTCATGTCCAACCACGTGCACGTCTATGTTTCCCAGGCCCATAAGGGCGAACTGGTCATGGGTGCCGGCGTCGATTCCTACAACGGCTACGGCCAGCGCGGCTCCTTCCATGTGATCGAGCAGCAGATGGCCGCCGCCGTCGAACTCTTCCCCATCTTCGCCCGTGCGCACGTGCTCCGGACCTGGGGCGGCATCGTGGACACCACCCTGGACGCGTCCCCGATCGTGGGTACCACTCCGGTGGAGAACATGTTCGTGAACTGCGGCTGGGGTACCGGCGGATTCAAGGGCACGCCCGCCGCCGGTGTCACCTTCGCCCACACCATCGCCACCGGGGCCCCGCACAAGCTGAACCAGCCGTTCTCGCTGGAGCGCTTCGAAACCGGCGCCCTCATCGACGAACACGGCGCCGCCGCCGTGGCCCACTAGCCGGCACCAGAAAAGGACTACGCACATGCTGCTGATCTCATGCCCCAACTGCGGCCCCCGGGATGAAACCGAATTCCACTATGGCGGCCAGGCCCACGTTGCCTACCCGGAAAACCCGGACGAACTGAACGACACGGAGTGGTCCCGCTACCTCTTCTACCGTGCAAACCCGAAGGGCACTTTCGCTGAGCGCTGGGTCCACAGCACCGGCTGCCGCCAGTGGTTCAACATGCTGCGCGACACCGCCAGCTATGACATCAAGGCCGTGTACCGCATGGGCACGCCCCGCCCCGACGCCGGCGGTTCCCGCACGGACACCACCCCCGCAGCCCCGGAAGGAGCAACCCGATGACTTCCCACAACCCCGCGACTTCCCAGAACGCCCGCCTGTCCACCGGCGGCCGCATCGACCGCACCATTTCCTGGCGTTTCACCGTTGACGGCGAGGAATTCACCGGCCACCCCGGTGACACGCTGGCCTCCGCACTGATCGCCAGCGGCCGCGTCGCCGTCGGCAGCTCCCTCTACGAGGACCGCCCCCGCGGCATCCTGGCCGCCGGCGTGGAGGAACCCAACGCCCTGGTCAAGATCGCTCCCCGCTTCCCGGGCCACGTGGCCGAGTCCATGCTCCCCGCCACCACCGTGTCCCTGGTGGACGGCCTGAAGGCTGAACTGCTGAACGGACTGGGCCGGCTGGATCCCGACGAGGACCGCGCCGAGTACGACAAGAAGTACGTCCACACCGACGTCCTGGTGATTGGCGGCGGCCCCGCCGGCCTGGCCGCTGCCCGTGAAGCCGTCCGCACCGGCGCCCGCGTCATGCTGCTGGACGACCAGCCCGAGCTGGGCGGCTCGTTGCTCTCCGGCTCCACGTCGCCGGAGCTTGCCGAGACCATCGAGGGCAAGCCCGCACTGGAATGGGTCGCGGACCTGGAAGCCGAGCTGGTCTCCACCGAGGACTGCACGGTCCTGAACCGCACCACGGCGTTCGGCGCGTACGACGCCAACTACGTCATTGCCGTGCAGAACCGCACCGACCACCTCCCCAGCCCCGCCGCTCCCGGCGTGTCCCGCCAGCGGATTTGGCACATCCGTGCCAAGCAGGTGGTGGTGGCCCCCGGCGCCCACGAGCGTCCGCTGGTGTTCGAGAACAACGACCGCCCGGGCATCATGCTCGCCTCGGCCGTCCGCAGCTACCTGAACCGCTACGCAGTGGCCGCCGGCCAGCGCGTGGTCATCAGCACCACCAATGACAGCGCCTACGCCCTGGCCACCGACCTCCAGGCTGCCGGCGTCAAGGTGGCCGCCGTCGTGGACGCCCGGCCGCAGATCTCCCCGGCGGCAGCCGCCGCCGTCGAGGCAGGCACCCGGGTGCTGATCGGCAGCGCCGTTGCCAACACCTCGGCAGATGCGGACGGCCGCCTCAACGGCGTCACCATCCGTAGCATCAACGACGACGGCGAGCTCACCTCGGGCGTCGAGCAGATGGCCTGCGACCTGCTGGCCGTGTCCGGCGGCTGGAGCCCGCTGGTGCACCTGCACTCCCAGCGCCAGGGCAAGCTGCGCTGGGACGAGGACCTGGCCGCGTTCGTGCCGGGCACAGTGGTCCCCAACCAGCAGACCATTGGCTCCGGCCGCGGCTCCTTCGCCACCCAGGACTGCCTCGCCGAAGGGATTTCCGCGGGCGCGTCCGCAGCCATCGCCGCCGGCTTCAGCTCAGCGGTCGAGCCGTCCCCGCTGGGCGAACCGAAGGCCGCCGCACCCACCCGCCAGCTGTGGCTGGTCCCGGGCGAGAACGGCACCCCGGATGACTGGCACCACCACTTCGTGGACTTCCAGCGCGACCAGTCCGTGGCGGACGTCCTGCGCTCCACCGGAGCCGGCATGCGCTCGGTGGAGCACATCAAGCGATACACCTCCATCAGCACCGCCAACGACCAGGGCAAGACCTCCGGCGTCAACGCGATCGGCGTGATCGCCGCGGCGCTTCGCACGGCCGGCGAAGCCTCCCGGGGCATCGGTGAGATCGGCACCACCACCTACCGCGCCCCGTTCACGCCCGTGGCCTTCGCCGCGCTGGCAGGGCGCCAGCGCGGCGAGCTCTTCGACCCCGCCCGCATCACCTCCATCCACCCGTGGCACGTAGCCAAAGGCGCGCTGTTCGAGGATGTGGGGCAGTGGAAGCGGCCCTGGTACTACCCGCAGGCCGGGGAAGACATGGACGCAGCCGTCCTGCGCGAGTGCGCCGCCGTCCGCGAGTCCGTGGGCTTCATGGACGCCACCACGCTGGGCAAGATCGAGATCCGCGGCAAGGATGCGGGGGAGTTCCTGAACCGGGTCTACACCAACGCGTTCAAGAAGCTCGCCCCCGGCTCCGCCCGTTACGGTGTCATGTGCCTGGCTGACGGCATGATTTTCGACGACGGCGTGACCCTCCGCCTGGACGAGGACACCTACTTCATGACCACCACCACCGGCGGCGCCGCCAAGGTGCTGGACCACCTGGAGGAGTGGCTGCAGACCGAGTGGCCGGAACTCGACGTGCACTGCACCTCGGTGACGGAACAGTGGAACACCATTGCCGTCGTCGGGCCCAAATCCCGTGAGGTACTCGCCAAGGTGGCACCGGAACTGGCGGCCAACGGCGGACTGGAGGCTGAGGCGTTCCCGTTCATGACGTTCCGGGAAACCACGCTGGCCTCCGGGGTCCGTGCCCGGGTCTGCCGGATTTCGTTCTCCGGTGAGCTGGCGTACGAAATCAACGTCCCGGCCTGGTACGGGCTCAACACCTGGGAGGCGGTTGCGGCCGCGGGTGCCGAATTCAACATCACCCCTTACGGCACCGAAACCATGCACGTGCTGCGTGCCGAAAAGGGCTACCCGATCGTGGGGCAGGACACTGACGGCACCATAACCCCGCAGGATGCAGGCATGGAATGGATCATCTCCAAGGCCAAGGATTTCATCGGCAAGCGCTCCTACTCCCGGTTGGACACCCGGCGCGCAGACCGCAAACACCTGGTCAGCGTCCTTCCCGTGGACGGCGCGCTCCGCCTCCCGGAAGGCACCCAGCTCGTGGAAAAGGGGCGCTCCACCAACCCGGCCTACGGGCCGGTACCCATGGAGGGCTTCGTCACCTCCAGCTACCACAGTGCAGCGCTGGGCCGGTCGTTCGGCCTGGCCCTGATCAAGAACGGCCGCAACCGCATCGGCGAGACCCTGGTGGCCGCCGCGGGTGACCAGCTGGTTGACGTTGTCGTGGCAGAAACCGTGCTTTTTGACCCTGAAGGGACCCGCAAAGATGGCTGAGACAGCAGCATCCCCCACTGCCCCGCAGAACTCGGCAGACAAGAACCTGGCCGCCCGCGTAAGCCCGGCTGGCAGCCTGAAGGACGCCTTCACGGCAGGCTCCCTGGCGGGAACCGTGGAAATTAGGGAACTGCCCTACCTGACCATGGCGGGCCTCCGGGCCGACGTCCGCAGCGACACCGCGCAGCGGCTGGCGGCTGTCACGGGAGGACTGCCGGCCGGCTCCGGTTCCGTGGTGGTTCACGGTGACACCGCGGTGTTATGGCTGGGACCGGCCGAATTCCTGGTGGTGGCTCCCACCGAGGCGCACGAGTCCCTGGGCGGGGACCTCCTTCCCGCCCTGCGGGAAGCGCTGGGCGGGGACGCGGGCCAGGTGGTGGACCTCTCCGCCAACCGCACCACATTCGAACTGACCGGCCCCCGGGCCCGGGCAGTGCTGGAAAAGGGATGCTCGCTGGATCTGCACCCGCGGGTGTTCAAGGCCGGGACCGCCTTCTCCACGGAAATCGCGAACATCCCCGCGATCCTGTGGAAGACCGGCGAGGAAACGTTCCGGATCTTCCCGCGGGCTTCGTTCGCCGAGTTCCTGGGCCGCTGGCTCCTGGACGCCATGCGGGAGTATGCCTCACCAGAGGTTCCCTGATGGCCCTTAGCGTCCTGGACCTGTTTTCCGTCGGCATCGGGCCCTCGTCCTCGCACACGGTGGGCCCGATGCGGGCGGCGAAGCTTTTCGCCGACGGCCTCAAGGCGGACGGACTGCTGGCCGCCACGGCCAGGGTGCAGTCGGAGCTCTTCGGGTCCCTGGGCGCCACCGGCCGCGGGCACGGTTCCGACAAGGCCGTGGTCCTGGGGCTGCAGGGCCTGGAGCCGGAGACCGTGAACACCTTTACGGCCGATGACCAGGTGGCGGCCGCAGCTTTGGACGCCGAACTCCACATCGCCGGCACGCACCGGGTGGACTTCAACTGGGAAGAGGACGTGGTGCTGCATCGGCGCAAGTCCCTCCCGGCCCACCCGAACGGCATGACCTTCCGGGCGCTGGACCACGCCGGCGCCGTGCTGGCCGAGCGGAGCTTCTACTCCATCGGCGGCGGTTTCGTGGTGGACGGCGACGCTGAAGGGGCGGACAAGGTGGTGGCCGATGACACCGTGCTGCCCTATCCCTTCTCCACGGCGGACGAACTGCTGGAGGTGTGCCGCCGCGAGGGCATGTCCATTTCCGACGTCATGCTGGCCAACGAACTCACCTGGCGCAGTGAAGCGGAACTCCGGAAGGAGCTGCTGGGGCTCTGGGCCGTGATGCGCCAATGCGTGGAGAACGGCTGCAACGCGGAGGGCATCCTGCCCGGTGGCTTGAAAGTGACCAGGCGCGCACCCGCGCTGTTCCGCACCCTGGCGGCCTCGGCCGCCACCGCGGAAGCCGCGGCAGCATCGCCGTCGCCCGTTAGAGCGCCGGCCGATCCGCTGCTGGCGATGGAATGGGTGAACCTGTTCGCGCTCGCCGTCAACGAGGAAAATGCGGCCGGCGGGCGGATCGTCACCGCCCCCACCAACGGTGCGGCAGGGATCGTTCCTGCCGTCCTGCACTACTACGTGAAGTTTGTTCCCGGAGCGGACGACGACGGCGTGGTCCGCTTCCTCCTGGCGGCGGCCGCCGTCGGGATTCTTTTCAAGACGAATGCCTCCATCTCGGGCGCCGAGGTGGGGTGCCAGGGCGAAGTGGGGTCCGCCTGCTCGATGGCTGCGGCCGGGCTCTGCGAAGTGCTCGGCGGGACGCCAGCGCAGGTGGAGAACGCCGCCGAGGTGGGGATTGAGCACAACCTGGGCCTCACCTGCGATCCCGTGGGCGGGCTGGTACAGATTCCCTGCATCGAGCGGAACGCCATCGCCAGCGTCAAGGCGATCAACGCGGCCCGGCTGGCCCTGCACGGGGACGGCAGCCACAAGGTATCCCTGGATAAAGCCATCAAGACCATGCGCGACACAGGAGCTGACATGAAAACCAAGTACAAGGAAACCTCCCGGGGCGGCCTGGCCGTGAATGTGATCGAGTGCTGAGCCATGACTGTTACTGAAACCTCCATCCCCGCACCCAAGGCCCCTACCACCGTGGAGCACGTCCTGACCCTGGACTGCCCGGAAGGGCCGGGCATCGTGCACGCGGTCTCCGGCTTCCTGCTGGAACACGGCTGCGACATCATCGACAACAAACAGTTCGGGGAGCGCTCCGAAGGGCACTTTTTCATGCGCGTGCATTTCGCGTCCGAAGGAGACGAATCCACCCTGGACGTCCTCCGTGACTCCTTTGCCCCGGTGGCGGAGCGCTTCGGCATGCGTTGGCAGCTGGAACGGCAAGGGTCCAAGCGCCGCGTGCTGATCATGGTCTCCAAGTTCGGGCATTGCCTGAACGACCTGCTGTTTCGGGCCCGGATCGGCGAGCTGCCCGTGGACGTGGTGGCCGTGGTTTCCAACCACCGGGACCACCAGGCCCTGGTGGAATGGCACGGCATCCCGTTCCACCACGTCCCGGTCACGGCGGAGACCAAGCCGGCGGCGGAAGCTGCGCTGATGGCCCTGGTGGACGGGCTGGACGTTGAGCTGGTGGTGTTGGCGCGCTACATGCAGGTGCTCAGCGACAACCTGACCCGGAAGCTGGATGGCCGGGCCATCAACATCCACCACTCGTTCCTGCCGAGCTTCAAGGGCGCCAAGCCCTACCACCAGGCCTACGCGCGCGGGGTCAAGACCGTCGGCGCCACCGCCCACTACGTCAATGCGGAACTCGATGAGGGGCCAATCATTTCCCAGCAGGTGGTGGACGTGGACCACACGTACGGGCCTGAGGACCTGGTGGCCGCCGGCCGCGACACCGAGTGCAAGGCCCTCTCCAACGCCGTCCGATGGCACTGCGAGGGCCGGGTCATCCTGCGGGGCAGCCGCACTGTGGTGCTGCGGTAGGTTGGCGGACTCGCAAAGGGACTGCGGCTACGGAAACGGTCCGGGGACACGTGGATCCACGCGTCCCCGGACCGTTTGCGCGTCCGGTTACGAAAGCTGACGCTGGGAGCGTCGGACTGGCTACTGCCCGGCGAGCTGATCCAGTACCGCGAACGGGTTCTGGGTCCCGCTGTTCGCTGCCACCACGATCCTGCGTTCCAGGACATGGCTGCCGCCGGCCGGGATCTCCACCTGGAACTTGCTCATGATCCAGTTACGGAAGCCGTACCCGGTGAAGGATCCGCTTTCAGCCGTGTAGACGAGGCCGTAGGTTTGCTGGTCCGCGCCTGTGCCGGTTTGGCCGATCCACCGGCCGTTGGGCTCGTAGGCCGCGGCGGTGCCCGTGTCGATGACCGGGTGGCCCGCCACTCCGCTGCGCTGTCCGGTGCCGTCATGGTCCATGGCGTCACCAACCCAGAGCGGGAGCGCAGCCCCGGATGTGTTTCGGAATTCCGATTTCGCGGTGATCCACTGGTCCTCTGCATTGGCCGAGTAGGTGGTGGTCAACAAGAGTCCCGGGTGCTCGGCGGACGTGCCCGAGGCCCGTACAACGGCCCGTTCGCCGGTGTTCTCGACGATCTCCACGGACTCTGTCCGGACCTGGGTCTGTGCCCACGCGTTCCCGCCGGTTGGCTCCGACGATGTCACGTAGGGCAGGTTGATCCAGTCCAGTTGGTCGGGCTGCCCGGTGAGGGCCATGTCCAGCGGCTTGCCCGTGGTGGACTGGTCCAGCTGGGGGTCGTTGAAGACCTTGGAGATGGCGAGGGCCAACTTCCTGTTCTCGATCACGATGTCCTGGACGCCGCCTTCAACGAGGCCGCCGGCCAGTCGTTTCCCTGTGCCGGCGTCCACGCTGACCGGCCGCATTTCGAGGTCGACGGTGGGGGATTGCCCCGCCGCGACATCGATCTGCTTGGCGGCCGTGGCTGAACCGAACCTGGCTGCCTGCACAGTGTATGTTCCGACGCCCTTTTCAAGGCCCAGCCGGTACGTTCCGTCAGTTGCCGTGGTGGTGGTGCCGGCAAGGGCGCCGTCTCGGAGTACTTGCACTCCCACCCCGGCCGCCGGCTGCCCGGTGGCAGCGTCGGTAACGGTTCCCGAAACGGAGGACCAGCGCGTTGCGGCCGTCCCGCCGGGGGTGAAGGCGTAGAGGTTGCCGTCCAGGGCGCCTGCCACCACCGTGTTCCCGCTGACTGCGGGGCCTGCGGCGACCCAGGTGCCGATGTTGTGCTGCCAGAGCGGCTGTCCCGTCCGGGAGTCCAGTGCGTAGAAGTTGCCGTTGTTGGCTCCGACGAAGAGGGTATCGCCGCTCAGTGCGGGAGAGGTGTGCACGCCGCCGCGGTACTTTTCCCCTGGCAGCAACCGGTCCCAGAGCACAGCGCCGGTGGTGGCGTCCAGTGCGGTCACGGCACCGGAGGGGAAACCCATGTAGACAGTGTTTCCGGCAATGGTCGGCGCCGCCGGGGTGGCGTTGCCGTTGACCAGCGAGGGGTGCTGGCTCCGATAGGTCCAAAGGGTCTGGCCCGTAGCGCCGTCCCGGGCAATGATCCCGTTGCCGGAGCCGATGTAGACGCGGCCGCCGGCCGCTGAAGGGATGCCGTCCTGCCAGCCGCCGAGGGTCGCGGCGCCGGTCCACAGTGCCTTGCCTGTGGCGAGGTCGTAGGCCATGACGCGGTCAGCGGTCTGGTTGCCCACATACACGCGGCCGTCAGCCACTGCGGGCGTCCCGTCACTCATGGTGCTGCCACTCATCGGCGAAGCCCATACGCGGTTGCCGGTCTTCACGTCCAGCGCGATCAGCAGCCCCTGCTTCGCCTCGCCGTGGCGGGTCTGGTAGGGGTAGAGGACCTTGCCGTCGGCCACGGTGACGCCGTAGTAGCCGTACGTGCGCTGGTTGTAGTTTTCGGGTGCAGGCTCGGGATCGTGCTGCCACATCAGCTGCCCGGACGCAGCGTCGACGGCGAAGAGGCTGCCGCGGAGAGTGGGAACGAAAACCAGGCCCTCGGACACGGCGATGCTTCCGTGCACCGATGACGGCACCTTATAGGTCCAAAGCTGCTTGCCCGTGGCCTGGTCCACCGCGTGGACGGCGCTGTTGCCGTCCCCGTTTTCGTCGCGGGTACCGGCGTAGACCACGCCGTTGACGATGGCGGGTGAACCTGTCAGGAAGGTCCCTTCCGTCCGGTAGGACCACGCGAGCCGCTGCCCGGCAGCGATGCGGTCTGCCGCCACGCCCGTGTGCCCCTGGTCGCCGTGGTGCTGCGACCAGTCGGCGCCCTTCACGGGAATGACCGCCTTGTCGGCAGTGAAGGTGAAGGTTGAGGTCTTGGTCCAGGACGCGCCGGTGGCGTCTGTGGCCCGTACCTCGACCGTGTGTTTGCCGGCGTTCCTCAGGTCGCCCTGCAGGTCGGAGTGCCAGGTGAATTGGCCCGTTGCTGCCAGCGGGCGCCAGTTGCCGCCGTCGAGCCTGAACTCGGCTTTCACTGGGGCATCCGTCGTGTCATAGGCGTTGGCCTGGATTCCCGGGAACTTGTCCAGCGGGATGCTGCTGCCGTCCGCCGGGCTGGTGATGGTCAGGTCCTTTTCCGCACCATACATGCGGAAGGGATTCTCGAAGGACTCGTCCGTCATGGAAATGTAGCGGAAACCGCGGGGCGAGTTATCGATGGAGTACGAGCTCGACGTCGTCTGGATGTGCTTCGCCGTGCCTGCGAAGGCACTGTCCGGCTCGACGTCGTTGGAGTGTTCATGGCCAACGAGGATGAGCTGCGCCTTGTACTGCTCCAGCAGGGCGCCGTACTGGTCGTAGATGTTCTGCGAGCCGAAGGGAACGTTCATCGGCTGGTGGGTCAGGACCACCAGCTCCTTGTCCCCGACGTTCTTCGCCAGGTCTTCCTTTGCCCACGCGAGCTGCTCGTCGAAGGGTGCGCTGCCGTTGTTTTCCAGCACGATGAAGTGGCGGTTCCCGTAGTCGAAGGAGTACCACTCCGGGCCCACATGGTTCCGGTAGTTGTTGATGCGGTTGGCGTACCCCGTTCCGGCGGAGTATTCATGGTTGCCGACGGCGGGCCATACCGGAACCTTGGACAGGGATGTTGCCGCCTTGAACGCTTTGAATTCCGCGTCCGTTGCGTTATTCGTGAGGTCACCGCTGACCTGGATAAAACCAACGTCCTGACCGGTGGCGTTGATTTCCTGGATCTGCTCCGGCAGATCGGCATTGACGTGGGGATCGGCGATGTTGCCGAAAGTGAAGTTGCTGCGCGCCGCGTCCGCGTCCTTCGTCAGGGCGAAGTCTGCAGTTTTCTGCTCATCGGCGGCAAGCGTGCCGAGGTTGCGGTAGAAGCGGGGCGCCATGAATTCGTCGGTACCCACGGAGTATCCGGCGGGCTGGCTGACGAACACCAGGTCCGTGTTCCGGCGCTCAGTACGGGTTTCGAGGCGATACCGGCCCTCCGCGTCCGTCACCACGATGGTGGCACCGTCCGATACCGAGACGCCCGGGAGAACAGGCTCGCCCGGGTCGAAGGCGTCGTTTCCGTTGCGGTCCTCGAAGACCGTACCGGAAACTACGGCGGTGGCAGGATTGAGGGCTTCGTCGACGGCGGAGCTCACCGGGGCGGCGACGACCAGGCCGCCAAGGGCGGCTGTGCCGGCATACAGGGCCAGCCGCAAGCGGCGCGTGCCGGAACCCATGCGGGAGGGCGCCGGGGGTGTGGGTTTCATGCGAGTAAGAACCTTTCAATGAACCAGAAGAGGCCAACAGCTGCGACCGTGGCGGTCGCCCCACGCAACACCGGGACCGACCAGCGGAGTCGGCGTGCGAGCAGGATCAGGGGAAAAGCGGCGAGGAGCAGCAGCGCCTGTCCAGCCTCGATACCGATGTTGAAGCTGAGCAGGGACGTGACCAGGCTCCAGCTGAACTCATCGGTGACACGGAGGGAGCCGGCGAACCCCAGCCCGTGCAGCAGGCCGAAGACAAACACCGCCGGCAGCCTTCGGCGTGTGGCACCCAGCAGGTTTTCGGCGGCGACGAACGCGATGGATAACGCAATCAACGGCTCTACGACTTCGGCCGGGAGGCGGATCCAACCGAGGAGGGCGCTGATCAGGGTGATGCTGTGCGCCAGGGTGAACATGGAGACCACTCCGAGCAGGCTCCGCACGTTGGCGGCGCCCAGGGCCAGGGCGACAACGAACAGCACGTGGTCCAGGCCGGACAGGATATGTTCCACGCCCATGGCGCCGAACCGGGCAGCTGCCGCTGCCGCTGATCCCTCGCCGACAGCGAGTTCAGCGTTGCTGCCATCCAGGACCGCCTGGCCTTCGACGCCGCCCAGGCGGTAGTTCACGATGTTTGAATGGTCGTCCGCCACCGCATCCGTTTCCCGGAAGACGCCGTACTTAATCAGGTAGGAACCAGCGGAGGCCCCGCAGCTGTACTCCAGCTTCAGTTCGGCGTAGGGAACGCCGTCCCGGTTTTTGATGTCGGTGCCGGCCAGGTCCGGCTGGCACGCCGCCCCGTCGAGGAAGAGGGTTATTCGGTCGGCCAGGTAGGCCTCGAGATTGCCTCTGCCTGCTGTCAGGGCAGCCTTTTGCCGCGGCGCATCGCTGGCGGAGACCGCATCCGGGCCGAGGTCGACTGCGCGCGCCAGCATCGCGTATTCGAGGCTGAGGTCGTAGGAAACTGACGGCCCGTCGGCGGTGACGCGTGAATACCCGGTTGAGTCCCGGACGTGGGCCGACGCGGGTAGGACCCCGGTCCCCAGGAACACAACGATCAACAGCAGGAGTCCGGCGCTTTGGCGCAGCAGCGGCAGGGGTGACACGGGGATGCTCAATTCGCGGGGCAGGGTGATGGGTATGCCCAGTCCATACCTGTTGGTTAACCGGCCTCCGAATACGGGGTGAACTCCAGGGAACCGGCCACGAAAGCATGGCCGCGTTTAGTCCCCGAGCGGGCGCGCAGGCTTACGGGGCCACCACACTGACCAACGTCTACCCGGGCGAAGTGCTGCCAACGGAGATCCGGGGCATCGGAACCGGCTTCGCTGTAGCGTCAGCCGCGTGGGTACGCGCACTGACCCGCGTCCGCTGCGTTTTCGACGCGCATATCCATTCCGGACCGGGAACGGCACTGGCGCACCTCATATCTGGGGTGCGCCAGTGCCGATGCGCATCGAAAACAAGTTTGCGCGTCGAATAGGCGAACAGGGGCGCCGCGCTACTCCTTGAACAGCCCCGCCAGGTCCTCGGCCGTGATGGCACCGCCGGCCAGGGCATCGCCCTCCATCACGTCCGCGAACAGCTGCGACTTGCGGGCTTTGAGTGCCATGACTTTCTCTTCGATGGTGTCTTTGGCAACCAGCCGGTACACCATCACGTTCCGGGCCTGCCCGATCCGGTGCGTCCGGTCCACGGCCTGCGCCTCGGATGCCGGGTTCCACCAAGGGTCCAGCAGGAACACATAGTCCGCTTCAGTGAGGTTGAGCCCGAACCCGCCGGCCTTCAGCGAGATCAGGAACACCGGGGCGGAACCATTCTTAAACTCGCTCACCACGTCAGCGCGGTTGCGGGTGCTGCCATCCAGGTAGCAGTACTCCACGTTCTCGGCGTCCAGCCGCTCGCGGACCTTGCCCAGGAACCCAGTGAACTGGCTGAAAATCAAGGCGCGGTGCCCCTCGGCCACCAGATCCTCGAGCTGCTCGAACAGCACGTCCAGTTTCGACGAGCGCACCGCGGACAGCGCAGGATCCACCAGCGAAACGTCCAGGCTGAGCTGCCGCAGCAGGGTCAGCGACTGGAAGATGGTGAACCGGTTCTTGTTCACATCCTCGATCAGCCCCAGGATCTTCTGCCGTTCCCGCTGCAGGTGCGTCTGGTAGACCTTCTGGTGCCGAGGGTTCAGCACTACCTCCAGGATCTGCTCCTGCTTGGGCGGCAGGTCCTTGATCACCTGGTCCTTGGTGCGGCGCATCATCAGCGGGCGGACCCTACGGCGAAGCTTCTCCAGCTGCCCCTTGTCGCCGTTCTTTTCCACCGGCTTCTGGTAGTACTCGGCGAACCGTTTGGGGCTGGCGAACAGGCCCGGCGCCACGATGGACGTCAGCGCCCAGAACTCCATCAGGTTGTTCTCCAGGGGGGTGCCGGTGATGGCCAGTTTGAAGGCGGCCGGCAGTTTCCGGGCGCACTGGTAGGCCTTGGACTGGTGGTTCTTCACGAACTGGGCCTCGTCCAGCACCAGCCCGGACCAGGCGTGGGTGGCGTACGAGTCGTAGTCGATCCGGAACAGCGCGTAGGACGTGATCACCACATCCACACCGGCCAGCACCTCCGCAGGGTCCTGCCGGCTCTTGGCGAACGTCTCGCCCACCGCACGCACCGTCAGGCCCGGCGCAAAGCGGGCAGCCTCCGCGGCCCAGTTCCCCACCACGCTGGTGGGTGCAACCACCAGGAAAGGCGCGACGGCGGCCGGCCGGGAGGCGGGTGAAGGCACCGTGGCGGCGGCAGCAGCGCCGTCGGCCGCGGCGCTGCTGGCCGCTTCAGCGAGCTCCTTTGCCGCGCACATCAGGGCGAGCGCCTGCACGGTCTTGCCCAGGCCCATGTCGTCGGCCAGGACGCCGCCCAGGCTGTGCCGGTAGAGGAACGTGAGCCAGTTGAAGCCCTCCAGCTGGTACGGGCGCAGCTCGGCGTTGAGGGAAGCCGGCAGCGGCAGCCCGTCCACGCCGCCCTCCAGCAGCCCGCCCACGGCGGACCGCCACGCCGCAGCCTGCTCGTCCACGATCCCCAGCTGCGCCAGCTCGTCCCACAGCCCGGCCTGGAAGCGGCTGATCTGCAGCGGCGCGTCCTTGTTGTCCTGCAGGGACCGGGCTTCCTCGATCAGCGCCCGCAGCTGGTGCAGCTCCGGCAGGTCCAGGGAGAAGTAGGCTCCGCTGGGCAGCAGCATCTTGGTCTGGCCAGCCGCGAGCGCGGAGAAGACGGCGGCGAAAGAGACCGGCTGGCCCTCGAGGGAGATCTGGATACCCAGGTCGAACCAGTCCCGCTGCTCGGTGGCCTTGGTGGAGATCGAGACGACGGGCGCTTCCTCCGCCTCGCGGTAGTCCGCGATCTCGCCGGTGGTGTCCACGTCCACGTCCGGCGTCCGGCGCAGCTGCGGCAGCACCTCTTCGGTGAACGCGAGGGTGTCCAGGCCGGTGAGCTCGGCGGTGGCCGCCAGCCGCGGGGTGCCCCACCCGTCCGTGGCCGATTCGGCCAGTGCCGTCACCGTTTCCCACGGCCGTCCGACGCCCTCCAGGATGCGGGCCTCGGCGGCGTCGTCCCGGTAGCCGGGATCGCCCGGGTGGCGCCACAGCGGCTGGGCGGTCACCAGGCTGCCCGACTTGTAATGCCATTCCCAGTGCAGCCGGACGCGGTGGTCCGCGCCGTAGTTGGCCAGCAGGGACAGCGTGGGGACGGCCAACGAGGGCAGCTCCACGGACTCGTCCCGCGCGGTGACCCGGGCCGTCTGCTTGAGCTTGGGGTAGAAGCCGGTGAGGAAGCGGGATTCGTCCCTGGCCGGGATGTGCAGCGTGCTGCCCGCGGTCACGAACGCCAGCAGCTCCTCGCTCAGGCCCTCTTCCAGCGGCGCCAGGGTGATGACGTCCGGGTCGCCGGCACCCGCGAGTGTGTCGCCGGTGCCGGTGAAGAAGATGCCGTGCGCGGGGCGGCCGATCGTCCCCACCGTACCCGGGCTGACCTCAGTACCCTGCACGGTGATGGTGGGCGCGAGCTCCAGCCCGCCGTCGTCGGCCGCCTGCCCGGTGCTTTCTGCAGCAGGCGCTCCGTAGCGCCCCAGGTTAAGCCCGACGGCGGCGGGAGACTCCGCGAGCCGCACCGGTTCGCTGCCACGCGTGTGGACCAGGGCGAGCCCGATCTTCTTGGCCTCCGCCAGCAGCCGCCACAGGTCCTTGCCGGCATAGGAATTGAGGCCCAGCCACATGAGGCCCGAGGGGTTGTAGGTCCGGCCGCCGGACGCTGAGAACCCCGAGAGGAAGTCCTGGAGCCAGCGGACATGCTCCTCGTTGCAGTCACGCCGGAAGCCCATGTAGCTGAGAGTGTTCCAGGTGACGTCGCCGCGGATCCACTTGCCCCGGGCGCCCATTATCACCGGCCGGGCCTTGAGCTGCCGGACGCCGCGGACAGGGTCGCGCCGGCCTGTGTACGAAAAGTGCGGCGCCGGTTCCTCCACCTCGAACTGGAGCGCCAGGGGAGTGCCGCCGGATTTCTGCGCCGGGTCCGGGCGTGAGATCAGCGGGCTGAGGGCCTGCTCCCAGTCGGCGAGGGCGGCCGCAGGTTCGCGGGAGAGCTGCGGCGCCATGCCGGGGGAGAGAAGCTGGACGCGGATGGCCGGGTTGTCCTCGGCCGCGAACAGGAGGGCGGCGACGTGCTTGCAGTCCTTCCGGACCGGGCAGCTGCAAACGCCCACCGTGCAGCTCCAGCCTCCGCCGCGGCGCACCAGCTTCGCCGTGGTGGAGTAGGGCACTTCCGCGCCGCCCCGGACCTTGCCGAGCATGAGCCCGGTGCCGGCGTCGAACGATATCCCGGACACGCGGCTTCCCATGGCATACGCCAGTCCGGCCGCCAGGGAGCGGTCGTTGATGGCTGGGGTCTGGATCGCCAGGTCCGCACTCTCGTCCGGTTGGGATGGCATGGGGGCGCTACTTTCAGCAGGCCGCGGCGGGGCCGGGTCCGGTGGGTGGTTATCTAATCCATCTTAGTTCCGGCATGGGACCGGTCCGAACCGGCAGGACCGTGCAGAACCCGGGGCGGCAGGCCGCCGTCGGCCGTTCCCCGAACTTCGCGGCCCTGAAAACTTCGCTTGACGTTCACTTCCTCCTCGGCGGACCCGATGCCTGCCCCACGTAGCG
Source organism: Pseudarthrobacter sp. NPDC092424 (assembly GCF_044754925.1). NCBI lineage: Bacteria > Bacillati > Actinomycetota > Actinomycetes > Micrococcales > Micrococcaceae > Pseudarthrobacter > Pseudarthrobacter sp. NPDC092424. The sequence goes on along the minus strand of NZ_JBIVQC010000007.1, from coordinate 52,104 downwards.
TGAAAAGTGTTCCCCACCCTCCACTACAAGAACAGCGAGGATCCCATGATCACCACCCCGCAGCCTGTCGTCCTGACCAGCACGAGCATTGATGGCACCGATGAGGAGGTGGTGGAGTCGAACGTCAGCATTGTCGATGCCATGCACACAGCCCTGCTCCGGGCCGAGGAGATGTCGCCCGTTGCCATCCGCAGCTACTATGTGGACTTCTACCTCACGCAGGCGCTGGAAGGCGGCTTCGCGCAGTACGTCTTCATGACCCTGGACCGCGGACAGACCGACGCCCTGATCCGTGAGGGCATGACCGGTATGGGTGCCACGGCGCACCTGGACCTGTTCAACCGTGCCGCCGCCGCGTTCGACGCCCTCTCCGGGGAGGACAGCGGGCACTACCTGGACGGCGCCCTGGACGACACGGAGGAAACTCCCGAAGCCGTCCTGCACATGGAAGAGCTCGACGGTGAATTCGAGGAACTGCTGGAGCGCGAAAACATCACTGCCCTCAACGCTGCCTGGCTTCGCGGCCAGGACGACCTGCTGGTACTCAACGACGAGGACGTCGCCGGCCACATTAAGGAGCTCGTGGCCCGGGTTCCGGACCTGCCCGAGCGCCAGGCACAGGCCGACGCCGAGGCGCTCGCCGACGCCCCCGACTTCGAGGTCATCATCCGCGAACTCTGCGACATCGCCGGCTACAGCCTCGAAAAGATCACCATGGGCGACCCCAACTACATGCACGACGGCGAAAAGACCCTCGCCTGGCACTTCAGCACCGACCACGGCGATTTCCTCATGGTCGAGGAAGAGGACGAGGCGTTCATGATCAATCCGGAAACCCTGGAGATCGTGGCGGCAGTGGAGTTCGAGGAAGAGGACGAGTTCGAGGAAGCCCAGCTGGCGCGCCGGTAGCGGATATGCCCGGCCGGCCGAAGCGCCGGCTCAGCTGTTCCGGGCCAACGCGTCCGCCAGGATGGCCAGGAGTTCGTCGTCCACCTGGTCGGGGGAGGTCAGCCGGACCCGCAGCGTGAACGGATCGTCCGGCCGGGTCCGCACCTGTTCCAGCCTTCCGCCGGCGGGGGCGTCCAGGCGCAGGATCACATCCACGGCACTGTTGGTGGTGCGGGTGACCTGCGCGAACTTGCGGCGTGGGCCCTGGAGTGAAACGAAGCCCTTGCGCAGCTGGACGGACACGCCGTCGGTGGCTGCGGCCCAGGCAAGGAGGGCGTCGGCGATGGGCCGGAGGTTCGGATGGGATGCGTACTGCCCGTCCAGCAGTTCGTCGGCGTCGCGCAGCATGAAGTCCGGGTAGCCGAACATCTCCCAGGACACCGCATACTGTGCGTAGCCCGTCACGCCGAAACCGTCGCGCATCCAGTCGCGGAGCCCGGCGTCGCTTTCCACTCCGGCCGCGCGTGCCTGCTCCACCCAGTGGTGCACGTCCTGACCGGTCTTCCGCAGCAGGAGCGCCTGGTTGCCGGCCACCATGGACTGCCACGTGCCGGCCCCCTGCGGCGCGCCGGAATGTGGGCGGGAGGCGGGAGCCGTGTCTGATGTGGGCATGCACCGATCGTAGCGGCAGCCGTCACGACGGCGGCAACCACCCCGTCGGCGCGGGCCCGGGCGCACGGCGGGCCCCGTGGAACGCCCCATGAAAAGAATTTTGGCGCCAGCGTAACTTTCCCGGCGGCCCGGGCGATGTAGGAGGTGATGGGCCCGCCCGGCGGGCCTGATCGGACCAGTCTTCTACGCAATCTGGAGTTCCTTTATGTCTTTCTTCACTGTCCTCGCCACCAGCAAAGTCGCCGCCGGAGTCCTGGCCGCAGGTACCCTCGCCGCCGGCGGAACCGGTGTTGCTGCCGCTTCCGGCGTCCTCCCCGGCCAGGCCCAGCAGACCGCCCACGAGGTCTTCGGCGCACCGGCTCCGAAGCCGGCCGAGGTTTCTGACGTGCAGTCCGCCGTGGCCGCTGACGCTTCCGCGGACGCCGAGGCTGCCGGGACCGCTGAAGTTTCCGACAGCAAGGTTGCAGCCCAGGCTTCCGCTTCCGGCGAGGCCGCGGGCGCTGTCGACGCTGCCGGCGCTGCTGCCCTGGGCCTCTGCACCGCCTACACCAGCGGTGGCCTGAACGCCTCCTCCGAGGGCTTCTCCTCGCTGGTCATCGCCGCCGAAGGCGAAGCCAACATCGAGAGCTTCTGCACCGACGTTGCCGCCCAGGCGGACGCAGCTGCCGAGGCCCGCGGCGAAGCCGCAGGCTCGGGAGCCATCGAGGTTGAGCTGCCGGAGGCCCCCGAAGCGCCGGCCGCCCCCGCTGTTTCTGAGGTCGACGGCGAATCCGCCGTTCCGGCTGTTCCCGCAGTTCCCGCCGCAGGCGCCGACGCCGTGGAGTCTGCCGCGGTTTCCGTTCGCTAAGCGGACTTAGCTAGTCTGGACGACTGGCTTACCTGCGGGGCCGGCCCGGGCCGGCCCCGCAGGCAACCTGCCGCCTTCCGGAAGGAACCGCTGGTGCTGGACACTTTGGCCCAGGAAGAGACCGACATATTCGACGACGCAGCCGGGACGGATCCGGCCGCGCTCTTCGCTGTTGCCTACCGGTCCTTCGCCGGCCCGGTGCTCGGCTACCTTAGAGCCCGCGGCGTGGACGACCCCGAAGCGGTCACCCAGGACGTCTTCATGGCGTTCTACCCGATGGTGGAGGAACTCACCGGCGGGCTGCAGGGCGCCAAATCGCTCATTTTCTCGATCGCGCACGCGCGGCTGGTGGACCATTACCGGCGCGTGGACCGGCGGCCACGGCTCAGTCCGTACGATCCTCAGGACGACCACCGCACCTCGCCCTCGGCCGAAGAGCAGGCGGTGGACCCGGGCGGCGGCGCATCGGCACTGCTGGAAGGGCTCAGCCGGGAACACCAGGAAGTGCTGGCCCTGCGCGTAGTGGCGGACCTGTCCATCGAGCAGGTCGCCGGCATCATGGGCAAGAGCACCGGAGCCATCAAACAGCTCCAGCGGAGGGCCCTCCAGAACCTCAAAGAACAAACACTGACTGATCAAACGCTGACAAGAAACCGGGCGAACCATGAGTGACACCGCAGGAAACCACCACGACCGCGTGGTGGACCAGCTGCTGCTGGAAGCAGGGCTGGACGACGACGGCCAGCTCCGCCCCGCGCTGCTGGAGCTCCGCGCCCTCGCCGGTGCCGCACCTGAACCGTCCGCGGCGATCGCCGCGCTGATGGCCGGCCATGCGCCCCAGGCGCGCACCGCCACTGCCGTACCTGCGCACCAAAGCCGGCATGCCGGCGTCGTCCCTTCCGCAGCGGCCGGGGACGATTTCCCCGTCCGTGAACCGGCGGTGGAGGAACCGCCGGTGGACGAACTGGCCGCCCGCCGCCGGTTCAAGCGCCGCGCCACCCTCACCGCGCTGTCCGTCGCCGTTTCGCTGACCGCCGGGGGAGCAGTGGCCGCCGCATCGGACCAGGGAATCCGCCAGTCCATCAGCGACCTGAACGTCGCGGTCACGGCCTTTGTGACCGGCGGCAAGCCGGCCGGGGACGCGCCGGAGGTCCCCGGCGGCCAGGATGTGCCGCTTCCCGCAGGGCCCGCGCCGACGCCGGCAGCTCCGTCCCCCGCGCCCGACGGCGGCACCCCCTCAGCGCCGGCCGTCCCGGGAGCCGGCACTACAGCACCCGGGAAGGACCCCGGCACCGGGACTGGCGGGGGCCCGCCGGAGCGGATCCTGCCGTCCGAACTCCCCGGCGGGCTTACCGGCGGAGTGGAGCAGCCGCCGAAGGTTCCCGTCGATGGATACCCGGACGTTCCGCTGCCCGACGCGCTTCCGGAGCCCCCGCTGCCTTAAGCGCAGGTTACCTGTGGCCCGCCTAGTCCATCCGGGCGAGGCGTGCCCGGACCATCATGTACACCCCGTAGCAGACCAGGCCTGCGCCCACGGCTGCCAGCAGGTAGACGCCGAACGGCTGGTCGCGGAGGGCGCGGAGCCCGCCGTCCAGGCCGGTGGAATCTTCCGGATGGGCCTGCAGGGTGGCCACCACGATCAACAGCCCGGCGAGCAGCAGGACGGTTCCCTTGGCCACGTAGCCGGCAATCCCGAGGGCCCGGACGGCCTTGCGCATGCGGTCGTTGGAGGGCATCACCAGGTGTTTCTCGAAGGACTTCCGCAGGCCGCGGATGCCGTAGGCCACGCCAGTGACGGCGATGCCGGCTCCGAGCAGCACCAGCAGGGCAATGCCTCCGGGGGCCTGCATCATCTTGATGGTGAAATCAGAGGCGCTGCGCTGGTTGTCCGCGCCGGAGCCGGTTCCCATGGCGAAGGAGAAGAGGGTCAGGGCAAGTCCTGCATACACGATGGCCTGCGCGGCGGCTTTGCCTTTCCTTGCGGCTTTCTTCCTGGTCGGTAGCCGGTTGTAGTCAAAGATTGCGTCGCTTGCCTGCCACAGCGCCAGCGCGGCACAGGCGACGAAGCTGGCCCAGAGCAGGAACGGCCCGGCCGGTTGGGTGGACAACTCCGCCACCGCGCCGCTGAAATCCGCGTTGCCGGTGCCGCCCATCGCGAGCCGGACAGCGATCGCCCCGACCAGCAGGTGCAGGATCCCGCTCGCAGCGAAGCCCGCCCTGGCCAGCACTTCCATGGTCCGTGAGTTCGTCACGTTCTCCGCCGCGGCGGCGGCCTGCTTCAGTTCTCTTTTGATGACTCGTCCTTTACGCAAAGCGCACACTGCGCGGGTGCCGGTTTCCCCCACCCAAGCCCATCGTGCCACTACTGCCCTGCGAAGGACAGCAGGGCAGCTGTCAGCGCCTGCGGTAGCAGAGATCGAAGATCAGTCGGCCGGCCTCATGCGCCTTCGCTTCGAAACTGGTGCGGATCCGCCCCTCGAAGCGGGGTGCCCAGCCGCCGGTCTCGTCCACACCCTCGTTGGGGCCCGTGTGTTCGGTGCTGACCGGGGCGCGGCCCTCGCGCACCGGGGCGCCGCCCACCACGGTTTCGACGCCGGTCTGCCACACCTGGGTCAGGGGGCTTTCCGGGCCGCGGCGTTCGCCGGTGTGCAGGTTCTCGAAGTCGGGAGAGCCGGCCAGGACATCGCGGACGTGGACGGCGTAGTTGGACCAGTCCGTGGCGATCCGCCAGAGCCCGCCCGGCTTCAGCGCGCGGGCTGCGAGGGCGGCGAATTCGGGCTGGATGAGGCGCCGCTTGTGATGGCGGGACTTGTGCCACGGGTCCGGGAAGAACACCCAGAGCTCGCTGACTGATCCCTCGGGGAGCATTGTGGCCAGGACCTCGGGGGCGTTGGCTTCCACCACCCGCACGTTCTTCAGGCCGCGGCTGTTGATCTTGATGATGGTGTTCGCCAGGCCCGGGGTATAGACCTCCACGGCCAGGAAGTCGGTATCCGGGTTCTGCTCAGCGGCGTGGCAGATGGCGTCCCCAAGCCCTGAGCCGATTTCCACCACGAGGGGAGCCTTGCGCCCAAACTCCGCTTCGGCGTCGAACGTGTATTCCGGATGAACGGAGGTGTTGGCGACGTGCCGCGGGACGTCAACCGCCCACCGTTCGGCGTGCTCCTCCCAGGCAGCCTGCCGGCGGCCCTGCAGGCGCGTGCCGCGGCGGACGAAACTGACCGGACGGCCGCCGTACGTGCCGAACGATGCCTGGGTCCCGGGCGTGACGGGCCTCGGGACATGCGGCTGCTGGGGGTCTTCTGGGGATTCGCTCATCCCTCCAAGGATAACGGGGCCCAACCGGCGGACAATCAGGGTTTCCACCAGCCCAACGCGCACGCGGTCAGTACAGCCCCAGGAGGCGCAGGCCCGTGACCAGCGCGAGGACCACCACGAGGCCGCAAATACACATGGCCGCGACTGCCGCTTTCCAGTCCCCGGACCTTCGCGGGGAACCTCTTACCGCGCGTATGGCAAGCACAACCGATATCACGGCAAAAAGTACGGGAGCGCTGTAAAACAGCAGCGCAACCAGCCATGGAAAAGCAGGCGGGCCGTTGTGGGGAGTGGTCATGAACATCAGGATCATTGCGCCCGGTGCAGTGAAGTTCATGCTGGCCACGCACAGGCACGCCACAATCAGGCTGGACAGGCCATTTGCACCCAGTGGACCTCCGGAATGCTTCTTTTTGCCGCCGGCAGCTTCACCGTCGGACGAGCTTCCCCGGGTGGCGTCAGGATGTTGGCGTTCCGGAAGCGGTGTCGGTCCCATTTTTCTCCTGGACGTGTTGAAGGCGTGCAGTACGGCTGGTCGGGTCTCCACCTTATGAAGGCCCCGGCGGGACGGTCGAGGGCATTCCCGCCCTTTGTGGATAACCCTGCAGCTGTCCCTGCCTGACAGAATGGCCGGATGAGGGAAATGACAAGGGCACGGGCAGGGAGGCGCCGAAACGCAGGAACGGAAGTCCGGCAATCCCTGCCCGGCACCCTGGTGGACGCGGAAGTCGATGAGGTGCCGGTGCCGGCACCCACGCAGGTGGAAAGCCGGCGGCAGCTCGCTTTCCTGGGCGTCTGCCTGGTGCTCATCGGGCTCAACCTCCGGACCGTCTTCTCCAGCTTCTCCGCGGTACTGCCCGAAATCCGGGCAGAGGCTGCCCTGCCCGGCTGGGCTGTGGTGGTACTGACCACTCTGCCCGTGACACTGCTCGGCGTGTTCGCGCCGCTGGCGCCCGCCCTGGCCCGCAGGTTCGGTGCGGAACGGGTCCTGCTCGGCGCCATGGCTGTCCTGACGGCAGGGCTCCTGCTGCGCCCCGCGGACCTGGGCGGACACCTTCCCGCGCTCCTGGCCGGGACGGCCGCCTGCGGCGCTGCCATCGCGCTCTGCAACGTCCTGCTTCCCGGCCTGGTGAAGCGTGACTTCCCCCATCGGCTGGGCCTGATGGGAGGGCTGTACACCACGGCCATCTGCGCGTCCGCGGCCCTCGGGGCGGGCTTTACCTACCCCGTCTACGCGGCCACGGGAGAGTGGACCCTGGCCCTGTGGCTCTGGGCGGCGCCTGCCGCCGTCGTACTTTTCCTGTTCCTGCCCGTCGCGGTCCGGCAGCGCTCTGTACGGCACCGCGCCATCCACGAAGGCGTGAATGTCTGGCGCTCCGCGGTGGCGTGGCAGGTGACCCTGTTCATGGTGCTGCAGGCCATGATGTCCTTCAGCGTGTTCGCCTGGCTGGCGCCGATCCTGCGCGAACGCGGCGTGGACGGCGCGACTGCGGGCCTGATCGTGTCAGCCAGCATCGTGCTGCAGATGCTCGGTTCCCTGTTTGCACCGGCCCTCGCGGCCCGGTTCCGCGACCAGCGCGCCATCAATACGGTGGTGGCGCTGATGACCGGTGCGGGTTTTGCGCTCAGCATCTTCGGTCCGCTGGAGCTGGTGTGGGTGTGGGCCGGGCTGCTGGGACTTGGCCAGGGCAGCCTCACCGCAGTGGCGCTGACCATGATCATGCTGCGCACCCGGGACGGGCATACTGCCGCGCACCTGTCCGGCATGATGCAGGGCCTGGGCTATGGGCTCGGCTCCACGGGGACGCTCCTGGTCGGGCAGCTGCATCAGGGAACGGGTTCCTTCGCTGCCGCCGGAATCCTGTTCCTGGTGGTCGGGGCCCTGGCGGCAGTGTTCGGCTACCGTGCAGGGCGGGACCGCTTCGTTGGCTGAGGTGCGGGCGGACCCCGCCACCCGGCCCGGCGGCAGCGTCCTCCGGCGTCCCTTCCTCTGGGTGACCATCGGGACGTGCGCGCTGGTGTTCCTCGCAGCATTCGAATCCCTCGCGGTGACCACCATCATGCCCCTGGTCAGCCGCGAACTCGACGGCGCCGGCCTGTACGCCCTCGCGTTCGCCGGGCCCATGGCCACTGGTGTGATCGGCATGGTGGGCGCGGGCAACTGGTCCGACCGGCGCGGCCCCGCCGCCCCGCTCTACGCTTCGGTGGCACTCTTCGCGCTGGGCCTGCTGATCGCGGGCACCGCCGCCAGCATGCCGCTGCTGGTGGCCGGCCGGCTGGTGCAGGGCCTCGGAGGCGGAGCGCTGACCGTTGCCCTGTACGTGCTGGTGGCCCGGATCTACCCGCCCCAGCTGCACCCGAAGATCTTCGCTGCGTTCTCGGCCGCCTGGGTCATCCCGTCCCTGGTGGGACCCTTCGCCGCGGGCATCGTGGCGCAGGTGTTCAGCTGGCACTGGGTGTTCCTCGGCGTGGTGGGGCTCATCGTCCCGGCGCTGGCCATGGTGGCGCCGGTGCTGCGCGGCCATGGCCCGGCCTCGGCGGAGGGCCCGGGGGAATCCCCGAGCACCTCGTGGGCTCCGGACAGGCTCGCCTGGGCTGCGCTGGCCGCAGTCGCGGTCCTCGGGCTGAACCTCTCCGCAGAAGTCCGCATCCCGGGATTCCCGCCCGCCACCGTGCTCCTGGCCGTTGCCGCCGTCGTCCTTGCCCTCGCGGCAGTCCGCCCGCTTGTCCCCCGGGGCACCCTCACGGCCCGCCGCGGCCTGCCCAGCGTGATCCTGTCGCGCGGCATGGTTTCGGCGGCGTTCTTCGGCGCGGAGGTGTATCTGCCGTACCTGCTGATCGAGGAGTACGCTTTTTCACCCACCTTCGCGGGGCTGACGCTGACCCTGGGGGCGCTGGCGTGGGCTGCTGCAGCCGCTCTGCAGGGGCGGCTGGGCGACCGGCTTTCCCACCGCACCGCCGTGCGCGCCGGGTCGCTCATGGTCCTGGGCGCAGTGATCCTTGCCCTGGCGACGGCCGCGCTGTACTTGCCCGCCGCCGTCGTGATTTCCGGCTGGGTGTTCGCCGGCGGCGGCATGGGGATGCTCTACCCGCGCCTGAGCGTCATGACGCTGGCGCTCTCCAGCAAGGACGACGAAGGGTTCAACAGCTCCGCCATGTCCATCGCTGATTCCCTCGGCGGGGCGCTGGCGCTCGCCGCCACGGGCATCGTCTTCGCGGCGTTTACGACGACGGCGGCATCCTTCGCCGGGGTCTTCGCGCTGACCGCCCTGGTTGCCTTCGCCGCCGCCTTCGTCACGCCGCGGGTCGCGTCCCCGCTTGACGGGGCTTAGGGCAGCCTGGTGGCGCGGACCACGACGTCGGCGATGACCGCCTCCTGGCCGTCCGGTCCGGTAACGGGACGCTCGCGGCTCGTCTCCACTTCGAGCTGCCACCCCCGGCCGTCCAGTTCCAGCCCGCGGACCAGTTCGTCGCCCGTGTAGAACATCTCGCGGTGGTTGTGATGGCCGGCGCCCCACGGCGGAAGCCGGTCCGGATGATGCCCCACCACCAGCAGGGTTCCACCGGGCTTGACCGCCGCAGCAGCGGCCCGCAGCGGCCCTTGCCAGCCCAGTTCCTGCGAGTGCAGGAACTGGGAGGTCACCAGGTCGAAATGCCCTTCGGGCCGCCAATGCTCCAGGTCGGCCTGCTGCCAGGTGATCCGGCTGGCAATGGCGCCATCGGCCGCGTGCACGCTTTCCCTCGCCAGGACAGCCTTCTCATGCGACTGCGCGCGTTCCAGCGCGACGGCAGAAACGTCCACGGCCGTCACCGTCCAGCCCTGCTGCGCCAGCCAGATGGCGTCGGCGCCCTCGCCGCAGCCAAGGTCCAGCGCCTTGCCCGGCCGCAGTCCGCCCGCCTCCCGTACCAGCTGCGGGTTGGGCCTGCCGCTCCATATCTGTGGCTTGGTCCGGTATCTTTCGTCCCAGATCGACGCGGCATCGTCACCGCGGATCCCGCTGCCGATGCCGCCGTCGCCCCCGTCCGGGGAGGCACCGCCGTCGTGCGTGCCATGGTGGTGTGCCGCCTGTTCGCTCATGCCTCAACACTGCCCCGCCGTGGCGCCTGAGGCAACGCCTCAGGCCTGCCGCGGCGGGGGGAAGCTGCGAAGGATGCTAGACTGGTGGAACTTGATGTGCAGTGATGCCCGGGTTTCCCTTCATAAAAGGGTCTGGGCTTTTTTCATGTGAGAGGCACATCCTGCGTCGATGAACGCGTTCCATTTGGTCCCGGCCGCCGCTTTGCATAAGCGGCAGCAGGCTGGTGTGACCACCTGACTTTTCTTCGGCGAACCCTTGAGCCAACCGGCATCGGGGGCCGATGTCCGCACGGACACCGCCAGAAAGACCTTTGACTTAATGACTACTTTTGCTGCCCTCGGCACGCCCAAGGCCCTTGCCGACACCCTCACCGCGCAGGGAATCGAAACCCCGTTCCCCATCCAGGTGAAGACCCTCCCGGACACCCTCGCAGGACGCGACGTCCTGGGCCGCGGCCGCACCGGCTCCGGCAAGACCATCGCGTTCGCCATCCCGCTGGTGGCACGCCTCGCCGAGCGCGAAGCACCGTACTTCCGCAAGCCCGGCCGCCCCATGGGCCTGGTCCTGGCACCCACCCGCGAACTGGCCACCCAGATCAACGCCACCATCGAGCCGCTGGCCAAGGCTGCCGGCCTGAACACCACGGTGATCTACGGCGGCATCTCCCAGGCGCGGCAGGAAAAGGCCCTGCGCGCCGGCGTCGACATTGTCATCGCCTGCCCGGGCCGCCTTGAAGACCTGATCCGCCAGCGCATCCTCACCCTGGAAGCCGTGGAAATCACGGTCCTGGACGAGGCCGACCACATGGCTGACCTCGGCTTCCTGCCCGTGGTGAAGAAGCTCATGGACATGACCCCCAGCCAGGGCCAGCGCCTGCTGTTCTCCGCCACGCTCGACAACGGCGTGGACAAGATCGTCCAGCGCTACCTGTCCAACCCGCTGACCCACTCCGTGGACGATCCGCAGGCCGCGGTGACCACCATGGAGCACCACGTGCTGGTGGTCAACGACCAGACCGTCAAGAAGCAGCTGATCGTTGAGCTCGCCTCCGGCGCCGGCCGCCGCGTCCTCTTCATGCGGACCAAGCACCACGCCCGCAAGCTGGCCAAGACCCTGACCGACGCCGGGATCCCCGCCGTGGACCTGCACGGCAACCTGTCGCAGAACGCCCGCGACCGCAACCTCGCCGAGTTCTCCAACGGTGACGTCCGCGTCCTGGTGGCCACCGACGTCGCAGCCCGCGGCGTGCACGTGGACGACGTCGAACTGGTGATCCACGTTGATCCGCCCACCGAGCACAAGGCCTACCTGCACCGCTCGGGCCGTACCGCCCGCGCCGGTTCCGACGGCACCGTGGTCACCCTGACGCTCCCCGAGCAGCAGACCGACGTCAAGAAGCTCATGAAGGCCGCCGGCGTGGACGTCAGCTTTGAGCGCGTCACCGCCAACTCGCCGATCGTGGCCGAACTGGTGGGCGAGATCGCAGACAAGGTTGACCCCCGCACCCGCGCTGCGCTGCTGGCCGCCAAGGCTGCCAAGCAGGGCGGCGGCACCTCCACGGGCGCCAACGCCGAGCGCAAGCGGGCCCGCCGCCAGGCTGCACCGACCACCGGTGGACGCGGTGGCCGTGGCGGCCGCGGCAAGGTCTCGGCTGAGCCGGTCCGCACCGACGTCCCCCGCGCCGAGCGCCGGGCGGCAGCCTTCGAGGGCCGCACCGAAGCCCGCGCAGCCTTCGACCGTGTGGCTGAGCAGAATGAGGACCGTGCCATTGCGGCAGCTGCGGCCCGCCGCAATGGCCGTGGCCGCGGCATCGCCGGCACCCACCGCAACGACGTCCCCGCAGCAGGTGGCCGCTCATCGGCCGGCCGCGGTTCGGACGGGCGCGCCGCTGAAGGCCGCACGGATTCACGCATCACCCGCAGCGACGCCCCCCGCGGCGGAACCGGACGTCCGGCTTCCTCCGGCGGACAGCGCAGCGGACGCCCGGCAACCGGCCAGCGCGCCGCGGCAGGCGCAGGCGCCCGCACCGGCGGCCAGCGTTCCGGCGAGCAGCGCTCGGGCGGGCAGCGGACCGGCAACGGCGGCAGCAAAGCTGTCTGGTCCTCCACCACCGGCGGAACCTCGGGCGGCTCGTTCGCAGGCGGCGGCTCCGGCCGTCCGGCCCGCAGCGGCCCGCGCCGTGCATCAGCTCCGGCGTCGAACGAACGCCGCAGCCGCTAACGTTACGGATTTCCGCTACTGAAACGGACAGCCGCTACCCGGATCACGGGCGCGGCTGTCCGAATCTGTAGCTGAAACCCAGGGCTTCACCAGCCCCGGGCGCGCCACTCATCCAGGTGCGGGCGTTCGGCACCGAGCGTCGTCGGCTTTCCATGGCCGGGATGTACGACGGCGGCATCTGGGTACGTGCCGAACAGCCGGTCAGTGACGTCGGCCAGCAGTGAGTTGAACCGTTCCGGGTCCTTTTGCGTGTTGCCCACACCGCCGGGGAACAGCGAATCACCGGAGAAGATGTGCGGCGGCCCGTCCGGGTCGCGGTACACGAAGGCGATGGAACCTGGGGTGTGCCCGCGTAGGTGGACAGCCTCGAGCTGGAACCCGTCCACGGCTACCGTGTCCCCGTGCGCCAGGCGGCGGTCCACCGGAACGGGCAGCGCATCGGCGTCGTCCGCTCCCGCAGCGGTGGGCGCACCGGTCGCGGCAACCAGCTCCGGGAGCGCACGGACGTGGTCCCAGTGCTGGTGGGTGGTGGCGATCAGTGCGAGCCGGGGCGCGGCGGACGTGTCCGCGGCGGCGTCTGCGAGCAGCTGCCGGATGGCTGAAAGGTTGTCCGCGGCATCGATCAACACCTGTTCCCCGCTGGCTTTGGCCGTCAGCAGGTATACGTTGTTGTCCATCTCGCTGACCGAAATCCGGCGGATGGTCAGGGCAGGCAGGTCGTAGACCAGCGAATCCATGGTCCCCGCCCTATTCCCGCCCCTGCGACACCCAGTTGGGATCGGCGGACCGGGAGCCGACGACGGCGGCCGAGGCTGAGTCCAAGGCGTCCAGTTGCGCGGGGGTCAGCTCCAGGGCAAGCGCGCCAAGGTTTTCGTCGATCCGGGCCGCCTTGCGGGTGCCGGGGATGGGGACCACCGGAAGGTCCAGCCGCTTGCCCTGCGCCAGCAGCCAGGCCAGGGCGACCTGCGCCGGGGTGGCGCCCAGCTGCTCCGCAACGGCCTGCACGGCATCCACCACGGCCTGGTTGGCGCTGGCGGCCTCCGGCGCGAACCGCGGAATCTTGCGGCGGAAGTCGTCGGAACCCAGTGCAGAGGCGTCAACGGTGCCGGTAAGGAATCCCCGGCCCAGGGGTGAGTAGGGCACGAAGCCCACACCCAGGGCGGCTGCGGCAGGAACAACGTTGCGTTCCACGTCGCGGCTCCAGATGGACCACTCGCTCTGGACGGCCGCAATGGGATGGACGGCACAGGCTTCTTCGAGTTCCTGCGCCGTCACCTCGGACAGGCCAAGGTGCCGGACCTTCCCCTGCTGCACCAGCTCTGCCATGGCCTCCACGGTTTCCACAATCGGAACGCGGAGGTCACGGCGGTGCATGTAGTAGAGGTCGATCACGTCCGTGCCCAGCCGCTGGAGGCTGCGGTCCACTGCCTGCCGGACGTAGGCGGCGTCGCCCCGGATGTCCGTGTACCCGTCCGTGGGCGTGCCCACCAGCGCGAACTTTGTGGCCAGCTGGACCTCGTCCCGCCGCTCCTTCAGCAGCCGGGAAATGAGTTCCTCGTTGCTGCCCCCGCCGTAGATATCCGCGGTGTCGATGAAGCTGACACCGGAATCCACCGCGTGGTGCAGCGTCTCCAGGGCCTCTGCCGGATCCACCTCGCCGTAAACGGGGGTCAGGGCCATGCCGCCGAAGCCGAGCGGGCTGACGTTGAATCCGTCTCCCAGGGGGACTGAAGGGGTCATCAGGGTTCTCCTCGTTTTACCAGTTGATGATGCGGTCTGCGCTGGCCTTGGTGGCCATAATGATGCGGGCGTTGGCTTCGTCGGGTCCGGCGGCCCATGCCTGCGCCGCCCGGGGCTCCATGCCGAACCCGATGTGCCGGGCCACCAGCCGGCTCATCCGGAGATCCTGCGGCGTGTCCACGAACCAGGCCTCGTCCAGCTGGGCCCGGATGTCCTTCCACGGTCCCTGCTCCACCAGCAGGTAGTTGCCTTCCGTGATGACCAGCGGCACCGCGGCAGGCACGGCGATCGACGCGGCCACGGGTTCGTCGATGGTGCGCCGGAACTCCGGTGCGTACACCACTTCCTCGTCCCGGCTCACCAGGCGCCGGAGCAGTGCCAGGTACCCGCCGGCGTCGAACGTGTCCATGGCTCCTTTGCGCTGCCGCAGCGGCGTGCCGTCAATGATGGCGTTGGCCAGGTGGAAGCCGTCCATGGGCACCACCACGGCGGAACCGGGCCCGAACTGCTGCTGCAGCCATGCCGCGAACGTCGATTTCCCCGAGCCCGGTGCGCCGGCGATGCCCAGGATGATGCGGCGGCCGTCCGCGAGCCGCCCGCGCAGGGCGTCGACGGCCTCGGTGATCTCGGGGGAGTCCATGGCAAAAGCCTAAACCGGACGGGGAAGCTCCGACGCCGGGTTCCCCCGCCTTTGGTAGTCGGAAGGCCGCGTACGACGGCGTTTCGCCGGGACGCACCGTCAGGTGGCGGCAAAGGTGGGGAGAGTCAGCGGGGGCTGGCCGGGAGCCTCTTCAAACCGGCGGCGCAACCCACAATCCCGGCGATAAACAGCAGTTTGAGGACGCTGAACGGCTCCGCGCCGGTGGCCATCGCCCAGCCCACCGTGAGTGCCGCGCCGATGCCCACCCACACGGCGTAGGCAGTGCCCAACGGGATGTGGCGGGTGGCGTAGCCGAGGCCCCCGAGGCTCAGGCCGGCGGCGACAAGAAAGACCTGGGTGGGAAGCGGCTCGGTGAAGCCGTTGGACAGGCCCAGGGCTGTTGCCCAGACGGCTTCGAGGACCGCGGAAACCAGCAGCACCGGCCAGGCGAGGCGACCCGCACGCATCACGCCACCACCTTCAGCCCGGCCACGCACGCCGCTATTCCCGCGAGCAGGAGGAGGCGGGCCGCCGTCGGGCGCTCCACCTTGGTGGCGATCGCGTACGCGGACGTCAGCACCACGCCGACGCCCACCCACACGGCGTACGCCGTGCCGGTGGGGATGGATTGCATCGCGAAGGCCAGGCCGCCCGTGCTCGCTGCCGCTGCCGCCAGGAAGAGCGCCGCCGGCGCGATGCGGCGCCGGCCCGGCAGTGTGGAGGCGCGGTGTAGGGCGGCAGCCCAGACGGCTTCCAGCGCGCCGGAAAAAATCAGGACTAACCACGACATAGGAGCTCCTGTGGCCAGTCTTGTCGCGTGCCGGGTACTGAACCGTCGTCCGGAGGCCTGGGAGAGGCCTTGGTCCCAGCGTAGCAACGCCCGACGGCGGGTGGCCGGGTTGGTGGCGAACCTCACCGGTCCGCCCTGCCAGGGTTAGAGCGTGCCGCCGGCCGCTTCGGGTGCCGCGGCATCCCGGCCGCCATCACCGATGGTTTCGCGGGCGATGAAGTTCTCGATGTCGAACAGGTTGTCAGCGCGCTCGGCGATGTTCACCAGCGTGGTCATGGACGCTACCTCCTCCACCTGCTCCTTGAGGAACCAGAGCATGAACTGCTCGCCCAGGGCATCGTTTTCGCCGCGGGCCGCACGGAAGAGGTCCTCGATGTTGCGCGTGACTTCCTTTTCCTGTTCGAGCGCAAGGGCCAGCGGTTCCGTCACGGAGCCGAAGTCGTTCCGGACGGCGGGAACGCCCGGAATCGTGAAGGGGATGTCCCGGTCCAGCATGTACTGGACCATCATCATGGCGTGGTTCCGTTCCTCCACGGACTGCCGGTAGAAGTACCGGGCCAGCTGCGGGAGGTCCTGGTTGGCGAACCACGTGGCCACCGCGATGTACTGCTGCGAGGCCGTGAATTCGTTACCGATCTGGGTGGACAGAAGCGAGTTGAACGATGAAGTGGTCATAGCCTGAGTCTAGGAGCGCCCACCGGCAACAGCCAGTGTGGAAAGGCTCCGCTTGGCGAGGGAAGGCTGGCCTGACCCGGCTGTCGCTAGCCGGCTACTGCGTCGATGGAGACCACGGCCAGGAAGCCCCGGCCCAGGATCTCGGGGGTTTCGGCGTCAGAACCTGTGACGGCGTCATACCGGTCCAGTGCCTCGGCGCCCGGAGAAACTGCCGCCTGCCCCTGCAGCAGGATCCCGAACTGCCCCGCAAACAGCGGGTGGGCGCGCTTCTTGGACAGTTCGATGATGGACGTGTAGCCCTTGAAAGCACCGGTGCGGGTGATGACGTTCAGGTCACGGACGTCCCCCGTCGGCAGGGCGCCGGCCGTGGCCGCGCCGCCGGAAAAGCGGAACGGCCGGAACTTCTCCAAGGGATGTTCCACCCCGTCCACGGTGAGGAGGAACAGCTCTCCGTCGATCACCGTGAGGACCCGCTCCATGCCGGGGAAGGCCGAGAATTCGCCTGCTTTGCCCACCTCCGCAATGCTGACCCGCCAGTCCCAAGCGGCTGAACTCCCGGCAGTACCGCCGTCATCCGCAACGCCGCGGGCGATTTCCCGCGTAACGCCGCCGCCGTTGCGCCACGGTTCGGCCTTCAGGTCTGCATACCGGATGATCTCCATCTGCCCAGCCTAGTGTTCCGGCAATGCCACCGGCCCCCGGACCCTGCTACTGTCCTGCGGGGGACACCTACAAACCTGAAGGAGCCGGGAATGTTCATCAAAGTGTGCGGTCTCAGCACGCCCGAATCGGTATGCGAGGCTGTGAACGCCGGAGCGGACGCCGTGGGGTTCGTCCTGACCGCCAGCCCACGGGTCGTCTCGCCCGGCCAGGCGCGTGCCCTGTTGGCGGACGTCCCCGAAGGAGTGGTGGCGATCGGCGTCTTCCGCGACGAGCCCGTGGCCGACGCCGTGGCCATCGCCCGCGCGGCAGGCCTCGAATGGATCCAGCTGCACGGCCAGCGCTCCCGGGAGGACGTCGCGACCGCGCACGACGCCGGCATGAAGCTGGTCAGGGCCGTCACCATGGGTGCCGCGCCGGCTGAGTTCGAGGACTGGGGCGAGGACCTCCTCCTCATCGACGCCGCCGTGCCCGGCTCGGGTGAGGAGTGGGACTACGCCTCCATGGCCGGGATCCCCGGGCTGCAGGGCCGCAACTGGCTGCTTGCCGGCGGGCTTCATCCGGAGAACGTCGGTCCGGCAGCGGCGGCGGCCCAGGCCTGGGGTGTGGACGTATCATCCGGCGTTGAGTCCTCCCGCGGGGTCAAGGACCTGGCCAAAATCCGGGCCTTCGTGCACGCGGCGAGGTTTGCCGCCACGGTCTGATTTCCCATGTAAACGGTTTAGGCCGGCCTGGGTAGGGGTCGGTTCAGGGGATTCCCCGAGCCTTTTTGGCGGACATCCGCTGCACAATGGATGGATGAAGACACTCCTCAACATCATCTGGCTGGTTTTCGGCGGCTTCTGGCTTGCGCTGGGATACTTCGCCGCCGGCGTCATCTGCTGCCTGCTGATCGTCACCATTCCCTGGGGCATCGCGTCCTTCCGGATCGCGGCCTACACGCTGTGGCCGTTTGGCCGGATGGTGGTGGATAAACCGGGCGGCACCGGAGTCTTTCCCATGTTGGGCAATGTCATCTGGCTGGTGGTGGCCGGTATCTGGATCGCCATCGGCCATGTCATGACCGCGGTGGCCATGGCCATGACCATCATCGGGATCCCGCTGGCCATCGCCAACCTGAAGCTCATTCCGGTGTCCCTGATGCCGCTGGGCAAGCAGATCGTGCCCACGGACACGCCCTTCGTCAGCACCTACCGCTGATAACACCGCCGGCTGCTGGTCTAGGGCGGACGGATCAGAGCGGCCCCGTCAGAGCGGGCGGAAGCTGCCGTCCCTGAGGAGTGCCACGGAGTCGCTGTCGTCGAGTTCGGCGGCGATGTCCACATCTCCGGCGTAGCCCGCGCCGGCGAGTTCCCGCCCGCTGGAGCAGCCGTGCAGCATCTCGCGCAGGCGCGGCTCGGCGGCCTCGAACACGGCGGCCGCCGCCAGCGCTTCGGGGGAGTAGGCAGGCTTGCCGTCCTCGGCCTCATACCCGCCCCGGCCCGCGGCCAGCAGTCCGGCGATGAAGGCGCCGGCGCCGATCTGGTCTTCGACAGCCGGGCGCAGCGTCCCGTCCGGCCAGCGCTCTCCGGCGGCAACTGCTGCGATCACGGCGTCCTCCGGCAGGTTGGCGGCCACCCAGTCCGCCGTCGCTGCGGCGTTGCGGAGAGACACCGCGGCCACCAGGGGCGCCTCTCCGGCCAGCAGGTGGCACAGCGCCGAACCGTTCGGCGAGGGCAGCACCACCCGTTCCAGCGCTGGCGCGCTCCGGAATGACATCGGGGACAGGCTCAGCCCGCCGCCGCCCCGGGGACCCGCGAGCTCGGCCCGCCGGCCGGCAGCGAACGACTCCGCGCGCGTGTCCTTCCAGGGAAACGGGAACACCTCTGCGCCGCGGTCCAGGGCGACGCTGACGCAGGTGCCGAACGAGAAGACGTCGACCACCACCACGAGGTCCGCACCCGGCGCTACCGTCCTGCCGCCGTCGGCCCCCCATTCGAACCGGACCGCGTAAGGAACCTGCCGATGCGCGGCGCCGGCGGTGCGCAGGTGCGTCACCTTCGGATCGGGGGCGTTCATGCCAGCTCACCCTGCAGGTTCCGCCGCGCCGCGGAAAGCCACAGTTCGCGGGCCCTCGCGGTGTGGAAGAGGGGCTCGAGTTCCAGCAGGCGGCGGACGACGGCGGCGCGTCCGGCTGCGAAGTCAGCGTCGCCGATGTGCGCGTAATCTTTCCGGACGGCGGCAACGTACCGGGAGTATTCGTCCGGCTCGCCGCCGAGGACGGAGAGGTCGGCGTCGCAGAGGAGAGCGCCGTCGTCGTCCCCCGGCCCCGGCCGGTGGTCCGAGGTAAGCCGTACCAGGCGCGCCACTTCCGCCACCTCACCCTCCGGAAGGCCCGCAGCGGTGAGCCGTTCCTCGGCCAGTCGCGCCGACTCCTCCTCATCCTGGCCCGCGATGCCGCGGTAGACGGCGTCGTGGAACCAGGCGGCCAGGAGCACGGTCCGCGGCGGCTCGGCCGGATCGGTGAGCAGGTCCAGGGATTCCAGTACCGAGAGCAGATGGGTGCAGCCGTGGTAGTGGCGGTGGTCCTCGCTCCAGCGGTCCAGGAGGTCAAGGAACAGGGCATCGTGGCCCGGCAGGATGGTGTTCCAGCGGTTCAGCAGCGGAACTTTGAGGGACTTGTTCCGCTGCCGGGCGGGGATACGCAGGCCGCTGGCGATCAGCTTCCGGACCAGTACCCGGCCCTCCACCTGGATTGCGCCGGCGGCCACCAGGTCCGGGATGCGGCGCTCGGGGACGTCGTAGTGGTCGCCGTCGAACGCACGGTCCGGGATGCCGGCGGCCGCGGCAAACGCATGGAGCTCCTCGAGGGACGTGTCCGAGACCATGTGCGAGAAGTGCGTTCCGTGCGCAGGCCAGAGCGGCGGGTCCAGGTAGATGGCCATGGTGGAAGTCTAGTGCCGGAGGTACGCCGCCCCACTTGTGACGCTCTCTCACCTAATGCCGCCCAAACCCGGACGCTCTCGCACTTAATGCGCCTTAAACGTCAACCCTCTCTCACCTTGCCGCAGAACGGTGGTGGGAAGTGAGAGAGCGTCGGCCGGGGACTGGCGTTAAGTGAGAGAGCGTCGGCCGGGGACCGGCGTTAAGTGAGAGAGCGTCACGTGGGGGGAATGCGTGGAGGGCCGGTTTGGACTCCGCACGGCTAGCCGTGCGGAGGGGATAGGTTATCTGGCGCGAGAACCGCATTTGCGGATTAGGATGGCTAAATGGCACTCATCCGCGTCTCTGAAGCTGCCCGTTTTCTGGGCGTTAGTGACGATACCGTCCGCCGCTGGACGGAGAACGGGTCCCTCACGCCGAAGAAGGACGATTCGGGGCGGCTCGCCGTGGACGGCCTGGAACTGGCGCAGCACGCCCAGCGCCTGGCGCAGCTGCCGGATGATCCGCACCGCACCGGGAGTTCCGCGCGGAACAGGTTCGTGGGCCTGGTCACCGCCATTACCGCGGACAAGGTCATGGCCCAGGTGGAGCTCCAGTGCGGGCCGTTCCGGGTGGTGTCCCTGATGAGCAGCGAGGCCGTCCGCGAGTTGGGCCTGGAGCCGGGGTCGGTCGCCACTGCCGTGGTCAAGGCGACCACCGTGATCATCGAAACGCCGCAGGGCAAGGGAGCGGCGTGAAGCGGGGGAGCGGCCGGCCCGCATCGCGGCGCTCGCGCGCTATCCAGGCGATGGCCGCCGTCGTGCTCCTGCTGGGGCTTGCGGCGTGTGCGCCTGCCGCCGGCTCCGGCGGAACCCTGACCGTGTTCGCGGCCGCTTCCCTGAAAGCCAGCTTCACCGAGCTCGCGGCAAGTTTCGAGGAACAGCACCCCGGAATGCATGTACAGCTGAGCTTCGCCGGCTCGTCGGACCTCGCCACCCAGATCAGCCAGGGCGCACCCGCGGACGTGTTCGCCTCCGCGGATACGGCCACAATGGAGCGGGTCACTCAGGCAGGAATGGCCGACGGCGGCACCCGGGTTTTCGCGGTGAACACCCTGGCGCTCGCGGTTCCGCCGGGAAACCCGGCCGGCATCCGCACTTTCGCGGACCTGGCCCGGCCCGGGACGCGGCTCGTTGCCTGTGCACCGCAGGTGCCGTGCGGGGCGGCGGCCGCCGCAGTGGCCCGGCGGACCGGCACGGACCTGAAGCCCGTCAGCGAGGAAAACTCCGTCACGGACGTCCTGGGCAAGGTGATCTCCGGGGAGGCTGACGCCGGGCTGGTGTACCGGACAGACGTCCGCGCCGCCGTCGGGAAAGTGGACAGCGTGCCGTTCCCGGAGGCTGCGGACGCACCCGCCACCTATCCCATCGCGACGCTGGCCGGAGCAGGGGACAAGGCCGCGGCCGATGCGTTCATTCAGCTCGTCACCGGCCCGGAAGGCCAGCGTGTCCTGGAGGAGGCGGGTTTCCGGACCGGCGGGGAAGCGGGCGGCTCATGACCCGCCAGGCCTACACCGGCATGCCGCGCTGGATTCCCGGCGTGGCGGTCCTCGCTGCCCTGGTAGTGGTCCTGCCGCTGGCCGCGATGGTGGCCCGGGTGGACTGGGCCAACTTCGTTCCGCTGGTCACGTCGCCGTCCGCGCTGGACGCCCTGGGCCTGAGCTTGCGGACGTCCGCGGCGAGCACCGTGCTCTGCGTCCTGCTCGGCGTGCCGCTGGCGCTGGTCCTGGCCCGGGGAAGGTTCCCCTTGCAGGGGCTGCTGCGGTCGCTGGTGCTGTTGCCGCTGGTGCTGCCGCCGGTGGTGGGTGGCATCGCGCTGCTGTATACGTTCGGCCGCCAGGGGTTGCTGGGCGGTGCCCTGGAGGTTCTGGGCCTTCAGGTGGCGTTTTCCACGGCCGCGGTGGTTCTGGCCCAGACCTTCGTGGCGCTGCCGTTCCTGGTGGTGAGCCTCGAGGGGGCGCTGCGCACCGGCGGCCAGCGGTACGAGGCCGTGGCCGCGACCCTCGGCGCCGCCCCCGGCGTCGTCTTCCGGCGGGTCACGCTTCCGCTGGTCCTGCCGGGGCTCGCGTCGGGCGCGGTACTCGCCTTTGCGCGCAGCCTCGGCGAGTTTGGCGCCACCCTCACGTTCGCCGGCAGCCTGCAGGGGGTAACCCGGACCTTGCCGCTGGAAATCTACCTGCAGCGGGAGACCGACCCGGACGCCGCCGTCGCGCTTTCCCTGGTGCTGGTTGCCGTGGCGGTCGCCGTGGTGGCGCTCGCGTATCGGCGCCCGGGTTCAGGTCCGCGCATCTCCGTGGGGCGTACGACGCCGGAGCCCGCCCCGAGCGGGAGCGTCCAGTGACGTTCCGGGTCGAGGCAGCCGTGGCCGGGCGGGGCCTGGACGTGGCACTTCGCGTGGGGGCCGCGGAAACTGTGGCGGTGATGGGGCCAAACGGGGCGGGGAAGTCGACGCTGCTGGATGTGATCGCCGGGCTGCTGCGGCCGGAGCATGGGGAGGCCGAGCTCAACGGCCGGTCGCTGTTCCATACGGCTGATGGAACCTGGCTGCCGCCGCATCAGCGCGGGACGGCGCTGCTGGCGCAGGAGCCCTTGCTGTTCCCGCACCTCAGTGTGGTGGACAATGTGGCGTTCGGGCCCCGGAGTGCTGGTTTGGCGCGGAGCGCGGCCCGGGAGCAGGCAATGCGGTGGCTGGCCGAGGTGGAAGCGGCGGACCTTGCGGACCGCCGGCCGGCTGAACTCTCCGGCGGCCAGGCGCAGCGCGTGGCGGTGGCCCGGGCGCTCGCGGCCGATCCCGCCCTGCTCCTTCTCGACGAGCCGATGGCCGCGCTGGATGTCCGGTCGGCACCGCTGCTGCGCCGCCTGCTCAAGCGCGTCCTGGCAGACCGGCCGGCCATCATCATTACGCACGACGCCCTCGACGCGCTGATGCTCGCGGACCGGGTGGTGGTCCTGGACAATGGCCGCATTGTCGAGGAAGGGCCGACCCGGGAGGTGCTGGAAAAGCCGCGGAGCGCGTTCGCCGCCGGGCTCGCCGGGCTGAACTTCGTGCCCGGAACCCTGCGGGGGGACGGGGTCCTCGCGGGTGAACTGGTCATCCACGGGCCGGGGGACGGACTGGCGCACCCGGAGCTGAAGGATGCCGAGCTGAAGCACCCCGAGCTGAAGCCGGACCGGCCCGGCGTGGCCGTGTTCCCGCCGTCGGCCGTTTCCGTGTATCTGACGGACGCGCACGGCAGCCCGCGCAATTCCTTCCCGGTGACCATCACGGACCTGGAGCCGCACGGCGACGGCATCCGGGTGCGCGGCGGGGGCCTGGCGGCGGATATTACGACGGCGGCGTCCGCGGACCTGGGCCTGGCGCCGGGAGTGCGGGTGTACTTCGTGGTCAAGGCTTCTGCAGTGGCGATCTACCCCGCGTGACTCTTTCGAAGGCACCGCGATTGGACTCTCGTGACTGGCCCGACCGGCCAGCTCCGACCGTGAGGCGGCTGTGGTGATGTTCAGATTCTTTTTGATTCGGTACCCATCCGCGCCCCGGGACAGAACGAACAGCTGTTGAGTTCTCTTTCGAGCACACCGTGACTGCAGAATGTCAGATCTGGAGGTGAGGCAATGGGCGTCAGTCTGCCATGGCTTCGCTCCGGCCTGCGTACTCTTGTTCTCGGAACACTCCTAGCCGCTGGCTGGATCATTTTCGGCGCGGCATCAGCGCACGCCTTCGAACCGCTTCCCCCGGTCACGGACGCCGTTCACAAAATCACCGGCAGTGAGACTGCGTCCGGTTCGATAGCCGAGGCCCCTGTGATCACCGAGGAAGAACCCAGACGGGCTGAGGCTCCTGTAGCGGCACTCCTTGAACCGGCCATCGTTGGTGCCGAGCCCCTGATTCCAGCAGCGCGCCAGATCGTTGACCCGGTACTGGCTCCCGTGGAGGCGGCCGTGGCCCCGGTTGCAGCACCGGTAACCTCCGTGGATGGTCAAGTCGCGGAGGTTGCCGGACCGCTGACCGGGTTTGCCACTGATGTGCTCACACCGGTCACATCGACGGTCGCTGATCTCACAGCACCTGTTACCGGCACCCTCGCCCACGTGGTGGCACCTGTTACAGCATCCGTCGCATCAACCATCAGTCCGGTCGCAGTAGTCGTGGGCGAAGATCCCACCGCAGCGGCAGTTTCTCCCTCCGCGGCATCTGAGGCGATAAATGGGTCCTCGAACGATGCGCCGGGCGGGGACGCTGCAAGCGGGGCCCCTGTTCTGTCAGGGGGCCCGTCAGTTCGCTTCGACGCCGGCAATGTGCCCCCGCTTCGCCAAGACCAGTCAGCCTTCCCGGTATCCACAGCTGGTGGTGAGACGTCGGAGATCCAGACGCAGAACCCGGGTCCTGACCTCCCCAATAGGCCCGGTTCGCCGGCCACGGCCCCGACAGGTTCAGGGTCAACCTTCCGCTCAGCCAGCGAAGCCGGCTCCGCTTTCGCGGATGGACTGGCAGTCTTCCAGCTTTCCTTGACGCACACCTTACTTACCGATGTCTTCCGCCGCTCTGACGAGCTCCCGGGTTCCATCAGCCTCGAGCACGGCTTCTCGCCCGACTAGTGATGCCGCTCCGCGCCACGATGCGCGGACGACAATCCAGCCAGCATCAACTGGTGCATGGCCCCCATCACTAAGAAGGAATATCAACCATGAAATCTTTCGTACGTACAACTTTGTGCAGCGCCGTCTTCGCCGGAGGAATACTCATCCTCGGCGCAGGTGCAGCCTCCGCTTCCGACACCACTACCAGCTCCGGTTTGGGCCTCGGCTCGGGAACCCACATTGGCCTGAACCTGAACTTGGACGCTGAAACCCGGACAGTCACGGAATCCTCGATCACTGGTGGGGACAGCATTCTGGGCGAGGGCGGCACCAGCGGCGAGCTTGTTTCGGACCTGAACGCCGGTCTCGGTGTGAACCTGGACGCTGAAACGAACCTGGACGCTGCGACGAACCTGGATGCAGCAACCCGGACAGTCACGGAATCCTCCACCAGCACCGGTGGGGACAGCATTCTGGGTGAGGGCAACACCAGCGGCGAGCTTGTTTCGGATCTGAACGCCGGTCTCGGTGTGAACCTGGACGCTGAAACGAACCTCGACGCTGAAACGAACCTGGATGCAGCAACCCGGACAGTCACGGAGTCCTCCACCAGCTCCGGTGGGGACAGCATTCTGGGTGAGGGCAACACCAGCGGCGAGCTTGTTTCGGATCTGAACGCCGGTCTCGGTGTGAACCTGGACGCTGAAACGAA
>NZ_JBIVQC010000007.1:0-27230 GCF_044754925.1 Pseudarthrobacter sp. NPDC092424 | reverse complement strand
CGAACCTGGATGCAGCAACCCGGACAGTCACGGAATCCTCCACCAGCTCCGGTGGGGACAGCATTCTGGGTGAGGGCAGCACCAACGGCGAGCTTGTCTCGGATCTGAACGCCGGTCTCGGTGTGAACCTGGACGCTGAAGCGAACCTGGATGCAGCACCCGGGACAGTCACGGAATCCTCCACCAGCTCCGGTGGGGACAGCATTCTGGATGAGGGCGGCACCAACGGCGAGCTCGTCTCGGATCTGAACGCCGGTCTCGGTGTGAACCTGGACGCTGAAGCGAACCTGGATGCAGCAACCCGGACAGTCACGGAATCCTCCACCAGCTCCGGTGGGGACAGCATTCTGTAGCCGTACCAGTTTTCAATGATTAGTCGGGCCGGTGCGCTGCTCTACAGAGCAGCGTCCCGGCCCGAACCTGCCGCGTGACCCCCGCAGGACCTAAGGCTCTGGACAGCAGTTTCGCCATGGGCAAACATGGCAAGGGAACGGTGCTCCGCAAAGTTGAGCGTAGTACACTCAACTTAGGAAAACTGCCCCCGAAAGGAGCTCTCTTTGGACGTCAAATTCACCACCAAGAGCCAGGAGGCTCTTTCGGCCGCGGCCATGAACGCCTCCACCGCCGGAAACCCCCAGGTTGAACCGGCCCACCTGCTCAAGGCGCTGATGGACCAGCGCGAAGGCGTCGCCGTCGCGCTTCTCCGCGCGACGGGAGCGGACCCGGATGCCGTCAGCGTCCAGGCCAGCAGCGCCATCAAGGCCCTGCCCGCAACTTCCGGCGGATCCACCCAACAGGCTCAGCTCTCGCGGCCCGCCCTGCAGGCCATCCAAAACGCCAAGGAGGAGGCCGACCGCCTGGGCGACACCTTCGTCTCCACCGAAGTGCTGCTGCTCGGCCTCTCCTCCGGAAGCGACGCCGTCGGGCGTTTAATGCGCGACGCCGGCGCCTCCCACGAAGCGCTGCTCGCCGCCCTGCCGGGTGTCCGCGGCGACCGGAAGGTCACCAGCCCGGACCCGGAGAACACCTTCCAGGCACTGGAAAAGTTCGGCACGGACCTCACGGCCATGGCCCGGGCGGGCAAGCTTGACCCCGTGATCGGCCGCGACTCCGAGATCCGGCGCGTCGTCCAGGTGCTGAGCCGCCGCACCAAGAACAACCCGGTGCTGATCGGCGAACCGGGCGTTGGCAAAACGGCCGTCGTCGAAGGGCTGGCGCAGCGGATGGTGGCCGGCGACGTCCCCGAAAGCCTGCGCGGCAAGACCCTGGTCTCACTGGACCTTGGCTCGATGGTCGCCGGGGCCAAATACCGCGGCGAATTCGAGGAGCGGCTGAAGGCTGTCCTCGAGGAAATCAAGGGTTCCGAGGGCCAGATCGTCACGTTCATCGATGAAATCCACACCGTGGTGGGGGCAGGTGCCACCGGTGATTCGTCCATGGATGCGGGCAACATGCTCAAGCCCATGCTGGCCCGCGGCGAGCTGCGGCTGATCGGCGCCACCACGCTGGATGAGTACCGCGAAAACATCGAGAAGGACGCGGCTCTGGAACGCCGCTTCCAGCAGGTCTATGTTGGCGAGCCCAGCGTGGAGGACACCATCGGCATCCTCCGCGGCTTGAAGGAACGCTACGAGGCGCACCATAAGGTGTCGATCGCGGATTCCGCCCTGGTGGCGGCCGCCACGCTGTCCAACCGCTACATCTCGGGCCGGCAGCTGCCGGACAAGGCCATCGACCTGGTGGATGAAGCCGCGTCCCGGCTGCGCATGGAGATCGACTCCGCCCCGGAGGAGATCGACCAGCTCCAGCGGATGGTGGACCGGCTCACCATGGAGGAGCTGGCCCTGCAGGACGAGAAGGATGAAGCGTCCGTAGAGCGGCTGGCCGCCCTCCGTGCTGACAAGGCCGACAAGGAGGAAGAACTCAACGGGTTGAAGGCCCGCTGGGAGGCAGAGAAAGCCGGGCTCAACCGGGTAGGCGACCTGAAGGCGAAGCTGGATGAGCTGCGGTCCGCCGCGGACAGGGCCCAGCGCGAAGGCGACCTCGAAACGGCATCGCGGGTCCTCTACGGCGAAATTCCCGCCCTTGAACGTGAGCTCAACGCGGCCGCCGAAGCCGAGGCCGCCGTCTCGGACAAGTCCGGGCAAATGGTGGCCGAGGAAGTCACGGCCGACGACATCGCCGAGGTCATCTCCGCCTGGACCGGGATTCCGGCCGGCCGCATGCTGCAGGGCGAGAGCCAGAAGCTGCTCCACATGGAGGAGGAGCTGGGCAAGCGGCTCATCGGCCAGGCCAAGGCGGTCGCCGCGGTCTCGGATGCGGTCCGGCGCGCCCGTGCCGGGATCAGCGACCCCAACCGGCCCACCGGTTCGTTCCTGTTCCTGGGCCCCACGGGCGTGGGCAAGACCGAGCTGGCCAAGGCGCTGGCGGACTTCCTGTTCGACGACGAACGCGCCATGGTGCGCATCGACATGTCCGAGTACGGCGAGAAGCACTCCGTGGCCCGGCTGGTCGGAGCGCCTCCCGGGTACGTCGGGTACGAGGAGGGCGGCCAGCTGACCGAAGCCGTCCGCCGTCGTCCGTACTCCGTGGTGCTGCTCGACGAAGTGGAGAAGGCCCACCCGGAGGTCTTCGACATCCTCCTGCAGGTGCTCGACGACGGCCGGCTCACCGACGGCCAGGGCCGCACCGTCGATTTCCGCAACGTGATCCTGGTGCTCACGTCCAACCTGGGCAGCCAGTTCCTGGTGGATCAGTCGCTGGATCCGGAGGCCAAGCGGAACGCCGTCATGGCCACCGTGAACGCGTCCTTCAAGCCGGAGTTCCTGAACCGGCTGGATGAAGTGGTGCTGTTCGACGCGCTCACCGTCGAAGAGCTGGCGCACATCGTGGAGCTGCACGTGGCCGAGCTGGGCCGCCGCCTCCACGAACGCCGCCTGACGCTGGAGGTCACGGACGGCGCCCGGGCCTGGCTGGCGCTCACCGGCTTCGACCCCGCCTACGGTGCCCGGCCGCTGCGCCGCCTGGTGCAGCGCGAAATCGGCGACCGGCTGGCCCAGGCCCTCCTGGCCGGCGAGATCGCGGACGGTGACACGGT
This sequence comes from Pseudarthrobacter sp. NPDC092424, assembly GCF_044754925.1. Classification (NCBI taxonomy): domain Bacteria; kingdom Bacillati; phylum Actinomycetota; class Actinomycetes; order Micrococcales; family Micrococcaceae; genus Pseudarthrobacter; species Pseudarthrobacter sp. NPDC092424. The sequence goes on along the minus strand of NZ_JBIVQC010000007.1, from coordinate 24,133 downwards.
GCTGGTGGATACAGCGCCCGACGTCGGCGAGCTCACCACGGGTGCAGACGCTGCGGCTGGCGCCCGGGCGGGGGAGTCGACGGCGCGCGGCCTGTCGGTGCGGCGCAAGGGCTAACGCGCCGAGATGGCAGATCACGGCAGTCCGGCGCATCGGAACTGCTGTGATCTGCCATCTCGCGGAAATTAGGGGAGCACGCTCGCTTTGATGACGTTGCCGCCGGGTGCTGTGACATAGCAGTCCACCCGGCGGTCCCCGGACTCCCAACTGGTGCTGCTGGGATAGCTGCGCTCGTAATTCAGGGTGTACTGGTCCGCTGCCGGGCCGAGCTTCGTGGCCTGGCAGGCTTCGAGCGCCTTGGCCCTAAGCGCCTCCGAGCCCGGGTAGGACTCCTTCTCCGGATAGCGGAACACGGCCACCAACTGGGCGGAGTGGCTGGTGCTGCAGGCCACCACCGTGGACTTCAGAGCCTCGGGATCGAAGTCCTTGAAGCAGTCGCCCAGGGTGTAGTCGCCGGGGTTCACCCCCGTCCGGGGGAGGGGCATCTGAGTGGCCGGCGGCGTGGCAACCGTCTCGAGAACGCCGGGGATGTCCTTGGCGGAAGTGCCGTCCGCGTTGGAGTTCAGCCATACGGCCAGCCACACCAGCGAACCGATGACGGCTACCAGGATGACCACGAAGAAAACCTTCCAGAACGTCTGCTGGCCGCTGCCCGGCGCGTGGGGCACTGGCTCCCGGACTGCAGGATCAGGCGTATCGGTTTCCTGGCCCTGCGGCGGCGTCTCGGGCCTGGGCGGGACGTCCTGGTGGTCCACGGGTGCATCCTCCTTCGGCAGATGTTAAGCGACTCTACCGAAGAAAAATCCGCGAATCCTGCCTGCGCGCCCGGAATGGTAACGCAGACCACCGCCGGAGGGCCGTTACCGGCAAGCAGTGCCCGGCGAAAGCATGTAATCTAGGTGTACGACAAATTGACCAAACATTCCGGGGCCTCACCTATCGCCTAGGTGACCACCTCCGGTCCAAGTACAAAAGGGGGTCACGCCATGGGGCGCGGCCGTCAAAAGGCAAAAGCTACCAAGCAGGCTCGGGACATTAAGTACTACTCCCCGAACACTGACTATTCGGCACTTCAGCGTGAGCTGACGGGCCCGGGAAGTCGTGCCACGAGCCGTTTCGCCAATGATCCGGTTGAACCGGACTATTCGGCTTATGTGGACAAGTACGCGGATGATTTGGAAGAAGACGACGACGAGGTAGACACCCGTCGCATCGGCTAGCCGCAGCGGAGTGCCCCGCCAGGGAGCACCGCGGCGCCGCTTCACCAGCACATAGAACTGCACGAACGGATACAGCATGCTGTATCCGTTCGTTGTGCTGTCCCCGGAAAGTGCCGGGACGCAGCGAGAAAACATACCTGCATCTACCCCCCAGTCCCTGCCATGCGCCCAGCCTTGACTTAATGCGTTAGCCGTCACTAACGTATTAAGCATGCTCGACCCCCTCGAAGTTGCCGCTGAGCCTAACCGTAGGCGACTGCTGCAGCTGTTGGCGGGCGGGGAGCGGACGGTGACGGACCTTGCGGGTTCGTTTACCGTCAGCCGTTCCGCCATCTCCCAGCACCTGCTCCTGCTGGAACAGGCTGGCCTGGTCACTGCCCGCAAGGAGGGCCGAAACAGGTTCTACGCCGTCAATCCGGACGGCATGGCCAGGCTCCGCCAGCTTTTCGAACAGTTCTGGACCAGCGAACTGGACCAGCTCGCCGCCGATGCCACCACTTACCGCCGTACCTGACCCCACAAAGGATCCATCATGATTTTCGACAAGACAGTCCTCCTGCCCCTCGGCGTCGACGATGCGTTCGCCCTGGTGACCGAGCCCGCGCGCCTGCGCCGCTGGCAGACCGTTGCCGCCCGCGTTGACCTGAAGGTCGGCGGCGAATACCGCTGGACGATAACACCCGGGCACCACGCGTCGGGCACCTTTACCGAGGTCGAGCCCGGGAAGCGCGTTGTCTTCACTTGGGGCTGGGAGCAGCCCGGCGCGCCGGCGGACAACATGTCCACCGTCTCCGTCACCTTTGAACCGGCCGACGGCGGCACGCAGGTCCGCCTGGTCCACGATGGACTCCCCACGCTGGAGGCAGTCGCGGCCCACGCCGAGGGCTGGAACCACTATCTCGACAGGTTGCTGGCAGAAGCGTCCACCGGTGACGCGGGAGCCGACGAATGGGCGGCAGCGCCGCAGGACCTCACTGAGCTGACCGCCGCGGACGCCACCCTGGCCATCCTGCAGCGGGTCCTCCGCGGCGTCACGCCCGCAGACCTGGACCAGGCCACGCCCTGCAGCGACTTCAACGTGGCCCAGCTGCTCGACCACCTGGCCGCCTCGGTGGGCAATATCGGCAAGGCCCTCGGCGCCACGGTTAAGGACGACGCCGGGAAGTCGCCTGAGGAGCGCATCGCGGACCTCGCGCAGCCCACCCTGGAGGCCTTTGCCCACCGCGGCCTCGAAGGCCCCGTGGACATGGGCTTCGCCCAGCTGCCCGCCACCATGGTGGCGTCCATCCTGAACCTCGAGTTCCTGGTCCACGCCTGGGACTTCTCCCGGGCGCTCGGCCGCGACCTCGCCGTGGCCGACGAACTGACCGACTACGTCGAGGTGCTGGCGCAGCAGACCATCAGCGACCAGGTCCGCGCCGGCGGAAGCTTCGCTGCACCGGCCCCGGTGGGTGAATCGGCGTCGAGCCTTGACCGGCTGGTGGCGTTCACGGGACGCGCCGTCTCCGCCTGACCTTGGGGAACCCTGTAGCCTGACCGCATGACTCTCCCGAAGATCTATGCGCACGGTGAGCCGTGCTGGGCGGACCTGCAGACCCGTGACGTCACCTCAGCCAAGGAGTTCTACGCCGCCGTGTTCGGCTGGACCTACGAGGACCTGCCCACGCCGGACGGCCGCAGCTATGCGCAGGCCTTCGCGGGCAGCAGCCTCGTGGCCGTGATCGCGCCGCAAAACACCGTGCAGGAGGCTGCGGGGACCCGCGCACAGTGGAACATCTATTTTGCTGCGACGGACGCGGCGGCGCTGGTGCGCGATGCGGAATTCGCGGGAGGAAAGGCGGAATTTGGTCCGGAGGCCGTTGCCGAAAGCGGGGTGCTCGCCTTCGTGGCACCTCCCGGCGGCGGCACCACGGGCGTCTGGCAGCCCGGAACCCACACGGGAAGCCAGCTGTTCAACGTCCCCGGCGCGCTGGCATGGGCGGAGCTGTCCACGCCCGAGCCGGCTGCCGCCGTCGGCTTTTTCCAGGAGCTCTTTGGCCATGAGGTCACCGAATATCCGCAGGACGACGGCGGCACTTACAGCACGCTGATGGTCAATGGTGCCGAGGTGGCCGGCGTTGTTCCTGCCGACGAGGGGGCGCAGGCGGGCTGGGACGTGTACTTCGGCGTCGCCAGCCTGGCGGATGCTGTCCGGGCCGCGGTGGCGGCCGGCGGCGAGGTCCTGGTGGAGCCTGAGGGCGGCGCCGGGCACGGCGCGCTGGCAACCATCCGTGATCCGCAGGGCGGAGTCCTCAGCCTCCTGGAGGTCTAAGCCCGCCGCGTCCACACTCTGCTGGACACAGAGAAAGGCTCCCGCCAATGCGGGAGCCTTTCTGTGACGTGCTAGTTGTTGACGATCTTCACAGGCCCGGTTTCCGTCTCGCAGACCGTCACCTCGTTGCCGGACGAGTCCACGGCCTCGCCAAGGACGGCTATCGATCCGATATCTGCGACGTCGCACAGTGAGGCGGCGACTGATGCCGCGACGTTGACGTCAACGGCGTCCTTCACCGTCACGTCACCGACAGTGACATTGACGAGTCCGTCGTTGAGGGTGGTGTTGTCTGCGGCGTGTGAGGGTCCGGCGGCAGCGCCCACCAGGAAGAGGGTTCCGGCTGCTGCAGCGGTGGCTTTCTTCAAAACTGACATTATTTCGCTCCCTTGAGTCCGGCCCGATGCGCCACACATCCGGCCGCCGTGGCGTACCTCGATGGTGGGTGAGCCGCGCAAATATTGCGCGACGCGAATTTCCGGGCGTCTTGTGGATGCTTCTTGTGCCATCCGCGGACCGATATCGAAACGGTCAGCGGGGAAGGCGGTCCGGCTGGGCCAGCGACCTAGCGCTGTATTGGCGCGGGCTTTGAACTTCAAGCTCCGTATGAAACCTCAGTCGGACATCTGTGGTGCACTTCCACGTACAAGCCTAAAGGTAAGCATACTTAGCAGTCAAGGACGGGGTCGAGAATGGCGGTCACCCCTTAACCATCGAGTGCGCCCCACCGGCCCCCTCGCCTCGCAAGCTCGGCCCGGGAACCCTGCCGGCATGGGCCCACGTACTGGTCGTTATGGACCCCCAAAACGACCAGTACGGAGCACTCGATGACTCTTAGGCGTACGCGTTGACCATTCGCACCGCGCCGCCGTCCACGCCCTTGGCGCCCTGGACGTAGTCCGGGCCGGTCTTGATGATCGCGTCCGAATCCGCGGTGACGGTGCCCATGATCCAGGACGGCAGTCCGCGGTCATTAAGGCGGGCCACTGCTGCATCCGCGGCCTCGGGCGACACGATGGCCACCATTCCCACGCCCAGGTTGAGCGTGCGTTCGAGGTCCGCCAGCGGGACGTTGCCCAGCTCGGACACCAGCTTGAAGATGGCGGGCAGTTCCCAGGTGGCGCGGTCCACCGTGGCAACCAGGCCCTGGGGGAGGACGCGCGCCAGGTTGGCTGCGAGTCCGCCGCCGGTGACGTGGCTGAAGCCGTGCACGGCGGCGGGGCCGCTGAGCGGGAAGGTCCGGGCCAGGTCCAGGCAGTCGGCGGCGTAGACGCGGGTGGGCTCGAGCAGTTCCTCGCCCAGGGTGCGGCCCAGCTCGGATACCTGGCGGTCCAGCGCCCAGCCGGCGTGGTTGATGACGCGGCGGACCAGGGAATAGCCATTGGAGTGAAGGCCGGAGGAGGCCATGCCGATGACCACGTCACCGGCGCGGACACGCTCGGGGCCCAGCAGGTTGTCGGCCTCGATGACGCCGGTGGCGGCACCGGCGACGTCGTACTCGTGCTCACCCAGCAGGCCGGGGTGCTCGGCGGTTTCGCCGCCCACCAGGGCCGTTCCGGCGACGGAGCATGCCGCCGCGATGCCGCGGACGATGTCTGCGATCCGCTCCGGGACCACCTTGCCGCAGGCGATGTAGTCCGTCATGAACAGCGGCTCGGCGCCCACCACCACGATGTCGTCCACCACCATGCCCACCAGGTCGAAGCCGATGGTGTCGTGGATGTCCATGGCCTGCGCGATGGCAACCTTGGTGCCCACTCCGTCCGTGGATGTGGCCAGCAGCGGCTTCCTGTAGGTCAGCAGCTTCGAGACGTCGTACAGGCCGGCGAAGCCGCCCACCCCGCCCAGCACCGACGCATTGTGGGTCGCCTTGATGGCGTCCTTCATGAGCTCAACGGCACGGTCACCGGCTTCAACGTCCACACCCGCGGAGGCGTAGGTAATGCCGGGGGTGTCGGGGGTAATGCCAGGGACGGGGGCAGCGGAGGTCATACGGACTCTTTCTTGTCAGCGCCGGTGGCGGCGTGCAGGTCAGGCACGAGGTCTTCGTCGGTCAGCAGGTTTTCGAGTTCGGAGTCCGGTCCCGGATCGCAGCCGGTGGCGCCGGACTTCTCCGCCGGGTCAACGGCGGGGTCGACGTCGGCGGCCGCACCTGCCGTGTTGTCCACCGCCAGGGCGGCGGTTTCACCGGGGAGCGCGGACGGCGACTTCAGGCCGCCCAGATCCGTGCGCTCCAGCAGGTTCTTCCCCAGCTTGTCCGAGCCGGGCAGTTCGATGGGGTACTTGCCGGTAAAGCAGGCGGTGCAGAGGCGTTCGCGGGGCTGCTGGGTGGCACCGATCATGCCGTCTTCGGAGATGTACGCCAGGGAATCGGCGCCGATGGCCTGGGAGATTTCCTCGATGGTGGCACCGTTGGCGATCAGTTCGGCGCGGGAGGCGAAGTCGATCCCGTAGAAGCAGGGCCACTGCACCGGCGGGGAGGAGATCTTCACGTGGACGGCAGCTGCGCCGGCCTCGCGGAGCATCCGGACGATGGCGCGCTGCGTGTTGCCGCGGACGATCGAGTCATCCACCACCACCACTCGCTTGCCCCGAATGACCGACTCAAGGGCGTTGAGCTTCAGCCGGATGCCCAGCTGCCGCAGTGTCTGGGACGGCTGGATGAACGTACGCCCAACGTAGGAGTTCTTGACGAAACCGTGGGCGAAGGGGATGCCGGATTCCTCGGCGTAGCCGACGGCCGCCGGGGTGCCCGACTCCGGGACGGGGATGACGATATCCGCTTCCTGGGTGTTTTCGCGGGCCAGCTGGCGGCCCATCTCCACCCGGGACTCGTACACGGAGCGGCCGGCGATCGCGGCGTCCGGACGCGCAAGGTAAACGTATTCGAATACGCAGCCTGCCGGCGTCGGCTCCGCAAAGCGCTGGGAGCGGACGCCCTGCTCGTCGATGGCGATGAACTCGCCGGGTTCGATCTCGCGGATGAAGCTCGCACCCACGGTGGCCAGTGCCGACTGTTCGGAGGCGACCACCCAGCCGCGCTCCAGCCGGCCGAGGACCAGCGGGCGGATGCCGAAGGTGTCGCGGGCCGCGTAGAGGGTGCCCTCGTCCATGAAGACGAAGCAGAAGCCGCCCCGGATCTTGGGCAGGAGCTCGATGGCGGTCTGTTCGAGGGTCTTGCCCTCCTCGCCCTCCAGCAGCGCCGTGACCAGGGCGGTGTCCGAGGTGTTGCCCTGTTTCATCTCGCCGGTGAGGTTGCCGCCGTTGCGCTCCAGGATCATGGCGTTCAGCTCGGCGGTGTTGGTCAGGTTGCCGTTGTGCGCCAGCGCGACCGTTCCGGTGCTGGTGGCACCGAGCGTGGGTTGGGCGTTGGCCCAGTGGCTGGCGCCGGTGGTCGAGTAACGGCAGTGGCCGACAGCGAGGTGCCCGGTCAGTGTGTTCAGCGTGGTTTCGTCGAAGACCTGGGACACGAGGCCCATGTCTTTGTAGACATTGATCCGCTTGCCGTCGCTGGTGGCTATGCCAGCCGACTCCTGGCCACGGTGCTGCAGCGCATACAGCCCGTAGTAGGTGAGTTTTGCTACTTCTTCACCGGGTGCCCAAACACCGAAGACGCCGCAAGCGTCCTGCGGGCCTTTTTCGCCAGGGAGAAGATCATGGGAAAGTTTTCCATCGCCGCGTGCCACTGGTCGATTATCTCACGACATGGGGTAGGACTTTTCCGGGGCTCCGATTATGACCGCGGGCCGGTTTCCGGTTCATCGCCGAGGGTGTTTTCCTGCTCTTCCTCTGGCACGGACTCGACTATTGCGCGCTGCTGTCTCCGGAGGCTGCGACGGTCCAGGATTAGGGCAAGGACAGCGCCGAGGATGGCGCCGCCGCCGGCGAACATGACCAGAAAGAAGCCGAACACGGCGCCGGGATCAAAGCTGTCGCTGCCGGGAAGAGCGTAGGCCACCACTGCTGCGGCCGCGATGCCCACCACTGCGCCGAGCACAAGGAAGGGAACATACTTAGGGGCGCGCCGGACCGTGACTTCGCGGCGCTCGGCAGGGGAGTGTTCGGGAGACATGCCATCCAGCCTACATTTTCGTGGCGCTGGGTTGCCCGCCGCCGACGTTCGGCGGCGGCCCTAAACTGATATATCTCTTGACAGGGAATGTGGCCGCTGACATATGCTCGCGTAGGCACCATGCGCGCATCGTTGTGTATTACGCAACAAAGGCGTCACGTCCCAGGCGCGGCTATGCGGTCCGGATCCGCGCGGATCCACGAAAGGAACGAAGATATGGTTCACAAAGTTCGAGCTGTCATTGCCAGGGAGAAGGACGCCCCGGTCACGCTGGAGACCATCCTGGTACCGGACCCGGGACCGGGGGAGGCGCTGGTGGATATTCTCACCTGCGGCGTTTGCCACACCGACCTGCATTACAAGCAGGGCGGCATCGGCAACGACTTTCCCTACCTGCTGGGGCATGAGGCCACGGGTGTCGTCAGCGCTGTGGGGCCGGACGTGACGTCGGTTGCCCCCGGGGACCGGGTGATCCTTAACTGGCGCGCCGTCTGCGGCCAGTGCCGGGCGTGTGCCAAGGGCCAGCCGCAGTACTGCTTCAATACGCACAACGCCACCCAGAAGATGACCCTCGAGGATGGCACCGAACTTTCCCCCGCGCTGGGTATTGGTGCGTTCGCGGAGAAGACGCTGGTGGCGGCCGGGCAGTGCACGAAGGTGGATCCGGAGGCTGATGCTGCGGCCGTCGGCCTGCTGGGCTGCGGCGTGATGGCGGGCATCGGCGCCGCCATCAACACCGGCGAGGTCAAGCGCGGCGAGTCCGTGGCTGTCATCGGCTGCGGCGGTGTGGGCATCGCCGCGATCGCCGGTGCGAAGCTGGCGGGCGCGACGACGATCATCGCCGTGGACATTGACGACAACAAGATTGATATGGCGAAGTCCCTCGGCGCCACCCACGGCGTGAACTCCACGAAGGAGGACGCCGTGGAGGCCATCCGCGCCCTCACCGGCGGGAACGGAGCGGACGTGGTGATTGACGCCGTCGGACGCCCTGAGACCTACAAGCAGGCGTTCTACGCCCGCGACCTTGCCGGCCGCGTGGTGCTGGTGGGCGTCCCGACGCCGGAGATGCAGCTGGAACTGCCGCTGCTGGACGTGTTCGGCCGCGGCGGGTCGCTGAAGTCCTCCTGGTACGGCGACTGCCTGCCGTCCCGCGACTTCCCCATGCTCGTCTCCCACTACAAGCAGGGCAACCTGGACCTGGACGCGTTCGTGTCGGAGCGCATCACCATCGACCAGGTGGAGGAGGCCTTCCACAAGATGCACGAGGGCAAGGTGCTGCGCTCGGTAGTGGAGATCCAGCCGGAAGGAGTGTCCGCATGAGTGTCCGGATCGAGAACCTGGTCACTTCGGGCACGTTTTCGCTCGACGGCGGCACCTGGGACGTGGACAACAACGTCTGGATTGTGGGCAACGACGAGGAGTGCGTGATCATCGACTCCCCGCACGACGCCGCCGCGATCATCAACCAGGTCAAGGGCCGCAAGGTCCTGGCCATCCTGCAGACCCACGCGCACAACGACCACATCGGCGCCGCCCGTGAAGTGGCCGACGCCGTGGGCGCACCGATCTACCTGAACCCCGAGGACCTGGTGCTCTGGGAACAGGTGTACCCGGACGCCAGGCCGGACCGGGAACTGGCCAACGGCGACGTGTTCGAAGTGGCCGGGGTGACGCTGCGTGCCATCCACACCCCCGGCCACTCGCCGGGGTCCACCTGCTTCTACCTGGAAAGCGAGGGAACGGTCTTCACCGGGGACACGCTGTTCAACGGCGGCCCGGGTGCCACCGGCCGGTCCTACAGCGACTATCCCACCATCGTTGCCTCGATCCGGGAGAAGCTGCTGACGCTCCCGGCCGGCACCGTGGTCCGCACCGGACACGGGGACAACACCACCATCGGTGCCGAGCGGGAAGCGCTGGCCAGGCCGGCGCACTAGGCTGGAGCCACCAAGAACGCGCCGGCCAGGCGCGCCAGGGCTTTCCTGGCGCGCCTGGCCGTGCCGCACGCCGGGCAGTGACGAAGCAGGACCATGCAAGTAAGGACGTTGGAACAATGAAGTTCGGGAAACAGCCCGCTCCCGTAGCGGACATCAACGAGGACGAACTGTCCGTCCACAAGCCCAAGACCGAGGCTGCGGGCGTCAAGGCCGTCATGGTTGCGCTGGAGCGCGCCGTTGCCCAGGCGGGCGTGACCCGTACAGCGCACTCCCTGCTGCGGCTGAACCAGCGCGGCGGTTTCGACTGCCCGGGCTGCGCCTGGCCGGAGTCGGACAAGAAGCGCAAGACCGCCGAGTTCTGCGAAAACGGTGCCAAGGCCGTGGCCGAGGAGAACACCCTCCGGACCGTCGGCGCGGAGTTCTGGGCCAAGCACTCGATCGCTGAGTTGTCGACCAAGACGGAGTACTGGCTGGGCAACCAGGGCCGGCTCAGCGAACCGGTGGTGATCCGCGAAGGCGAGACCCACTACTCACCGATCTCCTGGGCGGACGCGTTCGAACTCATCGGCAAACACATCCGGGCGTCCACCCCGGACCGGTGCGTCTTTTACACCTCCGGCCGCACGGCCAACGAGACAGCTTTCATGTACCAGCTGTTCGCGCGGTCCCTGGGAACCAACAACCTGCCGGACTGCTCCAACATGTGCCACGAGTCCTCCGGCTCGGCACTGAACCCGACTATCGGCATCGGCAAGGGCACCGTGTCCCTGGACGACATCCACGACGCCGAGCTGATCTTCGTGGTCGGCCAGAACCCCGGCACCAACCATCCCCGCATGCTCTCCGCGCTGAAGGAATGCAAGGACAAGGGCGGCAAGGTGGTGGCCGTGAACCCGCTGCCCGAAGCCGGCCTGTTCAACTTCCGGGACCCGCAGACCGTCTCCGGAGTGGTGGGCGGGGGCACCCCGCTGGCCGACGAATACCTGCAGATCAAGGTGGGCGGCGACCTGGCCCTGTTCCAGGCACTCGGCCACCTGCTGCTGGAAGCCGAAGAGAAAAACCCGGGAACCGTCGTCGACCATTCCTTCATCGCCGCACAGACAGATGGGTTCGACGCCTACCGCGAAGCCCGCCGCAGCCTTGACTGGGACGAGACCGAAAAGGCCACCGGCCTGTCCCGGGAACAGATTGAAACCGTGGCCGGGATGCTCATCGCGTCCAAGGCGTCCATTTTCTGCTGGGCCCTGGGCGTTACCCAGCAGCCGCACTCGGTGGACACGATCAAGGAGATGGTGAATGTCCTGCTGCTGCAGGGCAACTTCGGCAAGCCCGGCGCCGGGGCCTGCCCCGTCCGCGGGCATTCCAACGTCCAAGGCGACCGGACCATGGGCATCTGGGAAAAACCCAAGGAATGGCTCCTCACTGCGCTGGACAACGAGTTCGGCATCACCTCCCCGCGGCACCACGGCTACGACGCCGTGGAGTCCATGGAAGCCTTCGAACGTGACGAGGTGGACGTGTTCGTGTCCATGGGCGGGAACTTTTCGCTGGCCTGCTCCGACACGGAGGCCCTCGAGGCGGGCATGCAGCGGATCGGGCTGACCGTGCACATCTCCACCAAGCCCAACCGCTCGCACATCGTGCACGGGCGCACCTCGCTGATCCTGCCCACCCTGGGCCGTACGGACAAGGACGACAAGCACCCCAAGGGCGCCCAGTTCCTGTCCGTGGAGGACTCCATGTCCGTGGTCCACTCCACCCAGGGCCGACTGACCCCGGTCTCCGATCACCTGCTCGCTGAGCCCGTGATCGTGGCCCGGATGGCGGAGGCGACGTTCGGCCCGGAACACTCCGTGGACTGGCGCGGCATGGCCGAGGACTATGACGTGATCCGGGACCACATAGCCCGCGTCCTGCCCGGTTTCGAGGACTTCAACGCACGCATCCGGACCAAGAACGGGTTCGTGCTGCCCAACCCGCCGCGGGACACCCGTTCCTTCGCCACGGACATCGGCCGCGGCCGGTTCACCGTCAGCCCGCTGGAATACCTCACCCCGCCCAAGGGGCACCTGGTGTTGCAGACCATCCGCAGCCACGACCAGTACAACACCACGTTCTATGGCCTGGACGACCGTTACCGCGGTATCTCCGATGGCCGGCGAGTGATCCTGATCCACCCGGAAGACCTGGCGGAGCAGGGCTTCAAGGACCGGGACTTGGTGGACGTGGTCAGCACCTTCCAGGGGGTGGACCGCCGCGCGGACAAGTTCCGCCTGGTGGCCTATCCCACCGCCAAGGGCTGCGCTGCGGCGTATTTCCCCGAGGCGAACGCCCTGGTGCACAAGGAGAACGTAGCCCGCGTCTCGAACACCCCCGGTTTCAAGGCAATGTTCGTCCGCTTCGAGCCGCACCAGCCAGTGGTGGCGGCGGCCCAGGCGTCTGCAGGGGAGCTGGCAGGCACGCCGGCTTAGCCGCGCGGCAACATCGACGACAAAAGGCCCCCGACGGCGGCACACCGGTAGTCCGGTGTGCCGCCGTTCTGGTCTCGGCGCGAGGCCTGGGCGCATCTCCGCACGGCACGGGCCGTGCTTTTTCGTCATATCCGAAATTGATTGACAGTGGGCGTGGCAAGAGTCACACTGTTGCATATGGTGATCGCTGTTGCGTTGGATGCTTCCAGATCTCCTTTGGAGTCACTGTTGCTGTTGCTGATGGACCTCCCCACATTCAGGAACAGAACGTCCCGGGCATCCTTTGGTTGCCCGCCGGCTCCGTAATCACTTCATTTCGCTCAATATCCAGCCCGATCGGGAGGAACCACATGACTATCTCAGTGAACGTGCCCCTCAGCGCACGCGGAAAGCTCGCGTCAACATTGCCTGCCGGGCAGCTGGCTGAAATTTCGGAGTTGTTCGCTCTGCGGCGCACCGGCTACTCCCTCGATGCCCCCTTCTACACCGACCCGACGATCTTCAAGCTCGACATGGAGGCAATCTTCGGCCAGCACTGGATCTTTGCCGGCAGCGTTGCCGAGCTGCCGGAGCCGGGCGACTACATCACGGTGGACTACGGACCCTACTCCCTGATCGTGCTGCGTACCGACGAGGGCAGCGTCAACGTCCTGCACAACGTATGCCGCCACCGGGGTGCGCGTGTCCTGACGGAGGCTGCCGGTTCCACCGGAAACCTGGTCTGCGGCTACCACTCCTGGACCTACTCGCCCGAGGGCAACCTGATCCACGCCTCCGCCCCCGGCGAAGCCAAGTTCGACAAGAACTGCTTTGCCCTCAAGCGCGCCCATAGCCGCGAGGTTGCCGGGCTCATCTTCGTCTGCATCGCTGACGAACCGCCCGCAGATTTCGACGAGACCTCCAAGATCTTTGAGCCCTACCTCGCACCCCACGACCTGTCCAAGACGAAGATTGCCTACCAGCAGAACATCATCGAAGAGGGCAACTGGAAGCTCGTCATGGAGAACAACCGTGAGTGCTACCACTGCGACGGGCACCCGGAACTCGCCTGCTCTCTCTTCCCCACGTGGGGCCTGACCGAGGGACTGATCCCGGCCCACCTCGAAGAGGTCTGGGACCGCAACAAGGAAGCCCAGTCCACCCTCGAGGAGCGGTGCCGCCGCTACGGCCTGCCCTACGAGGTGGTCGAGGAACTCGATACCCGCATTGCCGGCATCCGTATTTCACGCGAATCACTGGACGGCGAAGGCGAGTCCTTCTCCGCCGACGGGCGCCGGCTCTCCAAGAAGCTGCTCGGCGACCTGCCGGACTTCCGCCTGGGCCGCTGCTCCATGCACCTGCAGCCCAACAGCTGGTTCCACTTCCTCGGGGACCACGTCATCACGTTTGGCGTCTTTCCCATCAACGAACACCAGTCGTTGGTCCGCACCACCTGGCTGGTGGCCGATGACGCCGAAGAAGGCGTCGATTACGACCTGGAGAAGCTCACCTACACCTGGAAGCAGACCAACCTGCAGGACAAGGCGTTCGTGGAGCTGTGCCAGCAGGGCGCTGCCAGCCCCGCCTACGAGCCCGGCCCGTACATGAAGAGCGAATACCAGGTCGAAGCATTCATCAACTGGTATGTGCAGCGCGTTCAGGAGCACTTGGCATGACAGAACTCCTCTCTGAAACGGTGATCCAGGAACCACAGCGCATTCGCGGTCTTGAGATGCCGTGGAACAGGGTCATGGGCAGCACCGAAGGGCCGGGCAGCGCAGCCAGGGCCCTGGGCCCGTGGCATCCGCAGGAGTTCATGGCCGAATGCGTCGAGACCGTTCCCGAAGCGGGCGGCATGATGACGTTCGTGTTCCGCCGCTGCGACGGCGCGCCCCTGGCGTTCCGCCCGGGCCAGTACGTGAACATCGCCTTCCCCGTGAACGGCGACGACCAGGAACCGGTGGACCGCAGCTACTCGCTGTCCAGTTCGCCCACGGAACCGTGGACCTTCAGCGTCACCGTCAAGCGGGACCCGGGCGGACTGGTTTCCCCGTGGGTGCACCAGAACATCAGGCCCGGCACGGTCCTGGACATGCTGGGTCCCGTGGGGGCATTCCACCTGCCTGACGCCGACCGGCGCGCAAGGTATCTCTTCCTGGCCGCCGGGGCCGGTATCACCCCCATCATGTCGATGCTGCGGACTATCCACTCCCTGCCGGGAACCGCCGACGTGGTGGTGCTTTACCACGGCGCGGAAGCCGGCGGCTTTGCCTTCCACCGGGAGCTGGCCTACATCGCTTCCGTGGACTCGCGCATCAAGGTCTTCTACGCCCTGGGCGACCGCGGCAGGCCCGGGGACTGGGAAGGCTTCAGCGGACGCCTGAGCTCATCCATGATCGATGAGGTGGCACCCGACGCCAACGGCCGGCAGGTCTACGCCTGTGGCCCTGAGGGTTACCTGGACACCGCTACTGAGCTGCTCAGGAAAGTGGGCGTCGACGACACTTCCATCTACATGGAGTTCTTCTCCGGCGACCGGCAGACCCTCCTTGAATACCAGGCCGAACTCGCCCTGGCAGCGGACATCGCCGAGGAGATCGCTGAGGAAATCGCGGAGTCGGCCGAGGACTACTTCGAAGGCCAGCCTGCAGCGTTCGGAATCTACGAGCCCGGCTACGACGAGGACGGAACACTTCAGGCCTCGGGACTGGCTCTGGAAGCAGCCAACCCGGAAGCCCCCACCACCGCCGGAAGCCCGGCTGAGGCTCCGGAGGCCCAGGCCCCCGATGCCTCAAGCTTCGACACCGTCGGAACCGGCAGCCTCACGCTGTCCTTCATGCGCACCGGGATCAATGTGCGGATCGACCCGGAGGAGCCCATCCTTGGGGTGGCGCAGCGTGCGGGTGTCCGGATCGGCGCCAACTGCAAGGAAGGCATGTGCGGCTCCTGCAAGGTGGTCAAGCTGTCCGGGGAGATCGACATGAACCACCAGGGCGGAATCCGCAAACGGGAAATTGATGCGGGCAAGTTCCTTCCCTGCTGTTCCACTGCGCGCACCGACATGGTGATCGACGCCTAACCACCGCTCAAGCGGCCCGCACCCCCATGATTGACCGCGACTGAAAAGTAAGACCACACGGAAGGCCTGAGGCACCCAGCGTCAGGCCTTCCGTGGCAGCCAAACGCCAACCACAGGAGCCACGCACCTGGTCCGCGGCCGGACGCCCGCCGCCGGGCTCGTCCCGGGGCACGAGATCACGGGCGCTGCCGGAACTTCAAAGAGCTCCGGATGCCAATGGCGGCACCCCGTTCAGTCCGGGGTGCCGCCATTGTCATGCCGGGGGTAGGGCGATCAGCCGCGGAGCCGCTCCATGCCGGGGTCCACCAGCGGCTCAGCGGAAACGGTGGCCGCCACACGCCGCCCGAAGTACTCGATCTCCACGGCGTCCCCTTCGGACACCGACGACGGCAGCCAGGCGTAGGCGATGGGCTTGCGGACGGTGTAGCCGTAGGCCGCGCTGGTGACGTATCCAACGGCTTCCCCGGCCACGAACACCGGTTCCTTGCCCAGCACCACCGACGTGCCGTCGTCGACCGTCAGGCAGCGCAGCGTTTTGGCGGCCGGCTGATCCCTGAGTCCGGCGAGTGCCTCTGCGCCTACGAACCCGGTCTTGTCCTTGGCCACGGAGAAGCCCAGGCCGGCCTGGTACGGGTGGTGTTCGGACGTCATGTCCGTGCCCCACAGCCGGTAGCCCTTCTCCAGGCGCATGCTGTTGAAGGCGCCGCGTCCGGCAGCGATGATGCCGTGCTCCTTGCCTGCCTCGTACAGCAGGTCCCACAGCTTCAGCCCGTATTCGGCGGTGGTATAGAGCTCCCAGCCGAGTTCGCCCACGTAGGAGAGCCGCATGGCCGTGACCGGGATGCCCCCAACGGAGATTTCCTTGGTTCGGAAGTACTTCAGGCCCTCGTTGGTCAGGTCATCCGGGCAGACCTTGCCGATGACCTCGCGTGCCAGCGGGCCCCACAGGCCAATGCAGCACGTGCTGCCCGTAATGTCGGTGACGTGCACCCACCGGGCAGGATCAGCGGCGGACTGCCGCCGGGCCTCGACGCGAAGGTAGTCGAAGTCCACGTTGCTGTTCACGCCAAGCTGGAACTCTTCCTCCGCCAGCCGTGCGACGGTCACGTCACTGCGGATGCCGCCGTCGTGCTCCAGCAGCAGGCAATACGTCACGGCACCCGGCTTCTTGGCGATGTTGCCCGTGCTGAGGCGGTGCAGCAGCGCCTGGGCGCCGGGTCCGGTGACGGACAGCCGCTTCAGCGGCGTCATGTCGTAAAGCGCGACGGCGGTGCGCGTCTTCCACGCTTCGGCGGCGGAAACGGGGGAGTGGAACATGGCGGACCACTCGTCGCGTTCCGGGGCCTGCCACTCCGCCGGCAGTTCCTCCAGCAGCCCGCGGTTGGCCTCGAACCAGTGCGGCCGCTCCCATCCGGCGGACTCCAGGAAGAACGCCCCCAGTTCCTTCTGCCGGACATTGAACGGGCTGACGCGCAGATCCCGCGGGGATTTCCTGGGCTGCAGCGGGTGCATGACGTCGTAGATCTCCACGAAGTTCTGCTGCGAGGTCTCGCTGACATACGCGTCGGAGGTCTGCACCTTCTCGAAACGGGTCAGTTCGCAGCCGTGCAGGTCGGTCTGTGGATGGCCGTCGACGATCAGCTCTGCCATGGCCTTGGCAACGCCGGCCGAGTGCGTGACCCAGACTGCTTCGGCCACGAAGAAGCCCTCGAGGTCCGGCGCCTCGCCCATGAGCGGGCCGCCGTCCGGGGTGAAGGAGAAGATGCCGTTGAAACCGTCCTGGATTTCGGTGCTGCGCAGTGCCGGCAGCAGGTCCCGGCTGTCCTCCCATGCGGGCACGAAGTCCTCAAGGGTGAAGTCGAGGCGGGAGGGCATGCGGTGGTCGGACATCTCCCCGGCCGGGACCTGCGGAAGTGCGGACATGTCCACGGGCATCGGGCGGTGGGCGTAGCTGCCGATGCCGATGCGGTCGCCCCATTCGCGGTAGTACAGGTCCTTGTCCTGGTAGCGCAGGATGGGCTTGCTGGCGCCCTTGGGAAGCTCGTTGACGCCGTCAAGTTCAGCCAGGGGCGTGGTTACGGCGTACTGGTGGGCCAGCGGCAGGAGAGGCACCTCCAGGCCCACCATCTTTCCGAGTTCACGGCCCCAGAAACCGGCACATGAGACCACGATGTCCGCCGGGATCAGTCCGTTGTCGGTTTCGAGGCCGGTGACTTTGCCGCCCTCCTGGGCGATGCCGGTGACGATAGTGGAGCCGCAGTAGGTGACGCCGCGTTCGCGCGTGCGCTCGATCAGCAGCTGCACGGCCCGCGCCGCCAGGGCGAGCCCGTCCGTGGGGATGAGCAGGCCGCCCAGGACCTGGCGGCCGCCGGAAAGCTTGCCGGTGTTCAGCAGCGGGTAGATCTTTTCGCATTCGTCGGCGTCGATGACGCGGCTTTCGACACCCCAGGAGGTCATTACGCCCATCTTGCGCTTGAGATCGGCCAGCCGCTCCGGCGTGGTGGCCAGCTCCAGGCCGCCCACTTGGTTGAAGCAGGACTCGCCGTCCTTGCTCAGGGCGAGGAGCTTGTTCACGGTGTACGTGGCGAACTCCGTCATGGTCCTGGACGGATTGTTTTGGAACACGAGGCCCGGGGCGTGCGAAGTGGAGCCGCCTGCGAGCTCCAGCGGGCCCTGCTCGACGACGGTGATGCCGTTCCAGCCGCGGTTTGCCAGCTCGTCGGCGAGGTTGGTGCCGACGATGCCGGCTCCGATGATGACGACGCGGGGTGATGCGCTCATAATGTTGGGTTCTCCTGGTTGGTGCTGGAATCCGCCGGACCGGGTGATGGAATTTGCTTCGCTATGAGCAACGCACATCACTATATGCAACAGGGTGTCGCGGCTCACACCTGCTGTCAAGGGTTTCCTGCTTTGTTTCGAGTGTCGGCAGCACTGTGTCGCAAGGCAGCAAGGAGGCCTTCGCCGCTGTTGCGGCGAAGGCCTCCTGTAGGTCGCCCCGTTTTCCGAAAACGGTGCTTCGATGAGGAATACCTCCCCAGGTCTTAGGCCCATCGAAGCACCTTTTACGGAAAACGGGCACCGTTGCTGACGCTGCTCCTTTCCTAGCCCGCGGCTTCCAGGACCTGGGGCTCCACTGCCGTGCCCGGCAGCGGCCGGGAGGACGATTGCCGGCGTGCGGCCTCCACGGTGTGCAGGAGCAGCAGCGCGGTGGTCACGGAGCCGACGCCGCCGGGAACAGGGGTCAACGCGGCGGCGGTCCCGGTGACGCTGGCTTCGTCCACATCGCCCGCCAGCGAGCCGTCGGGAAGGACGTTCGTGCCGACGTCGACCACCACCGTCCGGGAGGAGACATGCCTGCCGGTCAGCAGCCCGGCGCGGCCGGCGGCGACCACCACGACATCGGCATCCGTCGTGTAGCGTTCCAGCGGGCCCGACCTGGAATGGCAGACCGTCACCGCGGCATCGCGTGCCAGCAGCAGGAGGGACAGCGGCTTGCCCACCACGGCGGAACGGCCCACGACCACCACGGCCTTGCCGGCCACGGGAACCTGGTAATGGTCCAGGATTTCGACGACGGAGCGGGCGGTAGCGGGAGCAAAGGCCTGCTGCCCCACGGCCAGGCGTCCCAGGCTCAGTGGATTGGCGCCGTCAATGTCCTTTTCCGGGGTGATGAGCCCCACCAGGTTGTCGGTCCGGACCCCGGGCGGCAGCGGGGTTTGCAGGATGATGCCGTTCACGGACGGTTCGGCGCTCAGCTCCCGCAGGACGCCGGCCAGCATAGGTTCCGTCGCATCATGGCCCAGGTTGATGATCCGGCAGCCGACTCCGGCGCGCCCCGCTGCCCGCTCGATGGAACGGACGTACCAGTGCGTCGACTCGTCGCTGGTCGCCACGACGACGGCCAGGACCGGGTGCAGGCCGTCAAGTTCAAGCGAATGGACCTGTTCCTGCACTTCCTGCTGGAACAAAGCCGCCAACGGCTTTCCGGAAAGTATTGAGGCACTCAACCAAGGATCCTTTCCCGAACGCGGGCCGAGAGGGCATCTGCCGCCAGGACCACCTTCTCTTCAATGCCGTCCGTCTGCTGGGCCAGGAGCGCGCGAGCCTCCGGGTCCTTGACCGCAACGACATTGATATCGATATTGACGCGCGCTGTTGTGGCGGCTGCACGGGCGGCATCGGCGGCCGCTGCCACGTCGCTGATGACGTTGGCGTTGGCGACGTCGAACAGCTCGGTGGCGAGGTCCACGATGCCGCCTGACAGCTTGACGAGCTGGGCGGGCGTTTGTGCCGCCTGGATCAGTGCGGCCTGGATCCCGGCAGTGCGGGCGGCCTTGAGTTCAGCGGTATCGGACGGGAGCTTGTAGGAGTCGATGACTGCCTGGAAGGCATGTTCATCCGCGTCAGCCAGGCGCAGTGCCTCGGCGGCAAGGTCGTCGGCTGCCTGGGTGATGCGCTGCACCAGCGGTGCGTGCTGCTCAAATTTGGCGCCGGTGGTGTAACGCGCCACCATGGCCACCAGGGCGGCGCCCTGCGCCGCATGCAGCGCAGCAGCGGCGCCGCCGCCAGGCGTCGGCTCCCTTGCGGCCAGCCGGGTGAGGTAGCTGCTGACTGTCTCTGAACTGATCATGGTGCTAACCGCGGAGCCGGGTCATGGTGGGGTCGTACAGCGGGTCCTGGGTGACCGTGGCGACGATCCGGCGCCCGAAGTACTCGATCTCCACGGAGTCGCCGATGGAGACCTCGGCGGGCAGGTAGGAGTAGGCGATCGGTTTCCTGACCGTGTAGCCGTAGGCGGCGCTGGTGACATAGCCGACTGCCTGGCCCTTGTAGAACACCGGTTCCTTGCCCAGCACCAGGCTGCGGCCGTCGTCGACCGTGAGGCACCGCAGGCGGCGCGCGGAGTTCTCCTCGGTGCGGCCCTCCAGGGCCGCCTTGCCGACAAAGTTGTCCTTGGCCATCTTCACAGCGAAGCCCAGGCCGGCCTCGAAGGGGTCGTGCTCGGTGGTCATGTCCGTGCCCCAGGAGCGGTAGCCCTTTTCCAGGCGGAGGGAGCTGAACGCGGCCCGTCCGGCGGCGATGACGCCGAACGGCTGGCCGGCCTTCCAGAGCGCATCCCAGAGTCGCTGGCCGTTGTCAGCGCTGGTGTACAGTTCCCAGCCCAGCTCACCGACGTAGGACAGGCGCATGGCCGTCACGGGGACGCCGCCGATGACCACGTTCTTGGACCGGAAGTATTTCAGGCCGTCGTTGGAGAAGTCATCGCTGCTGACCGTGCTGACCAGGTCGCGGGCGAGCGGGCCCCACAGGCCGATGCAGCAGGTGCCGCCGGTGGTGTCGCGGACCTGGACCCAGTCGTTGGCCGTTCCTCTTTCGGTCTGGTGGCGGGCGGCGCGTTCGAAGTAGGCGGTGTCGATGTTGCCGTTGGCGCCGAGCTGGAAGGTGTCCTCCGTGAGGCGGGCGACGGTGATGTCGCTGCGGATCCCGCCGGCGTGGTCCAGCAGCAGCGTGTAGGTGACGGCTCCCGGCTTCTTGTTCAGGTCCGCGGTGGTGAGTTCCTGCAGCAGCTTCAGGGCGCCGGGGCCGGAGATTTCGAGGCGCTTCAGGGGCGTCATGTCGTACATGGCGACGGCAGTACGGGTCTTCCACGCCTCGGCTGCGGCGATCGGGGAGCTGAACATGCCCGACCAGGCATCCCGGGCCGGCGGCTGCCATGCGGCAGGCATCTCCTTGAGCAGTTCGGCGTTGGCCTCGAACCAGTAGGGCCGTTCCCAGCCGGCGCCTTCGAGGAAGTAGCCGCCGAGCTCCCTGTGGCGGGCGTGGAAGGGGGACACGCGCAGGTTGCGCGGTGAGAGCTTGGGTTGGAGCGGGTGCAGCACGTCGTAGATCTCGACGAAGTTCTGTTGGGAGGTCTCGCTGACGTATTCGGGAGTCAGCTGGACGTCCTCGAAGCGGTGGATGTCGCAGTCGCCCAGGTCGATGCTGGACTTGCCGTCCACGAGGAGTTCGGCGACGGCACGGGCGATGCCTGCCGAGTGGGTGACCCAGACGGCTTCGGCGACGAAGAAGCCATCAAGTTCCTTGGACTCGCCAACGAGGGAGCCGCCGTCGGGGGTGAAGGAGAAGATGCCGTTGAAGCCGTCCTCGATCTCGCTTTCGCGCAGGGCGGGGAGCAGCCGCTTGGTGGCTTCCCAGGCCGGGAGGAAGTCCTCCACGGTGAAGTCCAGCCGGGACGGCATGTTGTGCTCGCTGATCTCGTTCGGCTTGAAGCTGCCGAGTTCGTCCAGGTCAACGGGCATGGGCTTGTGGGCGTAGGAGCCAATGCCGTACCGGTCGCCGTGCTCGCGGTAGTAGAGGTCCTGGTCCTGGTGCCGGAGGATGGGCAGCTGCGCGCCGTTCGGCAGTTCGTTCCTGCCCTGCTGTGCGGGAACCGGAGTGGTTTTGACGTACTGGTGCGCCAGTGGGAGCAACGGCACAGACATGCCGATCATTTCGCCGATCTTCGCGCCCCAGAACCCGGCGCAGGAGACCACGATGTCTGCCGGGATCACGCCGTCGGGCGTCTGGACGCCGGTGACCTGCCGGCCGGACTGTTCGATGCCGGTGACCGTGGTGTTGCCCAGGTACTTTACGCCCGCGGCCTCGGTGCGCTTGATCAGCAGCTGCACCGCTCGTGCGGCGCTGGCGAGGCCGTCGCTGGGGACGTGGAGGCCGCCCAGGACGTCCTCTTCGTTAATGAGGGGGTACAGTTCCTTGCACTCGGCCGGGGAGAGGATGGAGCCTTCGATGCCCCACGCGGCGGCGTAGCCGAGCTTGCGCTTCAGGTCGGCGAGGCGGGTTTCGGTGGTGGCAACTTCCAGGCCGCCGACCTGGTTGAAGCAGCTGACGCCGCCTTCGGTCAGCGACAGCAGCTTTTCCACGGTGTACTTGGCGAACAGGGCCATGGACTTCGAGGGGTTGGTCTGGAAGACCAGTCCCGGAGCGTGCGAGGTGGAGCCTCCGGGCATGTTGAGGGGGCCCTGGTCCAGGACGGTGATGTTGTTCCAGCCCCGGGCAACGAGCTCATCCGCGAGGTTCGTTCCGACGATGCCGGCGCCGATAATCACAATGCGTGGCGACGATTCCATAAAGTCTCTCCTGCTGCGTTTAGGTGTGGGTGGCTGCGGGTGGCGCGGTGCGGGTTACCGGAACACCACGGTGCTGGTCTGGTCCAGCAGCACGCGGTGCTGGCAGTGCCAGCGGACGGCGCGGGAGAGGGCCAGTGCCTCGGCGTCCTGGCCCACGGTGGACAGCTGCGCAGGGCCATAGGTGTGGTCCACCCGGATGACTTCCTGCTCGATGATCGGTCCCTCGTCCAGGTCGGCGGTGACGTAGTGGGCGGTGGCGCCCACCAGCTTGACTCCGCGGTCGTAGGCCTGGTGGTAGGGGCGTGCCCCCTTGAACCCGGGGAGGAAGGAGTGGTGGATGTTAATGGCCCGGCCCTCCAGCGCCCGGCAGAGGTCGTCGGAGAGCACCTGCATGTAACGGGCCAGGACCACGAGGTCGGCCTCGTACTCATCCACCAGTTCCAGGAGCCGGCGCTCCGCTTCGGCCTTGGTGTCCGGGGTGACGGGGACGTAGATGAAAGGGAGTCCGGCGGCTTCCGCCATTGCACGATGGGTCTCGTGGTTGGAAACGACTGCCACCAGGTCGCCGCCAAGGCTGCCGCCCCGCCAGCGGAAGATGAGGTCGTTGAGGCAGTGGCCGAACTTGGACACCATGACCAGGACGCGCTTGGGGGTCTGGTCGTGGAAGCTGAACTTCATGTCGAACCGGTTGGCGATGCCCGCGAACTCTTCCTCGAGCATGGCAGGGGTGTAGTTGGAGGAGCCGGAGAACGCGGTGCGCAGGTGGAGTGTCTCACGCAGGCTGTCGTCGAACTGCTGGTGTTCGTCGATATTGAAGCCACGCTCGAACAGGAACGTGGTGACGGCTTGCACAATTCCTGCCTGCTCCTTGCAGGACAGGGTCAGGACGAACTTCTGGGCCTGCTCTTCCTTGAGCGCCGGCAGGGCGACGGTTGCTGATGCTGCTTCCATGAGGGTCATACCCTACTCCTTCTAGATATATTCCAAAGCGACGAACTGATATATTAGATTGGAGGTCAGCGTATACTGGGTTGCAGGCGCGGTCAATAGATTTTTCCGGTTTCGTTGGATGAGGGGGTCACTATGGCGTTCGAAGCTTTGGCGGTGGCGGAGGATGCCGGCCGGAAGTCTCTCGCTGACGTGGCTTACGAAAGCATCCGGGACCAGCTCCTGACGCTGGAGATCAAGCCGGGTGACCTGCTCAACGATGACCTTCTCGCCAGGAAGCTGGGCGTCGGCCGGACGCCGGCGCGTGAAGCCCTGAAGCGCCTTGAGCTGGACCGGCTGGTCAAGACCTACCCGCGGCGCGGTACGTTCGCGACGCGGGTCGATGTCACCGATCTTTCCTTCATCTCGGAAATCAGGGCACAGCTTGAACCCCTGGCCGCGGAACGCGCCGCGCGCGTTGCCACCCCCGCGGTGCGCGCGGACCTGCGCGCGATTCTCGAGAGGGTCGAATCCTTTGACGTGGCCGCGGCAAGCGTAACGGAAACGCTGCAGCTGGATGCCCAGGTGCACCGCGGCATATATGCCGCTGCCGGGAATCCGCACCTTGAGGACATCCTGATCCGCTACGACAATCTGGCGACGAGGATATGGTGCATCGTTATCGACAGGCTGCCGGACCTGTCCCGCCACGTCCACGAACATCTCAATCTGCTTCGGGCCGTCATCGAGGGGGACGAGGCCCGGGCCGCAGAGCTTGCCCGGGTCCATGTAAGCGGCTTCGAGCATGCCGTGCGCGAGGCACTGTTCAAGGCATAGCTCTCACCGTTGGGGGCTCTTCGGAATCAAGGGTGTAGCGAGGGTCTGAAACCTCCGGCCTCGAGCAGGCTCCTGGCTGTGTAGTTCGCGAGGTTGCGGAAGCCGAGCG
>NZ_JBIVQC010000006.1:0-190551 GCF_044754925.1 Pseudarthrobacter sp. NPDC092424 | reverse complement strand
ACTGCACCCGGGAGGGTGTGGGAGAGTAGGTCACCGCCGGACACACATTGGTCGAGGCCCCGAACCACCAGGTTCGGGGCCTCCCACATTTAAACACCCACACCCCCCGGGCAACGCTCTCCCACACCCGGCACCCAACCGGGCAACGCTCTCCCACATCCGGCACCCAACCGGGCAACGCTCTCTCACATCCGGCACCCAACCGCGCAACTCTCTCCCACATCCGGCCGGTAGAGTTGGGCAGCATGGACAACCTCTTCAGCCATGCTCCCGGGCCCCGGGATGGCCAGGGCCGCGACGCGCAGGACGGGCTGGAACCCGTTGTGAACACCGTGGTGGTACCGGGCGGCGTAGCCCACGCTTTCGCCGGCTTCACGGACCACACCCATTTGTGGTGGCCGCTGGGGGACCATGGCGTCTACGGCGAAGGGTCCTACGTGGAGTTCGAAGAGAACCTCATCCTGGAAACCGCGGACGACGGCCGTACCAGCATCTGGGGCACCCTGGACGACTGGCACCCGCCGTTCTCCTTTCACGCCACGTGGCACCCTGGCAGCACTGCCCTCTGGTCCACAGAGTTGCTCGTCGCTTTCAGGCCCGCAGAAGACGGTACCGAAGTACGGGTCTTCCACAACGGCTGGGAAGGCGCCGAAGATCCTGCCGGCACGCGTGCGCACTACGCGGAGGCATGGCCCGGTATACTTGCCCGCTACGCACGTTTCATGGGAGCGTAGCGTTGGCGTCCGTCGTGGTGGAACTGCGGGCTCTCCTCCGCCCCAACCAGCTGGAAACCTCCGAAGTTGAGCTTAGGCGCTACGCCGTGGACCAGGCTCCGGTCATCGACTTCCATTTGCCCCTCGCGGTGGCTTTCCCGGAGTCCCTGGGTGACGTCCAGACAGTAGTCCGCGCGTGCGCCGCCGCCGGGGTGGCGGTGGTCGCCCGGGGTGCCGGTACCGGCGTCTCAGGCGGGGCGCACGCGGTGCGGAACTGCATCGTGATGTCCCTGGAGCGCATGGACCGCATCCTGGACCTTAACCCGGACGATGAGACCGCCGTCGTTGAACCCGGCGTCGTGAACGCCGTTCTCAACGAAGCCGCCGCCGTCCACGGACTGATGTACGCCCCGGACCCGGCCAGCTTCCGAAGCTCAACCATCGGCGGGAACGTGGCCACCAACGCCGGAGGCCTCCGCTGTGCGAAATACGGAGTGACACGGGATTCGGTGCTCGCGCTGGACGTGGTGCTGGCGGACGGTTCCCTGATCCACACCGGCCACCAGACCTTTAAGGGCGTGGCCGGCTACGATCTGACCGGACTGTTCGTGGGGTCCGAAGGAACGCTGGGGATCGTCGTCGGAATCACCGTGCGGCTGAAGTACCTGCCCCGTGAAGTCCATACCGTCGCAGCCTTTTATCAGGACTTCCGGATGGCTGCCGCCGGCGTGCTGGCCGTGGGCCGTGCCCGCGTCCAGCCGGCCATCATGGAATTGCTCGACGGCGGCACCCTGGCCCAACTGGACGACATCCACGGATCGGACCTCAGCGCCCGTGGCCGATCGCTGCTCCTGATCCAGACCGATGGTTTCGGCGCTGCTGCGGAAGCCGAAGAGGTGCGTGCCGTGCTGCGCGCAGGCGGTGCCACTGTTACTGCGGAGGCCAGCAGCGAAGCCGAGCGGCTGGTGGAACTCCGGCGGCACAGCAGGGGCGTGGAGGTGGACGACCAGTACCGGGTAGGGGAGGACGTCGCCGTACCCCGTTCCCGCCTTGTGGACTACATCGCCAAACTGGAGGCCATGGCAGCCAGGCACCGGGTGAACCTCAAAGTAGTGGCCCATGCGGGCGACGGCAACCTGCACCCCACGTTCTGGATTGAACGTGCTGCGGACGGGGTGGACCGGGAAGCCATGGCGGGCCTCCAGCGCGCCCTGGACGAGTCCATTACCGTTGCCCTGGACATGGGCGGCACCATCACCGGCGAGCACGGGGTAGGGCAGTACAAGCTGCGCTGGCTCGGGCAGGAACAGCCGGAGCCGGTACGCAACCTGCAGCGCCGGATCAAGGAACTGTTCGACCCGGCTGGAATCCTGAATCCCGGGAAGGCGATCTAGGCCCGGCCGCCCTGGCTTCAGAAAGCAGGGGCCTAGTCGTCGGCGTCCGGGTACTCGTCGATGGATTCGTCGGCCCGGTAACGCGATTCCTCGGTTTCCACTTCGAGGATCTTGAGGAGCTCAGTGTCCGGGTTGAGCATGATGGCCGCTTCGTCCCGACGGTGGCGCAGGATGGAATCGATGTAGCTCTGCACGGCCTCGGCCAGCGGAATGTGGCGTTCCTGCTTCTCCGACATGTACCAGCGGTGCTCCAGGACCTCGTGGACGGCCTCTGCCGGTTCCAGCTTGCCGGAGAGGTCCCGCGGAATGGACCGGACGATCGGCTCGAAGATCTGGCTGACCCACAGGTGCGCACTGTACTCCTCGTCCATGTCCGGGTTGTTGTCCGCCCGGAAGGAGTCCATGTCGTTCAGCAGGCGGCGGGCCTGGTTCTCCTGGGCGTCCAGGCCGGTCAGGCGCAGGAGGCGGCGCTGGTGGTGCCCGGCATCCACGACCTTGGGCTGCAGCTGGATGGTGGATCCGTTCTGGGTGGTCTTGATGGCGTATTCCTCAACGTCGAAGCCAAGTTCGTTCAGCCGCCGGATGCGGGCCCCCACGCGCCAACGTTCCCCGAGTTCGAAGGATTCCTTCTCCGTCAGCTCCGCCCACAGCCGCCGGTAGCTGTCCATGATCAGTTCGCTGGTGGCCACGGGGTCCACCTTCTCCTCGATCAGGCCGCCGTCCAACAAGTCCATCAGCTCGCCGGCGATGTTCACGCGGGCGATTTCAAGGTCGTATTCGCGCTGGCCTGTGGAGAGGTCCGGGTACAGCTCACCGGTCTCGGCATCCACCAGGTAGGCGGCGAACGCACCGGCGTCCCGGCGGAACAGGGTGTTGGACAGGGACACGTCGCCCCAGTAGAACCCGATGAGGTGAAGGCGGACCAGCAGTAGCGCCTGCGCGTCGATGAGGCGGGTCAGGGTGTCCTTGCGCAGCATCTGCGAGAACAGGGCGCGGTACGGCATGGAGAACTTCAGGTGCCGGGTTACCAGGACAGGGTTCAGCGGGCGCCCGTCCGCGGTGGTGCGTCCCGTGATGACGGCGACCGGCTCCACGCAGGGAACATCCAGCCGGGCCAGTTTCCGCAGCATGTGGTATTCGTGCCTGGCCACGTGCTCCGAGGTTTCCTTGATGGCGATCACGGACCCGCCAAGATGCGCGAAGCGCACGATGTGCCGGGAGATGCCGCGGGGGAGCGCCGCGAGGTACTCGGCGGGCCAGTCCTCCAGGGCGATATGCCAGGGCAGGTCCAGGAGTTCAGGATCGGCAGCCGCCGCGGTGATGTTCAGCGAGCTGGCGGCGGCCGCGGCCTTGCCGTCGTCCGCGCTGGCGGCGACGAAGCGCGGCAGCTTGCCGATCTGCCCGTAGTCGGTGGGTTCATCGTGCCACTTGGCGCTGTTTTCCTCGGTCATGCGTCAATTCTTCCGTACTTGGCGGCGGGCGGCTAAATGCCCGGCAGCCGCGGTTAAAGGCCGACGGCGGCCCGCACCATCGCGAGAGGGTGCGGGCCGCCGTCAATTGCGTGGAGTGGGCCCACGCCGGCCGGGTTCCCTGGCCGAAGCGGAGCGGGGTTAGGGTGCAGGTGGGGAGATCAGTCGCCCAGGCGCAGGCCGGTCTTGGTGTCGAACAGGTGCACGTGGCCCGACTGCGGACGGACGTAGATGGACTCGCCCTTCATCGGGGGGCGGCGGCCGTCGACACGGGCCACGATGTCGTGGTCCTTGCCGTCCAGGGTGGTGTGGCCGTAGACGTAAGCGTCAGCGCCGAGTTCCTCAACCACGTCAACTTCGACCTTCAGGCCTTCACCCTGGGGTGCGGTCTCGAGGTCCTCGGGCCGGGTGCCCAGGGTCACCGTGGTGCCGTGGGCCTCTTCGAGGACGTTCCGCGGCACGGGGTAGACGGTGCCGCCGAACTGGACGCCGCCGTCGACCACGGGAAGTTCCAGCAGGTTCATGGCGGGGGAGCCGATGAAGCCGGCAACGAAGACATTCTTGGGACGGTCGTAGAGGTTGCGCGGGGTGTCAACCTGCTGCAGCAGGCCGTCCTTGAGCACAGCCACGCGGTCACCCATGGTCATGGCCTCGACCTGGTCGTGGGTCACGTAGACCGTGGTGACGCCCAGGCGCCGGGTCAGGGACGCAATCTGCGTACGGGTCTGGACACGCAGCTTGGCGTCCAGGTTGGAGAGCGGCTCGTCCATGAGGAAGACCTGCGGGTTACGCACGATCGCGCGGCCCATGGCAACACGCTGGCGCTGACCGCCGGAGAGTGCCTTTGGCTTGCGGTCCAGGTACTGCTCGAGGTCGAGGAGCTTGGCTGCTTCGCGAACGCGCTCGGCGCGCTCTTCCTTGGAGACGCCGGCGATCTTGAGGGCGAAGCCCATGTTGTCGGCCACAGTCATGTGCGGGTACAGCGCGTAGTTCTGGAACACCATCGCGATGTCGCGGTCCTTCGGCGGGACATCGGTGACGTCGCGGTCACCGATCAGGATGCGGCCGGCGTTGACGTCCTCGAGGCCTGCGAGCATGCGCAGCGACGTGGACTTACCGCAACCGGAGGGTCCAACGAGGACCAGGAATTCGCCATCGGCGATGTCGATGTTGAGCTTGTCGACGGCGGGCTTATCTGTGCCCGGGTACAGACGCGTAGCGTTGTCAAAAGTAACTGTAGCCACAGTTATCAATCCCTTCACCGGCAGGTACGTGCCGGACGATCCGTTGTGAATGGTTCATGTTTGTTCAGTTTTGTCATGCATGATGCACTGCAGGCGGAGCCGGAGGCATCGTGTGACGCCGCACGGTTACTGTGCGCCACATCACAACCAAGAGTATGTCAGGCCGTGACCTTATTGTCGAAAATGTTACTGGGGTCACATGTGAGCTTGGCCATCCCTGGGTCTCTATCCGGAGGCGGCCTGCGGATCCTCCTCGGCCACGGCGAGGCTGCGCGCCTGCAGGAGGGCCTCCAGGAGCTCGGAAACGTAATCCGGCGCTTCGACCCGGAACTCGGCGCAGGTAAAGTCGAGGCCGACCTTAACGCCTACATCGCCCGGTTCCAGGCGGGCCAGAGCGTCCTCGTCGGTGGTGTCGTCCCCGGCGAAGAACACGGCGGTGGCTCCGCTGATCTGCCGCAGGAACGTGACGGCCTCGCCTTTGGAGGCGTGGACGACAGAGGTTTCCAGGACGCGCTTGCCTTCCTTGAGGAACACGCCTTTACGGCCCTGCAGCAGCGAGCGGGCGGCCGCCACAGCATCCTCGGCCACGTCATCGGCTGCCAGCCGGGTGTGCAGAACGACGCCGGCGGGCTTGTCCTCGAGCAGGGTCCCGGGCGCTTCCTCCACGATCCCGGCCAGAACTGCCCGTACTTCCGCCAGCCGGTCCTGCTGATCCGCATCCAGCGTCAGTTGGGTGGATCCGGGTCCCAGCCACGCTTCCGCCCCATGGCTGCCGATCAGCAGCGAATCCACCGGGGGCGAGGCCACTGCCCGCAGGCTGGCGAGGGCGCGCCCGGAGATGAGCGCCGTCGTCGTGCGTGGAAGGACGGCGAGGCCCGCGAAAGCCGCGGCCGCCCGTGGAAGGGGGCGTGCTTCGTCGGCCCGTCCCACGATGGGCGACATGGTGCCATCGAAGTCCATGGCCACCAGGAGCTGTTCGGTCTGCGCGATGCGGCGGATCGCGGAGCGCAGTTCGGGCGTGAGGCTGAGCGCCGGCCGGCGGGCCTCAGGAGTCATCGCGGACCACCTTCTCGTTGAGCGCGGTGAGGAAGTCGGCGGACCAGTGGTCCACGTCGTGCTCCAGGATCTGTTTGCGCATGGCGCGCATCCGGCGGGAGGCTTCTTTTGGGGACAGCTCGACAGCCCGCATGATGGAGTCTTTGAGTCCGTCGATGTCGTGCGGATTCATCAGCAGGGCCTGCTTGAGCTGGTCTGCGGCTCCGGCGAATTCGCTCAGGACGAGGGCGCCGTCGTTGTTGGTCCGCGACGTGACGTATTCCTTGGCCACCAGGTTCATGCCGTCGCGCAGCGCGGTGACCAGCATGACGTCCGCCGCCAGGTACAGGGCCACCATTTCCTCCACGGGGTAGCTGTGGTGGAGGTACCGCACGGCGGTGTTCTCGAGGGTGTCATAGGTGCCGTTGATGTGGCCGACGGTCCCCTCCACTTCCTCGCGCAGCAGCCGGTACTGTTCCACTCGCTCGCGGCTGGGGCTGGCCACCTGGATGAGCGTGGCATCCCCGACGGAAAGCTTCCCGTCAGCCAGCAGCTCTTCGAAGGCCTTGAGCCGGTGCCGGATGCCCTTGGTGTAGTCGAGCCGGTCCACGCCGAGGAGGATGGTTTTTGGGTTGCCCAGGTCCTGGCGGATCTGGCGGGAACGTTCCACGATGTCCGGCCGCTCGGCCAGCGCCGTGATCTGCTGGACGTCGATTGAAATCGGGAACGCCTGGGCGCGGGCGATGTGCGTGATGGCGCCGTCCTGGCCCTTGACATGCACCTGCTGCTGCTTGACGCTGGCGCCCAGGAACCGTCGGGCCGAGCGCATAAAGTTCCCGGCGTCGCTGGTGCGCTGGAAACCCACCAGGTCCGCGCCGAGCAGCCCGTCAATGATCGCCTGCCGCCACGGCAGCTGCGCAAAGATCTCCGGCGGCGGGAACGGGATGTGGTTGAAGAACCCAATGCGGAGATCGGGCCGCGCCTCGCGCAGCATCCGCGGGACCAGCTGGAGCTGGTAGTCCTGGACCCACACTGTGGCCCCTTCGTCGGCATGGCGTACGACGGCGTCGGCGAACCTGCGGTTGACCTTGCGGTAGGCGTCCCACCAGGTCCGGTGAAATTCCGGCGGGGCGATGACGTCGTGGTAGAGCGGCCACAGGGTGGCGTTCGAAAAGCCCTCGTAGTACAGCTCGACGTCGTCGGTGCTCAACTGGACGGGCACCAGGTCCATGCCGCCGTGGCTAAAGGGCCTGACCGTCTCATCCGGGGCGCCGTGCCAGCCCACCCAGGCGCCGTCCGTCTTGGTCATCATGGGCGCCAGCGCGGTGACCAGCCCGCCGGGGGAGCGGCGCCAGCCGGAGCCGTCGCCGCCGCTTTCTCCCGGACCGCAGCGGTCAACGGGCAGCCTGTTCGAGACCACCATGAAGTCGTATTTGGTGTGAGCGCCGGGGCGTGCAGCGGCGGCAGCTGGAGCTGCCGTTCCGGCGGGTTTTTCCTGGACGGGTGATTGCATTGCGGCCCCCTGGGGTTGCTTGTGCCTCTCAGCCCACCCTAACGGGACGGAATGATCGGTGCTATTCGTCCGTTAGTCAATGGGCGGGATGCTTGAAGGCCCAAGCTTCCGGCTTTGTCCCCTAAACTGGGCGGGTTGCCACTTAGTGGTCCCCCCACGTCGACCGACCCAAGGAACACATGAGCCCTGCAAACGAAAACCGTAAGTCCAAGGCTGAACGGACTGCTGAGGCGCGCGAGAAAGCCCGCCAGATCCGGGAAGCGCAGCTTAAGAAGGACAAGCGCAACAAGCATCTGATCGGTTGGGGCATCGTGGTGGCTGTGGTGGCCATCCTTGCGGTCGTGGCACTGGTGGTTACCAGCAACATCCGGAACAACACTCAGGTTGCGGACCAGGGGCCCGTCCCCGCCAACGCCAACGTCAACGGCGGCGTAACATTGCTGGCCAACACGGACGTGGCACCCACCGAAGCGGGCACCGTGGATGCCGCGAGCGTTCCCGAGCCCCCGAAGACCCCGCCGGCGGAGATCGCTGCTCCCGGTGCCGAAGCCGAGGCGGGCAAGCCGGTGAAGGTGGTCATCTACATCGACTTCATCTGCCCTATCTGCAAGAACTTTGAGGAGCAGTTCAACGGGCAGTTGACCTCCCTGCGCAACGAAGGCAAGATCAGCGTCGAATACCGCCCGCTGGGCTTCCTGGACAACCGCTCGAGCACCAACTACTCCTCCCGTGCCGCCAATGCTGCCGCCTGCGTGGTGAACGAATCCCCGGAGAAGTACGCGGACTTCATCAGCGCCCTGTTCGCTGACCAGCCTGCCGAGGGCACCGCCGGTATTTCGGACGACGACCTGAAGAAGATGGCCACTGAGGTGGGCGCCGCCAGCATCGATTCCTGCGTGGAGGAGAAGACATACCGCCCGTACGTGAAGTACTCCACGAAGCTCGCGTCGTCAATCGGCGTCAGTGGCACACCCACCGTCCTGGTTGATGGCAAGCAGTGGGGCAAGGGCGACAGCGCGCAGACGCCGTTCCCGGAGTTCCTGCAGGCAGCCATCGACGCCAAGGCATAAGCGACCGCACCGTTTTCGGCAGAAAGGGCCGGCCCCGGATTCGTTTCGGGGCCGGCCCTGCTGTTTTTACCCGCGGGCAGGACTTGGGCTAACCTTATCTAGCGCTCGTTGGGCGCACGCCCGGTTTCCGGGCACGCCTCCTTAGCTCAGTTGGCCAGAGCACCGCTCTTGTAAAGCGGGGGTCGTCGGTTCGAATCCGACAGGGGGCTCCACAAACCAGTCTCGCGGCCAGCTCAGATTCCCTTGCCGGGGTTCAGGATCCCGTCCGGATCCAGCGCGTTCTTGATGGTCCGCTGCACATCCAGCGAGACCTCGCCAAGCTCCGGCAGCAGCCAGTCCCGCTTCAGGATTCCCACTCCGTGCTCCCCGGTCAGCGTGCCTCCCAGCCGCTTAGCCAGGTGGAACATGTCCCCGAGTGCCTGCTTGGCCGGGCCTTCCGTGACGGAGTCCTCCGGGTCCAGGACCAGCATGGGGTGCAGGTTGCCGTCCGAGGCGTGCACCACGGAGAAGATCCGCACACCGGTGGCAGCAGAGATTTCATCCAGCCCCACGGCCACCTCAGCGAGCTTCGATCGGGGAACGCCGATGTCCCCGATGGACACCCTGCCCAGTTTCTCCAGGGACGGGATGGCCTCGCGCCGGGCGGTGATGAGTTCGTTGGCGTGTTCGGCATCAGTGGCCTTCTCAAAGGAGGAGGCGTACGGCCGGATCGCGTCCATCAGGACGTCCTGTTCCAGGTAGGCGCCGTAACCGTCCGTCTGGGCCAGCATGAAGGCCCCGCCCTTTGACCGGTAGTCCGTCCCCATTGCCATGTCGATGGCCTCAAGGGTCTGGCCGTCGATCAGTTCGAGCAGCGAGGGCTGGATGCGGGCCGCAATGACGGCGGAGGCGGCAGCGGCTGCGGTGGCGAAATCGGGGAAGAACGCCGCCACGGTGGCGGTTGCCACCGGCATGGGCCGCAGCCGGAGTGTCGCCTCGACCACCACGCCGAGGGTTCCTTCCGACCCGGTGATCAGCGCATTGAGGTCGTAGCCGGTGACCCCCTTAATGGTCTCGCGGCCTGTCCGCAGGAGCCTGCCGTCCGCAAGCACCACCTGCAGTGCGAGCACCGCCTCGCGGGTCACCCCGTACTTGGCGCACCGCATGCCGCCGGCGTTGGTGGCAACATTGCCGCCGATCGAGCAAATGGCGGTGCTGGCCGGGTCCGGCGCATAGAACAGCCCGTGCTCCGCCGCAGCGGCATTCAGGTCGGCGTTCAAGACCCCGGGCTGGACCACGGCGAGCTGCTCCAGCGGATCAATGCGCAGGATACGGTCCATCCGCGAAACATCCAGGACAACTTCCCCTGCCTTGGCCGCCGCCCCGGCGGCAAGACCGGTTCCCGCGCCCCGGGGAACCAGCGGTGCCCGGTGAGCGGCCGCCAGTTTGACCGCGGTGACGACGTCGTCCGCTGACTCCGCGAAAACCACACCGTCGGGGAGCGACGGCGATACGTACCCCGAACGGTCCGTGCTCGCTGCGAGGCGGTCCTGCTCCGCCACGGAGGCGCCGGGGGCACCCTCCAGGACTGCCGCCGTCGGACGGGTTGAAACTGAAGTATCCACGAAACCCCTTTGTTCTGCATTGGATCAGCCGGAAACATAGTTTCCGTAGAGCGAAAACTTAATTCTGCTATTTGGATAACTCTAGGATCAGCCGCAGGCGGCGGTCAATGGCCTGGCCGTGCGGTGGTCGGGCCTATTCCTAGCCGGCATGTGGGGTATCTTGGGAGCCTGAGCGCAAATCTTTTCACGATGCGGATAAGAGTTGTCGGAATCTGAACCCACAGGAGATTGCCCCATGGCCGGGAAAGCAAGCGGAGGCGTACAGTCCGTTGAGCGCGCGTTTGAGCTGTTGGAACTTATCACCAACGCCGGCGGGGACGTGACCCTCAGCGAACTCTCGGCCTCGACCGATCTTCCCTTGCCCACCATCCACCGCCTGCTGCGCACCCTGGTCACCCTGGGCTACGTCCGCCAGCTGCCCAGCCGCCGCTATGCCCTGGGGCCCCGCCTGATCCGGCTCGGCGAGGGTGCCAACAAACAGCTTGGAGCCGTTGCCCGGCCACAGCTGAAGTCCCTGGTGGACCAGCTGGGCGAGACATCCAACATGGCGGTGTTCGATTCGGACATGGTGGTTTACGTGGCACAGGTCCCATCCCTGCATTCCATGCGGATGTTCACGGAGGTCGGCCGGCGCGCCCACGCCCACGATACGGGGGTGGGCAAGGCAATCCTCGCCCAGCTTGACGACGAGACGGTCCGCGGCGTTGTGGCCCGGGCAGGTATGCCCACGCCCACCGCCAAGAGCATCGGCGACGTGGACACCCTCCTGAAGGAACTCGAGCGGATCCGCAAACGCGGCTACGCCATCGACGAGGAAGAGCAGGAGCTGGGCGTGCGCTGTTTCGCCATGGCGGTGCCCAATGCGCCCACGCCTTCCGCCATCTCCGTGTCCGGCCCCGTCTCCCGCGTGGACCGCTCCTTTGGCGACCGGGCCATCCCGGTGCTGCGCGAAGCGGTCCACGCGATTTCCGCCGAACTCAACCGCAAATAGCCGCCAGTCAGGCGGGTTGGGCCGTCAGCCCGGCTGACGCGATCGCCTTAAGGGCG
The DNA here is from genome assembly GCF_044754925.1 of Pseudarthrobacter sp. NPDC092424. Taxonomy (NCBI): domain Bacteria; kingdom Bacillati; phylum Actinomycetota; class Actinomycetes; order Micrococcales; family Micrococcaceae; genus Pseudarthrobacter; species Pseudarthrobacter sp. NPDC092424. The sequence continues at coordinate 179,462 of NZ_JBIVQC010000006.1, read as the reverse complement.
GCGGTCTCGTCGTTATCCGAGGTGTCTCCGGTGATGCCCACGGCGCCAAGGAGGCCGCCGTCGCCGTCGCGCACAAGGACCCCTCCAGGCACCGGTATCAGGCGGCCGCCCAGCGATGCCGCCGCAGCGGAGATGAAGTACGCCTGCTGCTCGGCCCGCTCCATGAGCGCCCGCGAGCCGACCCCCATCGCCAGCGCCCCGTAGGCCTTGCCGTGGGCGATGTCGAAGCGGTTGTTCGAGGCGCCGTCCTGCCGGGCGGCGGCGATGACGTGGCCGCCGGCGTCGAGCACGACGACGGTCAGCGGCTTGAAGCCTTCCTGCTGCCCCGTCTCCAGCGCCTTGGCTACGATCGCCTGCGCGGTTTCCAGTCCAAAGTTCATGATGCGCTCCTCGCAAGGTTGCCTGCATGCTTCTGCGCCGCGCGCCGGCGGTGCAGGACCGGTTCGGTGTACCCGGACGGCTGTGCGGCGCCGTCGAGCACCAGCTCGCGTGCGGCCAGGAAAGCCTCGCCGTCGAAGGCCGGCGCCATGGGCAGGTAGTCAGGGTCGGCGGCGTTCTGCCCGTCCACCACCACTGCCATCCGGCGGAGGGTTTCCTCCACTTCGTCGGTGCTGACGATGCCATGGTGCAGCCAGTTGGCGACATGCTGGGAGCTGATGCGGCAGGTGGCGCGGTCCTCCATGAGGGCAACACCGTGGATGTCGGGGACCTTGGAGCATCCCACGCCGGCGTTGACCCAGCGGACCACGTAACCCAGGATGCTTTGGATGTTGTTGTCCAGCTCGCTGCGGCGGGCGTCGGCGTCCCAGTCGGAGGGGTCTCCGACCGGAATGGTCAGCAGTTCCCGCAGGGTTGACCGGCGCTTTCCGCCCAGCTCCGCCTGCCGGGCATCCACGTCCACCTGGTGGTAGTGGAGGGCATGCAGGGTGGCGGCGGTAGGGGAGGGGACCCAGGCGCAGTTGGCCCCTGACAGGGGATGGGCGGACTTTTGGGCCAGCATCTCCGCCATGTTGTCCGGTGCGGCCCACATGCCCTTGCCTACCTGCGCCCGGCCACGGAAGCCGCTGGCCAGTCCGATGTCCACGTTGGCGTCCTCATAGGCCTTGATCCAGCTGGAGTTGCGCATATCTGCCTTGCGGACCATGGGGCCGGCGGCCATCGAGGTGTGGATTTCGTCGCCGGTGCGGTCCAGGAAGCCGGTGTTGATGAACACCACGCGCTCGCGGGCCTCGTAGATGCAGGCTTTGAGGTTTGCCGAGGTGCGGCGCTCCTCATCCATGATGCCGATCTTGAGCGTCAGCGGCTCGAGGCCAAGGACGGACTCCGCACCGGCCAGCAGGGCGCAGGCGACTGCCACTTCCTCCGGGCCGTGCATCTTCGGCTTGACGATGTACACGGAGCCGGCCCGGGAGTTCCTGCCCGCGTCAGGGCCACGCAGGTCGTGCACGGAACCCAGGCCGGTGAACAGGGCATCCAGGATTTCCTCCGGCACAGGGTTTCCGGCCGCGTCCAGGACGGCGTCGCTGGTCATGAGGTGGCCCACTTGCCGGATAAGGAGCAGCGACCGGCCCGGGAGGACCAGATCGGAGCCGTCCGGTGCCGTGAAGGTCCGGTCAGCATTGAGCCGGCGAGTGTAGGAACTTCCGCCCTTGGCGACTTCGGCAGTCAGTGTGCCCTGCATCAGTTGCAGCCAGTTCCGGTAGCCGTCCACCTTGTCCGCTGCATCCACGGCGGCCACTGAGTCCTCCAGGTCCATGATGGTGGTGAGGGCGGACTCCAGGACAATGTCCTTGACGCCGGCCGGATCGGTGGCGCCGATGGGGTGGCCGGCGTCGATCTGGATCTCGGCGTGGAGGCCGTGGTGGACCAGGAGCACTGCCTCGGGGGAGTCCGGCGCACCCCGGTACCCGCGCAGCTGGTCCGGGCCGGCCAGCGCCGTGGGACCTGCTGGGGTCTCCGCCACGAGGGCGGATCCTTCGATGCGGTAGGCCGTAACGTCGCTGTGCGAGCCGGATGCCAGGGGAGCGTGCTGGTCCAGGAACTGCCGGCCGCGGGCCACCACGGCGGCACCCCGCACGGGGTTGTAGGCCCCGCCGCGCTCCCGCCCCTCGGATTCGTCGATGGCGTCGGTGCCGTACAGTGCGTCATACAGCGAGCCCCAGCGGGCATTGGCGGCATTGACGGCGAAGCGGGCGTTGAGCAATGGAACCACCAGTTGCGGGCCGGAGATCGTGGCAATTTCCGGGTCCACGCGGCCGGTAGCGATGGTGAAATCCGCGGGCTCATCCACCAGATAGCCGATAGAGCGCAGGAATTCCTCGTAGGCGTCCGGATCGCCCGGCCCGTTGGCCCGGTGGAAGTCATCGATCTGCTCCTGAAGCCGGTCGCGGGTTGCCAGGAGCCCACGCACCTTCGGTGAGAATTCGCCGATCAGAGCAGCCGCTCCCCTCCAGAACAGCTCTTCTTCTATCCCGGTTCCGGGCAGGGCCTCGTCACCCACGAACGCGTACAGCTCTTCGGCGACGCTCAGGCCGTGGGTTTCCACTCGGTTCGTCATTGTTTGCTTCCGTTCCCAACTATTCCGCAAAGCGGAAACAATATTTCAATATATGCAACGTAGCGGCTTTTGCGAAGGGGTGTCAATGCCTGCCCGGCGGGGAAGCCCAACGCTTGGAGCCTGCGCGCAAGCCATTGACGCCGGGGAATGCTGCTCCTAGACTCGACCCAGATTTCTGGAAAGCATTTTCCACATTATGAAATGGTCAGAGAGGACCGCCCGTGGACAACCTTTTTATGCTTTGCCTGCTGGCACTTGCGCCCATCCTCATCGTCGGTGTCCTGCTGGCCGGATTCCGATGGCCGGCCAAGTATGCGATGCCCGTGGGCTATCTGCTCGTGGTGCTGGTGGCGCTGCTCGTCTGGCGGATGGACTTCGGCAGCGTCCTGGCTGCGTCTCTTGAGGGCCTCATCACGGCAGGCACGCTCCTTTACATCGTGTTCGGTGCGCTCCTGCTGCTCTCCACACTCACGGTGGGCGGTGCCATGGCGAGCATCCGCGCCGGCTTCAACAACATCTCCTCGGACCGCCGGGTCCAGGCCATCATCATCGGCTGGCTTTTCGGCTCCTTCATTGAGGGTGCATCCGGATTCGGCACCCCCGCCGCTGTGGTGGCGCCCCTGCTGCTGGCGATGGGTTTCCCCGCCATGGCCGCGGTCATGGTGGGACTGATCATCCAAAGCACGCCGGTGAGCTTCGGTGCCGTGGGAACGCCCATCCTGGTCGGCGTGGGCAAGGGGCTTGGCGGCGACCCGGCCGTCGCGGAGCGGATTTCGGTGCTGGGCCTGACCATGCCTGAGTTCGTCGCCTCGATTGGTTTCCAGGTAGCTGCAATCCATGCCATCGTCGGCCTGCTCATCCCGCTGATCCTGGTCTGCATGCTGACCGGTTTCTTCGGCCCCGACCGCCGTTTCCGCGACGGCCTGGCGGTGTGGCCGTTCGCCCTGTATTCCTCGCTGGCCATGACCGTCCCATATGTGCTGGTGGCCCGGTTCCTGGGTCCGGAATTCCCTTCCCTCTTCGGCGGACTGATCGGCCTGATGCTGGTGATGTACACGTCCAGCAAGGGCTTCCTCATGCCCAAGGACTCCTTCCAGTTCGGGCCCCGCGCCACCTGGTCGGACCGGTGGATGGGTTCGATCGAGCCCGAAGCCGCCACGGAAATCTCGTCCCGCATGAGCCTGGTGCGTGCCTGGTCGCCGTACATCCTGATGGCGGTGCTGCTGGTGGCAACGCGCGTCATCGCTCCGCTGAAGGCCTATCTTTCCGGCCTCGCCATCCCGTTCCAGAACATCCTGGGCACCGGAATCAGCACCTCCGTCCAGCCGTTCTACTCTCCGGCCTTCCTGATGATCATTGCCGCGGTGTTCGCCTACCTGCTGCACCGGATGAACCGCGGGCAGGTTCTCCGCACCCTGAAGATCTCCGGCCGCCAGCTGGGCGGAACCGCCGTGGCGCTGCTCTTCGCGGTCCCGCTGGTGCGGGTCCTCATCAACTCAGGACCGGACTTCAACGCCTCCGGCCTCTCCAGCATGCCGGTCACGCTGGCCGAGGGCACCGCAGCCGTTGCCGGGGATTCGTGGCCGTTGATCGCCCCGTGGATCGGCGCGCTCGGCGCCTTCGTGGCCGGATCCAACACCGTCTCCAACCTGACCTTTGCACAGTTCCAGTTCTCCACCGGAGCGGAGCTCGGCGTGCCGCCGGAGGGGATCGTGGCTGCTCAAGCCGTAGGCGGTGCCGGCGGCAACCCGATCGCCATCCACAACATCGTCGCCGCAGCGGCAACCGTGGGACTGCTGGGCCGCGAAGGCGACCTGTTGCGGAAGACCATCATCGTGACCACCTATTACTGCCTTGCGGCGGGCGCGGTCGCGTTCATCTTCATCCACGGCCTCGGGTTTAACCTGGGGACCGTGCAGCTGGTGCTCCTGGTAGCGGCTTTGGCTCTGGTGGCACGCTGGATGCTGAGGAGGCAGCCGGCCATGGCCCGGGAGCTCGTCGACGACAGCCGCCGACCCTAGCCAGAGCGGGCACACCCGCCTATTCCTGCACGGATTCGGGGACCTTCCGGGCCTTGCCGTTCCGCCGCCAAAGGTGTCGAATCAATAGACAGCTTTCAGCCCGGTGAGCACGCAGAGCCCAGGAGGTCCCCATGTCCGTTAAAGGCGCCAGGGAAGCGGCAAGAACGCAGGGCCGGGGCGGCACCGACGCCCGCCGGGCGGATGCGGCCGGGCTGGCCGCCACTGATCCGGCGGATATCCGGAACGTGGCGCTGGTAGGCCACTCGGGTTCGGGCAAGACCATGCTGGTGGAGGCGATGCTTGCCGCCCGGGGCATGATCACGCGCAAGGGTTCGATTGCCGACGGCACCACCGTGGGCGACTCGGATCCCGCAGCCGTGCACCAGCAGCGCTCGGTCACACTCTCCCTGGTGCCGCTGTCCGTCGACGGTGTTAAGGTCAACCTCGTCGACACGCCGGGCTACCCGGATTTCATCGGCGAACTCCGGGCAGGGCTGCGCGCCGTCGATGCCGCCCTGTTCGCCGTGTCCGCGGTGGACGGCATCGATGCCACCACCACGGCGCTCTGGGACGAATGCGCGCACATGGGCCTGCCGCGCGCCGTGGCCATCACCCGCCTGGACCACCCGCGGGCAGATTACGACGGCGCCCTGGCCGCCTGCCGCACGGCGTTCGGCGAGGGCGTCCTCCCGCTCTTCGTCCCGGTGCGGACAGGCGGCGAGGTCACCGGGGTGGCCGACCTGTTGGCCGGGGACGGCGCAGACGAAGCCGCCCGGGGTGAGCTGATCGAGGCGATCATCGCCGAAAGCGAGGACGAGACGCTCATGGACCGCTACCTGGAAGGCGGGGACCTCGATCCCGAAGCCCTGGCAGCCGACCTGGAGACCGCCGTCGGCCGCGGTTCCTTCTTTCCCATCCTGCCCACCTCGGCGGTGACCGGGCTGGGAATGGAAGAACTGCTGGACCTGCTGGTCCGGGCGTTCCCGCCGCCGGCGGGGCGGCGCCTCCCGGAAGCCGCCGGGCTGTCGGGGGAGCCCGTGGAGCTGGCCGGCTGCGACCCTGACGGACCGCTCGCCGCGGAGGTGGTGCGGACATCCAGCGACGCCTTCCTTGGCCGCATCTGCCTGGTGCGCGTCTTTTCCGGCACGCTGCGCGAAGATGCCCCGGTCCACGTGGGCGGGCACGGCCTGGCGGACCGCGGCCACCAGGACCACGATTACGAGGACAGGCTCACGCACCTTTATTCCCCGCTTGGCGCTGCGCTGCGCCCGGTTCCGTTCTGCATCGCCGGGGACCTGTGCGCGGTGGCGAAACTGGGTGCTGCCGAAACCGGTGACACCATCTCCGCCAGGGACACCCCGCTGCTGCTGGCCACGTGGGACATGCCGGAACCCCTGCTGCCCGTGGCGGTGGAAGCTGACTCGCGCAGCGATGAGGACGCGCTGGCCCGCAGCCTGGGCAAGATCGCCGCCGGGGACCCGACCCTGCGGGTGGAACGCAACGCAGAGACGCACCAACTGGTGCTGTGGTGCATGGGCGAGGCCCACGCGGAGGTTCTCCTGGACCGGCTGCGGGACCAGGGCGTGAAGCTGCACACCGTGGACGTCGTCACCCCGCTGCGGGAAACGTTTTCAGCCCCCGCCGCGGGCCACGGCCGGCACGTCAAGCAGTCGGGCGGGCACGGGCAGTACGCGGTGTGCGACATCGAGGTGGAGCCGCTGGAACGCGGCACCGGCTTCGAGTTCGTGGACAAGACCGTGGGCGGCGTCATCCCGAACAGCTTCATCCCGTCCGTGGAGAAGGGCGTCCGGACGCAGATGGAGAAAGGCGTCGCCGCGGGCTTCCCCGTGGTGGACATCCGGGTGACCCTGCGGGGCGGGAAGGCGCATAGTGTTGATTCATCCGACGCCGCGTTCCAGGCCGCAGGCGCGCTTGCCCTGCGGGAAGCGGCCGCCGCGGGCAGCATCCAGCTGCTCGAGCCAGTCTCCGCTGTGGCGATCACCGTGGCGGATGAGCACGTGGGCACGGTCATGAGCGACCTTTCCGGCCGCCGCGGCCGGCTCACGGGGACCACCTCGGGAGGCGGCGGGCTGACCGAAATAAGCGCCGAGGTCCCGGACCAGGAACTGCTGCGCTACGCCGTCGAACTGCGTGCGCTGACCGCCGGCACGGGCCGGTTCCGCCGGCGCTACCTGCGGCACGAACCCGTCCCGCCGAACTTTAACCCGGCCTGAGCTTCCGGTGAATCCCGCAGCCCGCAGGATCCAGCGCATCTACCTCGCGCTGACGCTGGGCAACACCTTGGCCACGTCCTTCATCTGGGGCATCAACACGCTCTTCCTGCTCGATGCCGGGCTGACCAACCTGGAAGCATTCGCGGCCAATGCGTTCTTCATGGCCGGCATGGTGATCTTCGAAGTGCCCACCGGCGTGGTGGCGGATTCGTGGGGCCGGCGGGCATCGTTCCTCCTGGGCACCCTTACGCTCGCGGGATCCACGCTGCTGTACTACCTGCTGTGGCAGGTCTCGGCGTCCTTTTGGTGGTGGGCGGCGGTGTCCGTCCTGCTGGGCCTCGGTTTCACTTTCTTCTCCGGCGCCGTGGAAGCCTGGCTGGTTGATGCGCTGGACTTTTCCGGGTACCACGGTGCCCTGGAAAGCGTGCTGGGCCGGGGACAGATGGTCTCCGGCATTGCGATGCTTGCCGGTTCCGTGGCCGGGGGCGTCATTGCGCAGGCCACGGACCTGGGCGTTCCGTTCCTCGTGCGCGCCGCCGTACTGGCCGCGATGTTCCTGGCCGCGTTCCGGTTGATGCACGACGTCGGGTTCACGCCTGAGCGTTCGCCCCGCCCACTGCAGGCCACCCGGGCAGTCCTGGCGGCCTCGGTGGACAACGGCCTCCGGAATCCGCCCGTCCGGTACATCATGCTCGCCGCGCCGTTCACCGTAGGGGCAGGGTTCTACGTCTTCTATGCCCTCCAGCCCTACCTGCTGGCGCTCTTCGGCGACCCCCGGGCATACTCGGTCGCAGGCCTGGCAGCGGCGATTGTTGCCGGCGCGGACATCCTGGGCGGATGGCTGGCCCCGCGGCTGCGCGGCCTGGCCCGGAAGCGCACCACGGTGGTGCTGGCCAGCAGCATCACCAGCGCCCTGCTCCTGGTGGCACTGGTGGCCACCCCCGCATTCTGGCTTGCCCTGGTGCTTCTGGCACTCTGGGCCGTAGTGGCCGCGGCCGGCACACCGGTCCGGAAGGCCTACCTGAACGGGATGGTCGCGTCCCGGCAGCGGGCCACGGTGCTCAGCTTCGACTCGCTGATGGGCTCAGCCGGCGGAGTGGTGGCACAGCCGCTGCTGGGCCGGACCGCTGATCTCTACGGCTACCCCGCCTCCCTGGCCGTGGCCGGCATGCTCCAGTTGATGGCGGCGCCCTTCATCTTCCTGAGCCGGCGCCGCCGAGCACCGGCGGACACTGCGTCCGGCGACGCCGCGCGGGGACCGGCATCCGGCGTCTAGCTGGGAGAACGCGGAAAATGACGGTTTAGTGCGCTATTGCGCGGTGGCCGGGACCATGGCCTAAACTGCATCACTGACGCGCCTGAAATGGCGTTTCCGCAGCAACGAAAGTGAACAAGCCATGGCTACTGATTACGACGCTCCCCGCAAGCAGGAAGAAGAGACCCCGGCTGACTCGCTGGAGGCACTCCAGGCCTCGCGCGGCGGCAACGCGCAGACGGCAGTCATCGACGTCGACGAAAACGACACCGCAGAGGGCATCGACCTCCCCGGCGCAGACCTCTCCAACGAGGAGCTGACCGTCATCGTGGTGCCCGAGCAGGACGACGAATTCACCTGTTCCTCATGCTTCCTGGTCCGCCACCGCTCCCAGGTGGCGCGCGAAAAAGGCGGCCTGAAATACTGCCGTGACTGCGAAGGGTAACTGCCGGGCCCGGCCCTATGCCGCCGCCGTTATCCGCATAACGGCGGGGTGCAGGAACGGCACCCAAAAGGGTGACGGAACGCCCCCGCAGGCCCTTGTATTTATGGCCGTGTGACCCGCCCGGCCCTTCCCTAACGGTTGCGCGCCGAAGCGGCCACAGCCCTCGCCTGCGGCCTGCGACGCTCCTACGCTTGAGCTATCCAATCGCTTCGCACATGGGTGGCACCACAATGAAAAAACTCTCCATCTGGCTCACCGCCATTCTCATGGCTGTAGGGCTGGGCATCATGGTTCCGGGGCCCGCCTCGGCAACCACATCGTATTGCGGACTCGTCTGGGGATCCTTGGCCAAGGCGGATCCGGACATGAGCCGTGCGCAGGTCACCAACGTCCGGACGGGGCAGCATTACTGCTTCGACCGGCTGGTGGTGGACCTCAACGGGCCGGCCTCCGGCTACAACGTCCGGTACGTCTCCCAGGTCGTCCAGGACGGCTCCGGCCTCCCTGTTCCGGTCAGGGGCGGGGCGCGGATTCAGATCACGGTCAACGCGCCGTCGTATGACGCCTACGGCAAGCCCACGTACAACCCTGCCAACAAGGCTGAGCTGACCAACGTTTCCGGCTACCAGACGTTCCGCCAGGTGGCCTGGGCCGGCAGCTTCGAGGGCTACACGACCCTTGGCCTGGGCGTCCGCGCCCGCCTGCCGTTCCGGGTCTTCACCCTCAACGGACCCGGTACCGGGTCCCGGGTGGTGGTGGACGTGGCGCACTTCTGGTGACAGCTGCGCTGGCGCACACCAAGGTGCCGTGCCCCAGGGGAGGGGGCGCGGCACCCTTGCGTTGCGGGAGTACGACGGCGGACTCGGCGTTAATTAGTAAGCTCACTGAGAAATTTCCGCCCGCCCAGTTGCCGTGGCCCGTCCGGCTGGTAGGTTCAGATTTGCTGGACTAATCGAGGAGGACTCATGAAAGCTTCACCGACACTGACCAATAACATGCAGGCCGTGCTTACCGACCTGATCGAGCTGCACCTGCAGGGCAAGCAGGCCCACTGGAATATCGTGGGAACCAACTTCCGGGACCTCCACCTGCAGCTGGACGAGATTGTTGACGCAGCCCGCCAGTTCGCCGACGACACCGCAGAACGGATGCGCGCACTGCATGCCCTTCCGGACGGCCGCAGCGCCACCGTGTCCGGCTCCACCAACCTGCCCCCGTTCCCCGACGGCCTGATCAGCACCAAGGACGCCATCGACCGGATCGTTGCCGCCCTCGAAGCCGCAGTGGGAACCATGCGCAAGGTCCATGACGAGGTGGACGAGGAAGACCCCACCACCGCTGACCTGCTGCACGAGTTCATCGCCCGGCTGGAACAGTTCGCCTGGATGGTCAACGCCGAAACCATGAAGGCCACGGCCAGCGTCACTACCCCCGACTCGAAGTAGCCGGGTCCCTCCACCCCGTACCACCGGTCCGCACCCCTGCTCCCGGAAGTCCCCGGGGCGGGGGTGCGGCATTTAACAGCGCTTCGGGTTTCAGGGCAGGCTTTAGACTTGAGGCTGCATGTCCGCACGCAGCATGAGTACCACACCGCGCACAACCCCGATTGGACACGGCCCCCTTGCGAGAATTCACCGCACGCTTTGCCACTGACGAGGAAACAGAAAACTGGGACAAGCACGTCACGGCCAATCCCAACGGCGGCAACATGCTCCAGTCCGCCGCGTACGCTTCGGTGAAGAACGGCAGCGGCTGGACGGTCCGCTTCCTGGTGCTGGAGTGCGGCGGCCAGGCCAGCTACAACCTGGTGCTGGAAAAGCGCTTCCCCGTACTCGGCCGGCTCTGGTACCTCATCAAGGGCCCGGACCTTGCCGTAGCCGACCTGAAGCCGGCCCTCGAAGCGTGCGCGGCACTGGTCCGGGAGCGGAAACTGAACGTCTTCACCATCAAGGTTGAACCCGACATCGTGGACTCCGCCGAGGCACATGCACACCTTGCCGCCGCCGGACTGGTCAAAGCGCCGAACATCCAGTCCAACGATTCCACTGCCATTCTGGACATCTCCGGTCCGGAAGAGGCAGTCTTCAAGGCGATCTCCTCGCGCGCCCGGAATGCCATCCGCCGCGCCGGGCGCGAAGGATGCGAAGTGGTGCGGCGCGAGCCCGGGCCGGAAACCTACCGTGCCCTGTACGGGCTCATGGCGGATACCGTCAGCGCCAAGGGCTCCATGCCGCTGCGCAGCTACGCGTACTACGCCGAATTCTGGGAGGAATTCTGCAGCCGGGGCCAGGGCAGTTTCTTCTTCACCTATGAGGACGGCAAGCCCAGCGTGGGCGCCTTCGTGATCAATTACGGCGCCAAGGCCACGTACAAGGACGGCGGCTCCACCCAGAACCGCAAACAGTACGGTGACTCCCACCTGGTCCAGTGGACAGCCATCCGGCACATGCAGGAGCTGGGGTGCACCGAGTACGACTTCTGCGGCACGCCGCCGGCTGCCCGGATCAAGGACAAGACGCACAACCTGTACGGGATGGGTATGTTCAAGACCAGCTTCACCAAGTCCGTTACCGATTTCGTGGGCTGCCATGATTACGTCCTCTCGCCCGTGCGGCACACGCTGTGGGCGAAAGGCGGGGAACGGGTGTTCCGCCGGATCGAGACGGCCCGCACCGGCCAGCAGTTCTACTGACGGGCTGCCCACCTGCCGACCCAGGCATTCGTGCCCGTGACATCCTCGCCCGCGCTCCCGCAGCATCAGAGTTCCGAAGAAGGTAAACCCGTGAATCCAGCCACCGCAGCAACCGATCTTGAGTTCGTCCTTCTCAGCGACGCCGACTTCGAAGCGTTCGCCGTGAAGCACCCCCGGAACAGCTTCCTGCAGTCCGTGGACTTCGCGCGCTTCCAGCGCGCCAGGGGACAGGAAGTGGAGCTCTTCGGCGTGCGCCGCGCCGGTGAGCTGGTGGCAGCGGGAAAGCTGAACTACACCACCACCCGCCTGGGCTACAAGGTCTGCGATTGCGCCAAGGGACCGCTGATGGACTTCACGGACCCCGCATTGGTGGGGGCCGTCGTCGGACTCCTCCGCGCACACGCGGCCAAGCGTAGGGCCGCCGAGCTGCGGATCTCACCTAATGTGAAGTACATCGCCCGTGATGCCGACGGCGCCGAGCACCCTGAGGCGGAAGACAACCGGCCGCTGGTGGCCGCGCTGTCCGGGCTGGGTTTCGCGCACCAGGGTCTTGAGATGGACTTCGTGAACGTCAACTGGATGTTCGTCAAGGATCTTACCGGGATCCAGGACGCCGAAGAGCTGATCATGGGCACCAGTTACCGCACCCGCAAGGCCATCCGCAAGGCGGAAAAGAACGGGGTGTTCCTGGAACAGGCCAGCCTGGAAACCCTCGACGATTTCTACTCCGCGCTGAGCCGCGCCGGCGAGGAGAAGGGTTTCACCTACCGGGAACGCGAATACTACGAACAGTTGCTCCGTACCACCTCTCCCGAGTTCACCAAGCTGATGATGGCCAAGATCGACATTCCGGCGTACCGGGAATCGATCACGGAGCGCCTGGCTGCCGAGAGCGCCACGGCCGCAGAGCTGCGGCGTGATGTGGAGGAGACCGGCAGCAAAAAGAAGGCCAACCGGCTCAAGGTGGTCCAGGACCTGGTGGACAGCTATGAGCGCAGCCTCAAGGACATTGAGCGGTTCCCGGATTCGGTGGGTACTGCCACGGTGGCCGCCATTCATTTCGTCTGCTACGGCGATGAGGTGGTGTGTGTCATCGGCGGCACCGTCCAGGACTACATCTACTTCAACGGTGCCACGTCACTGTATTGGGGCATGATGCTGCACGCCCTGGAAAAAGGCTATCCGCGGTACAACTTCTACGGCACGTTCGGCATTTCCGGACAGAACGAGGAAGGCCACGGCGGCTACGAGTTCAAGAAGGGCTTCGGCGGCGAGGTGGTCCAGTTGGTGGGCGACTTCGTGTTGCCGGTCCGTCCTGCCGTATTCCACGCCAACCGGCTGGCCCGTGCCGCTGCCGGGGCTGCCCGGACCGTTCTGGGTAAGCTGCCCCTGAAGCGCGCCTGACAGCCGAACATACCGCAGCACCGGAGCCGCAGTACCGGGAGGAGGGACCCATGACCGACCGCCCAGAGCAGACGCACCCTGAACAGGCGCGCCCCGAACAGGCGCGCCCTGAACAGGCGCCAGCCGGGCAGCCCCGCTCCGGCCGGCCGCCCACCGACGGCCTGCCCCGGACCGAGCCGCTGAGCCCCTCCCAGGTCCGGCAGAACGCGGCGGCCAAGAAGATGCTGCGCCGGCTGGTGCAGGGCGAGAGCCCGCCCACGGCTCCGCTGAGCATCGTGGACCGGCTGGCCGGCAGCCCGTACGCCAACCCGATGATCCAAGTGGGCGGCGTGGACACCTCCGCCCGCAAAACCCTGGACTTCGTGCTGCACCTTGCCGAGACCATGTTCCGGTACGGTGCCGGCGCCCTCGAAGTGGAAACGAGCATTATCGCCGTCACCGCCGCGCTGGGGCTGAAGAACATCGAGGTGGACATCACCAACCAGTCCGTCGGCATCAACTACGCGCCCAAGGACCAGACCCCCATTTCGCTGCTGCGCGTAGTCCGGTCCTGGACCAACAACTACGCCGGCCTGGCCAAGGTACACCAGCTGGTGACGGACATCGTGGCCGGGGGAGTGGGCCGCGACGAGGCCATCCGCCGGCTGGACGAGGCCATCACCAGCCCCAAGCCGTTCCCGCGGTGGATGGTCACCGTGGCCTTCGGTGTGTTCGCTGCCGTGTTCGTGGGCGTTCTGGGCGGCGGACCCGTCTCCTCGGCCGTGGCTTTCGCGGCGAACATCGGCATCAGCCTGCTTGCCCGCCAGCTGGGCCGGTGGCGGGTGCCGGACTTCTTCATCACGGCCAGCTGCTCCTTCGTGGTCACGCTGCTGGCGCTGGTGCTGTGGCAGTTCGGGCTCACCAACTCCCCGGCCATCGTGGTGGTGGGCGGCATTCTCCTGCTGCTTCCGACGGGCCGGCTGGTCTCCTCCGTGCAGGACGCCATCAACGGCTTCCCTGTCACTGCGGCCGGCCGGTTCCTCTCCACCCTGCTGACCTTCGGGGCCATCGTGGCCGGCATCGCCGTCGCCTTCGTAGTGGGCGAGCTGACCGGGATGCAGCGCATCGACGTCACGCAAACCTATCCGCCGGCCTACGACCTCTGGGTCCTGGTCCTCTTCGTTGCCGTGGCGGTGGTGGCCATCGGAGTCACCGAACAGACCGCCTGGAAACTCCTCCTTCCCACCGCGGCCGTGGGCGTGGCGGGCTACCTCGTCCTGCTGGGGAGCGGTTCGCTGGGCATCGGGGACCGCTTCTCGCCTGCCATCGCCGCCGTGGTGATCGGCCTCCTCGGACGCGTGGTGGCGCTGCGGATGGGCGCGCCGCAGCTGGTGGTGGCCGTGCCCGCTGCGCTGATCCTGCTGCCGGGCCTCACCATCTTCCGCTCGATGTACGTGCTCACCATCGAGGAGGCCGAGATCCTGCTGGGCGCCGGAGGGATGCTCAACGCCGGCGCGATCGTCCTGGGCACCGCCGGCGGGATTGTGCTGGGCGATACCCTCGCCCGCCCGCTGACGCGCAGCCTTGCGAGCAACGAACGCCGGCGCGCCCGCCGCCGCTGAAGCGCCGGACGAAGCCTCAGATCTGCCCGACCGGAAGTTTCTTCTCGGCCTGGAACACGTCCTCCACCCGGCCCTTGGCCCAGTAGCCGGACAGCGACACCTGGCTGCGTTCCAGCCCGCGCTGCTCGAAGAAGACCTGGCGCAGCCCCTTCATGTATCCCCGTTCCCCGTGGGCGAAGACGTCCACGCGCCCGTCGGGCCAGTCGGCGTCCGCCACCGCGTCCACAAGACGGCTGCCGCTGCCCGCCGGTGAGCCGTCGCGGGTGAGCCAGCTGATGCGCACCCCGGCGGGCGCGCGCAGCTGCTGGATGTCGGCGTCGGAATCCACTTCCAGGAACGCCAGCCCGGCGGCACCGGCAGGCAGGGACTCCAGGACGGCGGCAATGGCCGGCAGCGCAGCCTCGTCGCCGGCGAAGAGGTACCAGTCCGCATCGGGCGAGGGGTTGTAGGCGCCGCCCGGGCCGGTGAAGGTCAAGGGATCACCCGGCTCGGCACGGGCAGCCCACGGACCGGCCAGCCCCTCATCGCCATGCACCACGAAGTCGATGGCGAGTTCACGCGCGGCCTCGTCCACCCACCGGATCGTGTAGGTCCGGGTAAACGGCCATTGCTCCCTGGGCATCGTCTCCCGGATCTGCCACAGGTCCAGCGGCTCCGGGTACCGCACGCCGGGCTGCGGGAAAACGATCTTCACATACCGGTCCGCGTATCCGTTGTTGAGGAAGTCAGCGAAGCCCTCGCCGCCGGCGACGATCCGCACCATATGAGGGGACAACTGCTCCCGGCGCAGCACCGTGAGATTGATCTGCGGGCGGCTTTGCTTGGTGGCGCTCGTGGCGGCGGGAAGGCTACTCATGGGATTCAGCCTAGCCAGAGGCAGGGCTCACGGCACAGGGGGAAGCTCCCAGGTTACGCCGGCCGCGCCCTGTTCCTGCAGGAGCCCGTTGACCCTGCTGAACGGCCGCGAGCCGAAGAACCCCCGGGATGCGGACAGCGGGCTGGGGTGGGCGCTGGCCACGGCCGGCACACCGGGCAGGAGTGGCCGGACGGCCTCCGCGTCCTTGCCCCAGAGCACGGCGACCAGGGGCAACCCGGCCCCGTCCGGACCCCGGCGGGCCGCCAGCGCGGCGACTGCCGCCGTCGTGATTTCCTCCCACCCCTTGCCCCGGTGGGAGCCCGCTGCCCCCGCGCGCACGCTCATCACGCGGTTCAGCAGCAGCACCCCCTGCTCCGCCCACGCTGACAGGTCCCCGTGGGTCCGCGGCGGAATTCCGAGGTCAGCTTCCAGTTCGCGGTAGATGTTTGCCAGGCTCCGTGGAATGGGGCGAGTGCGGCCGTCCACGGAGAAGGACAGGCCCACCGCATGCCCGGGCGTGGGATACGGGTCCTGGCCCACCACCAGCACCTTCACGGCAGCAAGCGGCCGGCGGAAGGCCCGGAGCACGCACGACGGCGGCGGCAGGACCGGGTGCCCGGCAGCCACTTCCGTGGCCAGGAAGGAGAGCACGCTCCGCAGCCTGTCCTCGACGCCCGCCAGTGCCTCCGCCCAGTCCGGGGCCACGAGCTCCTCGAGCGGCCTCTGCGCCAAGGCTGCAAAGGTTTCGGTGTCCGCCGGCTCCGCGGCGAGGTCGAACAACGCATCTGAATCCCACACGCTCCCATTCTCGCAGGGCCGCTGCCTGGGGAGGCCGGCCGGGGAACGGGGCGCGTGCCGAATGACAAGGCTGTTATTCCTCCGTAGCATGGGGGCAGGACATTTGCCGCACCGGCAAGCAAAAGCAGCGACCGTAACGATTGAAGGAGTATGCCGTGGCGGAGCCAGCGCGCGAATACCTGCCGGAGCAGGAACCGCGGAAGGCACTCCTGGCGGACTTCACCCTGCGGGATTCGCCCCTGAGTGAGCGCGACCAGCAGATGCTTGCCCTCGAACGCCAATGGTGGAAGTACGCAGGGGCCAAGGAACAGGCCATCCGGGAGCTTTTCGACCTCTCCGCCACGCACTATTACCAGTTGCTGAATGCCCTCATTGATACCGAGGATGCGCTGGCGCACGATCCCATGCTGGTCAAGAGATTGCGTAGACTACGTACGTCACGCCAGCGCGCCCGCACCGCGCGGCGCCTGGGTTCGGACGCGTAATTCGCTCAGGCTGAGCCCGCATCAGCAATCAACAAGGACTGTCTTCCATGCCCAAATATGCCCGCGATGAATTCGACAAGGTCCCGGAGGCCGCTTCGCGGCAAGGCGTCCACCGGGCGGCCACGCCGCCGTCGCGCGTCCGCCTCTGGCCCATTCTCGCGGCAGGCGCCGTGGCGCTGGCCATTGGCGCCGTGGCCTTCCTGATCCTCCCCAAGCTGGGATTCAGCCCGCTGGGGCAGGCCTCCTCCAGCGTGGAGGCGCCCCTGGCGGACACCGGGTCATCGCCCTCAGCTTCGGCGGCACCCTCGGCAACCGCCAGCGAATCCGCCACCCCGTCCGCCACCGCAAAGCCGTCGGCCACCGCCACCGCCGAGCCGGAACCCACTGAAACGGCTGTGCCCGTGGATAAGACCCAGTCGGTTGCCGTCTACAACGCCGCCGGAACCGCGGGCCTTGCCGGGCGGGTTGGCACCGCTGTGCAGGCAGACGGCTGGCCGCTGGGCGAGGTGGCCAACTGGTCCGGCGCCCCGCAGCAGGCGTCCGTGATCTTCTACGCCGGCGAGGCCCAGCGGGCCAACGCCGAGGCCTTGGCTGCACTGCTCGGCATCCCCACGGTGGTAAGCAGCACCGAATTCCAGGCCCCGCTGGTGGTGGTCCTGGGACCGGGGTATGCCTAAGCCGCGCACCCCGGCCGGCATTGGCTACAGTACATTCCAGGCCCTGGTCCGGGCCGGACGGCACACAACGGCGTGGACTGCCGGATTCAACCGAAAGAATGGTCATCATGGCATTGGGAACCGTCAAATGGTTCAACGCTGAAAAGGGCTACGGCTTCATCACCGTTGACGGCTCGGGCGATGACATCTTTGTCCACTGGTCCGCCATCGAAGGCGAAGGCTACCGGGCACTGGACGAAGGGCAGCGTGTGGAGCTGGAAGTCGGCGAGGGTGAGAAGGGCCCGCAGGCCGAAAGCGTCCGGCCAGTCGAATGAAGGCCAGGTTCAAGCGGAACGCACTCTTTGCCGCAGTCCTCTGCACTGCCCTGCCCGGGGCGGCCTGTACGGCGGTGCCCGGCAACGCCCGGACCGAGGCCGCGGAGGCATCAGGCGACGGCATCCTGCGCATCGGCCTCCTCCTGGACAACACCGGCGGCAATGCCTTCCTGAACGCACCCCAACTCGCAGCCGCCGAACTGGCCGTGCGGGAGATCAACGCCGGCGGCGGGCACAAGGGCCGGCCCGTGGAACTGCTCCCCGCCACGCCGGGCGGGGACCCCGCGGCCCAGGCCAACACCTTCGTCACGCTCAAGGCGGACGTGGTCATCGGCCCCACGGATTCGAGCAACGCCCCGGCAGTCATCGACGTCCTCTCCCGCGCCCGGACGCCCCTGGTCTCGCCCGCCAACACCGCCGCCGGCCTAAGCAGCGCCAAGAGCGGCGGCTACTACTTCCGCACCGCCCCCGCGGACATCGCGCAGGCTCCGGTCCTCGTGAAACTGGCCAAGGAAGCAGGTGCCAACCGTGTCTCGGTGATGCACCAGGAAGGTTCCTATGGCGGTGACGTGTCCGCCGCCGTCGTCCGCGCCGCCGAGGAGGCAGGACTGGATGTGGGGGCTACCGCATCCTTCAGCCCCGGCGACGCCGGGACTGCGGCTGCCAAGGCAGGCGAGGGCTCCGGTGCGGTTATCCTGATTGCCCGCGACGGGGCGCAGGGTGCCCTGGCGGAGCTGAATAACGCCGGGGTGGACGGCGCCAGGATCATCCTGAGCGACGGCGCTTTCGCCCGGTATGGCGGGGCCCTGGCGGCCAAAGCGTTGGACGGGGCGCGTGCGGTGGTTCCCGGAAAGCTGGCAGCGGCAGGGTTTCAGGGCCGCATCCTCGAGGTGGACAAGGGGCTGCGTGACATGTCCTTCGCCGCGGAGACCTATGACGCCGTCACTCTTTCCGCGCTCGCAGCCGCGCATGCGCAGGACGACGCCGGCCGGTCCATCGCCGCGAACCTGATTGCCGTCTCCGGCGGATCCGAGGCGGCGTGCACGGCGTACAAGGAATGCCTAGCCGGCCTGTCCGGCGGCGGGGAGATCAATTACGACGGCGAATCCGGCCCGGTTGCCTTCGACGCCAACGGAGACATCACCTCCGCTTCCTTCATGGTCTTCACCTACGGAGCGGACAACAATCCGGCGCCCACCGGAAGCGAGACCGCAGGCAGGGCGGGCGGCTGACCGCGCTCCGCAAAGAACGCTCCACGCGGCCCGCTCCGGGTCCGCTTTCGCTTGCACTCTCACCGGGGGAGTGCTAATTATTGACTTAGCACTCTGACGTACCGACTGCTAAAGCAATGCCGGCCCCCGGCGGCGCAGCACCGGGCGAGGAGCGAGAAACACCTAACTGGAGTGAGGTCCGCCTCCGGAGGCATACAGAGGCCGCCGGTGCGAACCGTCCGTCGCGGGCACTGCAGCGAAGGTTCATTCTTAACGACTGTCCCGAAAGGACTACTGCCGTTATGGCCAAGATCATTGCATTTGATGAAGAGGCACGCCGCGGCCTTGAGCGGGGCCTGAACACCCTCGCCGACGCCGTTAAGGTCACCCTCGGCCCGCGTGGACGCAACGTCGTCCTCGAGAAGAAGTGGGGCGCCCCCACGATCACCAACGATGGTGTTTCCATCGCCAAGGAGATCGAGCTGGACGATCCCTACGAGAAGATCGGCGCCGAGCTGGTCAAGGAAGTTGCCAAGAAGACGGACGACGTCGCCGGTGACGGTACCACCACCGCCACCGTGCTGGCCCAGGCGCTGGTCAAGGAAGGCCTGCGCAACGTTGCCGCCGGAGCCGACCCGCTGTCCCTCAAGCGCGGCATCGAAAAGGCTGTTGACGCCGTTACCGCCGAGCTGCTGAACTCCGCCAAGGAAATCGAAACCAAGGAAGAAATCGCGGCCACGGCCTCCATCTCTGCCGGTGACGACGAAATCGGCGCCCTGATCGCCGAAGCCCTGGACAAGGTGGGCAAGGAAGGCGTCATCACGGTCGAGGAGTCCAACACCTTCGGCCTGGAGCTCGAGCTCACCGAAGGCATGCGCTTCGACAAGGGCTACATCTCCGCCTACTTCGTCACCGACGCGGAGCGCCAGGAAACGGTCCTTGAGGACCCGTACATCCTGATCGTCAACTCCAAGATCTCCAACGTCAAGGAACTGGTTGCTGTCCTGGAAAAGGTCATGCAGTCCAACAAGCCGCTGCTGATCATCGCCGAGGACATCGAGGGCGAGGCCCTGGCCACGCTGATCGTCAACAAGATCCGCGGCACCTTCAAGTCCGTCGCCGTCAAGGCTCCGGGCTTCGGCGACCGCCGCAAGGCGCAGCTGGCCGACATTGCCGTCCTCACCGGCGGCCAGGTCATCTCCGAAGAGGTTGGCCTCAAGCTGGAGAACGCCGGCCTGGAACTCCTGGGCAAGGCACGCAAGGTTGTTGTCACCAAGGACGAGACCACCATCGTTGAAGGTGCCGGCGACGCCGACCAGATCGCCGGCCGCGTGTCCCAGATCCGCGCCGAGATCGAGAACTCCGACTCCGACTACGACCGCGAGAAGCTGCAGGAGCGCCTGGCCAAGCTGGCCGGCGGCGTTGCAGTCATCAAGGCCGGCGCAGCCACCGAGGTTGAGCTGAAGGAACGCAAGCACCGCATCGAAGACGCAGTGCGCAACGCCAAGGCTGCCGTTGAAGAAGGCATCGTCGCCGGTGGCGGCGTGGCCCTCATCCAGGCCGGCGCCAAGGCCTTCGCAAACCTGCAGCTCTCCGGCGATGAAGCAACGGGCGCCAACATCGTCCGCGTTGCCATCGACGCTCCGCTGAAGCAGATCGCCTTCAACGCCGGCATGGAACCGGGCGTTGTGGTGGACAAGGTCCGCGGCCTGCCCGCAGGCCACGGCCTGAACGCAGCAACCGGCGAATACGTCGACCTGCTGGCTGCCGGCGTGAACGACCCCGTCAAGGTGACCCGCTCTGCCCTGCAGAACGCAGCCTCCATTGCCGGCCTCTTCCTCACCACCGAGGCAGTTGTGGCCGACAAGCCCGAGAAGAACGCTGCCCCCGTCGGCGGCGGCGACGAGATGGGTGGCATGGGCGGCTTCTAGCCTTCCCTGCTTTCCCGTCCGGGTCTTCTCCCGGATGCACCACGAAATGCGGTTCCCTCTCCGGAGGGGGCCGCATTTCGCGTTTCGCCAAAACTCAAGGGGGAGGGCGGGGCGTCTGGCAGGATAGAGCAGTGACGATTACTGCAGCGGCTGACGGTTCGGCCTTGGGAAACCCCGGCCCGGCCGGATGGGCCTGGTATGTGAATGACGACTGCTGGCGGGCCGGCGGGTGGCCGCATGGAACGAACAACCAGGGCGAGCTGATGGCCGTCCTGGACCTGCTCCGGGCCACGGCGCATGTTCCCGAGGAGGACCTGCGGATTCTCTGTGACAGCCAGTACGTCATCAATTCGATCACCAAGTGGATGCCGGGCTGGAAGCGCAAGGGCTGGCGGAAGGCGGACGGCAAGCCCGTCCTCAACGTCGAGCTGCTCAAGGAGCTGGACCGGGAGCTGGCAGGCAGGAAATACACGTTCGAATGGGTCAAGGGCCACGCCGGGCATGATCTCAACGAAGCTGCCGACGAGCGGGCCCGGGCGGCCGCCACCGCGTACCAGCAGGGCGTGGCCGCCCGTTCGGGCCCGGGCTTCCCGGCCTCCCACGCGCATGCCGCCAAGGCGCCGGCGATGGTACGGGCTCAGCAGGCGGAGCCGGAGCCGGCACGGCCGGCGTCCGCCCCAGCCGCGCCGGCGGCCCGGGGTGTTGCGGACTACGGCGTCCCCGATCTCTTCAGCCAGCTCGCGGATGACGAACTGGGAGCCGACGCCGCCCGGCCTGCCCACGCGGCCCCCGAGGCCCTGGTGGAGGAACTGGAACGTGAACTCCTCGGCCCGCTGGTGCGGGGCGACATGGGCCGCACGGCGGTACTGCTGCACCCGGACTTCATGGAAATCGGCAGTTCGGGCCGGGTATGGACCCGCGATGCCATGATGATGGCACTGGAGGACGATCCGGGGGAGCGGACGGAGATCGAAGTGCTCGCGGCGGACCGCATCGGCACCGGCGCCGTCCTGCTGACCTACCGAAGCTTTGCCCGGTCAGGCACAACCCTGCGAAGCTCCCTCTGGGTGCTGGACGGCGACCGCTGGCGGCTGCGCTTCCACCAGGGGACGCCGGAGGCATAGCTGGAGCGGCGGCTCAGCTGAAGCGCTGAGTGTTGCCCTGCTCGGCCTGCGCGTAGGTGTTGGCTGCGGATACCAGCGCGGCGTTGATCGATGCCAGGGACGCCTCGACGCGGCCCTGGGTGATGGTCCACTCCGTGACGAGGGCCTGGAAGTTGGTGGCCGCTGACCCGCGCCACGAGCCCTGGAGCTCATCCAGGCCGTACTTCATGGCCTGGACATCGGCGCTGATCCTGTCCACCGTGGCCTGCACGTTGGCGGATTTCAGCTGGAGAAGTTCGGTGTCCACCGAAATGATGCTCATGGCTCGTTTCCCTTTCGCTGTACGGTGCAGCCTGCGCTGCAGGGCACGGAGTGGTTCCGGGCCGCTGCAACGAGCCTAGGAAGCCGGCGCAGCGGCACACCAGGGCGAAAACCTATATGTGGACAACCTCGGCCTCGCTGTACGGCAGGCTGACCACCAGGGTGGCGCCCCCGCCCGGCGTCTCCTCCACGCGCACCGTGCCGGCGTGGGACCCCACGATTGCGGCTACGATGGCCAGGCCCAGTCCGCTGCCGCCCGTCTCCCGGGTGCGGGAGGTGTCCGCCCGGTAAAACCGTTCAAAGACGCGTGCTGCGTCCTCTCCGGAGATGCCCGGTCCGTGATCGCGCACCTCGATGACGGAGCGCTTCCCGCCGTCCGGTTCTTCGCGCACCCCGACCGCCAGCTCCACCGGGCTGCCCTCGGGCGTGTAGCGCAGCGCGTTGCCTACCAGGTTGCCCACTACCTGACGGAGTTTGGCCTCGTCGCCCAGCACAGGCGCGGGAGCCGCAGGGCCGCCGTCGAGCCCGGCCAGGGAGATACTGCGCGTCCGGTCGCTGGCCTGGGTGTCCACCACGGCGTCGTGGGCCAGGAGCTGCAGGTCGACAGGTTTCTCCTGCAGCGGACGCTGCTCGTCCAGGCGGGCCAGCAGGAGGAGGTCCTCCACCATGGACCCCATGCGCTTGGCCTCGCTCTCGATCCGGCCCATGGCGGTGGCAACGTCCTCTTCGGTGGCCAGCGCCCCGTGCCTGTACAGCTCGGAGAAGCCGCGTATGGTCACCAGCGGAGTGCGCAGTTCGTGGGAGGCGTCCGCGGCAAAACGGCGCATCCTTGCCTCTGAAGCGGTCCGGGCGGCGAAGGCGGTTTCGATGTGCGCCAGCATCGCATTCAGGGAACTGCTCAACCGCCCCAGCTCGGTCCCGGGGTTTTCCACGTCCACGCGCCGGGAGAGATCGCCGGCGGCAATGGCGGCGGCCGTCTTTTCCACCCTGGCCAGCGGCCGGAACGCGCGGGTCACGGTCCAGCTGGCAATCAGGGATGCCAGCAGCAGCGTCACCAGCCCGACGCCCATGACCACCAGGGTGGCGTGTTTCAGGACGTCGTCGACGCTCCGCAGCGGCAGGCCGATGGCCACCACGGCCGTGGTCTGCCCGTTCTGCACCGGGACGGCGACAACGCGCCAGTTCTGGCCGTCAGTGCCGCGGACCTGGTAGGGGACGGCCCCCCGGTCCTGCGCCTGTGCCACCGTGATGGAGTCGATATCCGGGCGGCTGTCCTCGTCGCCGCCGAACGGGTACGGTTCCTCGCCGGGTGCGAAAAGGATGAGGGAGTAATCCGTGGGCACCATCGGGTTGGGCGTCTGCAGCGGCGTAAAGGAGCGCTGCTTCCGGGCCAGGTCCACGGCTGCGTACAGCTTTTCATCCACCTGCGCCTGGAGGTAGCTGTGCAGCAGGGCAAGTGTGCCCGCCCCGGTTCCGGTCAGGGCGACAATGAGCAGGGCCATGGTCATGGCCACCAGCTGCGTCCGCAGCGAGGCGGACTTCCAGCGTTCCAGCAACGTCAGCGCTTCTCTGCCGTCCGCAGGACGTAGCCCACGCCGCGCTTGGTCTGGATCAGGGCGGGAGCGGCGGGGTCGATGTCCACCTTCCGCCGCAGGTAGGAGATGTAGGACTCCACAATGGAGGCGTCCCCGTTGAAGTTGTACTCCCAGACGTGGTCCAGAATCTGGGACTTGGAGAGCACCCGGTTGGGGTTCAGCATCAGGTAGCGCAGGAGCTTGAACTCGGTGGGGGACAGCTCGATCACGGTGCCGCCGCGGCGCACCTCGTGGGCGTCGTCGTCGAGTTCCAGGTCGTCCACCCGGATGACGGCGTCGTCCTCGAGCCGGGGCTGGGTGCGGCGGAGTACTGCCCGGATCCGGGCGACTACCTCGTCCAGGCTGAAGGGTTTGGTGACGTAGTCGTCTCCACCCACGGTGAGGCCGGTAACCTTGTCCTCGGTATCGTCCTTGGCCGTCAGGAACAGGACCGGGAAGTGCTTCCCGGCCGCACGGAGCCGGCGGGTGACCGTGAACCCGTCCATGTCCGGCAGCATCACGTCCAGCACGGCCAGGTCAGGGGTGTGCGTTTCGGCGGCGGTCAGGGCGTCCCGGCCGTTTGCAGCGGAGACCACCTCGAAACCCGCGAAGCGCAGGGACGTGGACAGCAGCTCACGGATGTTGGGTTCGTCATCAACAACGAGGAGCTTCGCCTCGGGCCCGTTCTTGTTCATGTTCCCATCATGCTCCCAGACTCTGGGAGTTTTCTGGATGCTTCATGGGAGAACTATCCAGGCAGCTCCACGTCCTTTGCGTCCAGGATCCGGTACGCGTAGCCCTGCTCAGCCAGGAACCGCTGGCGCTTGGCCGCGAACTCCTGGTCCAGCGTGTCCCGGGCCACCAGCGAGTAGAAGCGGGCGGCGCGGCCGTCCTTCTTGGGCCGCAGCAGCCGTCCCAGCCGCTGGGCCTCCTCCTGGCGGGATCCGAAGGAACCGGAAACCTGGATGGCCACGGAAGCCTCCGGCAGGTCGATCGAGAAGTTGGCCACCTTGGACACCACCAGGGTCTGCACTTCCCCGGCGCGGAAGGCATCGAAGAGCTTCTGCCGTACCTTGACCGGAGTGTCGCCCTTGATCACGGGTGCGCCCAGGCGCTCGCCGAGCTCGTCCAGCTGGTCGATGTACTGCCCGATGACCAGCAGCTGTTCGCCTGCGTGCCGGGCAACCAGCTGCTCCACCACGGTGGTCTTGGATTCGGAGGTAGAGCACAGCCGGTACTTGTCGGCGTCGTCCGCCATGGCGTAGGCAACCCGTTCGTCCCGCGGCAGGTCCACCCGGACCTCGACGCAGTCCGCCGGCGCGATGTAGCCCTGGGACTCGATGTCCTTCCACGGCGCGTCGTAGCGCTTGGGCCCGATCAGGCTGAAGACCTCACCCTCCCGGCCGTCTTCCCGGACCAGGGTGGCGGTCAGGCCCAGCCGGCGCCGCGCCTGCAGGTCCGCCGTCATCCGGAAAATCGGGGCGGGCAGGAGGTGCACCTCGTCGTAGATGATCAGGCCCCAGTCATGCCCGTCCACCAGTTCCAGGTGCGGGTACACGCCGCCGCGCCGGGTGGTGAGCACCTGGTAGGTGGCGATGGTGACCGGCCGGACTTCCTTCACGGCGCCGGAATACTCGCCGATCTCGTCCTCGGTGAGGGTTGTGCGCTTGAGTAGTTCGTCCTTCCACTGCCGTGCAGCTACGGTGTTGGTGACCAGGATCAGCGTGGTGGTGCATCCGGTGGCCATGGCTGCCGCGCCCACCAGGGTCTTTCCGGCACCGCACGGCAGAACCACAACGCCGCTGCCACCCGACCAGAAGTTTTCGCTGGCCAGCCGTTGGTACGGGCGCAGGGTCCAGCCCTCTTCGGTCAGGGAGATCAGATGCGGAGTGCCGTCCACATATCCCGCCAGGTCCTCAGCCGGCCAGCCGATCTTGAGCAGGAGCTGCTTGAGCTGGCCGCGCTGTGATGCGTGCACCACCACGGTCTCGCCGTCGATCCGGGGCCCCAGCAGCGGCTGGATCTTCTTGGCCCGGACCACTTCCTCCAGCACCGGATAATCATCGGTGCGCATCACCAGGCCGTGCTGTGGATCCTTTTCCAGCCGCAGCCGCCCGTAGCGGGACATCGTTTCGGCGACGTCCACCAGCAGCGAATGCGGCACCGGGAATCGGGAATACTTCAGCAGGGTGTCCAGCACTTTTTCGGCGTCCAGTCCGGCCGCCCGGGCGTTCCACAGGCCCAAGGGCGTGAGCCGGTAGCTGTGCATGTGTTCGGGGGCGCGCTCCAGTTCAGCGAAGGGCGCGATGGCGTGCCGGGCTTCGGTGGCCAGTTCGTGGTCCACTTCCAGCAGAATGGTTTTGTCGCTCTGGACGATCAGGGGTCCGTCGTTCACGCGGGCAGGTCCTTCACTGCCGCAGTTCCCCTGCGGCTTCAACATCGATGATCCGGTGGATGGACAGCACGCGTTCGGTCTCCTTGGCAGGATCAAATACCCGGACACGCCCGCCGCTCAGTGATAGCGGAACAACAATTTCAAGGCTGGCATTCCCCAGGCTGTCCACCACGTTCATGCTGATCCGCTGCTTGAGCCGGATGGCGCGGTGCAGCGTCTCAAGCCCCAGTTGGGTGGCGGCTTCACCACCGGCCGGCGTCCCGCCGTTTGCGGAAGGGCCCACGACGGCGGCATGGGCCTGGCGCAGCACGGCAAGCTGGGCGTCCACCTCCTCAGCCGGGGGCGCCAGTCCGGGGGCTGTATAGACCGGGCGGCCGCTGCGGGGCTGAGCGGTTGCCCGGCGCAACCGCAGTGTTGGATCAGCCAGGCCGTCCACCGTGGGGGAGAGCCCGAGGCTCCGCAGTTCGTGGGCAGTATCGCGGGGTGAGGCCGAGGACAGCAGGACGGTGGGCGCGAGCCGGACCAGGCCGAGCGCGGCCGCCTTGGGCCCGGCCAGCAGCTCCAGGAGCGCGGCCTCGTCCTCGCTTTGGATGAAGCTGGCGGCCTGTCCCACGCGTATCCGGCCATGGCGTGCGGCAGTGTCTTCCACCAGGTACTGCAGCGGCTGCGGGACGGCCGTGGCGGAGTGCTCGCGCAGGAAGTCCAGCAGCCCGGCCGCGTCGTAGCCGGAATCCAGCGCCCGCCGGATGGAATCCGCTGAGAACCGGTAAATGGTGGCGGGGCCCTGCCCCTCGGCGTCGGCCATGGCCTGGAGCTTGCCGGCCAGCGCGGGGGAGAGGTAGCCCGGTGCCACCGCGGTGAGGTCCGCCTGCAGGAGCACGTGGTTGAGTTCCGCCGGGAGGTGCTCGCCCAGGATGGCCAGGGCTGCGTCCGGATCGTCCTGCGCCAGCGCGCTGCCCAGCTGGCTCAGGGCACCTGAGCCCACCAGTCCCAGCAGCTCGGCCTCCGCCAGGACACCGCGGATCAGCGAACTGAACCGGCGCGCCATCCGGGGCTGGGACCACTCTGCCCGCTGCAGCACGGCCGCGGCGTCCAGTACCGGCGCGGGTCCGTCGTCCGCGCCCGGCTCAGACCCTGCGGCCTCGGCGGTGAGCTCGTGGAGGATCTCCAGGATGCGCTTGCGGACCAGGGGGGCGTCCGGCCGTTGCGCCTCGGCGGACAGGGGCACGATGCTGCTTCCGGACGCGGTCCGCTGGGCGGCGCCCGGTCCGCTGATGGGCTGGCCCACCAGCGACGGGACACGCTCGCTGGCCAGCCACGCATTGACCAGCCACAGCCATTGTTCCTGCCGCGGGAGGGCCAGCCATTCCAGCTCCGGAGGCTGGACCCAGGTCGAGGAGTCCACGTCCAGCCGGATCAGCCCGGCCAGCCCGCAGAGCTCCAGCAGCACGCCCGCGCGCGGCTGGTCCACCCGGAGCTGCTCGGCCAGGCGCCGCAGTTCGCGGACCCCCACCCCGCCGCTGCGCAGCGTGGCCAGGGGCTGGTCCCGCACTGCCTGGAGGAGTTCTGCCGCCAGCCGCAGGGTCTCCGCTATGGCGCCCAGGGCGGCATTGCGGCGCAGTGCCGGGGTGGTGGAACCGAGCTCCGGGACCGGGGACGAGAGGGTGAAGTCGTCGATGATGGCCCCGCCGCGCAGCGACACCCCGACGCTGTGCGGCAACTCCACGTGCGCGGCGTCCAGCGGCACCAGCAGCCCCCGCGCCAGCAGCCAATCAATGGGCCCGACGTCGGGCGCTTCGGCCAGTACGGACGCTTTCCGCTGCGCCTGGGGGACGGCACCCATGGCCCAGTTGCGGAACCTGGCAAGCAACGCCGTCGTGCGTTCCGGCGCGGCGGCGAGGATGTCCTGGAGGGCCGCCGGCGAGGACGTCCAGTGCTGCAGCGCGAGCGCTGCGTCCATGGGCGTGGTGGCTTCCTGGATGGCCACGCCGCTGCGGTGAAGCTCCGAGACCAGCTGTACGGCGCGCTGCGCGAAGGCGGGCTGAAGCCGGACCAGCTCCGTGTAGCTGCGTCCCAGACCGGCCGGGTAGATGCCCACCACGTCCTTGAGGCTGCCCACCGGAAGATAGAACCGCTGCCGCGCCGCGGAGGCCGGGGCGCCGTGCGGCGGTTCTGCCCGGTGCACCAGCGCCAGGTCCTGCAGCGAGGCCAGGATCTGCTCCACCACTGCCACCGTGGACCCGGCGATCAGTTTCCGCAGTCCCGCGGCGGACGCGCTGTGACCGGTATCGGTGTTGGTGCACAGGTGCAGCGTTTCCAGCACCTGCATCTGCGGCCGGGTGAGCCGCTCGAGGGCGCGCTGCACGCTCACACGCGCGCTTGCCCGGGCCGCGAGGGCGGCGAAGTCCGGAACGGGAGGGGAAATAAGGTCCGGCCGCGCGGTGAACAGGGCCCGCAGCGCATCGTCGCTGCGGCCCGCCAGTTCCTTGCTGAGCGCGCGAATGAGGGACATCAGTCCAACGTTACCGCTGCCCGGACTTTCCCGCCCGGCGGCGGCCGGCCACACTGTCCAGAACCAGGAACAGCATCACCAGGAACGCGGCCGGCAATCCGTACAGGGCCGTGTAGGTGATCCAGGCGGGCGAGGCGGAGCCGGCGAAGGCGAAGGCCATGACGGCGGCCACTGCAGCAAGGGACAGCACGGCAATAACGCCGGCAAGGATCATCAACGGACGCCGGTAGCGCGAGGGTGTCATGCAGGTAACGCTACAGCGGAGGGAGCGGCGGCGGTGAATGCCCTCCGCGCCGCCGGGGAAAGCGGAAATAGGGCACCGGGCAGGATAACCTTGGAGGATACAGACCAACACGGTCCGCAGCTGCCATACCTTAAACCCGCACAACACTGCGGATGCGGTGACGGCCGGCCGTGTCCCAAGAACGTCAGAACGAAGAAGGTTGATTACGTGCCTACCGGCAAGGTCAAGTGGTATGACAAGGAAAAGGGCTTCGGCTTCCTCGCCGGCGAAGACGGCCAGGAAGTCTTCCTGCCCAAATCGTCGCTCCCCGAGGGTGTCACCGAGCTGAAGGCCGGCACCCGGGTGGAGTTCGGCGTGGCGGACGGCCGCAAGGGCGCCCAGGCGCTGGGCCTGCGCGTGCTGGACAAGACGCCGTCCATCGCCAAGGCCAAGCGGCCCAGCGCACGGGACCTCGCACCCCTGGTCCAGGACCTGGTGTCCGTGCTGGACAACCTTTCCGGCACCCTCTCCAAGGGCAAGTACCCGGAAGGCAACAAGGGCAAGGCCATCGCTGCCGCCCTGCGTAAGGTTGCCGACGAGCTGGACGTCTAGGCGCAGATGAACCCGGAAGCTGATCAGCCCCAGGCGGCGCCGGCCAAGGCAGCTGCCAAGCGCCGCGCCGGTGTTCCCGTGTGGCGTACCGGGAGGCCGGACGCCTTCCTGGCCGCTGCCGTGGACACCGCCCGGACCGCCATCGAAGGCATCACGGACGCCAGGACCATCGGCGCGCACCTGGCCGCCAAGAGCGAGGGCGACCGGCTGGTCACCCACCTGTTCGAGTCGAAGCTCGCCGGTTACGCCGGCTGGCAGTGGTACGCCGTGCTCACCCGCAATTCGCGCTCAAAGGCCGTCACCGTGAACGAGCTTGGCCTGCTGCCGTCCGAGGACTCCATCCTCGCCCCGGAGTGGGTGCCGTGGGCCGAGCGCGTGCGTCCTGAGGACGCGCAGGAAGCGCAGCAAGCGGACGAGCGGGAACCTGTGGCGGAGGCAGCGGAGGAACCTGCCGCCCCGGTCACCGATGAGGCGGCGGACGACGACGGCACGGACGGCGGGGACACGGCGGACGACGACGGCACGGACGGCGGGGACACGGCGGACGACGACGGCACGGACGGCGGGGACGCCGTGCCTTAGCGGGCGCACCCCCAGTGCCCGAAGGACAGGGCGAAAGCTCCACGGGGAGAAAGGCGGCGCCAGGGATAAACCCGGGCGCCGCCGTCGTACTTAATCCGGACCGAACCCCGGCTGCTACTTGCGGAGGCGTTCCACGACGTAATCGATGCTGGCCAGCAGTGCGGTCACGTCCGCCGGTTCGATGGCCACGAACGTGGCGATCCGCAGCTGGTTGCGGCCCAGCTTGCGGTACGGCTCGGTGTCCACCACGCCGTTGGCGCGCAGGACCTTCGCCACCTGGGCGGCGTCCACGGAGTCGTCGAAGTCGATCGTCGCGATGACATTGGAACGCTCGTCCGGGTTGGTGACGAACGGCGTGGCGAAGTCCGAGGCCTCGGCCCAGGTGTAGATCCGGCCCGCGGAATCAGCGGTGCGCGAGGCGGCGAAGTCCAGGCCGCCGTTCCCGTTGAGCCACTGCACCTGCGCGTCCAGCGTCACCAGGGTGGACAGCGACGGGGTGTTGTACGTCTGGTTCAGGCGCGAGTTGTCGATGGCGGTCTGGAGGTCCAGGAAGTCAGGAATCCAGCGGCCGCTTGCCTTCACGCGGGCGGCGCGTTCCAGGGCGGCGGGGGAGAAGAGGCCCAGCCAGAGGCCGCCGTCGGAGGCGAAGTTCTTTTGGGGCGCGAAGTAGTAGACATCGCTTTCGGCCACGTCCACGTCCAGGCCGCCTGCGGCTGAGGTGGCGTCCACCAGCACCAGGGCGCCCTGGTCAGCACCGGCAACACGCTTGACCGGAGCGTAGACACCGGTGGAGGTCTCGTTCTGCGGCCAGGCGTACGCATCCACGCCCGCTTCCGCCTGCGGAGAGGGGCGGGTGCCGGGTTCGGACTTGATGATGGAGGACGCATCGAGGAACGGCGCCTTGTTGGTGGCGGCGGCAAACTTGGAGCCGAACTCGCCGAAGGACAGGTGCTGGGCCTTCTTCTCCACCAGGCCGAACGCGGCAACATCCCAGAAAGCCGTGGAACCGCCGACGCCGAGGACCACTTCGTACCCTTCCGGGGCGCGGAAGAATGCGCTCAGGCCTTCGCGGACGGAACCCACCAGGTTTTTGACGGGGGCCTGGCGGTGCGACGTGCCCAGGATGGACTTCGAGGCCGCGGACAATGCATCGATCTGTTCCTGGCGGACCTTCGAGGGGCCGGCGCCGAACCGTCCGTCCGCGGGCAGGAGGTCGGCGGGAATAGTGATGCTGTTGTCGCTCACAGGTGCTCCAGTTTCGGCATGGACGCGCATGGTCCGGGCGGATGGTTGGCCTGCGGCCGGCTGCGGTGGCTCAGGCCCTCCTTATTCTGCCTGAACGGGTGTTCCCGCAGGAACCGGATGCGTCATAGTCCAGCAATTGAGACAAGGCGCGATGCTGCCTTCGGCGACTATTCGGACAAATTCAAAACAGGCTAAGCTTTTCACCGGACTACGCCCGGCCGAAGGCGTTACGGTAGGACAACGCAAGGTACTGCGCTCGAGGAGCTGAGCTGGATGACGGATCTGATCGACACTACGGAGATGTACCTTCGCACGATTCTGGAGCTTGAGGAGGAGAACATCGTTGCCCTGCGCGCCCGGATTGCGGAGCGGCTGCGCCACTCGGGCCCCACGGTGTCCCAGACCATCGGTCGGATGGAACGCGATGGCCTGGTGGTGGTCTCCGGAGACAGGCACCTTGAACTCACCGAGACCGGGCGCAAACGGGCCACCGAAGTCATGCGCAAGCATCGGCTGGCCGAACGGCTCCTCGCGGACGTCATCGGCCTGGACTGGGCATACGTACACGATGAAGCCTGCCGTTGGGAACATGTCATGAGCGAGCGGGTGGAGCGGCGCATCTACGAGCTCCTCGACCATCCCACGGAGTCCCCTTACGGCAACCCCATTCCCGGGCTCGACGCCCTGGGCGGCCAGCCGGTGCAGGCCGGCGGTGGCGCTGCGCCGGCTGCCGATAGTGCTGTGAGCCTGCTCGAAGCGATGAAGGCCTACCAGCCCGCTTCCGCGGTGGTGGTCAGTCGGCTGGCCGAGCCCATCCAGGTGGAGCCGGAACTTCTCCTGCAGCTCGACGAGGGTGGAATCCGCCCCGGCGCCAAGGTGTCGCTTGAGCGGGTGGGGGACTACATTTCGGTGCGGGTGCCGGGGATCGAAGGCGCACTCGAGCTGCCGCCGGAAGTGGCCGCGCACGTCTTCGTTACCGTCGTTTAGGGTCCTCAGGGCCTTCGCCTCTTACCCCGGCGTGCCCGTTCCCACACGGTTATAACGGAATTGTTACTGCCGGGCTTAAGCCCGTATAGTTAAACCCAAGCGTTGATACACAAGCGTTACCTGATCCGGAGCCGAGCTCTGCCAGCGGATCAGGTGCACGAGTCATTTACTGGCAGAGGCGGGGGAACCACAACCGGCAGCGGGGGCTGCCTTGGGGTGAAGTCCGTCAGCAGCAAGCCTCTCCAGCAAATTCCTCCCGGGATAGCTCTGTGCAGAAGTTTGCTTACGGCGGACCGGGTCTTTGAACTCTCTGACCCGAATCCGACAGCTAACTTCGCAGGCTTTCCAGAGAGGAAACCTTCTTTTGAGCATGCAGACCTCCAGGGGCCGGCGCCGCGCTGCGGGCCCCTCACCGACCCCCCGGGTTGTGGAAGTCATCGCCGCGGAGCGCCCCCGCGATTTCCACCGGGAAGCCCGCCGCCGGCGCGGCCCCTTCCGGCAGATGACGGAGTTCGCCTCAGCGAGCGGTATCGGCCAGAAGGCCGGAATTGCCCTGGCAGCCACCGGGCTCGTCCTCACCGTGACGGTCCCCTCCACCAGCCCGGTAATGGCCACTGAGGCCTCGGACGTTGTTCCCGCGGTTGCCGTGCAGCCCGCACAGCAGCCTGAAATCTCCGCTGAGGCCGGGGCCCGTATTGATTTCAGCCGCTCCGCAGTGGTCACCAAGGCGGACCCGGACGGCAAGCTGAAGCAGCTCCTGAGCGCCCAGTCCGCCAGCGCAATCTCGCGCGCCGCTTCGGTGGGCAGCCTTGGTGCGCCCCTGGCCAACCTGACTATGGTGTCCCCGTTCGGCTACCGGGTGAGTCCCATCACGGGCGGCTACGGCGACTTCCACCGTGGCGAGGACTTCGCGGCCCAGTGCGGCACCTCCGTGCTCGCGGCGGCCACCGGCACCGTGACCTTCGTGGGCTGGCATGATTTCGGCGGCGGCAACCGGGTGGTCATCGACCACGGAAATGGCCTGGAGACAACGTACAACCACCTCTCCGGCTTCAACGTCCGGGAGGGCGAGACTGTGGGCCGCGGCGACGTAGTGGCATATAGCGGAACCACAGGGGCGTCCACGGGCTGCCACCTCCACTTCGAGGTCCAGGTCAACGGCGAGGTCGTCGACCCCACCGGCTGGCTCTAGTCAAAACTGAGGGTTTGCTCTCGCAACACTTTTAGGCCCCGTGACCTTAATGTGACATTGGTTATTAATTCCTGTAACGTCGTACACGCGTCAACTTTTCCGAAGTTGACGCTCTTGAGTGGATTGCCTAACTCTGCCACCGCTCAAGGTCCGTTCGCATTTCATCGTCTGGCAGGGGCGGGGGAACCAATTTCGGCCTTCTGTTTGTGGGAAGGCCTTGGGGTTAAGCCGTAAAAGCTTCCTTGGAAGCGCGCGGCCGGGTGACTCCCATCCGAATCCGACAGCTCACCTCGCAGGCATTGGGAGAGGCTACCTTTCGTGTCTTCACGTCGTAATTCTGCGCGCCACCGTGCACAAACGGTGCGCACCAACCCTTTGGGCTCCGTATCCAAGGCCGTCAGCGCCAATGCGGGGACCATGGGTCGCCAGGCCGCAGTCGCAGCAGCAGCTTCGGGCCTCATTCTGACCATGGGCCTGCCGGCCACCGCAGCGGACACCACCGCGGGCATTTCGGCCTCCACCGAGTCTGGAGCCCCGAATGCCGCCGTAATGGCAGCCCCCACCGCCACGGTTTCCTTCGAGCGCCCGGTGGTTAAGACCACCGCAGCTCCGGAGATCGAGCCGGTCGAGGTACAGTCCACCTCCGAGGAAGAAGAGTCCACCACGGGCTCCGCCGCCGACACTGCACTGTCTGCAGTTGCCGGTGCTTCCACCTCCGGCATTGCCGGTATTGCCTACACAGGCATTGGCCGCCCGTACGTCTGGGGCGGCACCTCTCCCAACGGCTGGGACTGCTCCGGCTTCACGCAGTGGGTCTATGCGCAGGCCGGCATCAGCATTCCCCGCGTCAACGCATGGTCCATCATGACCGCCACCGCTGCCCCCAAGCCGGGCGACTTGGTGGTCCAGAACGGCGGTGCCCACGTGGGCATCTACGTCGGCAACGGCATGATGGTCAGCGCGCTGAACCCCAGCCAGGGCACCCTGCTGCATGCCGTGGCCGCCACCGGTTCCTCGGTGTATTACACGCTCAACCCGTAGTTCAAGACGGCCCGCCCGCGGGCCCGGTTCAAACGCGTATTTCGCCAATCACCACATCCCCGTTTGGGACGTGCCGGGGTACCCCCAAGATCCCGGCACGTCAATAGCCCTGGGCTGTTCACAGCGGTCTTGAGGAAATCGAAAGAGAGAACATGACTACTCGTGCTACCGCACGGCACCGCGCCGAGGTCACCAAGACCAACTCGCTTGCTGTCATTGCCAAGGCCGTGGGCGACAACGCCGGCGGCATGGGCCGCCAGGCCGCAGTCATCGCTGCCGCTTCCGGCCTTGTCCTGACCAGCGGTGTTGCCGCCAACGCTGCAGACTCCAACGTCCAGCGCGATTCAGCCCCGGCTTCTGCCCTGTCGGTCGAGTCCGCCGTGGATGCGCCCATCTCGGCTGCCTCCACCATCTCCATCAGCTTCGAGAAGCCGGCCGTCTCCACCGAGGCCGCTCCCGTTGTCGAGGAAGAGCCCGTTGTTGAGGTGAAGGAGGCCGAGCCGGCTCCGGAACCCGAAACGGCAGCACCGGCCACCGCGGCCACGGTGACGGCATCCGCACCGACGGCCACCAAGGCTTCCGCCAGCGGTAAGGGTGCAGCCATCCTGTCGGCCGCCTACGCCCAGCTGGGTGTGTCCCAGGACTGCACCATGCTGGTGACCAACTCCTTGGCCGCCGTTGGCATCAACTTCCATGACTGGCCCGCCGGCTACCTCTCCCTTGGCCGCACGGTCAGCGCAGCTGAAGCCCAGCCCGGCGACCTCATCTACTACGCGGACGGCGGCGCGGGCGTAGCGCACATCGCTGTCTACGCCGGCAACGGCCAGGCCGTGCACGGTGGCTATAACGGCAACCAGACGGTGGTCTTCAGCGCGAACGTGGGCTCCGGCCCGGTCTTCATCCGCGTCGACTGACACGCCTTCGCAAGCCCTCCCCACTCCGGGAGCTTTGTCCTCTTAGAGCGCTTATAACCCCCCTTTGGGGTGGCTAAGCGGACAAAGACTCCGGTGGGGAGGGCTTTTGCGTGCCCGCATTCCCGCGCCGGATTAGCTGATGGCGCAATTCTTTGTTTACTCTGGTGGTGTCGATCCATAGCCCGGACATGCCGAGGGCAGCCGGCCCTCGTGCCCCTGACGGGTGCGGCCGTGAAGAGGTACGTGCATGCGCACTCTCGTTCTGAATGCTGGATATGAACCGCTGGCGGTAATAACTTTCCGCCGGGCGCTGGTGCTTGTGCTCACGGGCAAGGCAAGCGTGGTGGCCGAAGGGGACGACCCCGTTGTGGGGCCGCAGGAGATCCTGGGCCGCCCGTCCGTGATCCTCCTCAACCGTTACATCCGCCCCCGGTATAACCAGTCCACCGCTGTCAGCCGGCGCGGAGTGCTCCGCCGGGACGGGCACCGCTGCGCGTACTGCGGCAAGGCTGCACACACCATTGACCACGTCCACCCGAAGTCACGCGGCGGCGCCGACTCCTGGGAAAACCTGGTGGCCGCGTGCCTGCGCTGCAACAATGCCAAGGGGGACCACACCCCTGGGGAGATGGGCTGGAAACTTCGGTTCGTGCCCGGGCCGCCGCACGGCACCATCTGGCAAATCAAGGAACTCGAAAAGCCTGCGCCCGACTGGGACCCCTTCCTCCTTCCGGAACGCGCGGCCTGAGACCGTTCTGCGCCGTTCCGCGGCCGTTGGCTAGGCTGGTGGCGTGGACAACCAGTACGCCTTCGATGCCCTGATTCTGGCCGGGGGCCGCTCCTCGCGGTTGGGGGGAACACCCAAGCAAGCGTTGGTTTACGACGGCGGCACCCTGCTTGAGCGAGCGCTGCAGGCGGCGACGGGCGCATCCCGCAGGGCAGTGGTTGGCCCGGACCCGGGAACTCTGCCGCCCGGAGTCGTGTCGTGCCGCGAAGATCCGCCCTTTGCCGGGCCTGCCGCTGCCATCGCTGCCGGACTGGCGGCCCTGGCCGGCCGCCCGGCCGGCTTTACCCTGGTCCTGGCCTGCGACATGCCGCGGGCGGAAGCCGCCGTGGTGCGCCTCCTTGCGGAGTTGCGCGCTGCCGGTCCGGTCCCCGATGGCGTGGTTGCGTGCAGTGCTGACGGCAGGATGCAGTCCTTGGCGGGTTTTTACCGCACAGCTGCGCTACAAAAAGCGGTGGACGAACTGGCGGGCAGGGGCACATTGATCAACGCCTCGGTTCGTTCCCTCCTTGCTAGTCTGGACCTGCAGCTTGTCACCGTCCCCGCCGGGTCCACTGCTGACGTGGATACCTGGGATGATGCCGCCGCACTAGGAATTGCCGCCGGACCCGGGCTACAGACCGGGACCGGCGCGGCAGCAGAGAACTTGGGAGGCAGTCCGTGAAAAGCCAGGAAGAAACCCTCGAGGAATGGTGCAGGTCCCTGCTCCAGGCCTACGGGCTGGAGGATGTCCAGGTGGACATCAACGCCATCCTGGGCCTTGCCGGAGTTGCCGCCCACTCGGTGGTGCGGCCGGCAGCTCCCCTCACGACGTTCATCGCCGGGCTGGCCGCCGGTCTGGCCACAGGCGGGGCCCGCGCGGTGGATGCCGCTGCGATGGAGTCTGCCCTGTCCGTAGCCAAGTCACTGGCAGCCGCCTACGATGCTGAAGCGCCGGAGGCTCCCGGAGAATGACCGGGGAAACCCAGGGGGAACCGGCGGACCACGGACACCACCACGCGGCGCACACATGGGCTGAAGCGCGGCAGGCCGCATTCGACGCGGCCGGGCCGATTCCCGCAGGACCCGTCGCGCTCGAACTGGCGCTGGGCCGGCGGCTCGACCAGGACATCGTGGCGCTGCAGGACATGCCGCACTATGCGTCCTCCGCCATGGACGGGTGGGCTGTCAACGGCACCGGACCGTGGATCACCACGGAGCCGGGAATGCGGCTGGCTCCGCACCAGGCCAGTCCCATAGCCACGGGCGGGCTCATCCCGCCCGGGGCCAAGGCGGTGCTCCGCACTGAAAGCGCCGTCCTGGCCAAAGACGAGGACGGCCTGCCCATCCTCACCACCGGCGGCACCGCCCGGCCGGGGGAGCCGCGGACCGGACAGCACGTCCGCAAGGCGGGAGAAGAAGCCCAGGAAGGGGACGTCCTGGTAAAAGCCGGCGTGATCCTGAACCCGGCCCAACTGGCCTTGGCCGCACTGGCCGGCTATGACGAACTGCAGGTCCAGGGCAAGCCCGTGGTCCGGCTCATCCTCACCGGTTCAGAGGTTGTGGAACGCGGCGTGCCGGAACCGGGGAAGGTCCGGGATACCTTCGGTCCCCAGCTGCCTGCTGTCGTGGAGATGCTCGGCGGCATCCCGGGCGGCCAGCAGCGGATCGGCGACTCCTACGGGGAATGGCTGGCCGCCCTGGAGGACGTGGTCCCCGAGGCGCCTGGCGCGCCCGGACTGCCGGCCGACGTCGTCATCACCACCGGCGGCACGGGACGCTCCGGAACCGACCACCTGCGCCGGGCCGTCGCCGAGTTGGGCGGACGCCTTGTGATCGACGGCGTGGCCATGCGGCCGGGACACCCGGCGGTCCTGGCGGAACTGCAGGATGGCCGGTTCGTTCTGGGCCTGCCCGGCAACCCCCTGGCAGCCATGATGGCGCTGTCCACCGTGGGTGCGCCGCTGCTGGCCGCCCTGGGCCACGGCACGCTGCCGGAGGTGCAGGAAGTTCCGTGCGGCACCCTGCTCGAGCCTGAACCGGGCCGGACCCGGCTGATGCCGTTCCGCCTGCTCTACGGCATGGCGTCCCCGGCCCAGCACACCGGGCCGGGGATGATGCGCGGCCTGGCCGCGGCGGACGG
Source organism: Pseudarthrobacter sp. NPDC092424 (assembly GCF_044754925.1). Classification (NCBI taxonomy): domain Bacteria; kingdom Bacillati; phylum Actinomycetota; class Actinomycetes; order Micrococcales; family Micrococcaceae; genus Pseudarthrobacter; species Pseudarthrobacter sp. NPDC092424. The sequence goes on along the minus strand of NZ_JBIVQC010000006.1, from coordinate 141,374 downwards.
CGTAATGGTGGTGCCCCCGCACGGGGTGCAGCTGGGCGAGATGGTGCCGGCTTTCGCGCTGCCCTGGGGCCCACCCATCCCGGCCGCCCAGGACCCGGCCGCCAAACCGAAAACCAGGACTGCCAGGACGGCAAAGACCGGCACCGCCAAGGCCGCGGAACCCGCCGGCCCCGTTGACTGGAGCGCCCTCCTTGGCTGACCCGCGCTTGGACCACGGGCCCTCCCGTTGCCATGATGGAGGCATGAACGGAAGAGGCCGGCTATGGGACGCGTGACGCAGCGCCGCAAGGTGCACAAATATGTCCTGGACGGCAGCCCCAAGGCGCTGGAGTTCCCGGTCCGGCACCGCGAAGACGTGCTGGCCGTGGAGGAACCGCTCGAGATGCGCCTGGACAGCCTCTCCTACTCCGTGACCATGCGCACCCCGGGCGACGACTTCGACCTGGTGGCCGGCTTCCTGGTGGCCGAGGGCATCATCTGGGAGCCGGAGCAGCTCATCTCCCTCCGGTTCTGCGCCGGAGAGGACGAAGACGGGGTGCAGACCTTCAACGTGGTCGAAGCCCAACTCCGGCCGGACGTGCCGCGACCGGCCACCGGGCGGAACGTCTACACCTCCAGTGCCTGTGGCATTTGCGGCACGGACTCCGTGGACGCGGTCCGGAAATCCTCGCACTACAGCCCCGAAGCGGACCCGCTCACTGTCGACGCGGACGTCCTGGCATCCCTCCCCGCAATGCTCCGCCAGTCCCAGCGCCTCTTCGACACCACCGGCGGAGTGCATGCTGCCGGGCTGTTCCGGATAACGGACGACGGCGGCGCACAGCTTTTGTGCCTGCGTGAGGACGTGGGGCGCCACAACGCGGTGGACAAGGTGGTGGGCTGGGCGCTCCGGGAGGGGTTGCTCCCGCTGCGCGGGACGGTGCTGCAGGTTTCCGGGCGGGCGTCCTTTGAGCTCGTCCAGAAGGCTGCCCTTGCCGGGATCCCGGTCCTCTCCGCGGTCAGCGCCCCTTCCAGCCTGGCGGTGGAACTGGCCGAGGCCAGCGGCCTGACACTGGCAGGCTTCAGCCGGGGCACCAGCTTCAATGTCTACTCCGGGGATGCCCGGGTGCGGCTGGCAGCCGCCGGTGCGCCGCCGTCGTAATGACTGGCTCCGCGACCCGCGACCCGGCGGGGAGGGGCTTGGTTATCCTCCGGCCAGCCGGTAGATTTTTCCATCGAATGGACATCGCGGTCACACTCCAACGCTAAGAGGCCCCTATTGCATGACGACCGACGGATCACGGAAGTCCGGCTGGAGCGGTTCGTCCGCGAACGGATCAACCCCGCCGTCTACACACGGATGGTGCCGCTGGAACTCAGCAGCTGGGAGGCCCCCGGGGAGCCTGTTCCCGCGATGGAGGCGATGCGGCAGGAATTCCGCCCGCAGGAGCATGGCGCCGCGTGGGGCAGGCCATGGAGCACCACGTGGCTGCGGCTGCAGGGCGAGGTGCCCGAATCCTGGGGCAGCCGGGCGGAAAGTGCCGTTGAGGTGGTGGTGGACCTCGGCTTCACGCTCGAAGCGCCGGGGTTCCAGTGTGAAGGCATCGCCTGGCGGGCGGACGGCACCATTATCAAGGCGATCTCGCCGCGGAACCAGTACATTCCCCTGAAGCTGCTGGGCACCGGGATGGCCGTGGACTTTTACGTGGAGGCGGCCGCAAACCCGGACGTGGCCGGAGGCTGGACTTTCGCGGCAACCCCCTACGGAGACAAGGCAACGGCCGGGACCGCGCCGCAGTACCGGCTCGGCAGGATCGGCATAGCCGAGCTGGACAAGAATGTATGGGAACTCCAGCAGGATGTGTGGACCCTTGCCGGTCTGATGAAGCAGCTGCCTCTGGAGCTGCCCCGGCGGCACCAGATCCTCCGTGCCCTGGAACGAATGATGGACATCATGGACCCCGACGATGTCGCCGGAACCGCTGCCGCCGGCCGGGAGGCATTGGCGGATGTCCTGGCCAGCCCGGCCTACGCGTCCGCGCACCAGCTGGTGGCCACCGGGCACGCGCACATCGACTCGGCCTGGCTCTGGCCGGTCCGCGAAACCATCCGCAAGTGCGCCCGGACGTTCTCCAACGTGGTGGCGCTGATGGACGAGGACCCCGGCTTTGTGTTCTCCTGCTCTTCGGCCCAGCAGTTCGCGTGGATCAAGGAGTACTACCCGGAGCTGTTCACCCGGATCCGGGAGAAGGTCCGCTCCGGCCAGTTCGTGCCCGTGGGCGGCATGTGGGTTGAATCGGACACCAACATGCCCGGCGGTGAGGCCATGGCACGCCAGTTCGTGGAGGGCAAGGGCTTCTTCCTTTCCGAATTCGGCGTCGAGTGCCGTGAGGCCTGGCTCCCGGACTCCTTCGGCTACTCCGGGGCATTGCCGCAGATCGTGAAATCCGCCGGCGGCCGCTGGTTCCTCACGCAGAAGATCTCGTGGAACCAGACCAACCGCATGCCGCACCACACCTTCAACTGGGAAGGCATCGACGGCACGCGGCTCTTCACCCACTTCCCGCCCGTGGACACGTACAACGCCGAGCTGAGCGCCCGCGAGCTGGCGCACGCCGAGCGCAATTACCGGGACCACGGCCACGGCAGCGTCTCGCTGGTGCCGTTCGGGTATGGCGACGGCGGAGGCGGACCCACGCGCGAAATGCTCGCCGCCGCGCGGCGCACCGCTGACCTTGAAGGCTCCCCGAAGGTCCGCATCGGGTCGGCCGAGAGCTTCTTCCGCCAGGCGGAGGAGGACTACCGGGCCCTTCCCGTCTGGGTAGGCGAGATGTACCTGGAGCTGCACCGCGGCACCTACACCAGCCAGGCCCGCACCAAACAGGGCAACCGCCGCGGTGAGCACCTGCTGCGCGAGGCCGAACTCTGGTGTGCCACCGCTGCCGTCCGGTCCGGGTTCCCCTACCCGGCAGCCGAGCTGAAGCGGCTCTGGCGGCTGGTCCTGCTGCACCAGTTCCACGACATCCTCCCGGGCAGTTCCATCGCCTGGGTGCACCGCGACGCCGAACGCAACCACGAGGCCATTGCAGCGGACCTCGAGGCCCTGATCGGCCAGGCGGCCCGCGCCGTGCTGGGTGCCGGCGACACGGCCTTCCTGCTGAATGCGGCCCCGCATGCCCGGGACGGCGTCCCCGCGCTGGCTGCCGCCGAGCCTGCCGCCGCGCCCCCGCCGGCCACCGTCACCGCCGCCAGCGGCCCGCAGCAGGGCGGCTATGTCCTGGACAACGGCGTGATCCGGGCGGTGATCGATGCGGACGGGCTGCTGGTGTCCCTGACGGACTATGCCAGCGGCCGTGAAGCAATCGCGCCGGGGGCACGCGGCAACCTCCTGGAACTGCACCGGGACACTCCCAACGAATGGGACGCCTGGGACATCGACGAGTTCTACCGGCGCAACGTCACCGCGCTGGTGGCCGCAGAGTCTGTTGGTCCGGCGGAGCCTGGTGGTCCGGCAGGGTCTGCTGGTGTGCCGGAATCCGGTTCCGCGGAGGATGGGGCCTCGGTGGTGGTGCTCCGCACTGTGGGGGCTTCCGCCATCACCCAGCGGATCACGCTAGCACCGGGCAGCCCGTCCCTCACCATCACCACGGCGGTGGACTGGCAGGAACGCGAAAAGCTGCTGAAACTCGGCTTTCCGCTGGACGTCCGGGCGGACCGCTCCGCAGCGGAAACGCAGTTCGGCCACGTGCTCCGGCCAACGCACACGAATACCTCGTGGGAGGCGGCGAAGTTCGAAATCTGTGCCCACCGCTGGATCCATGTGGGAGAGCCGGGTTATGGCGTGGCCATCTCGAACGCCTCCACCTACGGCCACGACGTCACCCGGACCATCAGGGAGTACGACGGCGGCACCACCACCACCGTGCGCCTCTCACTGTTGCGTGCGCCCAAGTTCCCGGACCCGGGAGCCGACCGCGGACAGCACGAACTCACTGTCACGATCCGTCCGGGGGCCGGGATCGCCGATGCAGTCCAGGAAGGCTACCGGACCAACCTGGCGCCGCGGCTGGTCCGGGGCGCCGCTCCGGTGGAACCGCTCGTCACGGTGTCCAGCCCGGCGCTGGTGGTGGAAGCAGTCAAGCTGGCGGAAGACGGTTCCGGCGACGTCATCGTGCGGCTCTACGAGTCCTTGGGCGGGCGCGCCCGGGTAACGGTCACGGCCAACTTTCCGGCCCGCGGTGTCCGGGCGGTGGACCTGCTGGAGCGGGAGGCCCCGGTACCCGGCGTGGAAGCGCTCGAAGATGCCGGTGCTGCCGGGAGCGGCAGTGGCGGAGGTGTGGCGGCGGAACTGTCGGTGCGGCCGTTCCAGCTGGTGACTCTCCGTTTCGCCCGATGACCGGGGCCGGCCAAGCCCGGTCTCCACAGAGACCCGGCAGCGGCGTTAAAAAGGCTGAGTGGGGGCGGTCCCCAACGGCCGCCACCACTCATCCCCCCAATAGTGCGAAAGCACGCGGGGCCACCCCGGCGTCCAAGAATTTCTCCCCGTTCGCAAGACGCCATTTGCCCCGCCTTCACACATTCATGATTGAATCACATTCTAATGATTTTGTGAAAGCGCCACGGGTTACTTTTCGGTAGATGTCCTGGCCGCTGTCCTGCGGGTATTCCTGATCCTTGCCACCCAGATCAGGGCCAGCCCCACCACATAGCAAAGCACCGCCGTGTAATTGACCACGTACTTGAGCGGCCCGAGCTCCGGCGGCACCACCGGGAACAACAGCGTCAGTGCGATGGCCACACCACCGCTGCCCAGCAGGAACGCGGCGATCCGCACCAGGACGGGCAGGCGGCTTCGGACGGCGCGCACCATGGCCGGCAGCAGCACCAGGGACACGTAGGCAGGGTAGGCCCGGCCGGCAGCGCCGTAGTACTCGACCAGGGCCGCGTTGCGCGGATCCTTGTGGGCCTGCGCCACCATCCCTGCGGAGGAGCCCGCGGTGTCCATCAGCAGGAACACGGCCACCAGCACCAGCGATACCGCCAGGAGAACCATCATGCCCACGCGCCCGGTGATCAGCCGGTAGGCATCCTGGGCCCCGAAACCCCTGGTGACCCGGATCCCCACGAAGTAGATGGCCGCAAAGATGATGAACCGCAGCATCAGGTTGCTGTAGTTCATGCCGCCCAGCGCCTGGTCGATGGCCACATACGGATCATGAATGCTCAGCAGCGTGGCCAGGGTCATGAGGAAGAAGATGTAGAACAGCGAACGGTTCTCCCCGCGGAGCGCACTCGGCACGCGGGCGGCGGCAATCAGGCCGCACGTGGCCAGTGTTGCCCACTGAATGACTTCGATCATCCGAGGTTCTCCCAAATCTGCTCTGTTTGCGCGGTGTCATGTTCCTGCCGGCGCAGGACCTTGCCGAGGGCCTGCAGCCTCTCCCCGGCGAGGGCGGTCAGGTCGCCGTCGGACATTGCATCCAGGGCGGCCTGCCGGGCATCCGGCGGCCAGCCCGCCTCGGCCTCCGTGACCAGTCCGGTGGCCACCAGCCCGCCGGCAGGGCCCACCCCCGCTGCCAGCGAGGTGGCGACGGCCAGTTCCGGCGCCAGCCGGTTGGCGGTGAGCTGCGCGGAAAAGTTCTGCGGAGCAACTCCTGTTGCCGCGGAGACCCTATGCCGCAACTCGCCGTCGTCAATGGCATCCACCCAGTTCCGCACCGAGGTGGAGTGCGGGGCGGGCGCGAGCGACGGCGGCCCGCCCGGGCCGTACGGCCCCGCTGCTTCCGCTGAGTCCTCTGCGGTGCGGGCGAGGACCGCGCGGAGGAGGTCGGGGGTGGAGACCAGGCTAACCAGCTCACCGTGCGTTGGCGCCTGCCACGGCCCGGCCAGGCTGCGATAGGCGTCAAACCCGGCCAGCGCTGCCACGGGATTCACGCCGTAGGCGCGGCTGATGGCCACCACGGTTGCCTCGCCCACCTTGCCGCGCACCAGCTGCTGGGCGAGGGTGGTCCGTTTGATCCCGGAAACCCGGCAGATGTCCGCCGTGCTGGCATCGGGTGCGATGCCTTGCATCCAGCGCTGGAACGCCTTGGCGGGTACGGGCATTGAAGGCTTTCTGGACGACTGGCGGATGCGAAGATTTTACCGCGGCGCGGCTTCAACGATTTTACCCCCACGGGTGTTTCGGCTATTCTTGATTGCTGAGCCCGTTGGTCCGTACACCCCCCAAGTCCGGACCGGCGGGCTCTTTCACGTCCTGCGGCCCGGACGTCCGATCCCCGCTGCGGGTACCCCCGCCCGGCGCTGTTCCACGGACCCGGCCGGACAAACCAGCGAAAGAACCGACCCATGACCGCAACCCTCGTTGCCAAGGACATTGCCGGCGGCCACGACCACCGGCAGCTCTTTTCCAGCCTCTCGCTCACAGTCGCCCCGGGCGACGTCGTGGGCGTCGTCGGGGCCAACGGCGCCGGCAAGTCGACGTTGCTGCGGATCCTGGCCGGCGTGGACCAGCCGCAGGGCGGCACCGTGAGCCTGGCGCCCTCGGACGCCTTTGTGGGCTGGCTGCCGCAGGAACACGAACGCACCGCCGGCGAAACCGTGGCCGGCTACATTGCCCGGCGCACCGGCTGCGCGCAGGCCACGCTGGAGATGGAAACCACCGCCGAAGCTTTGGGCAGCGGCGCTCCCGGCGCGGACGATGCGTACTCCCGCGCGTTCGACCGCTGGATGGCGTCCGGCGCCGCCGACCTGGAGGAACGGATCCCCGCCGTCCTGGCGGAACTTGGACTGGACACCGGCGCCGACGCCGAAATGACGGGGCTTTCGGGCGGGCAGGCCGCGCGGGTGGCGCTCGCGGCCCTCCTGCTCAGCCGGTTTGACGTGGTGCTGCTCGACGAGCCCACCAACGACCTTGACCTTGCCGGGCTGGCCAAGCTGGAGGACTTCGTCAAGGGACTCCGCGGTGGCGTGGTGCTGGTCAGCCACGACCGCGAGTTCCTGGCCCGCTGCGTCACCACCGTGGTGGAGCTCGACCTTGCCCAGAACGCCGTGGGAATTTACGACGGCGGCTACGACGCCTTCCTGGAAGAACGCGCCGTGGCGCGCCGGCACGCACGCGAAAAGTATGAGGAGTTCGCGGCCACCAAGGCGGACCTGGTCGCGCGAGCCAGGACACAGCGGGAATGGAGTTCCCAGGGCGTCCGTAACGCCATGAAGAAGAACCCGGACAATGACAAGATCCGCCGGGCCGCCAGCACGGAGTCCTCCGAAAAGCAGGCCCAGAAGGTCCGGCAGATGGAGTCCCGGATCGCCCGGCTGGACGCGGTGGAAGAGCCGCGGAAGGAATGGCAGCTGCAGTTCTCCATTGGCAAGGCGCCCCGGTCCAGCTCGGTCGTGGCAACCCTCCGCGATGCCGTGGTGCGGCAGGGCGGTTTCACGCTGGGCCCGGTCAACCTGCAGCTCAACGCCGGTGAACGGGTCGGCATCACCGGTCCCAACGGGGCCGGCAAGTCCACCCTGCTCCGGCTGCTTCTGGGTTTGACCGCGCCCGATTCCGGCAGCGCAGCAATGGGCGCGTCGGTGGCCGTCGGGGAGATCGACCAGGCGCGCAGCCTGCTGGCCGGAGACGAAAGGCTGGCCGACGCCGTCGGGAATGTCCTGGTGGACCTGGCACCCGCTGAAGTCCGCACGCTGCTGGCCAAATTCGGGCTCAAGGCGGCCCACACGGAACGCCGGGTGGACTCGCTCTCGCCGGGCGAGCGGACCCGGGCGGCACTGGCCCTGCTCCAGGCCCGCGGGGTTAACCTGCTGGTCCTGGACGAACCCACCAACCACCTCGACCTGCCGGCCATTGAACAGCTCGAGGAGGCGCTGGAAAGCTACGACGGTGCGCTCCTGCTGGTGACGCACGACCGGCGCCTGCTGGAGAACGTCCGCCTGGATGTACGTTGGGCAGTGGACAACGGACAAGTAACGGAGCAGCAGCAATGAGCATGGACCGCGTCGCCTGGCACTCCCTGTACAACATCACCCGGGCCAAGAGCGGCTCCCGGCCATTCTCGAAAGAAACCCTCAAGCGAGTCCTCGGCTTCGCCCGGCCGCACCGCGGCAAGCTGACCGCCTTCGTGGTGCTGTCCGTGGTCATGGCGTTTCTGGCCGTGGCCACCCCGGTCCTCGCCGGTCAGGTGGTGGACGCGATCGTGGCCAATGCCCCGGCCGGCGAAGTGGTCCGACTGGCCGTGCTGATCGCCGTCGTGGCTGTTGCCGAGGCGGGGCTGGGCCTGGTGAGCCGCTGGCTGTCCTCCACCATCGGCGAGGGCGTCATCGTGGACCTGCGGACCCGGGTGTTCGACCATGTCCAAAAGATGCCCATCGCGTTCTTCACCCGCACCCGCACCGGGGCGCTGGTGAGTCGCCTGAACAACGACGTCATCGGCGCGCAGTCGGCGTTTGCCGGAACGCTCTCCGGCGTGGTGAGCAACGTGGTGGCGCTGGCCCTGACCCTGGTGGTCATGCTTGGCACGTCCTGGCAGGTGACCGTGCTGGCCATGCTCCTGCTGCCCGTGTTCCTGGTTCCCGCGCGCCGGATGGGAGCACGGCTGGCTGACCTGCGCCGCGAGGCCGCCGAGCACAATGCTGCCATGGGCACCCAGATGACCGAGCGGTTTTCCGCGCCCGGCGCCACCCTGGTCAAGCTGTTTGGCCGGCCCGAGGACGAGTCCCGCGAGTTTGCCGTCCGGGCGGGCCGGGTCCGCGACATCGGCGTCCGCACCGCGATGCTGCAGTTCACGTTCGTCACGGCCCTGACCTTGGTGTCAGCGCTCGCGCTTGCCCTGGTGTACGGGCTGGGCGGCTGGTACGCGCTCACGGGCCAGCTGGCGGCAGGCGACGTGGTGGTCCTCGCCCTGCTGCTGACCCGCCTGTATTCACCGCTCACCGCACTTTCCAATGCCCGGGTGGAGATCATGAGCGCGCTGGTCAGCTTTGAACGCGTCTTCGAAATTTTGGACCTGAAGCCGCTGATCCAGGAGAAGCCGGGCGCCACGGCAGTTCCCGCCGGGCCCGTCTCCGTGGAGTTCGACGACGTCCGCTTCGCGTACCCTTCCGCGGACAAGGTGTCACTGGCCTCCCTCGAAGAGGTGGCCACGCTGGACACCCGAGGCGGCGAGGAAGTGCTGCACGGGATCAGTTTCCGGGTGGAACCGGGCCAGACTGTGGCGCTGGTGGGCTCCTCCGGCGCGGGCAAGTCCACCATCGCGCAGCTGCTCGCCCGCCTCTACGACGTCGATTCGGGGGCGGTGCGCCTGGGCGGATCCGTGTCCGGAACGGGGGTGGACGTCCGCGACGCCACGTTCGAGTCCCTCCGGGACACTCTGGGCATGGTGACCCAGGACGGGCACCTGTTCCACGAGACCATCGCCTCCAACCTGCGGCTGGCCCGACCGGATGCCACGGAGGACGACATGTGGGAAGCCATCCGGCAGGCCCGCCTGGAAGCCATGATCCGGTCCCTGCCGGACGGCCTGGAAACCGTGGTGGGGGAGCGCGGCTACCGGCTCTCCGGTGGGGAACGCCAGCGGCTTACCATCGCCCGGCTGCTGGTCGCCCAGCCCCGGGTGGTCATCCTCGACGAAGCAACCGCAGCGCTGGACTCCACGAACGAGGCCGCGGTACAGGCCGCCCTTGGTGCCGCACTGGAAGGACGGACGGCATTGGTTATTGCCCACCGGCTGTCCACAGTGCGGGCAGCGGACGCCATCCTGGTGGTGGAGGACGGAAGGATCGTGGAACGCGGCACGCACACCGAACTCCTGGCTGCGGACGGACGTTACGCGGAGCTGTACCGGACGCAGTTCGCCGAGGCCACCGCGGTGGCGCAGGAAGCCGTTCCCGAGCTGTAGGCTACGGCCGGCCGGCAACCCGGGGCCGGGAGCGGGTGAGCCCGGGCAGGATGTGGTCCGTGAGCAGCGGTGCGAGATCCGGCGTGGGCGGGTCGGCCGGGTCCAGCCAGCGGATCTCTTCGATCTCGGCGGACGGGAGCGCCGTCCAGGTCCCCGGGGCCAGGAACACCGTGGCCTCAATGTCCGTGGCGGCCTCGTTGGCGGCGTCCGCGATCCACACGCCCATCAGGCACAAGGCTGCGGGTTCCAAAACGATCCCGACCTCCTCGGCCAGCTCGCGCGCCGCGGCCTGGGCTGCCGACTCGCCCGGTTCCGGCTTGCCACCGGGGTGCATGAACATCCGGGTCCCGCGTTTGCGGACTGTCAGCAGGCGGCCGGCATCATCGAAGACGCAAACGGCGGAAACGACGATCCGGTCCTTCACACGTCCTCCAGGCGGGTCAGGCGGGATGCGAGCAGCAGGTCCTTCCGCGGTCCGGTCACGTCCCAGCTGTAAGTGAAGCTTTGGACCCCCTCGAAGGTATACGTCACGCGGTATGTGTCAGGATCACACCAGTGCCGGTCCAGGTTGGCGTCCGGGGAGAAGCTCATCCGGTGGAACGGCCGGCCGTCAGGAAAAAACACGTCCAGCGCGTCGGGACGCCCGGACGGGCGCAGGAGGTACTCGCGGAAAGCGGGCCCGGCGAAAGAAGGCCAGCGCACAGTGCCGTCTTCGCGCAGGGCAAGGCCGCCGTCGGGCGTGGAAACGAAGCGTACGACGCCGGAAAAGGTTCCCCGGGTGCCCTGCGTCCGGTCCAGCAGGTCCCGGTCCACGCTCCAGCTGCCGGGCCCGGGATCGCCGGGGCCCAGGAGGTAGGCGCGGAGGTCGAACTCCGGGGAAGGAAGGTTCAAGTGCCCTCGATTGGAATCGAACCAACGACACCGGCTTTAGGAGAGCCGTGCTCTATCCACTGAGCTACGAGGGCGGGTGTCCGAAGGATCGGCGGGGCCGGTCCGGGCGGACATGGATACAAGCATACAAGGTGCGGGCGCGTACTACGCTCAAGGCATGAGTCCAGCCCGGCAGGCCGCCCCCGCGGCGGTGTTCATTCCCGATACTGCATCGACCCGCCAATACATCGGCGCCTGGGCGGTGCTGAGCGTGCTCCAGTACTTCGCGGCGGAAGCCGCGGCAATCGGCGCCTGGGCCGGGCCGCGGCCTTACGACCTGAGGACGGGCTACATCAGCGACCTGGGCGCGCTGCACTGCGGGGTCTTCGACGGACGCCAGGTCTGCTCGCCGCTCAACTGGCTGATGAATGCCTCATTTGTGGTCCAGGGGCTGGGCATGGTGGTGGGCGCCCTCCTGCTGAGCTCGGCGCTCCTGTGCGTGGCGGCACGGGCTGACCTGCGCATCCGTCCCGGCACCCGGAAGCCCTGGCTTGCGGCGCTTTGGGTCCGCCTGCTCACGGGGGCGGCCGGCACGGGCACGGTGATAGTAGGGCTGGTGCCGGAAGATGCGGGCTCCGGCTGGCACCTGGCAGGCGCAGTCATGTACTTCCTGGCCGGCGCCGCGGCGCTGGTGGTCCTGGGCGCTCTGTGGGTCCGAAAGACACCGATGGCCTGGTTCATCCTGGCCTGCGGCCTTGTGTCCCTGGCGGCGCTGGCCACCGGCGGGATCACCCGCATGGCGGTCCCCGAGCCCGGCACGCTGGAACGGTTGATGGGCTACCCCGTGACGGTGGGGATGGCCACGGCGGGCCTGGTCATCGCCCGCAGGGTGCACCGCCACCGGAAGGAACTCCGCGCGGTTGCCAAAAGGAGCGCGGGGTCACTTCCGGCCCAGTGAACCGCCCCGGAGTGGCCTAATGCGACCCCGCGTTGCAACGGCGGCGGCGCCGGCCACCAGTGCCAGTACGAGCAGCACCCAGCCTGCAACGGTGAGGCCCGAGGCAAGAGCAACCTGGCCGGCGTCCGCGCCGGCTGAGGCCATCATCGCGTCGATGGCGGCGTTGCCCCCGAGACGGACCACCACGAACAGCAGGGGAACGGCCCACAGCGCCCACCGCACCGCCCGGCGGGCAACGCTGGTGCCGATCAGCAGCAGCCAGGTGAAGCCAAAGATCAGCGGAAAAAGCGTGCCTGCGGTTTTGTGGACGTAGTTGAGCTGGCCGCGGGCGTCGCCGTCCATGGCCTCCTGCAGCTGCGCGATGTAGGCCGGGTCAAAGCCGCCCACCAGCGAATCCGGCATGGCCAATCCGCCGGACAGATCCGTGAGCTGGTTCAGCGTCAGGAGGTGCAGGTACCAGAACAGGAACAGGCTGGCCACCACGCCGGCGATCAGGATCAGGTTGCTGTTGTTCTGCGCTTTCTCCGGTGTCCGGGCGGTGGTGGGGTTGATTACCGGCGGCAGATGGTGCTGCGGAACAGCCGCCTTGGAACCGTGCTTCCTGATGCGCTGGGCGGGGGTTTTGGCCATGGCACCATTATCGGGCCCCATAAACTGAAGCCATGACCATTGGCAGGCACAGCGCTGTTCAACTTGACCCTTCCCTGGACGACTACCAACTGGCCGCGGCCCTGGTCCGCGAGGCCGGGCAGCTGGCGCTGCTGATGCGGATGGCCGGACTGCAGTCGAAGCAAAAGAGCTCCGTCTCCGACGTTGTGACCGCCGCGGACCATGCGGCCGAGGCGTACGTGCTGGAGCAGCTGCAGCGGTGCCGCCCCGCTGACGGCATTCTCGGCGAGGAGGGTGCCTCCGTGGCCGGAACCAGCGGCCGCACCTGGGTGATCGATCCGGTGGACGGCACCTACAACTTCCTGCACGGATCCACCTACTGGTGCTCCGCCATCGCCCTCAAGGACAGTTCCGACGTGCTGCTCGGCGCCATTTACCAGCCCGAGGAGGACAAGCTCTGGCTGGGCGGCCAGGACCACGCTTCGTCCCTGAACGGCGAGCCGATCACCGCGTTCCGCGACGAGGAGGGAGAACGCAACGCCGTACCCGTGGCCGCCCTCGGCGCCGCCACCTACATCCATCCCACCTGGCTGATGGACCCGCTGTGCGCCATGCCGTGGCATGCTGCGGCAACGTCCGCGGCGGCGCTCCGGATGCTGGGATCCGGCTCCTGCGACCTTGGCCGCGTTGCGGACGGGCAGCTGGGGTGCTGGTTCCAGCACAGCTGTCCTGAATGGGACTGGTTGCCGGGCAAGGCAATCGTTCGCGCTGCCGGGGGTGCGGTGGACACCGTCACGGTCAACGGCCTGGAGTGGTTCATGGCAGGAGGAACGACGGCGGTCCGCGGCCTGCGTGCCGCGCTGGAGTCCGGTTCGGTGCAGTAATCCACAGGCCGGGACCGGGTGTCGGTCCCACAGCCTAGACTTGTAGGCACCATGGATATGTTGTTTGACCCGTACTCTGACGGACCGTTCACGGCTGCTCCCGCAGTTGCCGCCCGCACTGCAGCAAGCCCTGAAGGGGTGGCCAAGGCGGCGGGCCCGGGCGGAAGCGGACACCATGGATCGCCGCGGCCGGACGCCGCGCAGCTCCTGGAGGGCCTGAACCCGCAGCAGGAGGAAGCGGTCAGGCACGCAGGCTCCGCGCTGCTTATCGTTGCCGGCGCCGGTTCGGGCAAGACCCGCGTCCTGAGCAACCGCATTGCCTACCTGATCGCCACGGGCCGCGCCCACCACGGTGAGATTCTGGCCATCACCTTCACCAACAAGGCGGCCGCGGAAATGCGGGAACGCATCGAGGCGCTGGTGGGCGGCCGCGCCAAGATCATGTGGATCTCAACCTTCCACTCCTCCTGCGTCCGGATCCTGCGGCAGGAAGCCGCGAACGTGGGGCTGAAATCCAACTTCTCCATCTATGATTCCGCGGATTCGCTGCGCCTGGTCACGCAGGTGTCGAAGGCCCTGGACCTGGATCCCAAGAAGTTTGCACCCAAGGCCATCCTGCACAGGATTTCAGCGCTCAAGAACGAGCTCATCGACGCGGATTCCTACGCATCCTCGGCGAACTACAACGATCCTTTCGAGCAGGCTGTGGCCGAGGTCTACAAGGGCTACACGCAGCGGCTGCGCCAGGCCAACGCCATGGATTTCGATGACCTTATCGCCGAAACGGTGTACATGTTCCGGGCGTTCCCTGCGCTCGCCGAGTCCTACCGACGCCGGTTCCGGCACGTCCTGGTGGACGAGTACCAGGACACCAACCACGCCCAGTACGCCTTGGTCCGCGAGATAGTGGGGGAGGGCCCCGGCGCCTCTGAGCTGACGGTGGTGGGCGACTCGGACCAGTCCATCTACGCCTTCCGCGGCGCGGATATCCGCAACATCGTGGAGTTCGAGAAGGACTATCCCGAGGCCCGGACCATCAAGCTGGAGCAGAACTACCGCTCCACGCAGAACATCCTCAGCGCCGCGAACTCGGTCATCTCCCGCAACCCCAACCGGCCCGAAAAGCGGCTCTGGACCGCGGAGGGCGAGGGCCACAAGATCATCGGATATGTGGGCGAGAACGAGCATGATGAAGCCCAGTTCATCGCCAAGGAGATCGACCGGCTCCAGGACGAGGACAACCTGCGGCCCGGCGACGTCGCCATCTTCTACCGCACAAATGCCCAGTCCCGTTCCATCGAGGACGTCCTGGTCCGCGTAGGCCTGCCGTACAAGGTGGTGGGCGGCACGCGCTTCTACGAGCGCAAGGAGATCAAGGACGCACTCGCCTACCTGCGCGTGCTGGTCAACCCGGACGACGACGTCAACCTCCGCCGGGTGCTGAACGAACCAAAGCGCGGAATCGGCGACCGCGCGGAGGGCGCCGTGGCGGCCCTTGCCGAACGGGAACGGTCCTCGTTCATGGCTGCGGCGCGCCGCGCGGAGCAGGCCCCCGGCATGGCCACCCGCTCCGTGAACGCCGTCCTGGGCTTCGTGAAGCTGCTCGATGACCTCAGGGAGGTGGCCGAGGGCTCCGGTGCGGCCGCCGCTCTGGAGGCCGTGCTGGAACAGACCGGTTACCTCGCGGCCTTGCGCTCCAGTACGGATCCACAGGATGAGTCGCGCGTCGAAAACCTCGCGGAACTGGTCGCCGTCGTCCGCGAATATGAACGGGACAACCCGGAAGGGTCCCTTGCAGCGTTCCTGGAGCAGGTGTCCCTCGTTGCGGATGCAGACCAGATCCCCGACGCCCCCGGCGCGGATATCGACGCCGCCGTAGCAGAAGCCAAACGCCTGGGAGTGGTCACGCTGATGACCCTGCACACGGCCAAGGGCCTGGAATTCCCGGTCGTCTTTCTTACCGGCATGGAACACGGGCTGTTCCCGCACCAGCGTTCGGCCACGGACCCCAAGGAGCTCGCCGAGGAACGGCGGCTCGCGTACGTGGGCCTTACCAGGGCGCGGAAGCGGCTGTACGTCACCCGTTCCGAGGTGCGCAGCATGTGGGGGCAAAGCCAGTACAACCCGGCCAGCCAGTTCCTGGAGGAAATCCCGGCCGAACTCCTCGATTGGAAGCGTGAAGGAACCTCGCGCCAGGCGGGGTGGGGAAGCAGTGGCTCCATCGGTTCGGGCCGTTACAGCGGCTCGTTCTGGGGTGCAGGCAGCGCCCGCGGGGCCGCCGCCGATTCATCTGCCGGATTCAACGCCGATGTACCCGCGGTCGTGGCCCGCACCAGGGTGCAGCCGCAGAAGGAAATCGTGGCCGTTAGCGTGGGGGACAAGGTCAACCACAACAGCTTCGGCGACGGAACGGTACTGGCGGTGGAGGGTTCCGGTGACAAGACGGTGGCGAAGGTCAAGTTCAGCGTGGGCGAGAAGCGGCTGCTGTTGCGTTACGCCCCCCTGACCAAGCTCGACGCCTGAGAAGCGGCCAAAAACCCCGGAAATCCGCGGTTTTTTCTACGCTTCATAGAATAGTGTCCTTACTCACATAAGCGGTAGTCTGGGACGGGCCGGTCCCCATAAAGGACTAGAGTTCCCAGAGGAGCATTGCGCCGCGTGGCTCGTTTCCAGACAGGCCGCCGGTGCGTGCAATCCGCAGCCCGGTCATCGTCTATCGATGGTGTCCGACTGTATAGAAACTACTTCGACGTAGAAGGACACTAAACCGTGGACCTGTTTGAATACCAGGCGCGCGATATGTTCGAGGCGCACGGTGTACCCGTGCTGGCCGGCATCGTGGCGTACACCCCAGAAGAAGCAAAGGCAGCTGCCGAAAAGATTGGCGGCGTCACCGTCGTCAAGGCACAGGTCAAGATCGGCGGCCGCGGCAAGGCCGGCGGCGTGAAGGTCGCAAAGTCCGCTGACGAGGCACTTGAGCACGCCACCAACATCCTGGGCATGGACATCAAGGGCCACACCGTCAAAAAGGTGATGATTGCCCAGGGTGCGGACATCGCCGAAGAGTTCTACTTCTCCGTCCTGCTGGACCGGGCCAACCGCAACTACCTGGCCATGTGCTCGGTTGAAGGCGGCATGGAAATCGAGCAGCTCGCCGTCGAACGCCCGGAGGCGCTGGCCAAGGTAGCCATCGACCCCGCCGTCGGCATCGACCAGGCCAAGGCGGACGAAATCGTCGCCACGGCAGGCTTCGCTGAGGAACTGCGCGGCAAGGTGGCCGACGTCATCCTCAAGCTCTGGGACGTCTTCAAGAAGGAAGACGCAACCCTGGTGGAGGTCAACCCGCTCGTCCGCACCGGCGCCGGCGAGATCATCGCCCTTGACGGCAAGGTCTCCCTCGACGAGAACGCAGAGTTCCGCCACGCCAAGCACGCGCTGCTTGAGGACAAGGACGCTGCCGATCCCCTTGAGGCCAAGGCAAAGGCGCAGGACCTCAACTACGTCAAGCTCGACGGCGAAGTCGGCATCATCGGCAACGGCGCCGGCCTCGTGATGTCCACCCTCGACGTTGTTGCCTACGCCGGTGAAAACCACGGCAACGTCAAGCCCGCCAACTTCCTTGACATCGGCGGCGGAGCCTCCGCCGAGGTCATGGCTGCCGGCCTGGACGTCATCCTCGGCGACGAGCAGGTCAAGTCCGTGTTCGTCAACGTCTTCGGCGGAATCACCGCCTGCGACGCCGTCGCCAAGGGCATCGTCGGTGCACTGGCCGAGCTCGGCCACACCGCGAACAAGCCGCTGGTAGTCCGCCTTGACGGCAACAACGTCGAGGAAGGCCGCCGCATCCTGAACGAGGCCAACCACCCGCTGGTTACCCTGGCCGCCACCATGGACGAGGGCGCCGACAAGGCCGCCGAGCTCGCCAACGCAGCTAAGTAAAGGGACGCACCATGTCTATCTATCTGAACAAGGACTCCAAGGTCATCGTCCAGGGCATCACCGGCGGCGAAGGCACCAAGCACACCGCCCTGATGCTGAAGGCCGGAACCAACATTGTTGGCGGCGTCAACGCCCGCAAGGCCGGCACCACGGTCCTGCACGGCGACCAGGAAATCAACGTCTACGGCACCGTCAAGGAAGCCATGGCGGAAACCGGCGCCGACGTCTCCATCGTCTTCGTTCCGCCGGCATTCACCAAGAACGCCGTTGTTGAAGCCATCGAAGCAGGCATCGGCCTGGTAGTCGTCATCACCGAAGGCGTGCCGGTCCAGGACTCCGCTGAATTCTGGGCCCTGGCCCAGTCCAAGGTGGACGCCGACGGCAACCAGGTCACCCGCATCATCGGACCGAACTGCCCCGGCATCATCACCCCGGGCGAGGCGCTGGTGGGCATCACCCCCGCCAACATCACGGGCAAGGGCCCCATCGGACTGGTTTCCAAGTCCGGCACCCTGACCTACCAGATGATGTACGAACTGCGCGACCTTGGCTTCTCCACCGCCATCGGCATCGGCGGCGACCCCATCATCGGCACCACGCACATCGATGCGCTGGCCGCATTCGAGGCTGACCCCGAGACCAAGGCAATCGTCATGATCGGCGAGATCGGTGGCGACGCCGAAGAGCGTGCCGCCGACTTCATCAAGGCCAACGTCACCAAGCCGGTTGTCGGCTACGTGGCAGGCTTCACGGCTCCGGAAGGCAAGACCATGGGCCACGCCGGTGCCATCGTCTCCGGTTCCGCCGGAACCGCCCAGGCCAAGAAGGAAGCCCTGGAGGCTGCAGGCGTCAAGGTCGGCAAGACGCCGTCCGAGACCGCCAAGCTGCTGCGCGAGGTCTACGCAGCGCTCTAGTAGTTCCTACCCGCTACGCGGGGTCACCTCAGGCCAGACAATCCCTCGGGATTGGGCCGGTGTGACCCCGCGTTGCTGTTTAAGCTGAGAGTAGCTCGTCCAGGCGCTCATAGCCTTCGGTCATGCCGCCTTCCATTCCGGACTCTGCCATGCCGTTCCGGGCTTCCAGGCTCGGGTAGACGGCATGGCCGCGGATACGGCATCTGCCGCCGCCCAGGTCCTCGAATGTCATGGATTCGAGGCTGACCACGTCCGGGTAGCCGCCGAATTCGAACGTCTGCAGGGCGAATTCGTTCTCGCGGACAGTGTGGAAGACTCCGCGGAACTCGTAGGGCACTCCTTCGGGACCGGTGTGGGTATATCGATACGACCCGCCTGTCCGGAACTCGTAGTGGTCCACGTCCATCTTCATCCGGCGCGGGCCGAGCCACTGGGCAATGAGCCCCGGATCCTTGTGGGCGCGGAACACGTCCGCGACCGGAAAATCGAATTCGCGCTCGAAATCTATGAAGGGCAGGCCCTCGGGGACGGAGAGCTTCAGGGGATTGGTCATGGCGTTTCCTTTGCCTTGGCGCCGTGGTGCCCGGCGCTGGATTGAAGCACGGCATCGAGGCTGCGGAACTGCTCTTCGCGGACCAGCCTGTACTGGTCGATCCAGGCGGTGAGTGCCTCCAGCCGTGCGGGGTTCAGGTGGACGGGCCTGCGCTGGGCCTCCCGGCTGCGGGTGACCAGCTGCGCCTGCTCGAGGACCTGGATGTGCTTCGAAACCGCCTGCTTGGAAATTTCGAAAGGTTCCGCCAGCTCATTTACGGTGGCCGCTCCCCGGCTCAGCCGGGCGATGATGCTCCGCCTCACGGGGTCCGCAAGGGCCATGAAAGCACCATTGAGACCGGTCTGGTCGGGGTTCATGCAGGCCACCTAATCAACTAAATTGTTTATCAACCAAACGGTTGTTTAACTTTATACCCGTGGATGCCGGGAAGGAAGGGCGCGGGGGAACAGTTGGTGAACGCCCAGAGAACAGCGGTCGAAATTGGCGGTTCATGCCCCTGGCCGTCCGGATACTGGATTGATGAACAACTTTACTCGTCGTCAAGTTCTGCGCTCCGCGGGTGCCGTTGCTGTAGCCGGTGCGGCTGGCGCCGCTACCGCCAACGCTCCTGCCTGGGCCTTGGATGCTGCTGACCGCACCGTCTTTGCCCACGGCCTCGCCTCAGGGGACCCGATGCCCTCGAGCGTACTGTTGTGGACCCGCGTCACGCCAGTGGCGGAAGCCCTTCCGGGCAGCGGCAGGGGGCCCGACGTGACGGTGACTTGGGAGGTGGCACCGGACAGCGGGTTCCGAAAGATCGTTGCCCGGGGCTCCGCGCCCACCGGCCCTGGACGCGACCACACGGTCAAGGTCCTCGCCGACGGGCTAGCACCGGGGACCACCTACTGGTACCGCTTCAAGTTTGGTAAGGCCTTATCGGCTGTGGGCAGGACGCGTACAGCCCCCGCGGCAGGCGCGTCGGTCGACCGGCTGAAGTTCGGGGTGGTGTCCTGTGCCAACTGGCAGGCGGGTTATTTCTCGTCCTACCGCCACCTCGCCGCCCGGGGTGACCTTGACGCCGTCCTGCACCTGGGTGACTACCTCTACGAGTATGCGCCCGGTGAGTACCAGGCGCGCGATGTCGTGGTCCGGCCCCACGAGCCGGCCCGGGAAATGACCGTGCTGCAGGACTACCGCCGCCGGCACGCCCAGTACAAGACCGATCCAGACCTCCAGTCACTGCACGCAGCGGCACCGTTCATCGTCACGTGGGATGACCATGAGTCCGCTAACGATGCGTGGAAGGACGGCGCGGAAAACCATACGGAGGGTGCCGAAGGGGCCTGGCGCGACCGGTCGGCCGCAGCGCGGCAGGCCTACGCCGAGTGGATGCCGGTGCGCTACGAACCGGGCGGCCAACTGTACCGCCGCCTGGACTTTGGCTCGCTGGCCAGCCTCTCGATGCTGGACCTTCGCTCCTACAGGGACCTGCAGGCCTCCAGCGGTGCAGACCCTGCAGTGGACAGCACCGCCCGGACCATTACAGGTACGGCGCAGATGGACTGGCTGCTGAACAACCTCAACTCCTCCGGCCCGCAGTGGAAGCTGGTGGGCAACCCTGTCATGATTACGCCCGTTAAGGTCCCGTCGACGCTCAGTGCCGGCGAGCTGGCCGGTGTCCAGGAGCTTATGGGCGGGACCACCATCGACGGCGTCCCCTACAACGTGGACCAGTGGGACGGATATGAAGCGGACCGCAGCAGGGTAGTGCGGCACCTGCGGGACAACGCAGTGAAGGACACCGTGTTCCTCACCGGGGACATCCATTCGGGCTGGGCATGTGACATTCCCGCCGACCCGGCAACCTATCCGGCCACGGGTGACTCCGTGGCTGCCGAACTTGTCTGCACTTCAGTGACGAGCGACAACCTGGACGACATACTGAACGTTCCGCCACGCACGGGATCCCTTTCCGTGGAAGCGGCCATCAGGGCGGCAAACCCGCACGTCAAGCACCTCGACTTCGATTCCCACGGCTATTCGGTCCTGGACGTCACCCCCGCAGGCGTTCGCATGGACTGGTACGTCCTCGCTGACAGGACTTCGGCAGGGTCCCCGGCAACACTGTCCACGTCCTTCAGTGTGGGCGCCGGGACCGGCAAGGCCGTTCCCGCGGCGGGAGGTGCGCTGTGAAAGGCGGGCAGGCGACGCATGCCCTCCCGACGCCGGGCCGCCGGCAATTCCTGAAGGTAGCCGCGGCAGGAGGCGCCGCCGTCGTGCTTTCCTCGGCGCAAGGGGAAGCCTGGGCTGCTCCGGCAACCGGGAAAGAGCCTCCGCGCGTCCGGAGTTACATCCTGGTGGTGGACGGCTGCCGGCCGGACGAGATCACGCCTGCTCTGACGCCAAATCTTGCGGCGCTCAGGGGTGCCGGGACGAATTTTCCGGCCGCGCGGTCACTGCCGGTGATGGAAACCATTCCGAACCACGTAATGATGATGACCGGAGTGCGGCCGGACCGGTCGGGCGTTCCCGCGAATTCCGTCTTCGACCGCGCCGAAGGTGTGGTCCGCGACCTGGACCGGCCGGCGGACCTTCGTTTTCCCACGTTGCTCGAGCGGCTGCGGGAACGCGGGCTGACCACGGGGTCGGTGCTGAGCAAGAGGTACCTGTTCGGGATTTTCGGGGAGCGCGCCACCTACCGCTGGGAACCGCAGCCGCTGCTGCCGGTGACCGGACATGCGCCGGACGTGGCCACGATGGACGCCCTGCTGGCGATGGTAGGCGGCCCGGACCCGGACGTGGTGTTCACCAATCTGGGTGACATTGACCGGGTGGGGCATTCCGACCTGTCCGGAACCACCCTGCGTGCCGCCCGCGAGGCGGCCCTTGCTGAGACCGACCTGCAGGTGGGCCGGTTCGTGGAACATCTCAAGGGTGCAGGTAAGTGGGAGTCCAGCGTTCTGACGGTGCTGGCCGACCATTCCATGGACTGGTCCATCCCCACGAATGTGGTGTCGATCAATCTGATCCTGCAGTCCCGCCCGGAACTGCAGGCCAACGTCAAGATTGCGCAGAACGGCGGCGCGGATCTGCTGTACTGGACGGGCGCCGATGATGAACGCGCCGCCGGCATGGCTGCCGTGGCGGAACTGGTGGCGGCCCACCCCGGGGTTCTGTCCGTGAGTGCACCGGCAAACCTGCGGCTGGGGCCCGAGGCGGGGGACCTGGTGGCCTATTGCCGGGCCGGCTGGCGCTTCGCGGACCCGTATGTGGCGTCCAACCCGATCCCGGGCAACCACGGACATCCGGCCACGGAACCTATTCCCTTCTTCATCTCAGGCGGCAGTCCGCTGGTGGTGGGCGGAGCCACGTCCTCAGAGCCCGCCCGGACCGTGGATGTGGCGCCTACTGTGGGCAGCATCTACGGGCTCAGGCCGCCCGCGGGCGGGTATGACGGCGTGGCACGGACTTCCGCGCTGAACATGTAGCCTCACTTCCCGCCGCCCCCTAAAGCAACGCGGGGTCACCTTCGGCCCAATAATCCCCCGGGATTGGGCCTAGGGTGACCCCGCGCTGCCATTTAAGGTGGCGAGGGCGGCCGGGCGTAGCCTGTTGTAAGTATGTCAGTACAAACCTTTGACAGGACATCCGATCTAGGGCAAAGTAGTGCGTGTGGCCCACGCCACCGCAGACAGAGCCGGATTCCTGTCCAAAAGGTCCAGGGTTTCCACACCAGAAAGGTCCACGATCACCGTGACCCACGAGCTTCTTACGATCGGGCGCATCAGCGTTGATATCTACCCGAACGATATCGGGGTGGACCTGGAGGATGTCACGTCCTTCGGGAAATACCTCGGCGGTTCCCCGTCCAACGTGGCGGTGGCCGCAGCCCGGCACGGCCGGCGCGCAGGCGTCATCACCCGCACCGGGGATGATGCCTTCGGCAAGTACCTCCACCGGGAACTGCGCAAATTCAACGTGGACGACTCCTTCGTGACCGCCGTACGGCAATACCCCACAGCCGTCACGTTCTGCGCGATCAAGCCGGCAACGGACGAATTCCCGCTCTACTTCTATGGACGCTTTCCCACGGCCCCGGACCTCCAAATCAGCGCCGAAGAGCTGGACCTGGACGCCATCCGGAACGCAGGAATCTTCTGGTCCACCGTCACCGGCCTGTGCCAGGAGCCCAGCCGCAGCGCGCATCTTGCCGCTCACGAGGCCCGGCCGCGCACCGGCCTGGCTGACGGCCAGTTCACCGTGCTCGACCTGGACTATAGGCCTATGTTCTGGGCTTCGGAAGAGGAAGCACGCGCCCAGGTGGCAAAGATCCTGCCCCATGTGACTGTCGCGATCGGCAATGACAAGGAATGCGCCGTCGCCGTAGGCGAGGGAACCCCGGATGAGCAGGCGGACCGCCTGCTGGCCGCGGGAGTGGAGATCGCCGTCGTCAAGCTTGGCGCTGAAGGCGTGATGGCCAAAACCCGCACGGAACGCGTGGTATCCGCGCCGGTCCCGGTGGAAACCGTGAACGGCCTGGGCGCCGGGGACTCGTTCGGCGGCGCTTTCTGCCACGGGCTGTTGTCCGGCTGGCCGCTGGCCCAGGTGCTGGATTACGCCAACGCCGCCGGGGCGATCGTCGCCTCCCGCCTCTCCTGCGCAGACGCGATGCCCACCCCCGCAGAGGTCACTTCACTGCTGGCCGAACGCGGCCGTCCCGTTCCGCAGCTTGCCACCGAAGGAGCAGCACTGTGACCATCAATATCTCCAGCGGCCCCGAGGCTGCCGCCGGCAGCGTCGGGATGGACGTGGATGACGATCCCCGCCGCTACGAGCACCTGAGCACCATCCGCCTGGAAGACCCGGAGGCCGTGGCACGGGCAGCGAAGTCCCGCCGCCGCCACCCCGGCCTGAAGTCCGGCAGGCAGAACTTCATTGTCGCCGCCGACCATCCCGCCCGCGGTGCCCTCGCGGTAGGGAATGATCCGGTAGCGATGGCGGACCGCCGCCAGCTGCTGGACCGGCTGCAGATCGCGCTGGCCAATCCCGCCGTGGACGGTGTGCTGGCCTCCCCGGATGTCATGGACGACCTGCTGCTGCTGGGCGCGCTGGATGGCAAGCTGGTCTTTGGGTCGATGAACCGTGGCGGGCTTTCCGGGCTGGTCAACGAGTTCGATGACCGGTTCACCGGCCACACCGCCGCGGCACTGGAGGCGCTCGGTGCTGACGGCGGGAAGATGCTGACCCGGATCTGCCTGGGCGATCCGGACACCGTGGTGACCCTGGAGGCTACGGCCAAGGCCATCGACTCCCTGGCCGAGCGTAAGCTAATCGCCATGGTGGAGCCCTTCCTGTCGGTCAGGGAAAACGGCCGCGTCCGCAACGACCTGTCCACCAATGCGGTCATCAAATCCATCGCCATTGCCGAAGGTCTCGGTTCCACCAGCGCCTACACGTGGATGAAGCTGCCGGTGGTCGCGGACATGGAACGTGTCATGGCCGCCACCACCATGCCCACCGTGCTCCTGGGCGGTGACCCGCAAGGAACCCAGGACGAGGTCTTCGCCAGCTGGCAGGCTGCCCTGGCGCTGCCGGGTGTCCAGGGCCTGACTGTTGGACGCACCTTGCTCTACCCCCAGGACGGGGACGTCGCCGCCGCCGTCGCCACGGCTGCCTCGCTGCTGCACCACACCTCAGAAACACCGGAGAACTAGCCATGGTCACAACAACAGGAACCCGCAGAATGACGGTGGCCCAGGCCGTCGTCGAATACCTTTCCAAGCAGTACACCGTGGACTCGGTCAACGGCGTTGAATACCGTGAGCGGCTGATCCCGGGAACGTTCGGCATCTTCGGGCACGGCAACGTGGCCGGTGTGGGCCAGGCCCTGAAGCAGTACCAGCAAATTGATCCGACGATTATGCCGTACTACCAGGGCCGCAACGAGCAGGCCCAGGTGCACCAGGCCGTAGGCTATGCCCGGCACACCCGCCGCCGCCAGACTTTTGCGGTCAGCACCTCGATCGGCCCGGGCTCCTCCAACCTGCTGACCGGTGCCGCGCTGGCCACCACCAACCGCCTGCCGGTGTTGCTCCTGCCCTCGGACACCTTCGCTACGCGCGCGGCGGATCCCGTGCTGCAGCAGCTGGAACAGCCCTACGCCTACGACCTCACCGTCAACGATGCATTCCGGCCGCTGTCCAAGTTCTTCGACCGCGTCTCCCGCCCCGAGCAGCTGTTCTCCGCGTTCCACCACGGCCTGCGTGTCCTGACCGACCCCGCCGAAACCGGTGCCGTGACCATCTCGCTGCCGCAGGACGTCCAGGCCGAGGCTTTCGACGTCCCCGAGGAATTCCTGGCCGAGCGGGAGTGGCGGATCCGCCGCCCCGAAGCGGATGATGCCGATATCGCCCGCGCCGCCGCGGCCATCCGTGCCGCCAAGCGGCCGCTGATCATCGCCGGCGGCGGTGTCCTCTACGCCTACGCCAACGACGAACTCGCCAAGCTCGTGGAACTGACCGGCATCCCGGTGGGCAACACGCAGGCAGGCGTCGGTGTGCTGCCGTGGGACCACAAGTTCTCCCTGGGCGCCATCGGTTCGACGGGTACGACGGCGGCGAACGCCATTGCTGCTGAGGCGGACCTGATCATAGGGATCGGCACGCGCTACGAGGACTTCACCACCGCTTCGCGGACCGCGTTCCAGAACCCCGAAGTGAAGTTCATCAACATCAACGTGGCCCCGATCGACGCGTACAAGCACGGCACCTCCCTGCCCATCGTGGCCGACGCCCGGAAAACCCTGGTTAAGCTCAACGCCGCCTTGGGCGGGTACCGG
The DNA here is from genome assembly GCF_044754925.1 of Pseudarthrobacter sp. NPDC092424. Taxonomy (NCBI): domain Bacteria; kingdom Bacillati; phylum Actinomycetota; class Actinomycetes; order Micrococcales; family Micrococcaceae; genus Pseudarthrobacter; species Pseudarthrobacter sp. NPDC092424. The sequence continues at coordinate 115,949 of NZ_JBIVQC010000006.1, read as the reverse complement.
GTTGGCGCCGACCTGGAACAGAAGGTCGCGGCGGAGAAGCAGCGCTGGGACGCCACCGTGGACGAGGCGTTCGACACCCGCTACACGCCGCTGCCGGCGCAGAACGAGATTATCGGCGCCACTTCCCGGGCCATGGACGCCCGGGACGTAGTGATCTGCGCCGCGGGATCGCTCCCCGGCGACCTGCACAAGATGTGGCGGGTCCGCGACCCGTTCGGTTACCACGTCGAATACGCCTATTCCTGCATGGGCTACGAAATTCCCGGCGGCCTGGGTGTCAAGCGCGCGGCGCTGGCCGAAGCGGCAAGCACGACGGCGGCAGGCGGGGAACGCGCAGAGGCGCGCGACGTCGTCGTGATGGTGGGCGATGGCTCCTACCTGATGATGCACACCGAACTGGTCACCGCCGTCGCCGAACGCATCAAACTGATCGTCGTGCTGATCCAGAACCACGGCTACGCCTCCATCGGGTCCCTCTCCGAATCCCTCGGCTCGCAGCGCTTCGGGACCCGGTACCGGGCCCTGAACGAGGAACAGCACAGCTTCGACGAGGGCGAAACCCTCCCCGTGGACCTGGCCCTCAACGCAGAGTCCCTGGGCGTGAAGGTCATCCGGATCGAACCGGGGGAGAAGGTCATCGCCGAGCTCGAGCAGGCCATCCGCGACGCCAAGGCGGCACCCGAACGGGGCGGTCCGATCCTGATCCACGTCGAATCCGATCCCCTCCTGGACGCGCCAAGCTCCGAGTCCTGGTGGGACGTGCCGGTTTCCGAAGTCTCCGAGCTGGACTCGACCAAGCAGGCCTACCAGACCTATACCGACCACAAGTCCCGCCAGCGCAAACTGCTCGGCTGACCCCCTTTCCACCACTCAAGGAAGAGTCCCATGACTGCCACCATCACCCAGGCCACCGATACACAGACCACTGTCATCAACCACTTCATCAACGGCGCCGAAACGGCCGGCGAAGGTGACCGCACCACGAACGTCTACAACCCGGCCACCGGGGCCGTGTCCGCCACGCTGCGGCTGGCGAACGGGGCGGACCTGGACGCCACCGTCGCGGCCGCCCGCAAGGCCGCCGACAGCTGGGGGGACGTATCGCTGGCCAAGCGCACCGCAGTGCTGTTCAAGTTCCGCGAGCTCGTCGCCGCGCACGTCGAAGAGCTTGCGCAGCTGGTCACCGCCGAGCACGGCAAGGTCATCTCCGATGCCAAGGGCGAAATCGGCCGCGGCCTGGAGGTCATCGAGTACGCCTGCGGCATCCCCACGCTGCTCAAGGGGGACTACTCGGACCAGGTGTCCACCGGCATCGACGTGTTCTCGTTCCGCGAACCGCTCGGCGTCGTCGCAGGCATCACCCCGTTCAATTTCCCCGTGATGGTGCCGCTGTGGATGGCGCCGATGGCGATCGCCACCGGCAACGCCTTCATCCTCAAGCCCTCCGAGCGGGACCCCTCGGCCTCGCTGCTGCTGGCCAAGCTCTGGAAGGATGCCGGCCTGCCGGACGGTGTGTTCCAGGTCCTGCACGGCGACAAGGAAACCGTCGACGGGCTGCTGACCCACCCGGACGTGGACGGCATCAGCTTTGTTGGCTCCACCCCGATCGCCCAGTACGTCCACGAGACCGCCACGAAGCACGGCAAGCGTGTCCAGGCCCTGGGCGGGGCGAAGAACCACGCCATCATCCTGCCGGACGCCGACCTGGACAACGCCGCCGACCACCTCGCCGCCGCCGCGTTCGGCTCCGCCGGCGAACGCTGCATGGCCATCTCCGTCGCCGTCGCCGTCGGTGACGCCGCCGACGCCCTGGTGGGCAAGGTCCAGGACCGCGCCCGTGCCGTGAAGGTCAACAACGGCACCGCACCGGACGCCGAAATGGGCCCGGTCATCACCCCCGCCTCCAAGGAACGAATCGTCCGGATTGTCACCGAAGCCGAAGAAGCCGGCGCCGCGATGGTGGTTGACGGCCGCGACCTGGTGGTCCCGGGCCACGAGGACGGTTTCTGGGTCGGGCCCACCGTGATCGACCACGTCAAGACGGAAATGACCGCCTACCAGGAAGAGATCTTTGGCCCCGTCCTTGTGGTGGTCCGGGTGGACACCCTCGAAGACGGCATCCGGCTCATCAACGCCAACCCTTACGGGAACGGCACCGCCATCTTCACCTCCTCGGGCGCCGCGGCCCGGAAGTTCCAGCGCTCCGTCACCGTGGGCATGATCGGCATCAACGTGCCCCTGCCCGTCCCCGTGGCGCACCACTCCTTCGGCGGCTGGAAGGCCTCGCTCTTCGGCGACAAGCACATCTACGGGCCCGAAGGCGTCTCCTTCTACACGCGCGGCAAGGTCATCACCTCACGCTGGCCCGAGACCCACCACGCCTCCGGCGCTTCCTACAACTTCCCGTCCAACTGACACCAGAGAGAGACAACGCTGTCATGACTGAGAACAAGCTGATCATCGGCACCGCTCCGGACTCCTGGGGCGTCTGGTTCGCGGACGATCCCAAGCAGACCCCCTGGGAGCGCTTCCTGGACGAAGTGGCCGAGTCCGGTTACAAGTGGATCGAACTGGGCCCGTACGGCTACCTCCCCACGGACCCGGCCCGCCTGGCCGAGGAACTGAAGCAGCGCGACCTCAAGGTCACTGCCGGCACTGTCTTCACCGCCTTCCACCGCGGCCTGGACCAGTGGGAAACGGCGTGGGAGCCCGCACGCAAGGTTGCCGAACTCACTGCAGCAATGGGCGGCGAACACATTGTGGTCATCCCCGCCATGTGGCGGGACGACGTTACGGGCGAGGCCGTGGAGAGCGGGACGCTGAGCCCCCGAGCCTGGGATGACCTGTTCGCCGGCCACAACCGGTTGGGCAAGACCCTGCTCGAGGATTTCGGCCTGCAGCAGCAGTTCCACTCGCACGCTGACTCCCACGTCGGCGCCCAGAAGGACATCGAAACGCTCCTCGGTGCAACGGACCCGAAGTACCTGAACCTCTGCCTGGACACCGGCCACGCCGAATACTGCGGGGCTTCCAGCCTGGAGCTGATTAAGAATTACCCGGACCGCATCGGCTACCTGCACCTGAAGCAGGTCAACCCGGACATCCTCAGGAAGGTCAACGAGGAAAACATGACCTGGGCCGCCGCCAACCTGGCCGGGGTCATGACCGAACCGCCGAATGGCCTGCCGGACCTGCGCGCCGTCATCGAAGCAGTGGAGGCCCTGGACAGGCCGATCTTCGGCATCGTGGAACAGGACATGTACCCGGTGGCCTTCGATGTGCCCATGCCCATCGCCAAGCGGACCCGCAACTACCTGCTGTCCTGCGGCTCCCGCACCGCCGTCAACTGACGGCACGCTGACAACTACCCCTTACAGACCAAAAGGACAGAACATGACTGAAACCCTCCGCGTGGCCGTCATCGGCGCCGGCCGCATGGGCGCCGACCACATCCAGCGCCTGAACACGCGCATCCACGGAGCCGAAGTGGCCGCCGTCGTGGACGTTGACCTGGCCCGCGCCCAGGCCGCTATCGAAGGCATCCCGGGCGCGGTGGCACTGGCCGACGCCGAGGAAGCGCTCAACAACGGCGACGTCAATGCCGTCCTGATCGCCACTCCCGGCTTCCTGCACGAGGACATCCTGCTCAAGGCAATCGCCAAGGACATCCCCATCCTCTGCGAGAAGCCGCTGACCCCCGACGCCGAATCCTCCTGGCGGATCGTCGAAGCCGAGGTGGAACTGGGCCGCAAGCGCATCCAGGTAGGCTTCATGCGCCGGTTCGACGCCGAATACGCAGCGCTGGGCTCGATCATCCGGGACAACGAACTGGGCGAGCTGCTCATGCTGCACCACCAGCACCGCAACCCCACCACGCCCGAGGGTTTCACCAACGAGATGCTCATCAATGACTCCGTGGTGCACGAGTTCGACGCGGTCCGGTTCTTCACCGGCGAGGAAATCACCAGCGTCCAGGTCCGCCTGGGCAAGCCCACCAGGAACGCGCCCAATGGCCAGCACGACCCCCAGCATGTCCTGATCGAGACCGAGTCCGGCGTCCTGGCCGACGTCGAAATCTTCGTCAATGCCAAGTACGGCTACGAGGTGGCCACGCAGGCATCCTTCGAGGACGGCATCGTCAGCATCGGCGGCGACAAGGGCCCTTACACCCGCAGCGCCGGCCGCTGGGGCGGCAAGGTCACGCCCGGGTTCGAAGAGCGCTTTGGCGCTGCGTACGACGTCGAAATCCAGTCATGGGTGGACGCGGCACTTAAGGGCGAAATAGGCGGCCCCTCCGCCTGGGACGGGTACGCCACCGCCGCGTGTTGCGAGGCAGGCGTCGAAGCGCAGAAGAACGGCGAAAAGGTGGCCGTGAAGCTGGCCGCCAAGCCGGACCTCTACAACTAGCGCGCCGGTTCGGGCTGACTGATCTTCTATGGAGTGTTCACGTGAAAATCGCCCTTGACCCCACGCCGTTCCACCACTCGCACAGCCTGTTGGAGTTCCCGAAGGTTGTGGCGGACCTCGGCTATAAGTACATGCAGATGACCCCGCACGCGGACTTCATCCCGTTCTACAACCACCCCAAGGCAGATGACGAACTGGTGGGCAAGCTGAACAAAGCGTGCCGGGAAGCGGGGATCGAGATTGCCTCCGTGCTTCCGGTGCTGCGCTGGTCCGGGCCGGACGAGGACGCCCGCGAGGCCGCCGTTCGGTATTGGAAACGCGCTATTCAGATCACCGTGGACCTGGGCGTGAAGACGATGAACACAGAGTTCAGCGGCCGGCCGGAAAAGGCTGAAGAGTCTGAACGCGCGTTCTACCGCTCCATGGAGGAGCTGCTGCCCATCATTGAACGGGAAGGGATCGACCTGCTGATCGATCCGCACCCGGATGACTTCGTGGAGGAGGGGCTGGCTGCCATTCGTGTGATTCGCGGCCTGAACTCGAAGAATGTGGGCCTGGTCTATGTGGCCTCGCACAGCTTCCACATGCAGAACGCGCCGCTGGACATCATGCGGGCAGCGGGGGACAAGCTCCGCCTGGTCCATGTGGCGGACACCATGAACCACCACGCCTCGCACGGCCTGCGCTACATCACCAACCCTCCGGGCAACCCCGTGCGCGTCCACCAGCACCTGAAGATCGGCGACGGCGACGTGAACTGGGATGAATTCTTCGGCGGATTGAAGGAGATTGGATTCCTGGACCGGGATGACACGGTAATGGTTTCCAGCGTCTTTGCCGAGGACGAGAACGCCCGGGAGATCTCCCGCTACCAGCTGGAGACGATGAAGCAGTACGTGCAGAAGGTCATGGAGTAGGCAGCTGCCGCCTTGGCGGCGTGTGTCGACGGTACGCCGCGCAGCGGGGCCCCAGCCACTGGCTGAGGGCCCCGCCGTCGTTCGAGCCCCACTGGCCGGCCCTGTATCCGTTGCCAACGTCATAACATCCTAATGTCAGTACAAACTATTGACATTGGTGAGGCGGGTCACTCATGATCGTGGGGAAGGCAAAATGAATAGGCGTAATGAGGCGCCGTTCAGTCCGGATCAAAGGAGATAGATCGTGAAGAAGTTTTCCTGGCGGAAGGCGGCCGTGGTGGCAACCGTCGTGCCCATGATGGCGCTCAGCGCCTGCTCAAGCACCGGAGGCAGGACCGAGGAGGCCGGCGGCGCAGCCGGAGGCGGCCAGGTCGCTGCAACGGAACGCATGAAGGTCGCCCTCATCACCCACGCTGCTCCCGGAGACACCTTCTGGGACATCGTCCGCAAGGGGGCCGAAGAGGCCGCCGCAAAGGATAACGTGGAACTGCTCTACACCTCGGACCCCGAAGGCGGACGCCAGGCACAACTTATCCAGCAGGCCATTGACCAGAAGGTGGACGGCATTGCGGTGACGCTGGCTAAGCCGGATGCACTGAAGGACTCCCTCAAGAAGGCCGCGGAAGCCGGCATCCCTGTAGTCAGCCTCAATGCCGGCGAATCGGTCTCTGCCCAACTGGGCGCTTTCACCCACTTCGGGTCCAACGAAAAGCTCGCTGGTGCCGCAGTTGGAACCAAACTCAGCGAACTGGGCCTGAAGCACCCCATCTGTGTAATCCAGGAGCAGGGCCACGTGGGTCTGGAAGCCCGGTGCGCAGGGGTCAAGGAAAAGGTGGCCGGAACGGAGATCCTTTACGTTCCCGGAACTGACATGGCCCAGGTTTCCTCCACCGTGACCGCCAAGCTCCAGGCCACGGCTGATGCTGATGCCATCATTGGCTTGGGAGCGCCGTATACATTGACCATCCTGAAGGCGGTGGCCGGCGCCGGCAGCAAAGCCAAGGTCGCTTCGTTCGACATGAACCCCGAACTCGCCCAGAAGATTGCCGACGGAGAAGTGATCTTTACGGTTGACCAGCAGCCGTGGCTGCAGGGCTACGGCTCAATCGACGCCCTGTGGCAGGCTAAGCGCGGGGGCTTCAAAATCGGCGGCGGGCAGCCCGTACTGACCGGCCCGTCCATCGTCGACAAGGCTGCAGCCGCCGACGTTCTCAAGTTCGCCAAGGACGGCGTCCGCTAACAGCCCGCTAGCCGGGGGCAGGCTGACGCCGGGCCCCGGAAGCAAGGAGAACCATCATGACCATGACCTCAACGATCACAAAACCAGCAGTGGCAGATGAGCGCGTTGCTAAACGAAACCCTCTGCAGAAGCTGCTCGGTCGCCCGGAAGTTGGCGCCCTGGTGGGCGCAATCGTCCTCTTCGTCTTCTTCGCCTCGGTATCGCAGACGTTCATCCAGCCGAATGCCTTCGCCACCGTGCTGTACGGCAGTTCCACCATCGGAATCATGGCAGTGGGCGTGTCCCTGCTGATGATCGGCGGCGAGTTCGACCTCTCCACCGGCGTCGCAGTCATCAGTTCCGCCCTCACGGCTTCGATGTTCAGCTGGTACTTCAGCATGAACGTGTGGGTCGGCGTGACCCTCGCCCTCGTGGTCTCGCTCGGCATCGGGTACATCAATGGCTGGATTCTGATGAAGACGAAGCTGCCCAGCTTCATCGTCACGCTCGCAACGTTCCTGATGCTGACGGGCCTGAACCTCGGCCTGACCCGCATGATTGGCGGCGGAGTGTCCTCCCCGTCCATATCCGACATGGACGGCTACCAGGCCGCGCGTGCCATTTTTGCCTCCTCGGTAAACATCGCCGGGGTGGACGTCAACAACACGGTCTTCATCTGGATCGCCTTGGTTGCTGTGGCCTCCTGGGTGCTGCTGCGCACGAAGGTGGGCAACTGGATATTCGCCGTGGGTGGTGACGCGAACGCGGCCCGCGCCGTGGGAGTTCCGGTGAAGGCGACCAAAATCGGGCTGTTCATGGCCGTGGGCTTCTGTGGCTGGATCCTGGGCATGCACAACCTTTTCGCCTTCGACGCGGTGCAGTCCGGGGAGGGCGTGGGCAATGAGTTCCTCTACATCATCGCCGCGGTTATCGGCGGCTGCCTCCTCACCGGTGGCTACGGTTCAGCCGTCGGCGGTGCGATCGGTGCCTTCATCTTCGGCATGGCCAACAAGGGCATCGTCTACGCACAGTGGAACCCCGACTGGTTCAAGTTCTTCCTTGGCCTCATGCTGTTGCTGGCCACCATCGTCAACCTCATCGTCAAACGCCGTGCGGAACTGAAGTAAGGGGCATGGAGATCATGAACGCGCAAGAGATCAACCAGCAGACGCTGCTTCAAAACGAAAAAGATCCGCTCACGCACACGCCCGTGCACCTGCTTTCCCTCGACAACGTCGGCAAGCACTACGGCAACATCGTGGCCCTGCGGGATGTCACCATGGCCGTGGATAATGGCCGCGTCACCTGCGTGCTCGGTGACAACGGGGCAGGCAAGTCCACCCTGATCAAGATCATCGCGGGCCTGCACCAGCACGATGAAGGCACGCTGAACATCATGGGTGAGGAGCGAAAGTTCGGTTCCCCCCGCGATGCCCTCGACGTCGGCATCGCAACGGTCTACCAGGACCTTGCGGTAGTCCCGCTGATGCCGGTCTGGCGGAACTTCTTCCTCGGCTCGGAGCTCACCACCGGGTTCGGCCCGTTCAAGAGCCTCGATGTCCAAAGGATGAAGGACATCACCAAGAAAGAGCTCGCGGACATGGGCATCGACCTGCGCGATGTGGAACAGCCCATCGGCCAGCTCTCCGGCGGCGAGCGCCAGTGCGTGGCCATTGCCCGGGCTGTGTATTTCGGCGCCAAGGTCCTGATCCTGGACGAGCCGACGGCGGCGCTCGGCGTGAAGCAGTCGGGTGTGGTTTTGCGCTACATCCTGCAGGCACGGGACCGCGGCCTTGGGGTCATCTTCATTACCCACAACCCGCACCACGCTTTCCCTGTCGGTGATCGGTTCCTCCTGCTCAAGCGCGGCAAGTCGATCGGTTACTACGACAAGAAGGACATCACCCTGGACGAGCTCACGGCCCAAATGGCCGGCGGCGCCGAACTCGCCGAACTGGCCCACGAACTGGAGCAGCTGGGCGGCCATGGCGACATCGTCAAGGAAGTACAGGCCGAGGTTGCCGAGACAGCGGAAGCCTCGAACGGCAGCCACGCGCGGCACGCCTAGCACCGGCAGGCAACAGGCTGCGGCAGGGGCTGCGAAAACCCCTGGCCCCACCAACCATCCCTGCAACGGAGGAACAAGCATGAAAGACGTGGTCCTCGGACTGGTCGGCGTAGGGCGCATCGGCGTCATGCACGCCAACAACATCGCAGCCCTGAACACCGAACTGAACCCGGCGGAGATCAACGTCCGGCTCCGGATCACCGACGTCGCGCAGGAGCACGCCCGTTCCGTCGCGGCCGGACTGGGGGCGGAGTTCCTGCCCACCGTGGAGAAGCTGATCGGATCCGGCATCGACGGGCTGGTGATCGCCACCGGGACCGCGACGCATCCGGACCTGATCCGCGCCGGCGTGGATGCCGGGATCCCGGTGTTCTGCGAAAAGCCCGTCGCCATGAACGTGGACGAGTCCCTGCCCGTGCTGGATTACATCCGTGCCCGGAACGGCGTGGTGCAGATCGGTCACCAGCGCCGTTTCGACGCCGGCTACCTGGAAGCGCGGCGCGCCTTCCAGGCCGGTGAACTCGGCTGGATCCACTCCCTCCGGGCCGTCACCTGCGACATGGCCCCGCCGCCGGTGGAATTCATCGCCACCTCCGGCGGGCTGTTCCGCGACTGCTCGGTGCACGACTTCGACATCCTCCGCTGGCTGACCGGGCGCGAGATTGTCTCCGTCTACGCCACCGGCTCAAACAACGGCGACCCCGCCATAGGTGCAGCGGGAGACGTGGATACGGCGCTCGCCGTGGTGGCGTTCGACGACGGCACGGTAGGCAGCGTCTCTGCAAGCCGCTACAACGGGGCGGGGCACGACGTGCGGCTTGAGATCCAGGGCTCTCAAGGATCGCTGATGGTGGGGCTGGACGGGAAGGCAGCCCTGCGCTCGGCCGAAGCCGGCGTCACTTTCCCGGGCGGCACCCCGCACCGGACCTTCGCCGAGCGTTTCGACCAGGCCTACCGCTCAGAACTGCGGGCCTTTGTGGAACTGGTCCTGGGGCTGCGGGAAAACCCGTGCACCCCCGAGGACGCGGTCGCCGCCTCGCGCGTGGCCGACGCGGCGCAGGAGTCCCTGGCCACTGGCGGGCCGGTAGCGGTCAGGTCCGGGGCGGGGCAGTTGAGCTCCTGACCTGCGGCGCCGGCTCGAGCTTTTCGGCGACGGCGGGCTGGTCCGCCGTCGCCCCGCAGCGCGCCCTCCGCCTCATCCGGGGGCCGGTATGGCCTGCCGCGCCACGTCGTCCAAGGCGGCGGTGCGGGAGGAGGTCCTCACGGAAGCCAACGATGCCAGTTGCGGGCCGCGGCCGGCCTCAGGCTCCGAACGGCAGCCGGGGGTCGATGTCCTGGGCCTCCCAGCCCTGCCGGACCCAGCCGTGGTGGGGGTCGTCGCTGATCAGCCATTCGCGCACGGGACCCGGCCCGGCCATCACGTTGAGGTAGTACATGTCGTAGCCGGGAGCGGCCATCGCCGGACCATGCCAGCCGTACGGGACCAGGACAACATCACCCGTGCGGACCTCCGCGGCCACGTCGATGGGCCGCTCGTCCGAGGCGTAAACGCGCTGGTAGCCGATCGCATCCGCGTCAGCCGGCGCCCCGGAGCCGGCGGCGACCTGCGTTTCGAAGTAGTAGATCTCCTCGAGCTGGGTCTCGCCGTCCTTTTCCTCGTCATGCTTGTGCGGCGGGTAGGAGGACCAGTTGCCGGCCGGGGTCAGGACTTCACAGACGATGAAGCGGTCGGCTTCCAGAGCCGCGGGAGTGCCGAAATTGTGCACCTGGCGGGAGCAGTTTCCCGCCCCGCGCAGCTCCACCGGCGTTTCGGCAGCGCTGACCAGGCGGGTGGGGTACGACGCCCGGGCGGGCGCCGTGGCGACGGCGACGCGGCCGCCGTCGGACGAGCTGATGGCGACCTCGCGCCCGGCGCCGGAGTACAGGACGTCGCTGGGGCCGGCAAAAACGGACGGGCGCCCGCCCAGTGCGTAGTCCGTGCCGTCGACCGTGACGGTGAATGCCCCGTTGAGCGGCACCACAATGCGTTCCTCATCGGCGGCAGGGAGTTCGACGGCGTCGCCCGCGGCCAAGGTGGCCACCTTCAGTCCGGTGTGTGCCCACCCGTCCACGGCGAGGGCGGAGTCGGAGGTGCCGATTGAGACGTCCCATGCACCCTCGGCGGCGGTTCCCAGCGGGTAGACCCAATTGGTCATGAAGAAGTTCCTTTGCGTTATCGCTGTACGAGTGTCATTTCAAAGCTGTAGGAGTCCGCGCGGTAAACGTGGTGGCCGGTCTCCACGCGCCGGCCGGTGTCGTCCACGGCCGTGCGTTCCATGGTGACCAGGGCGGAGCCCGGGGCTGCGTCCAGGAGGGGTGCCTGGTAGTCGTTGGCGATCATGGCGCCGATCCGCTGGTTGGCCAGGCGGAAGTTGACGCCGCCGCGGCGGAGGATGGAGTAGAGCCCTTCGGCGACCAGCATGGCCTCGTCCATCTCTGCGATGTCATCGCGCACCCAGTTCTCCATGAGCGCCAGCGGCGTGCCGCCCACCTTGCGGAGCCGGGTGAAGTGGTACACCTTGGAGCCGGCGGGCAGCTGGAGGGTGGCCAGGGTGGCCTCGTCCGCTTCCACGTGGGCGAAGCTGAGGACCTCGGTGGTGGGCTTCTTGCCGTTGTTGGTGAGGTCGTCAAAGAGGCTGGACAGTTCCAGCGGGCGGCGGACCTGGCTGGAGACTACCTGCGTGCCCACACCGCGCTTGCGGACCAGCAGTCCGGACCGTACCAGCTCGTCCATGGCCTTGCGCATGGTGGGCCGGGAGAGGTTCAGCTGGGCGGCAAGGTCGATCTCGTTGTCCAGCCTGCTGCCCGGCTCCAGTACTCCGCTGTAGATGGCCGCCTCGATACCCTGCACCACCTGGTGGTAAAGGGGTACGGGGGAGGAGCGGTCGATGCTGAGACCCAGGTTGTTCGCCACGTTCTTTTCCTGTTCTAGGTTGCGGCTGCCGCTGGACCCGGTCGGGCACCTGGCTGCTTTGCCGCCATATGTTCTCTTGATAGGACATACGTTTGTACTAGATCGTAGCAGTCCGACGCGGCCGGTCAAGGGCATGAGGGGAGCCTTGGTCTGCGCCGGGGCCGGGGCCGCTCCCTCACCGCAACGCAGGGCCAGACGCTGCCCGGTTCCGGGCCTCCGGAGCGCAGGATATGACCCGGCGTTACGTGGGCGGGTGGCCTACGCTGGGAAAATGACCAGCAGAAGGCGGCGCCCATGAACCTCTCGGGAAGCCTCGGCCCCCACCCCCACAGCCTTGAGGTTGAGGACCTGGCGAGCTTTGACCGCATGGTGGCGGCAGGGTCCGTGGACATGCATGGCTGGCATGCGCAGTCGCTGGACCTCCGCGGCAGGTCCGCGGACCTGGAGCGGCTGCAGGTTGAGGGCGCCATCTTCCTGGGCTGCACGTTCGACGACGGGATGGAGGACTCCCTGCGCCGCCGCGGCGCCCTGATCTTTCCCCGCCTGGACGGCGTGCCCTTCAACCCGTACCGCGCCGCCCTCTACAGCCCGCAGGAACTGTACGCCGGCCTGGCGGACGCCCCCTATGAGGAGTTGCCCGATGCGCGCATCTACCAGTGGAGCATTCGGCCGGGCCAGCGCCACCGCGTCGACGCGACTCTCGCCTCCGCCCTCCACGACCACGCCATCGGCGATGCCCTGGATGAACTGACCGGAACCGGCGAGTGGTCCGGCCTCCAGATAGTGGGCGTGATGGGCGGCCACGCGGCGCAGCGCGGCAGCGCGGATTTCGCCCAGGCGGCGAGGCTGGGCCGGCTCGTCGCACAGTCCGGGCGCCTCGTGGCCACCGGCGGCGGGCCGGGAGCCATGGAGGCGGCCAACCTGGGTGCCTACCTCAGCGCGGCGTCCGACGGCGACGTCCAGGCCGCGCTGGAGACCCTGGCCGCCGTCCCGGGGTTCCGTCCCTCGGTGTCGGCGTGGGCGCGCGCGGCGGCTGCCGTCGTCGAACGCCACCCGGCAGGCACCCCGTCGCTGGGGATCCCCACCTGGTTCTATGGGCACGAGCCGCCCAACTACTTTGCCAGCCACATCGCCAAGTACTTTGCCAACGCCATCCGCGAGGCCATCCTGCTGGAGCTGTGCCGCGGCGGCATCGTCTTCCTGCCCGGCGCGGCCGGAACCGTCCAGGAAATCTTCCAGGACGCCTGCGAAAACTATTACGGCGCCCGCGAAAAAATCACGCCCATGGTCCTGGTGGGACGGGACCACTGGGAAAACCGGTACCCGGCGTGGCCCATGCTCCGCAGCCTGGCGGAGGGGCGCGCCATGGCCGGGAGCATCTTCCTGGTGGACACGGTCGAGGAGGCCGTGGAGGTCCTGGGGAGCTGAGCAGCTGGGCAGCTGGCCGGCTTGCGGCTAGAGGTCCTTGCGGCAGGGGACCTTGCTGAGCTGGAACAGCCCGTTGAGGTCGCCGTCGGAGAGACCTTCCGGCAGCCCGATCTCCGGGTACATCAGCTGGGTGTGGTCCTCCACATGGTCAAGGCCCATCACGTGGCTCAACTCGTGGAGGATTACCGCCGTGGCGTACATCGGCCCGTCCGGGTGCTGCAGCTCGTTGGCGATCTGCGGGGCGTCGAGGTCCAGGCCGCCGGTCACGAAAGTCTTGGGTCCGCCGTCGTACCCGAAATGCGTGCTGCCGCCGGTGCCGATGACCTTGCCCTTCAGCTGCGGGGCCGCTTCCGGGGTGGTCCAGGAAATCAGGAGGGGTGCCCAGCGCTCGCCGTAAGCTTCGGGCTGGTACGGGGGGCGCTGCGCGGAAGGCTGCTCGGCGGTGGTGCCGTCGTAGACGAACGTGATGCCGGTGGCGGCCGAGATGGCGCTGATGGCGTCCGGGACGAGGTGTTCCGCACCCGCCGGGGCCAGTGCGGCGTTGACCACATAATGAAGCGGCCGGCAGGGGGAGTAGCCCACGGGGCTGCCGTCGCCGTTGACCGCCAGGAAGCGGTAGGAATCGCTGGCGACGGCCGGCCGGGCCGGGGTGGAGAGGGGCTCGTCAGCCTCCTCGAAACCGGGCGGGGGCGTTTCCGGTGCCACGCTGGCCGGCTGGGCGCCGTCGTTCCCGGCAACCCCCACGGCCCTTGGTGCGGTGCCGATCCTGATGTCCAGGAGTTCGTGGATGCGGGGATCGTCCAGGGCTGCGGCGCCGCCGAAGGCCGCTGCTGCACACAGGAGTCCGGCCAGGAGGATCCGTACCGCCGTCGCGGAACTGCGCTTACGCGCGTTGGCATCGACATGCCGCGGTGTCCGGGTCTCGTTAAGCTCCAAGCGCCTAGCCCACAACCGTGCCGAAAGCCAGGCCCAGCAGGTAGGTGACCAGGGCAGCGCCCAGTCCGATGCCCAGCTGCCGCAGGCCGCGGGTCAGCGGCGAAGTGCCGGAGAGCAGACCCACCGTGCCGCCCGTTGCCAGCAGGGCAATGCCCACCAGCACCCCGGCCGTCACCAGCGCAGCCATTCCGGTCATTCCGAACAGGAACGGGAGCACCGGAATGATCGCGCCGGAGGCGAAGAAACCAAAGCTGGACAGCGCCGCCCCCCATGCGGTTCCTACGGCCTCGTGCTGGTCCCCGGAGTCGGGAAGTTCCGGCTGGAGCGACAGGCTGGGGTCGCAGTCGCAGGAGAGGAGGCCCATGCGTTCGGCCACGCGGTGCCGGGCCGCCTCCTGGGTCATTCCGCGGGCAAGGTACACCAGGAGCAGTTCGTTGTGCTCCAGGTCCAGCTTGGGTGCGGCGGCCAGGGTGATCTGCGTCGGCCGGGTGGCCGCCAGCAGTTCCCGCTGGGACCGGACGGAGATGAACTCGCCGGCGCCCATGGACATGGCGCCGGCCAGGAGGCCCGCAATGCCGCTGAGCAGGACCACGCTGCTGGCCACGCCGGAGGCGGCCATGCCCATCACCAGGGACAGGTTGCTGACCAGGCCGTCGTTGGCGCCAAAGACGGCGGCCCGGAAGGTTCCGGCCAGACGGTTCCTGCCCCGGGTGGCAAGGCCGCGGACCACTTCCTCGTGGATCTGCTCATCGGCCGCCATGGCGTCGGTGGCATTCGGATCCTTGGCATAGGGCGAGCGGCCCTCGGCGCGCTGGGCCAGCGCCAGGACGAACACAGAGCCGAAGTTCCGGGCCAGGAAGCCCAGCAGCCGGCTGCGGACGGAGGCGCGGCGGGGTTTTCCCGCGTGCTGCCCGAGCAGTGCCAGCCAGTGCGCCTCGTGCCGGCCTTCCGCCTCCGCCAATGCCAGCAGGATTGCCCGCTCTTCGCCATGGCGGCTCTGTGCGAGGTCGCGGTAGACGGCGGCTTCGGCGCGTTCGTCCGCAAGGTACTGGCGCCAGCGCCGGATATCCGCGGAGGAAGGCTGCCGCTGCGCTTCCGCGTCTTCGCCCGGGCTTTGGACGCCCCGGGGTCCGCCGGCCAGGAAGTGGTCCGGATCTGCCGGGCGGAACGGTTCTGCAGGGTTGGACACGGGAGCTCCTGGACTGGAAGGGCATGGTTTCGGCCCCGTTGCAGTGCCAGCTTACTGCGGATTTCCGCGGATTTTTGGCCGGTAAACCTGCGTGGGCGGTTTCGGTAAACCTCAACCTGGAACGGTGCGCCGGGGCGTCCGGGTGCCCCCGCCGGCCGCTCTTGACCCGCCTGCGGCCCGGTGTTGAGATGAAAGTGTGGCGCGTCCGCGCCCCACCGTAAAAAGCACGTCAGGCGAACCATCGGAGGTAGGAAGATGAGCACCACCGGACAGCACCCGGACATGCCGCACCTGGACGCCGTAGAAGCGGATCCGGCGTACGACTACGCCGAGGACGCACCGGTCGACCAGGACGAGTGGGACACCGAGGACGAGTTCCTGGACGAGGAAGAACCCGTAGTCCAGGCGCCGCCTGTCGTGGTCGATGCCGAGGACCGGGTGGTCCCGCTGGATGACGGGGAGCGCGAGACCGAATAGGACGGACGACGGCGGCACCTCCCTGCGCTGAGCGCGGAAGGAGGTGCCGCCGTCGTGCGTCATGAACCAGCCGCCGCGGCGGGGGAGTCCGCCACGATCGCGTCACAGCGGCGGCCGGCCCATTAGTATTGCTCCAGAGCGGCCCGGTCAGCCGGCGATGAAAGGTTCGTAGATGAAGGCACTGCCAGTTGAGCCGAGCAATATTCCGGTGGCCATCGGCTCCCGGATCCGCGCCGCCCGGCAGTCGCAACGGCTCACCATTGAACAGGTTGCGGACGCCACCGGGCTGACCAAGGGATTCCTTAGCCGGGTGGAGCGCGACCTGACCTCGCCGTCGGTGGCCTCGTTGGTGACACTGTGCCAGGTGCTGTCCATCTCCATCGGCGAACTGTTTGCCGCCCCTGAGACCCATCTCACCAAGCGCAACCACGGCCCGCGGATTTCGCTGGGCGGCCACGGCATCGTGGAGCGCCTGCTGACCGCGCGTTCCGAGCGGCGGGTGCAGATCATCCAGGCGGTCATCGAGCCGCACGGCCGGGGCGAGTCCGAGCTGTACGCCGTGGACTGCGACGTTGACGTGCTGCACGTGATCAAAGGCGAGTTCCGGCTGATCCTCACCAACGAGGAATTCGACCTCAGTGCCGGCGATACCGTCACCTTCCCGGGCCGGGAACCGCACACCTGGATCAACCCCACGGGCCAGCCCGTGGAGGTGCTCTGGGTTCTGGTGCCCGCCGCCAGCCGCTAAACCCGACACGGTTAGAGCCGACGGGACGGGTTTTGGTAAACAATTGGTGCCCAGAGGAAAACAAGGGTGTATGATGGCTATCACACCACATCCACTCCGCAGAGAGGCCTTCAGTGGAAGAGCTCCGCATCGAAGCCAACGGCAACCTTGGCCCCATTGATTCATCACGGATTCCCCGGTATGCCGGTGCAGCGACCTACGCCCGGCTGCCACGCCTCGACCAGGTGGCCAAAGCGGACGTCACCGTTGTGGGTGTCCCGTTCGACTCCGGCGTCTCCTACCGGCCCGGCGCCCGCTTTGGCGCCAACCATGTCCGCGAGGCCAGCCGTCTTCTGCGGCCCTACAACCCGGCCTGGGATGTCAGTCCGTTCGAGAACGTCCAGGTGGCGGACGCGGGGGACATGGCCGTCAACCCGTTCAACATCAATGAAGCCATCGAGACCATCCAGCAGAACGCCCTGGATCTCACGGCCGGTGGCAGCAGGCTGGTCACCCTGGGCGGCGACCACACCATCGCCCTGCCTCTGCTCCGCGCAGCCGCCGAGCGCGCGGGCGGACCGGTCGCCATGCTGCACTTCGACGCCCACCTGGACACCTGGGACACCTACTTCGGCGCCGAGTACACCCACGGCACACCTTTCCGCCGCGCGGTGGAGGAAGGCATCCTGGACACGGAGGCCATCAGCCACATCGGCACCCGCGGCCCGCTTTACGGCAAAAAGGACCTCGATGACGACCACCGCTTTGGATTCGGCATCGTTACCTCCGCGGACGTGTACTACCAGGGCGTCCTTGAAACCGTGGCCAAGGTCCGGGACCGCATCGGCAACCGTCCGCTGTACATCTCCGTGGACATCGACGTCCTGGATCCTGCCCACGCACCCGGCACCGGAACCCCCGAGGCCGGCGGCATCACCAGCCGCGAACTGCTGGAAATCATCCGTGGCTTCCGCGGCATGAACCTGGTGGGCGCGGACGTGGTGGAGGTGGCACCGGCCTACGACCACGCGGAAATCACCGGCGTCGCAGCCAGCCACGTGGCCTACGAACTCGTCACGCTCATGGCCGACAACGCAGTACAAGGCGACCGTTTCGGGGCAGCCAACGGGTACGCCGCCCAGGCCCTCGGCCAGGAAGTCCGGCAGCCTGCCGGATTCGCCGCTGGAATCAAGGAGTAGTCACTATGATCGATTTCGATCCCGGCACTGCAGCCCCCACGAAGGGTACCGATGTCCGCAACGGCGGGGACCTCGTCGTCGAAACCCTGGAAGCCCTGGGTGCCAAGACAGTCTTCGGCATTCCCGGCCAGCACGCGCTCGGCCTGTTCGACGCCATGGGCCGCGGGAATCTCCAGTTCGTCTCGTCACGGGTTGAGAACAACAGCGCCTTCGCCGCCGACGGCTACTCCCGCGCCACCGGCGAGGTGGGCGTGCTGTTCCTCTCCACCGGCCCGGGCGCGCTGACATCCCTGGCCGGGCTGCAGGAAGCGTACGCCACCGGGGTGCCCATGGTGGTGGTGGCCAGCCAAATCCCGCTGGAGGGGCTCGGCGCGCGGCGCAAGGGCATGCTCCACCAGCTCGATGACCAGAAGGCTTCCGCCGCCAACGTCACCAAGAGCCAGCGGCTGATCCAGCACGCCTCCGGCATTCCCTCCGCCATCCAGGACGCCTGGACGGAAGCCATCTCGTCCCCGCAGGGCCCGGTGTGGATCGAAATACCGCAGAACGTGCTGCTGGATCCCATCATGGTGCCGCCGGTGGAGGATGCGCTCGCGGAAGCCGCGGACAACCCGCCCCGGGTGGAGTTGGTGCGCGAAGCCGTGAAGTGGCTATCGGCAGCCAAGCGGCCGGCCATCATCGCCGGCGGCGGCACGCGCCGTGGCCGGGGCGAAAAGTCCCTGCTGTCCATTGCCGAAAAGCTTCGGGCACCGGTGATCTGCACGCCCGGCGGCAACGGGGCTTTCCCGTGGAACCATGAACTGTCCCTGCAGTCCTGGATCGAGGACCGCTACATGACGGACCTGCTGGAGGACGCTGACGTCCTGATGGTGATCGGTTCGTCCCTGGGCGAGGTGACCTCCAACTACTTCACGTTCGAGCCGCGCGGCCGAATCATCCAGATCGACGCCGAGCCCCGGGTCCTCGAGTCCAACCGGCCGGGCCTGGGTATCCGTGCCGACGCCGGGCAGGCGCTCGCCGCCTTGGACGTTGCCCTCGATGAGGCGCTGCGGAGGGACCGCAACGCGCAGCCGGACTGGCACGGCGCTTCCCCGGAACAGCTGGTGAAGGACTCGCTGGCGAGCGTCCGCGGCCGTCTTGAAGGGCAGGATCTCGCTAAGGAGCTGAAGTTCATGGCGGACATCCGCGAGGCCGTTCCCGCGGACATGCAGACCTTCTGGGACATGACCATCGCCGCCTACTGGGGCTGGAGCTGCTGGGACGCCCGCGAGGGCGAATTCCACTCGGCGCAGGGCGCGGGCGGCCTGGGCTTCGGGTTCCCGGCGGCGATCGGCGCAGCCGTCGGACTGGAAACCGTGGGCAAGCCCGGCCGCGTGCTGGCGGTCTCCGGCGACGGTTCGTCCATGTACTCCATTTCCGAACTGGCAACGGCCCGGCAGCACAACATTCCGGTCACCTGGCTGATCGTGGACGACGGCGGTTACGGAATCCTGCGCGAGTACATGATGGGTGCGTTCGGCAAGGCTACCGCCACCGAGCTGGCTCGCCCGGACTTCGTCAAGCTTGCTGAATCGTTCGGCGTCCCGGCAACCCGGGTAGCGCCGGAGGACGTCGGGGACGCGCTGAAGGCGGGATTCGCCGCAGACGGACCCAACGTCGTCGTGGTTGAAACGCTCCTGAAAATGTTCGCCCCCACCCACCTGGGCGACTAACCTGCAGCATCACCGCGGACCCCGGCTCCCAAAAGGAGCCGGGGTCCTTTGCATCCGTAGTTGCTTATGGCAAAGAATTTGAGGAGCCATTCCTGCGCTGGCCGCCGACATGGGGACGGGATCTGCTCCGCGCCCGGCGCCATCCGCGAGCCGATACGATTCTGCTCATGGACAACGGCAGCAGCGTGAAGCAGGACGGGCCCCTGGGGGAGACCGGCTACCAATCGCCCGACGGCGGTGCGCAGGCGGGTGCGCAGGCGCGGGTAGGCCCAAAGACCCGGCTGAGTTCCGGTCCCCGGCGGATCGAGGTGCTGGTTCCCATGCGGTGGGGTGACATGGACGCCTATGGCCACATCAATAACGTGCAGATTGTCCGCATGCTGGAAGAGGCACGGATTGGTGCCTTCGGGCCCCCGCGAGGCGCAGGACTCCCCGGCGTGGAACCGCAGGTCTCCCTGTTCAACGACGTCCCGCAGGGGACCATGGCGCTGGTGGTGGACCACAAGATCCGCTATGTCCGCACCCTGGAATACCGCAACATCCCCGCCGTGGTGGAGGTGTGGATCGGCGCCGTGAAGGGGGCAAGCTTCGACATCCACTACCTCATCAACGATCCCGTCACGGGTGAGGAATGCGTCAAAGCCAGCAGCCACCTGGCTTTCGTGGATGAAGCCACCGGCCGGGTCCAGCGGCTCACGCCGGAGCAGAAGGAACGGCTGGCACCCTTCACCCATTAGAGGCGGAAGGCACTGTGCGGGAGTCACCTGGTGTCGGACAATAGGCATCACCCGAGAATGAAGGAGTCCCGACATGGCACAGAAGAAGACCTGGAAAGAAATGTCGCCCTCGGCGCGCGCCGGGTTCATCCTGGTGGGCATTGCGCAGGTTTCGCTGCTGCTGGCGGCCCAGCGGGATATTTCGCGCCGGCCGGCCGAACTGATCAATGGGCCCAAGGCTGCGTGGCGGGCAGCATCCTTCATTAACTTCGTGGGCCCGATGGGTTACTTCGTCCTGGGACGCAAACGGCCGGTTCCGCACGTCTGAGGCCTGCTGCCGGGCTCCTGCCGGCGGTTTTGAGCGGCTGTCCAGTTTGACCCTGTAAATTTGAAACATGACCCCCGTCTCAACTGCTGCCATGACACGTGCCCCAGGTATCTCACGCGAGATTGAGGACGCGGCATGGTTTGTGCTGGGCCCGGGGATGCTGGGCAAGCCCTCCGCGCTGGACGGCCGGACCCTGACCTGGACTGCGGACGCCGCCGCGGAGTTGCTGGAACGGCTGGAGCGGGGCACTCCGGACCCCAAGGCTCCCATGATGACCAACCTCCGGCACAACCTCGAAGGTGCCTCTCGCGAGGCCAAGCAGTTGGCCGTTGAGCTGCTCTTCCTGCAGTCCCTTCCGCTGGCACACGAGGTGAAGTCCCTGAAGGTCAAGCGGGCCCGGGTGGCGGAGGCCGCGTCCTGGCTCGAACCGCCGCTGGAACTGCCCGAGGAGCTGTACCAGGGCATGACGGACCACGGCGTCATCAGGGACCGGACGGCAGAGTTCAACTGGACCATCTGGGACCACCTGAAGTGGCTGTGCCGGTTCGTGCAGCACGTGGACCAGCAGCCCACGCGGGCCATCGCCGCTGCGCTGCATGACCCTCTCGCATTCCACCGTCTGGCCGCGGCTACGCCGGACGACCAGCCGGCGATCCGCCGCAGCATCGAGTTCCTTACTTGGCCCAGCTACTTCGAGCCCGTGGTGGCTGACGTGGAGCGCCAGGAGATCCGGGATGCCTTCGCCTCCCTGGTCGGGGGTGCCAAGGGCGACGCCGAGGAAGACATCACCGCGGACATCCACCGGATCCGCCGGCACCTGGACGAGCAGGCCGGCCAGCGCATCGACTGGTATTCCCGGCAGCTGGTGAGCCAGTGGCGCAAGGTGGGGGACCCCGGGCGGCGGGCGTGGCTGCTTCGCACGCACAGTGACAACACCGAACTGCTCACGGCCTGGCGGGGCGAGGAGAAGGTGACCCTCGACGTCGAACATCTCCGCCTGCTTGACCCCGGCGTTACTGCCGGGCTGGTGCAGCATGCCGTGGACGAGGACTATAAGCACCTGGGTTATGTGGAGCGCGAAGATACCAAGACCGCCGTCTTCGCTTTCCTGACCGTGATGAAGCCCGGCGACCTGGTGCTGTACCAGCATTCGGGTGCGGTGCGGCTGGGTGTGGTGCTCGGCGAGCCGGAGCACAACGACGACAACCGGCGGCTGCGCCGGAAGGTGCGCTGGTTCGATGAAGGGCACACCACCACGGACCTGCCCCGCCATGTGCAGCGGCAGTTGGCGACGCCCGGAATCGTGGTGGACGTAACCCGGGTGGTGCAGGCGCTGCAGGCCCTGGTGCCGGCCGAAGCGGAGGCAGAACCGGACGAGGACGTGGAGGCCACCGGCCTCATCCCGGTGGTTCAGGAAGGTTTTCGCCCGCTGACGCCTGAGTTCGCCGCGTCGCTGCACATGGAGCTTGAGCCCCTCCAGGAGATCGCGGACCTGCTGGAGGAAAACCGGCAACTGGTCCTTTATGGCCCGCCCGGCACCGGAAAGACGTACCTGGCCAAGCACCTTGCCGCGGAACTCGCCAATGACACCACGGATGAGCGGGTAAAGCTGGTGCAGTTCCACCCGTCCTACGCTTACGAGGACTTCTTCGAAGGCTACCGGCCGGACAAGACGGACGAAGGCCAGGTTTCCTTCAAACTCGTGGCAGGGCCGCTGCGCCGCCTGGCCGAGGAAGCTGCCAAGCCGGGGAACGAGAACAAGCCGTACTTCCTGATCATCGACGAGATGAACCGGGCCAACCTGGCAAAGGTGTTTGGCGAGCTGTACTTCCTTCTGGAGTACCGGGACGACCGGATCTACCTGCAGTACAGCCCCAACGAGCCGTTCACGCTGCCGGACAACCTGTACATCATCGGCACCATGAACACGGCCGACCGGTCGATCGCCATGATGGATGCCGCGATCCGCCGCCGCTTCTCCTTTATCGAGCTTCACCCGCAGACGGAGCCAGTGAAGGGATCACTGCTCCGGTTCCTTCAGGCACGGAAGCTGGACCTGACGCCCGCGCTGCTGCTGGATGCCCTGAACGCGGCCATCGACGAGTGGGACCGGGACCTGATGATCGGCCCGTCCTACTTCATGAAACCGGCGGCCCAGACCCCGGCCGGGCTGCGCCGGATCTGGAAGTACGAGCTCATGCCGCTGCTCGAGGAGCACTATCACGGCCAGCTGACCCGGGCGCAGCTGGAGGAGCGATTCGGACTGGAACAGCTGCTGGGGCGCCTTGCAACGGGTTAAACCCGGTGGAACGGTCCGGCACCTGGTTCTGGACGAACTTTCCCGCGGAATCGTGGAGCGGCTGGATCCGGCCAGTGCCTCCTTTCTGAACTCCAGCGGCCTGGCCAAGGCCTCGCCCATGGGGATGGGACTGTACCGGATCGAACCGGTGGGCAAGGTGGGATCGGTCCGCACACCCACTGTCCAGCTGGATGTTCGGCCCAAGGACCGGCTGGACCTGAGCCGCCTGCTGTTCCTCCTCAGCTATGCCGGCGACCAGGGCTTCCGGCCCGACACCGTGGCGGCGGTGGAGGAGCGTGACCTGTGGGGGGCGCTGGCCGAATCGCTGGCCAAGCTGGCCGAGCGCGCGCTGGGCCGCGGCGTGCTGCAGGGTTACCTGACCGTGGATGAATCACTCCGGACCGTGAAGGGACGGATCCGGATTTCGGACCAGATCTCCCGCCGCCCGGGGATGCTGGTGCCGCTGGAAGTGTCGTACGACGAATTCACCGAGGACATCGCGGAGAACCGCATCCTCCGGGCAGCGCTGGAACGCATGGGGCAGGTGCCGCGGGTCCGGCCGGAAGTGCTGAGCAGGCTGCGCCAGCTCAAGGGAAAGCTCGACGCCGTCACGCGCCTCCCCGCCGGCGCCCCACTGCCGCCGTGGAGACCCACCCGGATGAACCTCCGTTACCACCCGGTTCTGCGCCTGGCCGAACTCATCCTGCGAAATTCCTCTGCCGAGTCAGGGGAGGGGAAACAGCAGACCGCTTCCTTTGTTGTGGACATGGGGGAGGTGTTCCGGGACTTCGTAGGGGCGGCCCTCCGCGAGGCGATGTCCGCGTTCCCGGGAGAACTGCGGCTTAAATACAACGCCCTGCTCAGCGAAGCCGTGCGGGACGCCGATCGGCTCTCGGTGCGGCCGGACGTGGTGCACCTGCTGGGTGGTCGGCCGGTGGTTGTGTACAACGCCAAATACAAAGCAGCCACGGACACGGGCGCCTCCCTGACGGCCGACCATTACCAGATGCTGGCGCACTGCACGGCCCTCGCGGTGCCCACAGCGTGGCTGGTGTATGCCGGTGCGGGGGAGGTCAAACTGCGCCGAATCCTCAATACCGACATTGACATTGTGGAGTTTCCCCTGGACCTTTCCCGGCCGCCGTCGGAAATCCTGGCGGCCATTTCGGACCTTGCGCAGCAATCCTGGGGCGAAGTGGTGCGGCAAGCACGGAGCAGCGGGGCAGGTGACAGTTATACTGCTGACGTTGGCTTGTGAGGGGACGCTATGGGTGACGCACGAGTGGGACTTGTCATTGAGGACGATCAGGATATCCGGGAGCTGGTCCGGACGGTGCTGACCCAGGCCGGGTTTGAGGTGACTGTCGCGAGCTCCGGAGCGGAAGGCGTTGCCGCCGCCCGCGGGCTAAGCCCCGACGTGATCACCCTGGACTTGGGGCTGCCGGATATCGACGGTTTCGAAGTAGCCCGGCAGATCCGCGAATTCTCTGATGCCTACATCGTGATGCTCACCGCGCGGGCCGAAGAGCTGGACACGCTGATCGGGCTGGAATCCGGTGCCGACGACTACCTCACTAAACCGTTCCGTCCGCGCGAACTGCGGGCCCGCGTGGCTGCGATGATGCGCCGGCCCCGGGCTGCCGTGCCCGTCCCGGCCGGTGCCGGAGCCTCCGGTGATGCCGCCGCCGTCGGGCTTTCCGGAGCCGCTGCACGCGCCGGCGGCACGGACCCTGTGCATCCGGCGGAGAACGGCGACCGGCATTACAGCCACAACGGCCTTGAACTCAGTTACGCTTCCCGCACGGTGACCGTCGACGGGGAGGAAATGCACCTGACCCGCACCGAATTCGAACTCCTTCGCGCCATCCTGGAAGCCGGCCGGACTGTCCGCACGAAAGCGGACCTGGTCCGGCGCCTGCGGGAGGAGGACTACGACGTCGGAAGCTATATCAGCGAGGCGGACGAACGCTCCGTGGAAGTCCATATGGGAAACCTCCGGAAGAAGCTGGGCGATTCGGTGCAGCACCCCCGCTGGCTGCAGACGGTCCGCGGCGTGGGTTACCGCTTGGCGCCGGGCGGACCACCGGCCGAACACTGAGTCTGGAGCCGGTGTGTGGTCAGCCGGCTGCACTGGCTGATGGGCCGCAGAAACGAGGCTGCGAGCCGGGGGAGGGCCACCGCTACGTCGGCTTCCCGGGCTTCCGTGCGGATCTCGCTTTCCAGCTCGGTGGCCAGGCCGGCCAAGCGCTCGGCGCCCACCATCTGGCTGGAGGTTTTCAGGCTCAGGACCGCATCCACTGACCCGTCCAGATCCCCGGTGGTGAGCGCCAGGCGAAGCCGGCCGATCCGCTGCGGCAGGCACTGGATGAAGTCAGCCACGAACATCCTGCAATAACCTTCGTCATCTTCCAGCTCCTCGCGCAACCGGTCCAGCACGGACTGGTCCACCAAGGGCCTGGAGACATCATCAGCTGCGCCCACGACGGTCCTTTCGGGTCCGGTGTCCTGCGGCGAGACCAGCCGGGGAACAAAGCGGTCGGCGGAGGCCCTCCGCTCCATCTCAGGGTAGGTCCGATCCCGGGGCCTGGGGATGGTCCGGCAGAGAATTGTGGGTTTCTTGATGGGATTGCGGGCTTATGTTGAGGTGGAGGTCCAGGAACTGCACCAGCCGGTTCTCCAACGCCGAACTGTCCTTCAATTGGCATTCCCATACCGTGAGCACTTCCCATCCCGCGGCCTCGAGTTCGCTGCGCTGGCGGGCGTCGCGCTCCCGGGTGCGGGTGCGCTTGGCCTCCCAGAAGGCGGCGTTCGCTTGAGGAGCGTGCAGGCCCGCGCGGCAGTCGTGGAAGTGCCAGAAACAGCCGTTGACGAAGATGACCTTGCGTCGGCCGGCGAACACAAGATCCGGGTTGCCCGGAAGGCGGCGGCTCCCGGCCCGCCCGTGGAGCCGGTAACGGTAGCACTTGGCGTGCAGCAGCCGGCGCACCAGCAGCTCCGGCTTCGTGTCCTTGCCCCGGATGCGGGACATGTTCCAGCTGCGCTGCTCAGGTGTGAGCTTGTCCGCCATGGATCCAGTCTAGGAGGGTTCAGATCTCCCGCTCGGGCTGCTCGCCGAAAACGAAATGGCGGCCGCTGATGGAGACCGGCTCGATCTCCACATAGAAGTCCTTGAGGGTGGGCACCCACGTCTTCAGGCCGAGTTCCTCCACGGCGGCGAGTTCGCTCGAGTTGGTCAGCACCCGGGCGGTGCCGCGAAGGACGACGGACCAGGCCTCCTCGGAGAGGATGCCGTCTGTTTCGAATAGAACCTTGGCGTTGATGGTCAGCTGGGCGAGCTTGTTTCCCGGCGCCGTCCGGAGGTACACCCTCCGGTTGGAAACCAGGTAATTGACGGGGAAGATGTCAGGTTCGCCGGCCACGGAGACCACCAGCCGGCCGTGCCTTGTGCCTTCCAGCAGCTTCCAGGACTGCTCGTCGTTGAGTTCCAGTACGGGGTTTGCATCTGCATGTTCGAACATCATGAATCCATCCTTCTACGTCCGGTAGAAGTTTGCCAGTGCCGGAAGTCCCTTCTTTCATCTTGTGCCTGTCAGGAAAGGATCATGCCGTGCCGGCTGCATTCCGCGCGCCACCCGAGCGGGGACACCTGCACTTTCAGGCGCCGGCGGCATTCGCCGCAGTACCGGGGCGGTTCCATTTCCAGGTGGTGGGCGCACCCTTGGTGGGCGGCTGCCTGGTGGGCGTACGACGGCGGGACAGCGCCGCCGTCGTACGCTTCCTCCTGCAGGTCCCCGCCGCAGTGCCCGCAATAACGCGGTGCGGCGGGCGTTTGGGGAACGGTCACGGGACGGTTCATAGGGTCTTCTGGAGTTCCTTGATGGGCATGTTGAGGTCCACGAGGAGGCTGAGATCGGCGTCTGCGGGGCGGCCCAGGGTGGTGAGGTAATTGCCGACAATGACCGCGTTGATGCCGCCCAGGAGGCCTTCGCGGGTGCCGAGGTCGCCGAGGGTGAGTTCGCGGCCGCCAGCATAGCGGAGGACCGTGCGGGGCATGGCAAGGCGGAAGGCGGCGATGGCGCGCAGGGCGTCCTTGCCGTCCATAATCTCCTGGTTTTCCAGCGGGGTTCCGGGGCGCGGGTTGAGGAAGTTGAGCGGAACTTCGTGGGGTTCGAGGGCGGCGAGCTCGGCGGCGAGTTCGGCGCGCTGTTCGACTGTTTCGCCCATGCCGATCAGGGCTCCGCAGCACAGTTCCATGCCGGCGTCCTTGACCATGTTGCAGGTTTCGAGGCGCTCCTCGTAGGTGTGGGTGGTGACGACCTTGGGGAAGTAGCTGCGTGCTGTTTCGAGGTTGTGGTTGTAGCGGTGCACACCCCATTCTTTGAGCTGGTCCACTTGGCCCTGGGTCAGCATGCCCAGGGAGCAGGCGATGTTGATATCCACTTCCTCGTTGATGCGGTCGATGGCGAACTTGATCTGGTTCATCAGTTTGATGTCCGGGCCGCGGACGGCGGCGACGATGCAGAACTCCGTGGCGCCGGTGGCGGCGGTTTCCTTCGCTGCTTTGACCAGTTCCGGAATGTCCAACCAGACGCCGCGGACGGGGGAATCGAAGAGGCCGGACTGGCTGCAGAAGTGGCAGTCTTCCGGGCAGCCGCCGGTCTTGATCGAGATGATGCCTTCGACTTCGACGTCTACCCCGCAGTGTCGGAGGCGGACCTGGTGGGCCAGGTCCAGGGCGGCCGGTAGGGCCTCGTCCGGGAGGCGGAGGACGTCGATGAGCTGCGCCTCGCTGAGGCCGACCCCGTCTTCGAGGACCTGCCGGCGCGCTGTTTCGAGGATCGGGTGGGTGAGTTGCTGCGGGGGCATCGTCATTGAGGTTCCTTAACTGGTGGGGCAGTGAGTCTCTCTTTCTGACCGTAGTTTGGGGTGGGTGGGCTGTTTTTGTTGGAGGGCCACAAGCCTGCGGGGAAGGGTTTGTATTGCGGTTTGCCTCGCAGCGGCATCCGAATGTGACTTCCTCCTGGGCCGCCGGGGTGGTAGAACCGAGGACGAGTGGCTGTGGATAACTTTGACTGCGGGAATGTGAGCTGGGCTACTCTTGAATCACCGTCCGGAGCACGCCGTTTTGAAGACTATTGGGGGAGTAGCGGCCCATGACAACGCACGTTATCTCTAAGCATGCATCGCTTGGCGGCGTCGCCTTGGTGGCGACGGCGGCGTTGATGCTCGCTGGATGCGCTGGCCCTGCACCTGATCCCGCAGCCAGCCCCGAGAGCACCCAGTCTGCGGCAGCGAGCGCTTCACCCTCCCCGACGCCGACCCTGACGGCCGCTCCTGCCTATAAACCGGCCAGTGCATCCGGTCCCGCGCAGAATGTGCCGGTGCCAGTACTTCCGGCCGTCGCAAAGACGAAGACTAAAGAGGGGCTAGAAGCGTTTACCAAGTATTGGTATCAGCTTCTCGACTACGGCTATCAGACTGGTGATACCCGACCTCTCGCGGGTGCTTCTGCGCCGGGGTGCCGTTTTTGCGCTGGCCTTCGTGAAGGTATTGAGGAAGCATGGGGCGAGGGCCGTTGGGTGGTCGGGGGCAAGATTGAGACTCCTGCCATAACGGCCCGGCTTGCGCCGGGACAGGACGCATATTCAGTCGTGCAGGTAATTCAGCAGGATGTTGAAATAAGAAGGCCGGACGGAACTCTGTATCAAGATCCGACGCCCTCCACTAACAGTGGTAGCCGCGCAAGTGCCACTTTTGGCCCTGACGGCTGGGCCATGGATGAGATCGGATTCATAGGCTAGACGCGATGAATAAGCGTAGCCTGGGCGCGGCACTACTTGCGTTGATTCTCATCAGTACCAGCGGAGAACTGGTCTTGGCGGACGAGTCGGTGGCTGGCGATGAGAAGAAAATCGATTTTGGTTACGTAGACCGTGGGATTCATGTTGGCGCAGACAAATGGATCCTTGACAAGGAAACCGGGTTTCCGGTGCGGCTGGCTCCAGGCCAAGCACCCACGGACCCAAACGATTACAAATACGAGCTGCAGTGCCACTTGGGCGACGGGGATTTCGACTCGGTGTGCCTCCGCACTCAACTGAAATGTACCAACGGCCCCAACGATGAGGATGGAATCCCGGTTGTGTGGCTGTCGAAGCCCCGAGGGGTTCCGGGTGCTGTCTGGGCTCGCCATTCGGGTCCCACATGCCTTTATGATCCGAAGCCGGAAGACGTTCTTCCGCGGATTGCCGGTGCCATCCAGAAACGATTCGAAACCCTGCCGGTTGACGCTGGAGCCGTCGTTGCCCAGCCGAGCCCGCACACGCTGCGGGGAGCGGAGACCAATTTCTACGCTGACGCTCGAGAGCAACAGTTCGACATCACCATGTTCGGCCAGAAGGTTCATGTCGTGGCCACGCCAGTTCAGTACACATGGAATTACGGCGATGGAGCGGTCTTTGGGCCCCAGCCTTCCATGGGCGGACCCTTACCGCAGGATCGCTGGGGTGAGAAAACCAGGACCAGCCACGCCTACGGGGCTACAGGGGACTTCCAAGTCGTCATGACCACCAGTTTCCGGGGGACGTACTCCGTCAACGACGGACCTCCGCTGCCGATTCCTGGAGAAGGCCAGTTCAGTGCCGCCCCCCAAACGATCAGCGTTTGGCGTTCAATCACGCGCAACTACGCAGACGACTGCAACGTGAATCCGAGTGGGCAGGGTTGTCCGGGTTCGTAGGAACTGGCGTTGCCTAAAACCTGTCGGGCGTCCCGCCCACCCCTGTGACCCCTGTCCCACCCGGAATAGCAGCCCGGTCCGTGAGGTTGGCAATGGCAGTACCGCTTCTGTCCCTGAAAGGAACCGCGCATGCTGTTTTCCCCTTTGACCCTTGGCGAACTCGAGCTTCCCAACCGTCTGGTCATGGCGCCCCTGACCCGGCTCCGAGCCGGTGAGGCCGGCATTCCCGGGCCGCTCGTGGCGGAACACTACCGTCAGCGTGCTTCGTTGGGACTCATCATCAGCGAGGGAATCTATCCCACTATCGCCGGCCGCTCCTACGCCGGCCAGCCCGGCATCGCGACTGGAGATCAGATCGCCGGCTGGAAGAAGGTCACGGACGCCGTGCACGCCGAGGGCGGCCGCATGTTCGCTCAGATCATGCACGGAGGCCGGGTCTCGCACCCTGAAATCACGGGCGGCCAGGACGTTGTCGCGCCCAGCCCGGTGGCCATCGAGGGCGAAGTCCGCACCCCGTCGGGCAAGCAGCCGTACCCCGTGCCGCATGCCCTGACCACGGATGAACTTCCGGTGGTCATCCAGGAAATCGTCACAGCCTCGCTTAATGCTGTGGAGGCAGGGTTCGATGGCGTGGAACTCCACTCCGCCAACGGTTACCTTCTGCATGAATTCCTGGCGCCCAACTCGAACGTCCGGACCGACAGCTACGGCGGCTCTCCGGAGAATCGGGCGCGCTTCGTCATCGAGACCGTTAACGCGGTGGTGGCCGCATTGGGTGCCAACCGGGTGGGTATCCGCATCTCGCCCGAGCACAACGTCCAGGGCATTGCCGAAACGGACAGGGGTGATGTCCGCGCCACCTACGAAGTGCTCGTGGACAGCATCGCACCGTTGAACCTCGCCTACCTCAGCATCCTCCACCACGACCCATCGGGCGAGCTGGTGCAGGACCTTCGCGCCCGCTTTAGCGGCACATTCCTGGTGAACACCGGCTTCGGTGTTGTCACCACGCGGGACGAGGCAGCCGGTCTGGTGTCCTCCGGCCACGCAGATGCCGTGGTGGTGGGCAGGCCCGCCCTCGCCAACCCGGATCTCGCCCGCCGCTGGCGGGAAAGCCTGCCGCTGAATGAGCCGGACGCCGCCACCTTCTACGCCTCGGGCGCCGAGGGCTACACGGACTACCCGGCCTACCAGGGCTGACCTGCCGGCCGGGAAGCCCCTAAAGCAACGCTTCCCGGCCGGTCCCCTCCCGCATCACCAGCTTTCCGTCCTCGACGGAAACGAGGACGCTCCGTGGCCTGCCAGTGACTTTCTTGATGGCCTTCAGCCCGCGGTTAGTGACCTCCACTCCCACCTGTGCGCCCTTTGCCGGGAGCTCCACCGAGACTTCCGCAGCGATGCCCAGAATAGGATTCGTTGACACCCCAACATCCCTCCGCGCCTGCTTGCCATTGACCGTCAAGGTGATGTTGGCGTCCTCGAACCCCTCTTGAAATACGACCAGCAGTTCCCTCATGGGTGCCTCTTCCTCGAGCAGCGGAGCCGGTGACGGCAGTTCCATCACAGCACTTTTGGTGCCGCAGCGGAACAGCCCCCAGCAGCAGGAGACCTGGCGCCCCGGTGGAGCGCGCAGGACGCATACGGCAAGATGTTCTGGTGACCCAACTGCCGCGCACCCCAGCCCCAACGTCAACGTCGACAGACCGCCCAGACGGGGCAATCCACGCCCAGCTGGCCGATGAGCTCGGCGTAAAGCCATGGCAGGTCAAAGCGGCAGTCGAACTGCTCGACGGCGGATCCACCGTTCCGTTTATTGCCCGCTACCGCAAGGAAGCCACCGGGACGCTGGACGACGGCCAGCTCCGCGAGCTCGACGAACGCCTCCGCTACCTCCGCGAACTGGCGGACCGCCGTCGTACTATCCTCGATGCGATTGACGCGCAGGGCCAGCTGACGCCCGAACTGAAGAAGGCAATCCTCTCCGCTGACACCAAGTCCCGGTTGGAGGACATCTACCTCCCGTTCAAATCCAAGCGCCGGACCAAGGCACAGGCCGCGCGCGAAGCCGGGCTGGAACCGCTCGCGGACGCCTTGGTCAAGCATCCGGACCTTGATCCCGAGCGCGAGGCCGCCAAGTACCGCAATGCACAGCACGCCATCGATGACTCTGCGGCCGCTCTTGCCGGCGCCCGTTCCATCCTCGTGGAGCGTGCCGCGCAGGATGCAGACCTTGCCGAGACCCTCCGCGAACGGCTGTGGACCCAGGGGAGGCTCGTCTCCCGGGTGAAGAAGGGCAAGGAGTCTGAAGGTCAAAAATTTGCCGACTACTTCGAGTTCGCGCAGGCCCCCGCCGGCATGCCTTCCCACCGGGTGCTGGCGCTGCTTCGGGGTGAGAAGGACGGGATCCTTGACCTCGATCTGGCTGAAGCAGACCCCGCGGACGACGGCGCCCTGGCCGCCGCCCGCACCCGCTACGAGTCTGCGGTAGCCAGGTTCCTCGGGGGTGCCGACCGCGGCCGGCCGGCCGATGCCTGGCTGGTGCAGACCGCCCAGCTGGCTTGGCGTTCCCGCGTCCTGGCCCGTCTCACGGCTGACCTCCGTGGCCGGATGTTTGCCGCCGCCGAAGACGAGGCGGTCCGCGTCTTCGCCGCCAACCTGCGCGACGTCCTCCTCGCGGCCCCGGCCGGCAACCGCTCAACCCTGGGACTGGACCCCGGCCTGCGCACGGGCGTGAAGGTAGCCGTCGTGGACGGGACCGGAAAGGTGGTGGCGACGGATACTGTTTACCCGCACGCACCGGCCAGGAAATGGGACGAAGCCCTCGCCGCCCTGTCCCGGCTGGCGCGGCAGCACAACGTCGAACTTATCGCCATCGGCAACGGCACCGGCTCCCGCGAAACGGACAAACTGGCCTCTGACCTCATCAAACTGCTGCCGGACGTGGACCGGAAGCCACAAAAGCTCGTGGTGTCCGAGGCTGGCGCCTCCGTCTACTCGGCCTCCGCGCTCGCCGCCGCCGAGCTGCCCGGAATGGATGTGTCCTTGCGCGGTGCAGTATCAATTGCCCGGCGCCTCCAGGACCCGCTGGCCGAGCTGGTCAAGATCGACCCGAAATCCATTGGCGTGGGCCAGTACCAGCACGACGTCACGGCGGCGAAACTGGACCGCAGCCTGGACGCTGTGGTGGAGGACTGCGTGAATGCCGTTGGCGTGGACTTGAACACAGCCTCGCCGGCGCTCCTGAGCCGGGTGGCCGGCGTCGGGCCGCTCCTTAGCCAGAACATCGTGGCGTACCGCAACCAGAACGGCCCCTTCGCCAAACGCGCAGACCTGAAGAAAGTCCCCCGGCTGGGTGCGAAGGCTTTTGAACAGTGCGCCGGGTTCCTGCGCATCACTGGGGGAGCCGAGCCCCTGGACGCGTCCAGCGTGCACCCTGAGGCGTACGCTGTGGCGCGGCGGATCCGCGCGGCCGCCGGCTCGGCGCCTGCCGCTTCGCTGGATCCCGCCGCATTCGTGGACGACACGTTTGGGCTGCCCACCGTCCGGGACATCCAGGCGGAACTCGACAAGCCCGGGCGCGATCCCCGCCCGGCCTTTGCTGCGGCAACGTTCTCTGAAGGCATTGAGAAGATCTCGGACCTCAGGCCGGGAATGGTGCTTGAAGGGACGGTCACCAACGTGGCGGCCTTCGGTGCCTTCGTGGACGTCGGTGTTCACCAGGATGGACTGGTGCACGTTTCGGCGCTGGCCGACCGGTTCGTCGCCGACCCCCGTGAGGTGGTCAAGTCCGGCCAGGTTGTCCGCGTCAAGGTCCTGGCAGCGGACCCTGAACGTAAGCGGATCTCGCTGACCTTGAGGCTCGACGACGAGCCCGGTGCCGTTTCCGGCAATGCCTCGCGGCAGCGCGGAAATGACTCCCGTGTCGGGCAGCCGGGCCCGCAGGGATCCGGCACGGGTCTGGCCCAAAGGCCCGGAACGGGATCCGGCAAGAAGCCTTCACGGGCCCCCGGAAAGGCCCCCGGAAAGGCCTCCGGAAAGGCCCCCGGAAAGGCCTCCGGAAAGGCCCCCGGCAGGGCGGTCCCGGTCCCGGATCCGGCCAACACGGCCATGGCTGAGGCGCTTCGCAGGGCTGGCCTGGGTAAGTAGTCGCCTGTCGGGCTAGATGTCAGGCGAGCGAAAGCACGAAGGCGAGGACGAAGCCGGCCGCAGTGCTGAGTGCCACCGCCGGACCTCCGTGTTCGTAGGCTTCGGGCATCAGGGTGTCCGCGAGCGAAGCGATCACGGCCCCGGCGGCGAACGCCAATGGCAGGGAGATGGCTTCCGGGTCTGTCCCGCTCAGTGGGCCGGCGCCAATGACGACGGCGGCCACCAGCAGGATGCCACAAGCCACCCAGAGCCCGATAATGCTCCCGGCGGAGCGGCCCTGGCTGCGCATCGATGCCGCTCCGACCAACGCCTCGGGGAGATTCGAGACGAAGATGGCCGCCAACAGCGCCAGCCCGCCGGTCCCTTCGCCCAGGGAGACCCCGAGCGCTATGTTCTCCGGAACTCCATCCAGGGTTACTGCCGCCAGCAAGGCCAGCCCGGCGGCGCCCTGCGTTGAGGCCGCGGTTGCCGGCTTCTCCTGGACGGCGGCTCCCGTGTCCAGCTTCGCACTGCCTCGCACCTCGTCCGCAGGGGCGGCCGCTTCCGCGGGCCCTGGCTGGGCCCAGCGGTCAAGGAATGCGCTGAGCACAGTAAAAACCACGGCCCCCAGCAGCAAGCCGGCGGCAGCCCTGATGATGCCGCCGCGTTCATAGGCGTCCTGGAACAGTTCGAACGCCAACGCCGTAATGAGCGAACCGGCAGCGAAAGCCAGAAGCATGGCCAGCAGCCGTTTCGGAAGCTCGAAGCGTACACCGATGAGGGCACCCAGCAACAGGGCACTGGATGCAATGACGCCGAACCACAACGACATCAACATGCCGCAAGTATAGGAGCGGTGTTCGACTTTCGGCAGTGCGGGTTTTTCTGTAATGGTGGGCGTATGACCTATTTCCTGGAGTACACAATTCCTGCCCCTGCCGGCGCGGACGAGTTCGAGTTTCCCCATGATGAGATCAATTCCGGCACGACCATCCCGTTGTCTGAGACCCGTGCCGAACACGTCCATGCCTCCGAGCTGCCTGCACGCACCGGCATCGTCGGTGCCACGGTCCCCGAAGCCAAGCTCGAAGCCGAACAGCTCATCGGACACAGCCGCGCCACGGAGGGGTCCCTTTACTTTGACCCGTCAAACTCACTGCAAGCCGGAGTGGGAACTTTGGTAGCAACCTTCCGTGAAGGCTTCGGCTGGCAGGACGAAGCGACCGGAGAGCCATAAAAGCCGCGCAAAAAGCTAAGTGGACCTCGGCAGCGGCGGCGGACTGAAATACCGGTTCCGCTGGGGCGTCCGCCGGGGATCGATATGGCCCGGCGGGGTAAACCACGGGATGCCGTTGCGCATGGTGATACCCCACTCCTCCTTGTGGATGACGTGGTGGTGATGGGAGCAAAGCAACGCAGCGTTGTCTACCGACGTGGCGCCGCCCCGGGACCAGTAGTGGACATGATGTGCCTCGCACCAGGGAGCGGGCATGGTGCAGTTGGGAAACGTGCAGCCCTGGTCGCGGGCCGTCAGCGCAGTCCGCTGCGCCGTCGTGAACAGCCTTGTCCTGCGGCCGAGGTCGAGGACTTCGCTGCTGGAACCCAAGAGGACCGGAAGGATGTCCGCGTCGCACGCCAGCTTGCGGAGGCTCACGGCGGCCACCGGTCCTGTGAAGGCGAACGCTCCGGTGCCGGCCCCCACATGAGGCTCCTGCGGAAACAGATCCCTGTAGTGGACCGTGGCCATAATTTGCGGTCTGCGCCCACCAGTTGCCGGCAGTGCATCGGTGGACAGTCCCGCCTTGACCGCAGCTACGATCCCATCCAGCTGCTTCTGCGGGCGGGAGCGAAGGTCGAGCCGGACCTCGGCCCCGGGAGGTTTGCCGTCGGAGAAGCTCCGGGGTTCCATCGCCTCGTCGGCACCGGCCTTGGCCCCAACTGCCTCGACGTTCGCCCGCGGATTGGTCGCCGCGTTCATGACCGTGAGAAGGTGCTCGAACTGGTCGGTGGTGGCGAATACCTCGATGTGGTGAAGGCCGTGCCGGGGCTTCCGGATGAACGCACCCTGGATTTGGCGAAGGGCCTCTTCGCTGGGCTCGGTGCCATCGG
This sequence comes from Pseudarthrobacter sp. NPDC092424, assembly GCF_044754925.1. NCBI lineage: Bacteria > Bacillati > Actinomycetota > Actinomycetes > Micrococcales > Micrococcaceae > Pseudarthrobacter > Pseudarthrobacter sp. NPDC092424. Next base: position 80,401 of record NZ_JBIVQC010000006.1, on the reverse strand, counting down.
CGTCGACGGTCTCGGCCCAGCGCCGGGCCATCCGAACCAGGAAGTCCGGGTCGGCGGACCCTGCGGTCCGGCTCAGGTCTTGTTCGATCCGGTCCAGGACCGCCGGAGTGGTGAGCCGTTCAAGCCGGTCCAAAGTGGCGCTGATGACGGTTCCGGCGTATGAGGACATTTGTGGCGCGGCCAGGCGGGGCAGTTTTTCGTCCGCCGTGTCGGGGGAGGGCAGCTGCTCAGGGCCACAGACCTCTGGCATAAGTGCGGCAGCCAGATGGCTTCGGGAGGCCGGGACAATCTCGCCCGTCAGGGCGGTGGCTGACAGGACCTGGCGCGCCAAGGCCAGCCGGCGGCGCGCTTCCTGCCTGGGGATCCGCAGGCTGATTCGGAGGAATTCGGAAGCGTCCCGGCAACCGTCGTCCGCGGGGGAAGTCCTGGCCTTCCCGTCCGGCCGGCCCGCTGCGCTTGCTGCATTTGCCACACTGATGGCCCGGGTCCGGGTCCGCTCCACTGCGCCCGCCGCCAGAAGCTGGAGGTATTCCACCCTCCGGGCGAGTTCCTCCACCATGCCGGCTGTGTGGGCAGCCTCCACGTAGGACACCGCATCCAGCGACGCCGATGCCACGGAAGTTGCCGCCGAAATCAGGACACCAGCGCGCTCCACCCAACGGGCCAGATCAGGGCCCAGCTCCGGTTCAGCCGGGTCAGTGCCCCCGAAATCGGAGACGGCCACGGCGTGAAGGCGGCCCGGCACGCCAAGCCGCGTGCCGGCGTCGTCCGCGCCATTCCCCGCAAGAGCTTGCCCGAATGCTTCCACGACTCAACCCTGTCAAACGGCAGCGCCCGCCGTCACCGGCCAATTTCCCTATGTGGACAACCCGCCCGGACGGGGACATTGACGTGTCACCGGGTGGCTGCCACGGCAGCCGTCCGGTAGCTTCCGGGGCCGCTAACGGCGTTCTCCTAAGGGTGCCTGGTTCCGTGCCCCGCCAGGACACTCCGATACCCCTCACGGAAGGTGGGAAACACAAAGTCCACGCCGGTGCTCCGCAGCAGGGTGTTCCGGCAGCGCTTATTGCCACCTCGGGCAGGCCCGGCGTCGCCCACGGGCGGTTCAGCGAGTCCCAGTTCGTTTGCCAGGAACCGCAATACGGAGCCCAGGTCCGCGGGGGCGTCATCCACCCCCACATAGAGGGGCGCGGGGTCCGCCGTCATGCTGCACAACTGCACAATCGAGGCTGCCGCGTCATCCCGGTGGATCCGGTTCGTGTAACGGACGTCGCGGGGGATGACGGCGGATCCGGTCTTCACCTGGTCGATGAGCCGGGTGCGGCCCGGCCCGTAGATGCCGCCCAGCCGCAGCGACACCGCCGCAGTCCCGGTGCCCGCCAGCCGGGTATGCAGCAGGTCCTCCGCCTCCACTAGGACCCGGCCCGAGAATCCCCCGGGGTTCGGCATGGTGCTCTCGTCCACCCAGTCGCCGCCCGCGTCGCCGTACACCGCGGTGGAAGAGACGAACAGGACCCGTTGCGGCGCGACGCCGTCACGCATCAACGCATCCAGCACGTGGTTCACAGCGCCCAGGTAGGCGGCCCGGTAGGCCTCCTCGCTGGGGGAGTCAGCTGCCACGGCAATTACGACGGCGTTGGTATCGGCCGGGACCCGGGGAAGATCGGGGGCACTCAAGTCAGCCGCCACGCCTTCGATGGCAGGCGGCAGTTTCGCGGGGCTGCGCCGCCACCCGACAACGCGGTGCCCCTGCGCGGCGAACCGCAGCCCTGCCTCGGTGCCCAGGTCTCCGCAGCCGGCCAAGAGGATCGTCATGCTATTACGGAGCCTCCACCGGGAAGAACACCCGTGGGTCCTGCAACAATGCCGGGTAGGTGAAGGCCGATCGGTCGATGATCTCGGTGACCGTGAAGTTCCGGCCGAACCGGCCATCCTCCAGCGTGATGGGCCGGCCCACCACCTGGCCCACGGCGAACTTGGAGCCGTTTTCAAACGGCACAGCCACCGGGGTCTTGCCCGGAAGGGTGGAGAACGCGTCCTCCTGCGCCTGACGCTTGCGGGTGGGCTTCTTCAGCTTGGGCCTGGGTGCAGCCTTCTTGGGTTGCTTCGACGGCCGGCGCGAACCGTCCTCGATGTAGACCGGGGAGTAATCCTCAGCCGCGGCAGCGGCGCTGCGGTTCACGAAGGGCAGGGCGACCGTGTCCAGCGTGGCGGGGTCGACATCGTCGTGCGGGGAACGGAGGATCCAGAGGATCTCACCCTCCGGCTCCTGGGGCAGGAACTCGTGCCGCGGTTCGGGCCAGACGTAATCCAGGTCCGGGGTAGCATCGGTAAAGACGGAGCCGTAGAAGGCCGGTTCCTTGCGGAGCAGCCGCGAGCGGTGGCTCAGGTGGAAATCAGGATCACCCAGCCACGGCGGCAGGGTGATCTTCGCAGCGTAGTCCGGGTGGGCGGCCTGGGGCGCGAACTCGGTGATGTTGGCACGGGTGTTATCCGGGTGGCCGCGCTGCTCCCACTCCTCAACCATCGCCAGCCCGTACATGGTGAGCGCGGGCACGTGCCCCATCCACATGCGCACGGCGGGGTGGGTCTGCCAGCCGTATTCCGGAATGACCAGTGCACGCAGGATCTGGAGCGCCTCAACGCGCTGCTTTCCGAGCCGGGCGGTGTCCAGGGCGGCGGCGCTTTGCCGGAAATCAGGGTACGGGAGGAAGGTTTGCATCCATTCAGTCTGACGGCAACCGGCCGATGTTCCAATTGCAGTGCCCGCGGACACATCCTTGCGCGAGGTGTCCGAATAATGGACGCACGCATACGGCGGCGCTTCGGGTGCACTAAGATCTCCGCAACCACCCCAGCGTTTTGGAAGCTTCCCATGACTACTGCATCCCAATTTATCCCTGAAAAAGCACCGGCCCCGCTGCCCCGCTACGGCCAAATGCTCGCCCCGGAGGCCAATGGCATCCTGGTCCTTGACGAGTTCACCCTGGACCCGGCCGCCGCGCTCCACGAGCAGCACCGCTTCCGTGACGGCATGGCGGCAGTCGCCCGCACCGTGCGCAGGATCGCAGCGCTCCGCGTAATCGTCGCAATCGTCGCCATCGGCAACCTCCCCCTGTTCCTGCTCTCGAGCGGTTGGTGGATCTACGGCGTTTCGCTGGCGCTGGTGGTCGGCGTGCATGTGGCGGTGACCCTCATCAACCGGCACGAGCCCAGGATCCGCCAGCGCTCCGCGCTGGAACTGCACATGCACCGCGAACGCAGTGCCAACTACCGCAAGGTGCGGGACGCCGTGAAGTACATGATCGACACTCCCAGCCGGATGAATGAGCAGCTCTACCTTGAACTGCTTGCCGTCAAGCGAGTTGCCCTGAACCTTGCGCACGGCACGGTGGCGCTGCTGGATACCAGCGACGACTCCGCCTGGAAAGTGCGCATCGTCCGGGAACTTCCCGCAGCCGGCTGACGCGCTGGCCCAACATCCGTTTCCCCTGGCCGTCCCGGTTCCGGGCAGCAACAGTTAAAGCACGACGCCGGCACCTCCGTTTGGGGGTGCCGGCGTCGTGCTTTGTGGCCAACGGAATTTGTCTATCGCCGGCCCGATATTGGGTCGCCCTGGGCGGGCGGTGCAACTGCTGGCGCAGCCGCGGGTGCTGGATTACGCGGGGAGCTGCAGGACCTGGCCTTCGAAGACGAGGTCCGGGTCAGCGATGGTGTCCGCGTTCGCGTCGGCCAAGTGCTGCCAGCCGCCTTCGATGCCCAGCTTTTCAGCCACGATGCTCAGCGTTTCGCCGGCGGCGAGGGTGTGGGTCTCGCCGCTCAGTGCCACCTCGGCTGCGTGCGCGGCGCCAGGGGTGCCCACCGGGGCGTTCTGTACCGGCACGCTCTCCACCGGGGCTGACTGGACCGGAGCGGCTTCAACCGGGGCTGCCTGGGTCTGGACCGTGCCCGTCGCGCCGCCGCTCAGGCCCAGCTGGGCGGAACAGGAGGGCCAGGCGCCCCAGCCCTGTGAAGCCTGGACCTGCTCAGCTACGGCAATCTGCTCTTCGCGGGTGGCATCAGATGCCGCGCCGGTGCCGCCGTATGCGGACCAGGTGGAGTCGGTGAACTGCAGTCCGCCGCTGAAGCCATTGCCGGTATCGATCGACCAGTTGCCGCCGCTCTCGCACTCGGCCAGGGCATCCCAGGTGGAGGAGCTGGTGGTGGCGTTTGCGGCAGTGGCGGAGAGAGCCAGGCCTGCTGCGGAAATGGCAGCTACGGTCATCCCGCGGCGCGCGGCAGTACGGAAAGTGGTGTTTTTCATGATGGTGATGCTCCTGAAGGCCACCAGCGCTGGCTCCGTCCCCGAAGATGATCGCGCCACTGCCCGCCCCTGACGAATAGAGGTCAACTTCGGCTGCTGCCGTTGGGCAGTTGGGTGAAGGCAGCGCCGGGCATTCATGGGCCCGCCGGGCGGGCATGCACTTCACGCTAGGACATGGCGGGGCCGTTATCAAATCGAGATCAAACCTGGGTGGAAGCTGGTGGTCGGCTGGACGAGGCACGATCCGTCCGCGCGCACTATCCTGACCGGATGGATAACATTGCGGATGGCCCGGCTGTGTCAGAGCTCCCGGACCAGGCGGCCGTTCCCGCCAAACTGCTTCCGGTGGCCGAACTCCACCTTCACATCGAAGGCACCCTGGAGCCGGAACTGATCTTTGCCCTGGCTGAGCGCAACGGCATCGACTTGCCCTATTCCGGTCTGGACGAGCTGCGCCGGCGCTACGAGTTCACCGACCTTCAGTCCTTCCTGGACCTCTATTACGCCAACATGGCGGTGCTGCAGACGGAGCAGGACTTCGCGGACATGACGCGTGCGTACCTGGAACGGGCTGCCGCTGCGGGTGTCCGGCATGCGGAGGTCATGATGGACCCGCAGGCGCACCTGTCCCGTGGCATTCCGTTGGAGACCTGCGTCAATGGTGTCGCCTCCGTCCTGGCCAGCTCCATGCAGGACTACGGAATCTCCACCATGCTGATTGCCGCCTTCCTGAGGGACCTGCCGGAGGACTCCGCGCTGGAGGTCCTGGAGGCACTGCTGGCCATGGGCGCTCCCATCGGGGCCGTGGGCCTGGACTCGGCAGAGGTGGGCAACCCGCCAGCCAAGTTCGAACGGGTCTTTGCCCGGGCGCGCGAGGCGGGCCTGAGGCTGACCGCGCACGCAGGCGAGGAGGGTCCGCCGTCGTACATTATCGAGGCCCTGGATGTACTGGGCGTGGAACGGATCGACCATGGCATCCGCTGCATGGAGGATCCCGACCTGGTGGAACGCCTGGTCGATGCCCGCATCCCGCTGACCGTCTGCCCGCTCTCCAACGTCCGGCTTCGTGCCGTAGACACTCTCGCGGACCATCCCCTGCCGGCCATGCTCGCCGCAGGCCTGAACGTTTCGGTCAACTCAGACGATCCCGCGTACTTCGGCGGCTATGTGGACGATAACTTCGCCCAGCTCCAGGACGTTTTTGAGCTCTCCGATTTCGATCGGGCCCGGCTCGCCGCGAATTCCGTCCACTCGTCCTTCGCCAGCGAGGAGCGGAAGGCCCAGCTGCTGGACGAACTGAACGGGCTGTAGGGCGCCGCGCAGCACTGCCGCCCTGTCCTGTGTCCTACGCAACAACCGGTGCGCGATGCCGCTAAACTGGTTCCCGCAGGCGTGTCTGGAGAGTGCAGGGCGGCACCCATGTCTGCGGGTTGTGCAGTCAGCCCCTACCGGGATCTCCGCCTCACTTGTTGCGATGACCGCTTCATAGATGGTCATGACACGCAGAGTTAACCATTTCAAGTCGCGCGAATTAACCGGCAGTTGGCAAGATGCCTAAGACCGATCGCTTTATAAAAGGGGAATCATGGCCAAGTCCACCGCAGAAAACACCTTCCTTCGACTCAAGACGGTGCTGGATGTCCTGACCGAGGGTGTGTGGTCAGGCGATGCGCTGAACGCCGGACAGGTCCTGGCCGAGGCCACGGCCCGGGTGCCGTTCAACGAGCATGAGGCCGAGCTTCTCAGCGGTGGCATTCCCCGCGGCCACAAGACCCTCACCGCTGCCACGGCCAAGCTGGTCAAGGCCGGCTGGCTGGTCAAGGGCCGTTCCGGCTGGACCATCACCGAGGACGGAATGCGTGCCACGGTCGCCTTCCCGGATGCGGTCTCCTTCGCCACCGCGCTCGACGCCGGCACCCCGGTTCCGGCCGGTACTCCCGTTCCCGAGGCTCCCGCCGGATTCGTCCGCAGCTTCGCTCCGGTAGCAGCGACCGGCGCAGGTGCGGACGCGGCAAAGGCCGCGGACAAGGGAGCTGCGAAGAAGACCGCCAAGCGGACCCCGGCGAAGAAGGCCGCCGAGGCGGTGGGCAAGGCAGCGAAGGTTATCGAGGACGCCGTCGAGCCCGTGGTGAAAGCCGTGCGCAAGGGCAAGGCAGCGCCGGCTGAAGCCGCCGCTCCGGGCGCCGCCGCCGAGCCCCTTGGGGGTCCCGACGTCGAAACCCTGCCGCAGCCTGAGGCCGTGGCCGTAGCCGGCGACTTCAACACGATCCTGGGAGCCCCGGAAAACTGGGCACCGCAGTACGACGAAGCCCAAATGGAATTCGACTTCCTGGACCAGCTCTGGAAGAAGAGCGCTGAACTCCCCGCCGGGTACTACACGTTCAAGATCGCCCTCAACCGGTCCTGGGACGAGAACTACGGCGCATTCGGCACCTTCGACGGCGCAAACCACGAACTGCACCACAGCGGTGGCACGGTGACCATCCGCTACAACCACAGCACCCGCGACATCACCATCAACTAGCAGGTCATCATCACCTGAGCAGCCGGGGCCGGCGCCGGAGGGGAGCACCATGGGCAGGCACAGCGGTCCGTCAGACGGCGCGGTGCGGATGAGCGCGCGGGTCCACGGCGTGGTCCAGGGTGTGGGATTCCGTTTCCGGACCATGGGCAAAGCCGAGGAGTTGGGCCTCACCGGGGTGGTGGAAAACCTCGCCGACGGTTCCGTCTCCGTGGTGGCCGAAGGGCCGGAAGAGCAGGTATCCAGCCTCCTCGACTGGCTGCGTTCCAGCCACGCGCCCGGACGAGTTGAACGGGTGGACCAGTCGTTTACCGCGGCAGAGGGTACGTTCCGGGAGTTCAGCGCCCGCTGAGCCCCAGGAACGCGCCCAGCTCTTCCAAGGCCGCCGGTCTGTGCGGCATGTAGCTGGTCAGCTCCGGAGCGCGCACGATCACGGCACGCCACTGGCCGCGTGACACCGCGACGTTGATGCGGTTCCTGTTCAGGAGGAAATCCGCCCCGCGCGGAGCTTCCGACACCGCCGAACAGGCCATGGACACGATGACCACAGGCGCTTCCTGGCCTTGGAATTTGTCCACTGTGCCCACCCGTACTCCGGGCAGTCCGGCGTCGGCCAAGGTCTTCCGGATGAGGTGGACCTGGGCGTTGTAGGCGGCCACTACCAGCACGTCCTGCTGGTCCAGGGGGCGGGGCTCCGCGTCGGGGCCGGACACCCACTTCAGGCCAAGGTGGCGGTGAACCTGTCGGAGCACTTCGCCGGCCTCCTCGACGGAGGAGGTGGTGTTACCCGTGTGGTCCACGAAGACAGTTTCCACCCCGGCGGCCGGTCCTTCCAGGGACCGGAGCGACGCCGCGGGGGCGGATTGCAGCCGGCCGTCGTAGCTCAGCCGCGAGACCTTGCCGCAAAGATCCGGATGCATCCGCCATGAGTCAGCCAGGAAGTACCCGAGCGGGGCCGGCAGCGTGGCATGTCCGGCAGCGAGCCATCCGAGTGCTGACTCGTCCACCGGCTCCGGGTGCGCGCCCTGCGTGACCTGCGGCAGCTGCTGCGGATCGCCCAGCAGCAGCAGCCGCCGTGCCGCGCGGGACACTGCCAGGGTGTTGGCAAGGGAAAACTGCCCGGCTTCGTCGATGACCAGCAGGTCCAGGGAGCCTGCGGGAACTTCCTTGCCGGTCATGACCCACGCGGTTCCGCCCACCAGGCATCCGCCGGGAGCCGCGAGCAGCGCGGCGACGTCCCCGTCCCGTGTGTGGTTCCACGGCACCTCGTGGCGGTCGGCCAGTTTTTTGGCGACGACTGCGGGGCTGACGCCGCCGGTGTCGACGGCCCGGCAGAGCAGGTTTTCCACGACGTTGTGGGACTGGCCCACCACGCCGATCTTCCATCCCTCGGCCACCAGCCTGCCGATGACGTGGGCTCCCACGAAGGTCTTGCCGGTACCGGGCGGCCCTTGCACGGCCAGGAAGGACCGGTCCAGGTCAAGCAATGATTCCGCGATGGCGGCGGCGTAGCCGGCCGTGCCGTCCGGGCTGTACCGCACCGGGACCGGGGCGGTGAGCGTGTGGAACCGGGGCGGCCGTTTGCGCAGGATGTCCAGGCCCGGGTGGGCGGGCAGGTCCGGGAATGTGGCGGCAACGCTGTCCGCGATCTCCGCAAGGGCGGCTTCGATGCCGGGGGTGCGAATGGGCTGGTCCTCCGTCAGGGCCACGGGAAAGTCCGGGTACGCCGCAACCTTGCCGGTCTCACGCTCCACTACCGTAACCAGGACCTGAGCGGGGTCGTCCTGTGCCGGCACGAGGTCGGTGATCCGGGTGCCGAAGGCATAGGCCCGGGCATCGGCGGCAGCATCCGGGGCGGCCATGCCCGGCGGCGGGGGAGCGTCGAAAAGTCGGCACCAGGTGGAACCGGCGCGGAAATCCGATCCCTCCGTCATGGTGCCGCGCAGGCGCACCACCCTGCTGCGCATCCGTTCGCGAGGTTTCGCCAGAGCCCAGTCCTGCTCAACCTCGGCGGAGGAGACAACGAACACGTTCCGCTGCTCCGACCAGCTTTCCAGCGGCGCTTCGACGCGGTCGAAGTGCTGCCACCAGAACTGCTTGCGCTCACGCCGATGGTAGCCCGTGGCCGCCGCCACCATGGCGATGGCACGCTCGTCGTCCGTCCACGGACGATCGTCCGGAAGCACTGACAGGTAACGGCGCAGCCGGGATTCCCCGCCGGACTCGGTGAGGATTCCGTCCGCGGCTTCCCCCGTGGACTCAGTGCCGGGATTCTTAGGGTACTCACCGGCTGGATCACTGGAGGCCTTCCCTGACGTTTCGCTGCCGGGCGTGCCTGCGGCTGCTCCACCAATGTCCAGCAGCCAGTCCCGCAGCCGCAGCGTGGACAGGCAGTCATAACGGTTGTAGTCCGCGATGGAGGCCAGGACCGTCTCGGCCTCCTCCTGCCGCCCGGCATCCCGTGCCGCGCAGTAAGCGGCGTAGGCCACCACGGAGGCGCCGGCGTCCTTCACATCGCCCGAGCGGAGGTTGTCGCCCATGTAGAGAGGTTCGAGCTTTTTGATGGAGTAGGAGGCTTCGGAAATCCGCAGCGAATGGCGGACCGTGGCGTAGAGGTCCACCAGCACGCCGTCCCGCAGCCACTGGTCCACGGTGTCCTCCCCGGCCTGGTGGACCAGGGAGAGATTCCGGAGGGCAGTCCTCTCGTACGGCGCATAGTGGTAGACGTGCATGTCCGGGTACGCGGCCCGCCGCTCTTCCACGTAGGCGAGGAAGGCGAGGAATGCATTGCGCTCGCCGGAACGGGAATGGGCCCAGAAGGGCCGGAAGACCGGTTCCGTTCCGGCCCCGGGACATTTGCCGGTCCCGGGCGCGGGTGCTTCGACCACCCCGAACAAGTACTCGATGCCCCACACTCCTGTGGCCGGGTCCTGCCACAGCGGATCGCCTTCGAAGTCGAAGAAAATGTCACCCGGGCTCGGGGCAGGCAGGGAGCCGATGCTGTTCTCCGGCAACACCGTGAAGGACACCGTGTGGGGCTCCCCGTCCTTGGTGAAGGTGCGCGACCCGGCTACCGGGTCAAGGCCCAGCTGCATGCGCGCCTGGGCCCGAAGCCGGGCCACGGCCCCCTGTGCCACGGCAGCCGGCATGTCGGCCAGTTCGTCGATGGTGGCGATGTTCGCGGCGAGCAGCTTCCGCCGCTGCACCACGGACATCCCCGCCACCATGAGCAGGTCGCGGTGCGCCTGGACCTGTTCGGCGCAGTAATCGCAGCGGCCGCAGTGGACCACACCTGGCTGCTGCCACTGAACCGTCCCCGCGCTCTCGCGGTGGGTGGCCGTCAGCTGGCGGAAGCGCCGCCGTCGTTCGTGGAAAACCGGAAGCAGGTCCGGAAGTGAGTGCGTGCTGCGCAGCCAGTCGTCGCCTACGCGGGTGCCCAGCACCAGTGTGACGACGGGGGAGGGGTCCAGGCCCATCCCGATGAGCTGGTCACCGTAGGCGGCCAACTGCAGCAGCGCGCCCACTTTGGCGTGCCGCGCCAGCTTGGTGTCCCAGACTTCATAACGCCCCGGCGTCCCGGACCCCGCGGCCTCATTAACCAGAAAGTCGGCATACCCCAGGAACTCACCGTCGAAGAAAGTGGCTTGGAAGACGACGTCGGCCCCGGACCGGAGCGCGAGTTCCGTCTCGGCATGCCTCGCCTGGAGATCGCCGCGGGTGTTGGGCCCGCGCTCCAGCGAGTAGACCCCGGCACCCCGCGACGCGTCCCACACTCCGTACCTGGCGGTGAGGCTGGCCAGGACCTCCTGTTCGTGCCTGTCGCCCAGGACGCCGGCACGTGCCTGCATATCGTCGGCCGGGAACCCGGCCTTGGGAGAGCGGCCCAGCTTCTCATCCAGGATGCGCAGGGTCCGGTATTCGCATTCGCTGGCCGCCACCAGGTCGCTGGCGGAAAACACCAGGTCCGGCGGTGATCCGGGGCCGCCGTTGCCGGCGGCTTCGAGCAGAAACACGGGGCCTCCCCATCGACAGCCGGGCCGGCGGACGGTTGCCCGGGCCCTGGAATAAACGTAGCAACCGGCACTGACAAAGCGGGCAGCGCCCGAAGACCTCGGCTGCCAGCGCGCGCCTGCGAACCCCGCTGCCGCTGTTCGGGTGTGGACCGGGGCGCTGGTGCTAGCCGCCGTTGGCGGCGCGCACCTGGGCCTTGTCATGCTCGGCACGGGCCCGGCGCAGCAGGTCCGTGAATTCCGTTTCGTTCCGGATAAGCCGTTTGTACTTCTCGGGCAGGTTGCGGATCTGCTCTTCCTCCCGCACCATGCGGGCGAAAATCTTGTCCCGCTCCACCATGTCCGTCTCGTAGTTCAGGTCCAGGTAGTCCGTAGCGTGCCGGCGGGCATTGGAGACGGCGTTCTTGGCCTTGCCCTTGGGGCTGAAGATCGACGCCAGGACGGTGACCAGCAGCACTCCCAGGATCGCAGTGAGGGATACGCCGGTGCTGACCTCGACGACCTCCACGTGCTCGCCGCCGTTGATGAACGGCAGCGTGTTTTCATGCAGTGCGTGCAGGATCAGCTTGACGCCGATGAAGCCCAGGATGGCCGCCAGGCCGTAGGACAGGAAGATGAGCCGGTCCAGCAGTCCGTCGATCAGGAAGAAGAGCTGGCGCAGTCCCATCAGTGAGAACGCAGTCGCCGTGAACACGATGAACACGTTTTGGGTGAGCCCGAAGATGGCGGGAATCGAGTCGAGTGCGAACAGGATGTCGGTGCCGCCGATCGCCACCATGACCAGGAGCATCGGGGTGAGCACGCGCTTGCCGTTTTCCACGGTGAAAAGCTTGTCGCCGTCATAGTGCTGCGACGCCGGCAGGAACTTCTTCGCGAGCCGCACCACCAGGCCTTCGGCGTCATCGTCGTGGTCGTCGGGGCGGAGCAGGTTGCCGGCCGTGATCAGGAGGATCAATCCGAAGATGTAGAACACCCAGGCGAAGCTGTTGATCAGGGCAGCGCCAAGGAAAATGAAGGCCGTCCGCGCGATGAGCGAAAAGACGATGCCGAACAGCAGCACCTTTTGCTGGTCAGCCCGGGGCACCCTGAAGCTGGAAATGATGATCAGGAACACGAAGAGGTTGTCGACGGACAGCGCCTTCTCTGTGATGTAGCCCGCGAAGTATTCGGCGCCCATGGTGGTTCCGCCGAAAAGCAGCACGCCGAGCCCGAAAAGCAGCGCGATGCCCACATACAGGGACGACCAGATGGCCGCCTCCTTCAGCGAAGGAGTGTGGGCCTTGCGCACGTGGAAGAAGAAATCGAACGCCAGCAGCGCCACGATTCCGGCGACGGTCAGCGTCCAGACATAAGTGGGTACTTCCACGCGGCGGACCTTTCGTTGGAGTCCCTACCAGCGTACCTAAGCAGGCTTCAGAAGTTCGTGCTCGATGACGGCCGGGGTTGAAAGCGTCTTATAGCCCTCCTGCTCAAAGAGCACGGTGATGACGTCATCCTCATGCCGCATCACCAGGCCCGGGCCCCACTCCTTGTGCACCACTGCGGACTGGAGGGGAAAAGCTTGCGCAACCGCCGGATCCACTGCGCCGGTAAGCCCGGCCTCCCTTCCCGGCCCGGCGGCGCCGTGCGTTGCCGGTTCCCTGGCGCTGCTGGCGGCAGCCGTTTCCACGCAGTTGTCGCAGTTTCCGCAGGGTTGTGGCAGATCCTCGCCAAAGTACCCCAGCAGGAACTGCCGCCGGCAGCCATCGGTCTCGGCGTAGGCGCGCATCATGGCCAGCCGGGAATGCTCGACGTTCTGCCGGGCTTCGGAAAGTTCGACGGCGGTGCGCACCACAGTGGGAAGGTTCTCCGCCGACATGAGGCGGACGCCCCTCTTACCTGCCGCCACGGCTCCGGCTTCCTCGAGCTGGTTGACCAGGCCGGTAATCCGCCGCGCCGGCATGCCGGTCTGTTCCGCGAGCGCGCTCCGGGGTGTGGGCCCGCCCGCTGACCTGAGCGCCTTCAGCACCGCGAGCAGGGCGTCCGGGTCCGGAGCGCGGGTGGTGAAGAACTTTCGCAGCCCCAGGTCCTCCGAGCGGTAGTGCAGGATTGCCGCCGCAGGTTCGCCGTCCCGCCCCGAACGGCCGATCTCCTGGTAGTAGGCGTCCAGCGATTCCGGAATGTCGGCATGGACCACGAAACGCACGTTCGGCTTGTCGATTCCCATGCCAAAGGCAGTGGTGGCCACCACCACGTCCAGGCGGTCCGCCAGGAAGTCTTCATGGATTCGTTCGCGTTCCCGTGCCGGACGGCCTGCGTGATAGGCCTCTGCGCGCAGCCCGTCAGCGACGAGTCCGGAGGCGTAAACTTCCGTGTCCTTGCGCGTGGCAGCGTACAGGAGGCCGTGGCCGTCGCCCGCAAGTGCAGCCACCTGGCTCAGGACGGCCTGGCGCTTGATCTTGTCTTCGTGGTGTCGGATCACGTCCAGGCTGATGTTGGGCCGGTCGAACCCGTGGACCAGGATGAGCGGGTCCGCCATCCCCAGCCGTTCCACGATCTCGTCGCGTACCGGCGGGGAAGCCGTAGCTGTCAGTGCTGCGACCGGCGGATTCCCCAGCTGCCTGCGCACCTCGCCCAGGCTGAGGTAGTCGGGGCGGAAATCGTGGCCCCAGGACGAGACACAGTGGGCCTCGTCCACGACAAACAGCGAAATGCCGAGCGCTGCGATACGCTGCACCGTGGCGGGCTTGGCCAGTTGCTCCGGTGCCAGGAAGAGGAACGTTGCCTTTCCCGACTCCATAGCCTGCCACGCTGCTTCCACCTCCGCGTCGCCATGGGAAGAATTGATGGCGACCGCGGCGTCCGTCCCGAGGTCCTCGAGCAGCCCGTCCACCTGGTCCTCCTGCAAGGCAATCAACGGCGAAACGACGACGGCGGGAGCGCCCTCGGCTCTTCCGCCGCCCTGGTGCAGGTACAGGGCCGCCACCTGGTAAATGGCCGACTTGCCGTACGCGGTGGGCATCACTGCGAGGACGTCGCGGCCCGCGGCCAGGGCCGCCATGCCGGCCAGCTGGCCCTCACGCAGGCACGGCAGGTTGAAGGCGGACGCCGCGAGGGCGCTGAGGTCATGGTGGTCCGGCATCTGGCTTCTCCGCACGGTGGTTCCAGCGGCCGCTTGCTTCAGCCGTGGAATCCAGCGTACGCGGGCCAGGTTCCGTCGTCGCCATGGAAAATCCGCTATGTGGACAAAATCCCTGAATTGGTCTGCAACCCGGCCGCCGCGCACCGTGGGCCCTCCTTGACTTCCTGCGCACCCTGAACAAGTCTGGAGAAATCTGGTCCGCCGGCATGTGCCGCGGGTACCCGGGCCAGGACCAAGCCAAGGAGCATGTCGCGTGACGCGTGAAAACCCGAAGGTCGAAGAAGCCGACGAGTCCGAACTGGAAGTCAGCGGGCACCCCAAAACCTGGGCTGCCGGGGTTCCCGGGGTCTACTACTCCATGCAGCCGGCGCTCAAACATATGGGCGTGGGCCGGGCGGGAAAGACGCTTCTGGCGCTGAACCAGAAGGACGGCTTCGACTGCATGAGCTGCGCCTGGCCAGACCCGGGCCATCGCAAGACCTTCGAGTTCTGCGAGAACGGCGCCAAGGCCGTTACTTGGGAAGCCACCCCGGTAGTCATTGGCAGCGACTTCTGGGCCGGGCATCCCGTCAGCGAACTGCGGCAGCGGTCCGAATACTGGCTGGGCATGCAGGGCCGCCTCACCGAACCGGTGTACCGGAAGGCGGGGGAGGACCACTACCGCCCCGTCACCTGGGCCGAGGCGTTCCGCATCGTGGCGGACAAGCTCACTTCACTGGACAGCCCTGATGAGGCCGCTTTCTACACCAGCGGCCGCACGTCCAACGAGGCCGCGTTCCTGTACCAGCTGTTCATCCGCGCGTACGGGACCAACAACCTGCCGGACTGCTCCAACATGTGCCATGAATCCTCCGGCTGGGCCATGGGCCAGACCATCGGCATCGGCAAGGCCACCGTGTCCTACGACGACTTCGGCAAGGCCGACCTCATCATCATCATGGGCCAGAACCCGGGAACCAACCACCCGCGGATGCTGACCGCCCTGGAGGAAGCCAAGGAAGCCGGCTGCAGCATCGTGGCAGTGAACCCGCTGCCGGAGGCCGGGCTGATGCGCTACAAGAACCCCCAGAAGGTCAAAGGAATTATCGGCCGCGGCACTGACCTGGCGGACCAGTTCCTGCAGGTCCGGATCGGCGGGGACATGGCGCTGCTGCAGGCGGTCTCCAAGCGCGTGCTAGACGCCGAGGCCGCCAATCCTGGCACCGTGCTGGACCATGCATTCCTGGAAGAGCACTGCGAAGGCCTGGAGGAACTCCGCGCCCACCTGGCGGGCCTGGACGACGCAGCGGTCCTGGAGGCCACCGGCCTGCGGGCCCAAGAGATCGACGAACTTGCTGCCCGCTACCTGGCTGCGGACAAGGTGATCATCACCTGGGCCATGGGTATCACCCAGCAGAAAAAGGGCGTCGCCACCATCAAGGAGATCATCAACCTGCTGCTCCTGCGCGGCAATATCGGCAAACCGGGGGCCGGCGCCTCGCCCATCCGCGGCCACAGCAATGTCCAGGGCGACCGCACCATGGGTATCTGGGAACAGATGCCGCCGGCCTTCCTGGATGCCCTGGGCAAGGAATTCAACTTCGAACCGCCCCGAAGCCACGGCTATGACGCCGTGGAGACAGTGCGTCGGATGGCCGATGGCGGCATCAAGGCCTTCATCGCCCTCGGCGGCAACTTCGTGGGGGCGATTTCGGACACCACGGCGGCCGAGGCCGCCATGGAAAACACCGAACTGTCAGTCCAGATCTCCACCAAGCTCAACCGCTCGCACACGGTAACGGGCACCGAGGCCCTGATCCTTCCGACACTGGGCAGGTCCGAGATCGACCGGCAGGAGTCCGGCCCGCAGTTTGTCTCCGTGGAGGACACCGTGTGTGCGGTGCATGCCTCGCACGGCACCGTGGAACCCGTAGCCCCTGGCCTGCTGTCCGAGGTGGCAATCGTCTGCAGGATGGCCGAAGCGACGGTGGGTGGCCGGACCACGGCCGATTGGGCCGGCTTCGAAAAGGACTACGACCTCATCCGTGAGCATATTTCCCGCGTGGTCAACGGCTGCGAGGACTATAACCGGAAGATCCGGCAGGACGGCGGGTTCATCCTGCCCAACGGTCCCCGGGATTCGCGGACGTTCAACACCCCTACCGGCAAGGCCATCCTGACGGTCAACGAATTGGAACACGTGCAGCGGCCGGACGGCACACTCATCCTGCAGAGCATGCGCTCCCACGACCAGTTCAACACCACCATCTACGGCCACAACGACCGGTACCGGGGCATCAAGAAGGGCCGCGAAGTCGTGTTCGTCAATCCGGAGGACCTGGCTGAACTGGGGATCTCGGACGGCGACCATGTGGATGTCCGGGGCGTTCATCCAGACAATGTGGAGCGCGTCCTGAGGAACTACCGGGTGGTCTCGTACCCGTCCGCGCGCGGATGTGCCGCTGCCTACTACCCGGAGGCCAACGTCCTGGTGCCGCTGGAAAGCGTGGCCGAAGGAAGCCAGACGCCCGTGTCCAAGGCCGTCATCGTCAAGCTGGAACCGGTGGGCTGAGCCGGACCGCGGAAATGAGCGGCGCCGGCCAGCACGGACTGTGCGGGCCGGCGCCGCTCATGCTTTTGAGCCCCGCCGGTACGGGCTGATTGGCTTACTGCGCCGTGTCCGCCCAGCCACGGCTGGCGGGACCGCCGTCGGCGCCGTCGCTGCAAAGCTGAAAGGCGACGCGCGCTGCCTTCTCCACCGCGGCGGCTGACGCGTCCTTCGAACCAGCGCTGCCTGTGCCGGCTTCGAGCCCGGCCGCGTAGCCCACCAGGAACGTGGTGACGGGCGCTGCCGCATGGATCACGGAATCCGCGGACTCCCGGGCCAGGTCGAGGAGCAGTTCCTGGTCCACCTTGAGGTCCAGGATCTGCAGTGCTTGGGCCAGCCGGTTGCTCCACTGGTCAAGTACCTGGGCTTCGTGCTCACTCACAGCCATGTTCCGCTCCTTCAACGCTTGGGTGCGGGCCGCCTGTCGAGGCCCGCCGTACTGACGCCGACACTACAAGGCTTCGGCAAAGAAGTCACCGGACTCCCGGACGAGGACCCGCGAAATTCAGCCGAGCCGGGCGTTGACTGCCGCCGGCGAGAAGACCTCGTTCACGAGAAGCGACGACATGCCGCGGATGGCGGCGTCCTCACCGAGGGCCGCCAGCCGCACGTCCAGGTGCCGCGTGGCGCGGGGCAGCGACATGGGATAAAGCGTTTCGCGGATGCCGCCTATCAGGGAAGACGATGCGAGGTCCCCGGCGATCAGCAGAACGGCGGGATTGAGGAGGCACACCACGGTGGCCATGACCTCGCCCAGCCGCTGCCCGGCCTCGTGGGTCAGGCGCATCGTGTCCACGTTTCCCGCCAGCAGCTGCCTGCGTACGTCGCGGCCGGACTCTGCGGGAATGCCGAGGTCCGTCATTTGGCGGGCGACGGCCCCGCCGCTGGCTCCGGCGGCCAGGCAGCCGAGTGAGCCGCACTGGCACACCAGCCCGGCAAATGCAGGGTGCCGGACATGGCCGATGTCGCCGGCGCCGCCGTCCACGCCCTGGTACACGCGGCCATGGATGACGAGGCCCGTGCCGATGCCGGTGGACACCTTGACCAGGCAGAGCGAACTGACTCCGGCAAACCCTGCACTGTACTCACCCACAGCCATGGCATCGGCGTCGTTCTCCACCAGGACCGGAACGGGGAATGACTCCTGGACCAGTTCCACGATGGGGTAGGCATCCCACCCAGGCAGGATCGGAGGCTGGCTGGGCCGAAGCGTCTGCGGGTCCACGGGCCCGGGGATGGACAGTCCGACGCCCGAGATCTTTGCCATGGGCACCTTGGCGCGCTTCAACAGGCGCTGCCCGGCGGCGGTGATGGCGTTCAGGACCTTCTCCGGGCCGTCGGTGACGGCAATGTCCAGATGCTCGTCGACAAGGATCTCACCGCCGAGGTCCGTGAGGGCCACCCGGCTGGAACGCGTCTCCACGGAAGCGGAGAGAGTGCAGGAGTGCTGCAGGTTGAAGGCGAGGTCGGTGGGCCGGCGGCCGCCCGAGGGCCGGGCCGAGCCCGCTTCCCGGATCAGTTCGGCGCGAAGGAGCGCGTCCACGCGCTGGGCCACCGTCATCCGGGACATGCCGGTCTCTTCCTGGATGTCGCCACGGGTCCGCGCCCTGCCGGAGCGGATCAGGTGCAGGACATCACCGGGTCCCACGTACATTTGCGGCTCCTTTTGTCGCAAGGCATTCCTGCCATCCTAGGGGTTTGACGCTGTTGAAGCGCAGAAGGCGGCGATCTTCAAGCCGAATCATTCTGCAGCTAATGCTAGACAGCTAGACAACATTTGGATAGCCTTTAGGCACAAGTTCCGATTGTGACTGCGCTCACTGCCGGAAATTTCCAGTAACTGTCATTCCATCCGGCCGGCGCGGTCCGGGCGGAGGAGCGGAAGCTGAGGCGCGAATCCCGCGGCACCGGTGCTGGTGCCGCCGTAGACAGGAGCATCCAAGTGACCATAACCAGAGGCCGATCAAAACTGGCCGTGCTCGCCGCAGCGTCGCTGTCGGTGGCAATGCTTGCAGGCTGTACGCAGGGCGGTGAATCCGACGGCGGTTCCACCGACGGCGGCAACGCTGAAGCTATTACCGTTTGGACCGCGGATACCCTCCCGGACCGTGTGGCCAAGACCAAGGAAATCATCGCCAAGTTCACCGAGGAAACCGGCGTTGAGGTTGAACTCGTCGGCGTTCCGGAGGACCAGTTCAACCAGGTCCTGACCTCCTCCGCAGCGGCCGGTGACCTGCCGGACGTCATCGGCTCCATCTCGCTGGCCCAGGTCCGCACCCTCGCTGCCAACGACCTGGTTGACCCCGCCGCCAACAAGGCTGTGGTGGAAACCCTCGGTGAAGACACCTTCACCCCGCGCGCCCTCGAGCTGACACGCGACGGCGATGAGCAGCTGAGCGTGCCGGACTCGTCCTGGCAGCAGCTGCTTTACTACCGCAAGGACCTCTTCGACAAGGCCGGCATCACGGCGCCGAAGACCTACGACGACATCAAGGCCGCAGCCGAGAAGCTGGATTCCCCGGAACTTGCCGGCCTGGTGGCCGCCAACAAGCCGGGCGAAGCCTTTACCCAGCAGACCTTCGAGCACATCGCCCAGGGCAATGGCTGCGAAATGGTCAACGACCAGGGGGACATCACTTTCGACAGCCCCGAGTGCGTGCGCGCACTGGAGTTCTACCGCGACACCCTGAAGAACTACTCGGTGCCCGGTGCCCAGGACGTGGACACCGTTCGTGCGGCGTACTTCTCCGGCAAGGCCGCCATGGCGATCTGGTCCACGTTCATCCTCGATGAGATGGCCGGACTCCGCGACGACGCCATGCCCACCTGCCCCGAGTGCAAGGCCGACCCCGCCTTCCTGGCCAAAAACACCGGCGTAGTCACCGGCATCCAGGGCCCGGATGGCGATCAGCCGGCCCAGTTCGGTGAGGTCGTCTCCTGGACCATCACGGAGGGTTCAGCCACTGAATCCGCCCAGAAGTTCGTGGAGTACTTCATGAGCACGGGCTACGCGGACTGGCTGTCCATCGCTCCCGAAGGCCGGCTCCCGGTCCGTGCCGGCAACGCCGACAACGGCACCGAGTACGCGGACAAGTGGAAGGACATGCCTGCCGGCGTTGACCGCAAGGAACCGCTGGGCAAGTTCTACTCCGAGGACGTGCTCTCCATCCTCCAGAAGGGCCCGGACGAGCTGAAGCGCTGGGGCATCACCCAGGGCCAGGGCGACCTGGTGGGCGCGGCACTGGGTGAACTCCCGGTCGCCAAGGCCGTCAGCGACGTCACCTCCGGCGGCGTCGACCCGGAGAAGGCAGCCAAGCAGGCCGCCGAGACCCTTCGTTCCATCCAGGGTTCATTGAAGTGAAACTGAATAAGGACGCCCCGGCAGGGCAGGCGGCACGCGCCGCCGCCCTGCCGGGGCGCCGGCCCCGGCGTTCCCCCATGGCCAGGGAGGAACAGCGGGCCGGCCTGACCCTGCTCTCGCCCACCCTTGTCCTGGTTCTGGTCATGGTGGTCCTGCCGATTCTCTGGACCATCCTGCTCGCCTTCCAGAAGGTCCGGATCCTGAACATCCGCTCCGTCGGACTCTTCGGCCCGTACACGGTGGCCAACTTTGACCAGGTCTTTTCGGGCTCTTTCTTCCAGGCGCTGGGCACTACCCTGGCGTACTCCGTCCTGGGCACCACCGGCGCCATCCTGCTCGGCCTGATCGCCTCGCTGGCGCTGCGCAAACCCTTCAAGGGCAGGACGCTGATCCGGGCCTCCATGCTGCTGCCCTACGTGGCACCGATCGTGGCTGTCACGTTCACGTGGGCCACCATGCTTGACCCTCAGTTCGGCGTGGTCAACTACTGGGGAAAACGGCTGTTCGGCTGGGAGGAGTCCATTCCCTTCCTGAGCGAGCGCGTCCGGGAAGTAAGCTTCCTGGGCCTGCAGATCGAGGTACCCACGGCCCTCATCGCCGTGATCCTTTTCGAGGCCTGGCGCTCCTTCCCCTTCGCTTTCCTCTTCCTGACGGCCCGCCTGCACGCGGTGCCGGACAGCCTGGAGGAAGCCGCCCGCGTGGACGGCGCCACACCCATCCAGCGGTTCTTCTACATCATCCTTCCCCAGCTGCTGCCCACCATCGCGATGCTGTCGGTGCTGCGCTTCATCTGGACGTTCAACAGCTTTGACGACATCTACCTGCTCACCGGCGGCGGCGCCGGCACGGAAGTGGTGGCCGTGACGGTCTACAACTTCCTGACGGCCCGCGGCGACATCGGTGCGGCCTCCGCGCAGGCGCTGGTCCTGGCACTGATCCTGGGCCTGTTCGTCGGCATCTACATCAAGTTCTTCACCAGGAAAGAGGAGGTCTCCTGATGGCGGTACCCGTTGAGACCAGGCGCACTTCCTCCAGGAGGCCGGAGGGCTCCGGGGTGTCCCGCGACGTTGTGGAGACCAAGATATTCGGGGTCCTGCGGTGGGTAGTCATTGTCGGGCTGCTGCTGGCGACCCTCTTCCCGTTCTATTACATGTTCATCCTGTCCATCCGGCCGCTGGAATCGCTCTTGAGCGACCCCGGCTCCCTGGTGATTCCATTCCAGGAACTGAACTGGAGCGCCTACACGTCCATCATGGCCACGCAGGAGGACGGCGGTCATGGCTTCCTGAAGTTCATGGGCAACAGTGCGATCGTGGCGCTGGGGACCGTGCTGATCTCGCTGCTGGTGGCTATCCCGGGTTCCTACGCCATCAGTCGGCTGAACTTCTTCGGCCGCCGCCAGGTGAGCGGCCTGTTCCTGGCGGTCTACCTGTTTCCCAGCATCCTGCTGGCCATCCCGCTATTCACCTTTTTCACCAGAATCGGCCTCCGCGGCCAGCTGGTGGCGCTGCTGATTGTGTACGTGGCACAGGTGATTCCGGTGACCATCTATATGCTGCGGAACTACTTCGACACCATCCCCACCAGCCTTGAGGAAGCCGCCGCGCTGGATGGCTGCAGCCGCCTGGGAGTGCTGCGGAGGATCAGCCTGCCGCTGGCCATGCCGGCCATCGTAAGCAACGGCCTGTTCGTCTTCATGATCGCGTGGAACGAATTCCTGTTCGCATTGCTGTTCCTGGTGAACTCGCGCCCCAACTGGACGGTCTCACTGGGCCTGTCACAGCTGGCCGGCAGTATTGAGGTGCCTGCCACGGTCCTGATGGCCGGTTCCGTGATCCTCACGCTGCCGATCATCATTATCTTCTTCGCCGCCGAACGACTTCTCACCGAGGGCCTGACAGCGGGAGCTGAGAAGGGGTGACGGGCAAACACGCACAGGAAAACATGCAGGAAAACACGACGGCGGCGCTCACCGAAGAGGTGCGGAACCTTCTCGAGGCGCACTGGCGGCCGGAGCACGGCTACTCGGTGCCGAACCCCGGCACCTATCCGCATCTGTGGCTGTGGGACTCCTGCTTCCACGCCATCATCTGGGCGAAGCTGGGGGATGCCCGCGCCGTCAAGGAACTCGATGCTGTCCTGGCCGGGCAGCTGGAGAACGGGATGGTCCCGCACATGCGGTATGGCGGAGAAGGCCCGGACACCTGGCTGGGCCCCCTCACCCGGACGTCCTCCCTCACCCAGCCGCCCATGTTTGGCCACACGATCAAACTGCTGGCGGACGCCGGCATCGCCTTGGCTCCGGAAACGCTGGCCAGGGCGAAGGCCGGGCTCGACTGGCTGTGGGACAACCGGCGCACCCCCGAGGGCATCATTTATGTGGTCCATCCCTGGGAAGCGGGCAACGACCACTCGCCGCGCTGGGACGACTGGGGTGCCCCCGGCCGCACCAGGGAAGGGTACAGCCGTCCGGCCCGCACGGCCTGGAACAAAGAGCGGATGACCGAGGTCACCTTCTCCGAGGACGGTGCCGCCCACTGGTCCACCAGCTTTGTGGCGTGCCCCGCGGCGTTCAACGCCTACACGGCGTTCAACATGCGCGAGCTGGCGTCAGTGACCGGCGACAGGGAGCTGGCGGACCGGGGGGACGCCATTGCGGCTGCGATGGACGAGCATCTATGGGATGCCGGCGAGCAGCTGTGGTCCGACCTGGCAGTGGTCGGCGGCGGACCTTCGGCCGCCATCCCGATCAGCGACGGCGTCATGGGTGCCCTGGTCACCGCCGATCCGGACAAAGCCCGCGCCGCCCTGTCCCAGCTGTGGGACCCGGTCCGCTTCGGGGCCGAGTTCGGCCCGGCGAACGTGGTCCGGCAGCACCCGGCCTACGATCCGGACACCTACTGGCGCGGCCCGGCCTGGCCCCCGCTGAACTACTTGTTCCAGCGGGCTTTCCTCGGTCAGGGCATGGCGCGGGAAGCCGAGGCCATGGCGGAGGTCACGGCGAAGGGCGCCATGGCCAGCGGCTGGGCCGAATACTGGAACCCGGAGAACGGGCGCGGCCTCGGCGCGGTGCCCCAGAGCTGGGCGGGTCTGGTCATTGCCATGCAGCAGTAGCCACGCGGAGGACGGCGCGGGCCAGGCAGGCGTGGCCCGCGTCGTTCGGATGCACCGTGTCGTCGTCCAGCATGGTGGCCGCGTCCCAGTCCGGAGCCTTCGCCAGCACAACCTGCGGGTACCCGCCAGCCACCCGGGCCAGCATCCCGTTGTAGATGTCCACCAGTTCGTTGGAGCCCTGGTTGTGCGGGGCGTAAAGACTGTAATCCAGC
Source organism: Pseudarthrobacter sp. NPDC092424 (assembly GCF_044754925.1). Taxonomy (NCBI): domain Bacteria; kingdom Bacillati; phylum Actinomycetota; class Actinomycetes; order Micrococcales; family Micrococcaceae; genus Pseudarthrobacter; species Pseudarthrobacter sp. NPDC092424. Next base: position 57,172 of record NZ_JBIVQC010000006.1, on the reverse strand, counting down.
AGGTGCGGCTGCACGACGGCCACCGCCAGTGCATCCGGGGACGCGCTCCGGAAGGTGTTCAGGATGGTGCGGAGCGCGGCGGCGTAGTCTTCAAGGGTCGACGCCGAGTCCCCACCCAGGCGAAGATCGTTCAGCCCCGTCATCAGCAGGTACAGGGCGGCCGGCGGGGGAGGGTCAGCCAGTACCAGGGCGGCGGTTCCGGTGCTGCTGCTCCCGCCGACACCGCGGTTGTCCAGCTCCAGTCCCAGACCGGCCGCCACCCGGGCCGCCAGGCACGTTTCCGGTGCGGACGCGCCGTCCCCGTCAATCCACGAATGTCCGTAGGAAACCATCAGCCGCATTGCGGCAACCACCCTTCTCCTGGCTCCGTCCGGCAGGCGCCGGGCGGTTCTGGTAACGTTATCAAACCAAGCAAACCGATCGGAAGACCATGAGCCACAATCCTCCCCGGCGCTACGACAAGTTCCCCACCGTGACCGTTCCAGGCGACCACCGCGCCTGGTCAGGCGCAGACGCCTGGCGGGAAATTGCCGCCCGGGGCACCCGGACCATCGTGGTGGACACTTACCCTGGCACGGACCTCCCGGAACTGAAGCGGTGCATCGCCGAGGCACTCCCCGGCCACCGCCTTCTCGACGTAGAGGAGCGGGCGGCCCGGCCCATCGCGGAAATCGACGCCCTGATCGAGGCCAACCTCACCGACGACAGGGTCTTCGGCGTTCTCAGCCACCACACCCTACGCGACTTCTACGACGCCGAAAGGCTTGCCGCGCTCGCGACGGAAGTGTCGTCGTCGGGCGCTCCCGTGGTCCTGGTGGGCTGGGGGGCGGCGCTGGTGCCGCTGCCGGAACGCACCCTGGTGCTGGCCGACATGGCCCGCTGGGAACTGCAGCAGCGGCAACGTGCCGGTGCTCCGAACTGGCGCTGCGACAACGGCGGCGAGGACAACCTGCGCAAGTACAAGCGCAGCTTCTTCGTTGAGTGGCGCGTGGCGGACCGGCACAAGCGGCAGCTGTTCGGCGAGCTGGACTACGTCCTGGACACCAACCGCAGCACCTCCAAGGCCACGCTCATCACCGGGAACACGTTCCACCGCGGAATGGCGGCCGCGGCGTCGGCGCCGTTCCGGGTGGTGCCCTTCTTCGACCCCGGCGTATGGGGCGGGCAGTGGATGAAGCATGTCATCGGCCTGGACAGCGACGCGGACAACTACGCCTGGTGCTTTGACTGCGTGCCGGAGGAGAACAGCATCCTGCTCGACGTCGGAGGGACGGTCATCGAACTGCCGTCCATCGACGTCGTGTTCACCCAGCCCAAGGCGCTCCTTGGCCAGCAGACCTACGCGAGGTTCGGCGCCGAGTTCCCCATCCGCTTCGACTTCCTGGACACCATGGAAGGCGGCAACCTTTCGCTGCAGGTGCATCCGCTGACGGACTACATCCAGGACCGCTTCGGCATGCACTACACGCAGGATGAGAGCTACTACCTCCTGGACTGTGACGACGACGCGGTGGTGTACCTGGGGCTGAAATCCGGTACGGATCCGGATGACATGTTGAAGGCCTTGAGGAAAGCGTCCGACGGCGGCACATCCTTCCCGGCCGAAGATTACGTCAACGCGTTCCCGGCCAAGAAGCATGACCACTTCTCCATTCCCGCCGGGACAGTCCACTGCTCGGGTGCCAATTCGATGGTGCTGGAGATTTCGGCCACGCCCTACATCTTTACGTTTAAGATGTGGGACTGGGGCCGGCTGGGACTCGACGGCCGCCCCAGGCCCATCCACGTGGACCACGCCAGCCGGAACATCCAGTGGGAACGCGACACCGAATGGGCCCGCGAACAGCTCCTTGACCAAGTGGAACAGATCGGGTCGGGGCCGGGCTGGACTGAGGAACGGACCGGCCTGCACGAGCTGGAATTCATCGAGGTTCGCAGGCACTGGTTCACCGATATGGTGGAGCACCATACGCAGGGCACGGTGAATGTGCTGAACCTGGTGGAAGGCCCCGAGGCGGTTGTCGAGAGCCCGGACGGCGCGTTTGAACCCTTCGTGGTCAGCTACGCCGAAACGTTCATCATCCCGGCGTCGGTGGGTGCCTACACGATCCGTCCGCATGGCAGCGGCGTGGGCCGGAAGCTGGGTACCGTGAAGGCCTTTGTGCGCGGGACTCAGACAGCGTTGCCGGCCGCCCTCGCCCAGTAGGCGGCACCCACCAGCCCGGCTTCCTCTGAGCGTTCGGCCTTGCGGAGGGGGAGTCGGGCCAGGCCCGGCTCCACCGAGGCGATGCCCCGCCGGAGGGAGGGTTCCACCAGGTCCCAGGATCCGGTCATGGACCCGCCCACCACCAGCACCTCTGCCCCGAAACGTTTGAGGTAAGGAGCGGCGGCGGCGCCGGCCGCCCCGAAGGCATGGTCCAGCACCGCTGCCGCCACAGGGTCCCCGGCCCGGGCGGCTCCGGCGATTTCCCGCACGTCCGGGGTGCCGGCGTCGTGGTTTTCCCCGGGCGCGGCTGCGGCCGCGTAGGCCCGACGGATCGCACGCCGGGAGACGGTGTCCTCGAGGGGGAGCCCGCCATACGTCAACAGGTAGCAGCTTCCCTCCGGCGGTACTTCACTGCCGCTCTTCACCGGGACTCCGTCGGCCAGGAATGACGAACCCACGCCGGTTCCCAGGGTGATGCACACGGCGCGCCGGCTGCCGCCCGCAGCGCCAAGGGCCACCTCGCCGATTCCGAAGGCGTCGGCGTCATTGAGGAAGCTGATGCTGCGGGCCGTCGTGCCGAGCCTTCGGGCCAGCTCCGCACCTACATCCACGCCCTTGAGCTCATCGAACTTTCCCACGTGCTCATACAGCGCCACCCCGGCCGCGTAATCGAAGGGCCCCGGCAGCGCCACCCCCCAGGCTCCGCTGTGGGCGGCGCCCAAACCCGCAGCTGCCGCCGCGATCGCGTCCAGGAGGCCGCCAGCAGGAGCATGTGCATCGAGGCCGCGCCGCACAATGCTGTCCTGTGCCACCCGCCACCCGCCACCGGGACCATGGACCAGTGCGGCGGTTACATGCGTGCCGCCAATTTCCAGCACGGGTGTTGGTGGAAGGGGATGGTTCACGCGGTGTCTCCTGGCTGTTGGTAACGTTGACAGCGTCCGGCGCGAAGCGGCCGCGGCGCACGTCCATTGCAAGTCTTCGGGGTGAAAAAATGTCCGGCACCACTACCAACTCTGCGCCCACCGTCCGGGACGTCGCAGCCCTGGCCGGTGTCAGCCCGATGACGGTTTCCCGGACCATGGCCGGCGGCCGCAACGTCCGCCCCGAGGTGCAGGACCGCGTGCGCGCTGCGGTGGAAAAGCTCGGCTACCGGCCCAACCAGAGCGCGCGGAACACCCGCCTGCGCAAGCCCACCGGCCTCATCGGGGTGGCTGTCACCAACCTCGCCAACCCCTACTACGGGCAGTTCGCCCTCGGTGTCGAGGAGGTTGCGGCCGCATACGGGAGGCAAATCGTCATGGGTACCAGCGGTGGCGATCCCGGGAAGGAAGACCGGCTCCTGGCGGAGTTCGCGGACCGCCAGCTGGAAGGCGTGATCCTGGTGCCCGCGGGGCGGGACCTTGCCGCACAGAGCGTGCCCGGAGCGAGGGCCCTTCCCGGGGCCGGTGCGCTTCCCGTGGTCCTGGCCACGCGGACCGTCGGCAACACGGAATACGACGCCGCCCTCGTGGACGACGTGAACGGGGCTGCGGCGGGAACCGCGGTGCTGCTGGCACAGGGCCATCGGCGGATCGGATTCATCGGCGACCTCGCGGGCACGTCCACGGCGCAGCGGCGCTACGAGGGATTCCGGCAGGCCCTCGAGGACGCCGGCACGGCGTTTGATGAAGGCCTTTTGGCCGCCGTCAGGGACACGGCATTGGCGGCAGCCGCCGTGCACCGGCAGTTGGCCTGCCGCCAGCCGCCCACAGCCTTCTTTTCGGCCAACAACCGGACCACGGTGGGCGCGCTGCGCGCCATCTGCGAGTGGCGCACGGAAGGGCACGATGCCGGCGTGCCGGCGCTGGCCAGCTTCGATGATGTGGAGCTCGCCGACCTCCTGGGCATTCCGCTCACCGTGATGTCCCACGATCCCCGGCGACTGGGGGCCGCGGCCGCCAGGATGCTCTTCGAGCGGCTGGAAGGTAAGGCGGGTCCCGAACCGCGGGTGGTCCAGCTGCCGGTCAGCGTGCACAGCTATTAGGTCCGCTCAACTGCGATCCGGCGGCCGCCCTCCCGGGCGGACAGGGCGGCGGCTTCAACGATCGCCTGGATCTGCACGGCCCGCTCCACATCGACGGTGGGCGTCCTCCCCAGCCGGACAGCGTCGGCGAACTCCCGGCGAAGGATGGGCCAGCATTCTGCATGGTCCATCCCCTCGGTGGTGTAGTCCAGGGTCCCTGCGGGGGAGTAGACGCTGAGTCTGGTCCTGACCGCCGGCAGCTGCACGGATCCGGACAGTGACGCCTGGCCGGTGGCACCGCCGGCATGGAAGGTCGTCAGCGCTGCGTAGTCCCGGCTGCCGTGGGCGCTGACCGCCTCGATCGGTCCTGCCGCAAGCTCCATCAGGTCCAGCAGGTGCGGGCCAAGGTCATACAGGGCGCCGAGCTCGTCCCGCCAGCCCGTCTTTCGCTGGCCCGAAGGCAGACCTGCGCTCAGGAAGCCGCCGGCCAGGAAACCGCCGTGAAGGTAGGTTCCGGTGATGCCCAGCACCGGCGCCTCCTCGCCGAGTTCGGCAGCGGCGGCCAGGAAGGACCGGGTCCGCGGGTGGTACCGCTTGGTGAGGACGACGGCGTTCGGCGTCCGGTTGCGCCGCACGGCCTCGGCCACCGCTGACGCCTGCTCCAGCGAGCCGCCCAGCGGCTTTTCCAGGAGCAGCGCCAGGCCGGCATCGGCTGCCCGCGGGGCAAGCGCGGCCTGGACGGTGGGCGGAGCCGCGAAGTCGACCGCCTCGCAGGAAGCCAGCAATTCCTCGAAGGATTCGAATGCGCGGACTCCGTGCTGCGCGGCCAGCGCGGCAGAGCTGCGGCCGCCGCCGGACCAAATGCCCACCGACTCCGTTTCGGCTCCGGCAGTGTGGAGCGGAGCGTGCATGGTGGCGGCCCACTGGCCCGCGCCGACCAAGCCGACCCGGACCGGGGGATAGCTGGCCGCTGAGGGGGCAGGAGCAGGGGAGGAAGTCATGGGAAAAACGTACTGCAGATTCTGCATAATTTCTATACACAAGTGGGCTAGTTCTTATGCTAATGTCGATTGCATCACATGAGTGCATCCACTCTTTCCGACGTCAAAGGACCGCCCCACAGTGTCCCGATTCCTGCGAATAGCGGCGCCCCGCAGCGTCGCCATCATTGATCAGCCTCCCGCGCCGCTTGAGCCGGGCCAGGTCCGCATCAGGACCATTTACTCCGGTATCTCCGCCGGCACCGAGCTGACCGCCTATCGCGGCACCAACCCCTACCTGACCTCCGTGTGGGACCCAAAGTCCCGCCTCTTCGAGCCCGGCCAGGAGTCCCTTGGATATCCGCTGGACGGCTGGGGCTACTCGGAAGTGGGCGAAGTGGTGGAGGTTGCCCCGTCTGTCCGCGCCGGAACTGAAGGTGCCGAAGCGGACCCGCCCGTCCAGCCCGGCGACGTGGTCTGGGGCATCTGGGGCCACCGGGACGAAGGAATCCTCGCGGCAGAGCAGCTGCGGGGCCACGTCCTGCCACCCGGCGTGGACCCGATGTCCGGGGCGTTCGTCCGGGTGGGCGCCATCGCACTGAGTGCTGTGCTTGCGGCCGACCTCGGACCGGGTTCCACGGTGGCCATCTTCGGCCAAGGAGTCATTGGCCTGCTGGCCACCCGCTTCGCGGTGCTGAATGGCGCCAACGTGATAGCCGTGGACGGCATCGAAGCGCGGCGCAACAAGGCCCTGGAATGGGGTGCCGGCCATGCGCTTGCGCCCACTCCGCAGCTCGCGGGAGACATCCGGCGGATCACCGCAGGGGCGGGCGTGGACGTGGCCATCGAGCTGAGCGGAAACTACAGGGCCCTGCATGAGGCAACCCGCGCGGTGGGAGCTGACGGTACCGTCATCGCCGCAGGGTTCTACCAGGGCGAGGCTGCAGGTGTTCGCTTCGGTGAAGAGTTCCACCACAACCGGGTCCAGCTCCTGGCCTCACAGATCGGTTCCGTCCCCAATCGGCTCCGTTCCCGCTGGACGGTCCCCCGGCTGCAGCAGACGGTTGCGGACCACCTCGCCCGCGGGCTGGTGGACGCCCCCTCGCTCGTTACCCACACCTTCCCCCTGGCTGATGCAGCCAAGGCCTACGAACTCCTGGACACGGATGCCGCATCCGCCCTCCAGGTTGTATTGGAGTTCCCATGACCCTCATCACCGTGCAGGAGCAGCACCTTCCAGGCATCAGCCTGGAAGAGAAATTCGAGCAGGCCGTGGCCTGGGGCTATGACGGGATCGAGCTCCGCTCCGCCGGGGACCTGCAGTTCCAGGCGCGGCTGCCGGAACTGCGCCGGGCGCGCCAGGCCGGGGTCGTCATGCCCACCGCCTGTGTGGACATGACCCACTTCGTCGGCGCGTTCGACGCTGACCTGCGGAAGGACGCCGTCGCCCAGCTCAAATCCCAGCTGAGCGTCATGGCGGAGATCGGCGGCCGCGGCGTGATGACGCCCGCGGCCTACGGCATGTTCTCCAAGCGCCTCCCGCCGTTCGTCCCGCCCCGCACCGACGAGGAGGACACCGCCGTCCTGGTGGAAGCCTTCACCGCGCTGGGGGAGCACGCCGCGTCCGAGGGCGTGGAGATCTACCTTGAGCCGCTGAACCGCTACGAGGACCACATGGTCAACCGTCTTGCCGACGGCGTGCGGCTGCTGAAGCTCGTCGGGCTGGAGTCCGTGAAGCTCGCGCCTGACACGTACCACATGAACATCGAGGAAAGCGACCCGGCCGCCGCGCTCCAGGCCGCCGCCGCCTTCATCGGCCACGTCCAGGCCAGCGACTCCAACCGGCTCGAGCCGGGCGCAGGAAACATCGACTGGGCACTGTTCGGCGCCACCCTGAAATCGATCGGCTACCAGGGAACCGTGGCGCTTGAATCGCGGCTGTCCGGGCCGGCATCGGACGTTCTCCCGCGCGTCCCCGCGCTGCTGGGGAGGTACCTGTGAACACCCCTGCCACAACTGACGACGGCGGAACGGCCGCGGGTGCCGCGGCTGCGGTCGGCGCACGGCAGATTGCCGCCCAGTCCATTGCCGTCCTGGAAGCCAACTGGCGCACGACCCACACGGTTCCCGCCGGCGGCCTGTACCCGCACCAGTGGAGCTGGGACTCGGCCTTCATCGCCATCGGCCTGAGCCGGATTTCCCCGCGGCGGGCCGGCCAGGAGATGGACGCCCTTTTCGCCGGCCAGTGGGACGACGGCAGGCTGCCGCAGATCATTTTCGATCCCTACCGCGACGCGGATTACGCCCCCGGCGCCTCGTTCTGGCAGTCCAGCCGGATCCCCGGCGCCCCGAAGCACGTTGAAACTGCCGGACTGGTCCAGCCGCCCAACCACGCCTGGGCCGTCTGGAAGATCCACCAGGCCGACCCCGCGGAATCAAGGCGCCGCTCCTTCCTGGAACGGAACTATTCCAAGCTGGTGCACTGGCACGAATACCTCTCCGGGCGGCGCGACCGCAACGGATCGGGGCTGGCATGCATCGTCCACCCCTGGGAGTCGGGCACGGACAACTCCCCGCTGTGGGACACCGTGATGAAGCGCATCCCCGGCAACTGCAAGACCGTCCTGAACCGGCCTGACCTGCAGCACGCGGATGCCGGCGAGCGCCCCAGCCAGAAGGAGTACGGCAAATATTTCTGGATGGCGGAGCGCTACCGCGACCACAACTGCGATGACGCGGATCCGGACTATCCCTTCCTGATGGAGGATCCGCTCTTCAACACCCTCCTCGCGGTGTCGGAACTGGCGCTGGCGGAAATCGCCGGCGAACTCGGGCTGCCCGCCGGGCCGCACCTGGAACGTGCCCGCGGGATCAGCGCCGCGCTGGAGGCCCTTTACGTTCCGGAACTGGGCTGCTACTCCGCCCGCGACGCCACCGACGGAACCATGGTCCACAAAGCCACGGTCAACGGCCTCATCCCGCTGCTGCTCACGGAACTGCCGCACGCGGACGCCCTGCTGGAGACCCTCTACGGCCCGCGCTTCATGGGGAACAACGCCCTCATGGTGCCCAGCTACGATGCCACGGCAGAGGACCACAACCCCGCCCTGTACTGGCGCGGCCCGGCCTGGTTCAACATGAGCTGGATGGTCTCCGTCGCACTGGAGCAGCAGGGCCACACGGAGAAGGCCGCCTTCCTCCGCAACAACATTGCCCGGCTTGCCGCGGAGCAGGACTTCCCCGAATACGTGGACCCCTGGACCGGGGCCGCGCACGGCACCCGGAGCTTCAGCTGGACCGCCGCCCTCGCCCTCGAAACCACTTACCACGGGAGCCCGTCATGACCGCCGTTCCTCCTCCCTCAGCCGTCTCGGTCCTGGTGGCCCACGGCGCCATGATGCGCGGCGCGGCGGACGGCAGCGTCGGCACCGCCGACGCGCCGGCGCAGGGAACCGAAGGCCTCTACGTGGCGGACACCCGACTGCTGTCCCGCTGGATCCTGGAAATCGACGACTCCACCTTCTGGGACGTCGGAACAGTCCGTAGCCCGGGCCGCCGCGACACCGCACTCAGCCCCGTGGCTCGCCGCAACCAGACCCACGATCTATTCGTCTTCCGCAGCCAGGAACTGGACGCGGCAGGCCTGACCGAGACCCTCTCCATCCGCAACCTGGGCCGCGAACCGATCACGGCGCGGCTGGTGCTGCGCGCCGGAACGGACTTCGCGGACCAGTTCACGGTCCGGACGGACGGGCGCACCTTCGACCTCAGCGGCGCGGCCAGCAGCCTCGCCGTGGACGACGACGGCTCCCTCACCTTCGACTACCGGCACACCTACCGCGTGCGTACTTTCACCGCCGGTACCCGGGTAACCGCCAGCATCCCGCCGTCGGTCCGCCGGGAGCCGGCAGCGGACCGCTTCGTGGGCGCGGTGCTTTCCTGGGAGCTGCCGGTGGGCCCGGGCGAGTCCCGCAGCCTCAGCATTGCGGCGCGGTCCACCGCAGCCGGAAGCACGGCCAACGCAGCCACAGCCGCAGGTGCCGACCGGACGGCAGCCGGTGCCGGCGTCGTGCGCAACCCTGAGGGAAGCGCCCTCCGCAGGCAGTGCCTGACCGATCTCGACTCGCTGCTCATGCCCTGCCCCGTCAAGCCGGAGCTGACCATCCCCGCAGCCGGCCTTCCGTGGTTCCTGACGCTGTTCGGCCGGGATTCGCTGCTGTCCACGCTGTTGACGCGGGCGGAGCGGCCTGAACTCCTGGCCGACGTCCTGCGGGCCATGGCGGCGACGCAGGGCACCGTCGATGATCCGTCCCGCGTGGAACAGCCGGGCAAGATGGTCCACGAGGTTCGTATCAGCGAACTGGCCCAGCTGGGCGCCGTTCCCTACGGCCGCTACTACGGCACCGTGGATTCAACGCCGCTGTTCCTGATGGCTCTGGGCCAGGTCAAGGACCCGGCGCTGCTGCGCGAACTCGAAGCGCCGGCACGCGCGGCCGTGGACTGGATGCTGGGGGACGGCGGCCTCCGCGCCACCGGCTTCCTCCGCTACACCCCGGACCCCAACGGGCTGCTGCACCAGGGCTGGAAGGACTCGTTCGACGCCGTGGCGGGAGCGGACGGCCGCCAGCCCGAGGGCGCCATCGCCCTGGCGGAGGTCCAGGGCTATGCGTGGCGGGGCCTGCGCGAATGCGCCCGTGTCGCTGCGGAGCACTGGGGAGATACCGCCTGGGCGGAGACCCTCCGCGTCCTCGCCGACGAGCTCAAAGCCCGTTTCCGGAAGGCTTTCTGGATGGAGGTCCACGATTTCCCCGCTCTCGCCGTGGACGGTGAAGGCGTCCAGGTGGACTCCCTCGCGTCCAACGCGGGCCACCTGCTGTGGGCCGGAATCCTGGACCCGGAGGACGCCCGCGCCGTGGCTACCCGCCTGCTTGAGCCGGATTTCTTCACCGGCTGGGGCATCCGTACCCTCGCCGGGGACCAGTTCTACTACCACCCGATGTCCTACCACAACGGGTCCGTATGGCCGCACGACACCATGCTCGCCGCCGAAGGCATGGCCGCCTACGGTTTCCTCGACGAGGCCCGCAAGGTGGCCGGCGGCATGCGGGATGCTGCCGCGCACTTCGGCAATACGCTCCCGGAGCTGTTCGGCGGGTTCTCCCGGACCGACTTCCCGGTCCCGGTCACGTATCACCACGCCGGCTCCCCGCAGGCCTGGGCGGCTGCGGCCGGGCTGACGGCGGAGCGCCTCGCCGGTGGCGACAGTGGAGCCGGAGGTGAGTAGGTTGCGTGAGCGTCCCCGCGCCGAGGGGCGTCCGCGGACGACGGCGGGACGCGCCGGCCGTGGCAGTCCTGCCACCGGCGCCGCCCAGGTTCCTCCATCCACCGGGGTCAACGCTGCCCCGGAAGCGCGAAGCGCCGGCATGGTGGAGGTCCGGGTCAAGGACAAGGCCCAGCTGCAGCAGGCCCTGGCGGATGCGGTCCGGACCGTCGAGGAGGCGGCCGAGCGCTACGGCACCGGCATCATGATCACCGACGTGGGGGACGGCTGCTACGTGGTCCGTGCCCACCCCGCCGTGCCGTTCGGGCTGGTGCGGGAGCAGCCGGGCGGGGCCTAGCCGCTTCCGGAAACGTCCGTTTTGGACGCGCAAAGTTGCTCTCGACGTGGCTATTCAAAGGCGCACCTCATATCTGAGGTGCGCCTTTGCGCATGCGCGTCGAACCCGAATCTGCGCGTCGATAGGAAGCCCGGCTTACTACCTCTGGCGCTGCCGCTCCTCCGTGCCTAGACTGGGCGGACCCCACTGACCATCGGCCGCGCCGGTGAGAGCGTCCCGCCACGACCCAGCCGAAGACAACGGCTGGTGCCCGGTTCGCAGTCCTGGCCGAAGGGGCGCGTCACTACCCAGTAATCATGGCTGTCCGCACGCGGTCAGCCTGGCCAGAGGAGAGACAAATGACAGGGAACAAGGCAGTCGCGTACAAGGCTCCTGGCGAGGTCGAACTTATCGACATTGACTACCCAAGTTTTGAACTGAAGGACGGGCCGGGTGTTAATCCGGACAACGTGGGTCGCCCGGTGCCGCACGGGGTGATCCTAAAGACCGTGGCCACCAACATCTGCGGTTCGGACCAGCACATGGTGCGCGGCCGCACCACGGCACCGGCGAACCTCGTGCTCGGACACGAAATCACGGGAGAAGTGGTTGAAGTCGGCCGCGATGTCGAATTCATCAAGGTCGGCGATCTCTGCTCGGTGCCCTTCAACATAGCCTGCGGGCGGTGCCGCAACTGCAAGGAGCGCAAGACCGGCATCTGCCTGAATGTGAACCCGGACCGGCCCGGCAGTGCCTACGGCTACGTGGACATGGGCGGCTGGGTGGGAGGCCAGGCCAACTACGTGCTGGTGCCTTACGCGGACTGGAACCTGCTGAAGTTCCCGGACAAGGACCGGGCCATGGAGAAGATCCTTGACCTGGCAATGCTCTCAGACATCTTCCCCACTGGATTCCACGGTGCCGTGACAGCCGGCGTGGGCGTCGGTTCCACGGTCTATGTCGCCGGTGCCGGACCGGTAGGCCTTGCTGCGGCCACCAGCGCGCAGCTGTTGGGCGCCGCCGTCGTGATTGTCGGCGACCTTAACCCTGACAGGTTGGCGCAGGCCCGCAGTTTCGGTTGTGAAACCGTTGACCTGACCAAGGGTGGCCCGGGCGAACAGATCGAACAGATCCTCGGCGTCCCGGAGGTGGACTGTGGTGTGGATGCGGTGGGGTTTGAGGCGCGCGGGCAGGGACACGGAAAAGACGCGGAGGAAGCCCCGGCCACGGTGCTGAACTCCCTGATGGATATCACGGCTGCCGGTGGCGCCTTGGGCATTCCCGGGCTCTACGTCACCGGAGATCCCGGCGGTGTTGACGAAGCAGCGAAGAAGGGGTCGCTGAGCCTGAGCCTGGGCACTGGCTGGGCCAAATCGCTCAGCTTCACCACGGGCCAGTGCCCGGTGATGAAGTACAACCGCCAGCTGATGATGGCCATCCTGCATGACCGGGTGAACATTGCCAAGAATGTCAACGCCAAGGCGATCTCGCTGGAGGACGCACCGAAAGGCTATGCGGAGTTCGACGCGGGCGCTGCAACGAAGTACGTCCTGAACCCGAACGGTTACCTGAGCTGACAGGCGTATCCGAAAGCGCACCTCGTATCTGAGGTGCGCTTTCGCATATGTGGGGCGAATGCGGATCTGCGCGTCGGGGCGGGTCATGAACTCGCCCGGGAGTCCCGCGTAGACCAGACTGTTACCGTGAGCAACGAGCCCCGGACCGCACTGGCCGTCGCCGGCCTGAGCCTGGGCACGGCCCTGAACCCGCTGAACTCGTCCATGATTGCCGTGGCCCTGGTGGTGTTGCGCGCCGATTTCGGGCTCGATGTCGCCGGTGTCACGTGGGTCATTACGGCCTTCTACCTCGCCTCCGCCGCCGGGCAGCCCGTAATGGGCCGCCTCGCGGACAGGTTCGGGCCCCGCCGGATGTTCCTGCTGGGGATGGCACTGGTCGCCGTGACGTGCGCGCTGGCGCCGTTCGCGCCCAACTTCGCCCTGCTGTGCGTCGCGCGGGCCGTCATGGCGCTGGGCACCGCGGCCGCCTATCCCAGTGCCGTGGTGATGGTGGGGGCCATCGCCGCCCGGGCCAAAGTTGAAGCCGCCCGCCCGCTCGGCAGGATCCAGATGGCCAACACCTCCGCGGCCGCCGTCGGCCCGGTGGCCGGCGGGCTGCTGGTGGGCCTGGTCGGCTGGGAGGCGCTGTTCCTCATCAACGTGCCGCTGGCGCTCGCGGCCCTGCTGATTGTCCGGAAGGCCGCGCCGCCGGACGGTTCCCGCGAGCGGGGGAGCATGGCCGAGCTGCTGCGGGACTCGGATATTCCCGGGATCACCGCCTTCATCGCGGCGCTGCTGCTGGTGATGATGTCGGCGCTGAATGTCGCGCCGGACTACCGCTGGTGGATGCTCGCCGCCGGAACTGTCATCGGTGGACTGTTCGCCTGGCGTGAGCTTCGGTTCGGCAAGCCGTTCCTGGACCTGCGGCTGCTGGGCAGGAACCGGCCGCTGATGCTGGTCTACCTGGGCTTCGCGGTGTTCAGCAGCGTCTACTACTTCGTTTTCTTCGGCCTGCCGCAGCTCCTGCAGGAGTCCGGCGGATACAGCCCAGCCGTCGTGGGCCTGCTCATGTTGCCGCTCGCGGCGATGTCCGTCGTGGCCACGCCGTGGGCAGTGCGCGCCATGGGAAGGTTCGGCGTCCGCCGCGTGCTGATTGCCGGCGTCGTCCTCTTGACGTTGGTGGCCGCCCTGATGTGGCTCCTGACAAGCACGCTGGTGATTCCCGTCGTCGTGGTCCTCACGGCGCTCATGGGCGTGCCCTACGGCGTGCTCGGCATCGCGACGAACCAGGGCATGTTCATCTCCAGCCGTCCGCAGGAGCGTGGGGTCGCTGCCGGGATTTACCAGACGTGCCGGTATGTCGGTGCGATCACGGCCACGGTGATGATCGGAGTGTTCGCGTCCGGCGGCGTGCACCAGGACAGCTGGGCGCGGATGGTGGCTGCCATGCTGGTCCTCTGCGCGGCGACGCTTGCGGTGTTCCTGGTGTGGCGGCCGCGGGCGGAATAGCCGCCGGACCGGCCAGCGGAAGCTGCGCACCGGCCGGCGGCGCCACCGAGGCCGTACCAGCCCACGTCAGTTGCGCGCAGCCAGGTGCTTGTCCCGGTCCTCGAACACTTCCTCGCCGGGGCCGCTGAACGCGCGCGAACGTTCCACGGCCTCCAGCGACCCGGTGAACAGCTGCGACTCACCCCGGTCGGGGCGGCGTTCCAAACCCTGTCGGGAGGAGGTACCGCCGTCGTACTTTTCCCAGCGCTGGTGGGGAAGCGACTCCGGGTGGCCCTGCTGCAGGAAGGTGACCATGGCTTCGCGGATGAGGCAGCGCAGGTCGAAAAGTGCGGCGCTGTCCGCGGCGCTGACCAGGATGCGGACGCGGACGAATCCGCCGGTGGCGTCGGTAATCTGCAGGATGCCCACGCGCCCGTCCCAGAGGTCGGTGTCCGCCAGCACCCGGCGGAGCTCGGCGCGCATATCCTCCACGGGGGCGCGCCAGTCGAGGTCGAATTCCACCGTGCCCATGACGGCCGACTGGCGGCGGGTCCAGTTCTCGAACGGCGTCGTCGTGAAGTACGTCGAGGGCAGGATCAGGCGTCGGTCGTCCCAAATATGCACCACAACGTATGTAAGGGTGATTTCCTCGATGCGGCCCCACTCCTTCTGGACTACCACCACATCGTCCACCCGGATGGCGTCCGTAAACGCCAGCTGCATGCCCGCGAACACGTTCACCAGGGACGTCTGCACGGCCAGGCCCGCCACGATGGAAATCACCCCCGCGGACGCCAGCAGCCCTGCGCCCAGCGCCTGGATGGCGGGAAACGTCAGCATCACCGAGCCCGCGGCGATGACCACCACGAGGGCTACGCCGATGCGCCGCGCCAGGATGGTCTGCGTCCGCAGCCTCCGGGCTCTGCGGTTGTCCGCCACGTCCACGCTGTAGCGGTCCAGCACCACCGCCTCGAGGATCAGCAGCACCGCCACCGCGAGCCAGGCCAGGGACGAGATCAGGCCGATGAGCAGGAAATGGTCGACGGCGGCGTGCCAGCTTTCGTGCGCCGCCGTCAGTCCCAGCGCGGCGCGGACGCCGACCAGGCACAGTGCCAGACGCAGGGGTTGGCGGGCCACCCGGGAGGCGGTGCGCAGCCCGGGGCGCTTGCGGTTGAGCCGGAGGACGATCCGGCGGAGCAGCCAGGACAGGACCAGCCCGGCAGCCACCGCAACCGTCACGGCGATGAAGGGCATGGCGGGGTTGAGTAGGTCTCGCATCCCTTAATCACTATCAACCGGCCGCGTGCGGGGCGAAATCGGGGCTAAGCGTCAGGCAACCGGGATGGCACGATGTTGTGGTTGCGGCTGAAGAGGTTGTCCGGGTCGTATCGCTGCTTGAGGCTGAGGAGACGCCCGTACTTATCGGGGCCGTACGTCAGGCGTGCCGCCTGGACGTCCGGCCGCTCCTCGCTGCCCAGGAAGTTAAGGTATTCCCCCTGTTCGGCGAAAGGCTGCATCCGTCCGTGGGCCGCACGGGCAAATTCGGTGAGTCGGGCGTCGTCCTCGGGGCTGGGCCAGAACCCGTAGATGTTCAGCAGGTAGCGGGACGCCCGGCTGGGGTAGGCCGTTGCCTGCTCCGGGACGCTGGCGAAGGCTCCGCCCAGCAGGTGGATGTCGATTCCGGTGCCCTGCCAGGCGACCTTGGAAGCGAAGCCAATCACCACGTCAATGACTTCATCGTCGAGGCGCGAAAAAGAGGCGTTTTTCCAGTAGCCACGCGAGCCCTTTGGAAAGAGCCCGTCCATCGCACTTTGCCACTCCGGCCAGGACACAGGTCCCACCTCGTCCTGGTCAGGGGGTGCCGCATCGCGGAGCCTGCCGATGAGTTCCAGCCCGGGCTGATGGTCCGCGTTCGCCCAGGCGCAGCCGATGATCATCCAAGGTGCCGCGCCCAGCCCGAACTCCGGCGGGAAAACCAGGAAACTGAGGATCGGATTCATGTCCTCCGGCAGGTCCGTGGCCCAGGCCGCGAAACGCTGCAGGCCTTCCTTCCAGTGCTCGGGCCGGTAGAACAGGTTGGCGCCCAGGACGGGACCGGGCAGCCGGCGTGCCCTGAAGGTGAAGGAGGCCACGACGCCGAAATTTCCGCCGCCGCCCCGGAGTCCCCAGAAGAGCTCGCCGTTTTCCTCCGGGCCGGCATGCAGGTGTTCACCGGTGGCCGTCACCACGTCGGCGGACGCGAGGTTGTCCAGCGTCAGCCCGTTGCTGCGGGTCAGCCATCCCACGCCGCCGCCCAGGGTGAGCCCGGCGATTCCCGTCTGGCTGATGACGCCCACAGGGACGGCGAGGCCGTGGGCTGCCGTGGCCTGGTCAATGTCCGCCAGCGTGGCACCGGGTTCCGCGGTGACCAGCAGCGCTTCGGCGTCCACCGTGACGCGCCGCAGCCCGCCGAGGTCCAGCACCAGGCCGCCCTCAACGCTGCCGTGGCCCGCGATGTTGTGTCCGCCGCCCCGCACGGCCAGCACCAGGCCCGTGCTGCGGGCTGCGGCCAGGACGGGATCGATGTCTGCGATGGAGCCGGCGCGGGCGATGGCGCGCGGGCGAAGGTCCTGCATGCCGTTCCACACCCGCCGGGCCTCGTCATAACCTGGGTCGTGCGGTTCGAGCAGCGGTCCGCTGAGCTGTTGCCGCAGATCATTCAGTACCTCGGCGGTGTGGTCTTCTGCAGGAGGCGGTGTTGTCAGGTCCATGGGTGGCCTCGCCACTGGTTGCCGGAGCGTCGCTGGTCCGGCCGGAATCTCGGAAGGGGAAGCGCAAGGAACGGCGCTCAACTGCGGCAGTACTCCCAGTATCTGGCGGCGCCCCGGGAGGGTCAAGACACGGGTAGCCTTGGGCGCATGCAGAAAATATCGATCGCAGCCCTGGCCCGTCAGCAGCTCAGCGCGGCGCTCGCCGCCACTAACGGCCGCGCCGCAGACACCGTTTACGGGGGCCACGAGAAGATCCTGCGCCAGTCGGTGCTCGCCATGAAAGCCGGGACCCGGCTCAGCGAGCACAAGAATCCAGGCGACGCCACTCTCTATGTGATCAGCGGCTGCATCCGGCTCCACGCGGGGGCCGAGTCCTGGCAGGGCAAGCCCGGGGACCTGCTGATCGTTCCGCCGGGACTGCACAGCCTGGACGCTGAGGAGGACTCGACATTCCTGTTCACCGTGGCGAAGTACCGCGACTGACCTTCGGTTCCGGCACGTCCGCTGCCGCCGGCGGAACTGCCGCCGCCGGCGGCGTGCCGGGCTGGCCCGGTGTCCCGGGTGCGGTGCCGCTTGAGGGCTTGCGAATCCCGTCCGCTTCTTGTGCGCGTGGCGACGGCGCGGCTGCCCTGCCCGGGACGTATTCCGCTTCCGCGGAGGGCTCCTTGCCCGAGCCTGCACCGGCGCCGCCGGGGGTTCCGATGTGGCCCGGAGTTACGTCGGGTGCGGACGTCCCCGGCGGCAGGACTGCTGCAGGGGAAGGTACGGCGTCGGGAGCCGGATCAGGTATTTCCGCCGGCTGTGCGGGGGCCGGGGCCGGCGCCTGGGCCGGAGTCCGGACCGGCGGGGAGAACGACCGGACGATCGTGTCGATGGTCCCCTCCGCATGGCGCCGGACGGTTTCGTTCCCCGCGGCAGCTCCGCCGGCAATGCCCAGCGAAGCGGCCACGGCCAGGCTGGTGAGGGCCGCCTGCTTCTTCCGCGGACGCTTCCGTGTCCGGCCTGCCAGCGGGATCACCTTTGCGAAACCGGGTTCGGCCCCGTCCATCAGCGCCGCCAGCTCCGCGCACGGCACCGGAACCTCAGTAGTCCGGAAGGACCGCAGCCGGAGCAGCGCGTCCCGCAGCCCGTCGTCGTCCGCGGACCGCGCGTCGAAGCCCGCTTCGGCGAGAAGCGCGTCCACGTAGAGCCCGTCCTCGAGGCGGCGGCTCCGCCTGGTGTGTTCACTGGTCATGACGCGTCTTCCTTCAAAGAGGGACGGAGTTTGCGGAGCCGGCAGAGGGCGCGGCGCTGGAGCTGCTTGATGGCGCCGGTGGTTTTCCCCATGATTTCGGCGGTGGTTTCGAGCGACAGGTCGGCGACGATCCGCAGTGCCAGCACCTCCTGCTGGTCCGGCTGCAGAGTCCCCAGGAGTTCTTTGACGTTCTCGGTGGACGCGGCGGCCACCACCTGGTCCTCGGCGGAAGCGGCACGGCGCGGGTCGGCATCGGGGTCGTAACCGGTGCTGAAGGGGGTCTTCACCCGGCGCCGGCACTCGTCCACGTAGCGGGCGTGGGCGATGGAGAAGGCGAGGGATTTGGCTCCGCGGGCGCCGCCGTCGAGCCCGTCCAACTGCGGGTAGAGTGCCAGGAATACTTCCTGGGTCATGGCCTCGGGATCTTCGACGTCCCGGGCGCGCAGGTAGCTCAGGACCGCCGGAGCGAGCTCCCTGTACACAGCACAAAAGGCGCCCTCACCGGCCTGGCGCTGCGCCTGTGCCTCATGGCTGATCTCTTCTTGCATCCGCCCCCCTGCGGCAGATACCCCTGCGGGACATCGTTGGGATGGCGCCGCACCGGGAGGAAAAAACCGCCCCGGTGCGGCGTGCCCGCTCCTTAAAGCAGGCTACTCCTAGCCGTGGTGGGAGTGCTTGGCGCTGTTGCCCTGGTGGCCTGCGCCACCGCTGGAGCCGGGCGAACCGTGGCCGCCGTTAGCGCCATTGGAGGCCGGCGCGCCTTCGTTCTGCAACTCAACGTTTTGCGGCTGCACGGTGCCCTCACCGTCATCCGTGCCGTCGTCCGTGCCGTCATCCGTGCCGCCGTCCGTGCCGTCGTCGACACTTCCGTCATCGATGTCCTGCGGGGCGGGGATGGTGGCGCAGTAGTCGACGATCGCCTCATCGCCGCCGGCCACCTCCATCAGGACGGTGTAGGCGGTGGAGGTGGAGCTCAGGCCGCCGTGCTCGAACGCGTTGCACAGGCCCACGGCTGCCGGTCCGGTGACGTCAGGGCCAACCGGGGTGGCGGTGGGGCTTTCCTCGGGGTCATCCGTTTCCGTGGGCTCGGGTTCCGGATCATCGGTAGGTTCCGGCTCAGCCGTTTCGGTCCCGGTCGGTTCCGGGTCCGGAGATTCGGTTTCAGTCTCCGTGGGGGTGGGCTCCGGGGCTTCAGTTTCAGTGGGATCGGGCGCCGGTGACTCCGTAATCGGCGCCACCGGGGTGTCCCCGTGTGAGTCGGCCATTGCCGCGACCCCAGTGCCGCCGACGGCCAGTGCGCCCGCCGCGAGTGCGGTCATAATCAGCTTGTTGCCTGAAAAGGTGAAGTAAGACATGAGACCCTCCGTTGACGAATTTTATGGATTGCGTTCAACTTCGCGGGATGTCCCCGCACTTACTGGATCGAAAATCCGGTCACTGGGGTTACGGGTTTTAGAAAAAAGTTTGACGAAGTTGTCATACGCTGGCGACCGGCCGCGTGTCCGGCCAGGCCTGGCCGCGGGGTCCGGGCGGGTATGTGTGTTTCCCGGCCGGCGCGATCACCGGCGGTACCGTCAGGACATGACAGCCTCCGCTAAGCCGTGTTACGCCTGTCATTCCAAGGCGGCTCAAAGTAAGTTGGAGGGGATGACCGCGCCCGCTGTGGAAGCGGCGGGCTGCCGACGCCGGGAGGCCACCATGCACTTTGTCCCACCAGTTCCGGGCTGCTTCGGGGAGGCGGCAGCGTGAGCGCGCCGTTGCGGGTCAGCCTGCCTGAACAAAACCTGCTGGAGGCTCTGGAGCCGATGCCCGGCGTGGAGTTTGTGCTGTGGGATCTGTCCGGTCCCGCGCCCGAAGGCCGGCTGGACCTGGTGGTTCCGCCGTACATGGGCAAGTCGTCCGTGCTGGCCGCGCTGGAAGGCGTGGACGTGGGGCTGGTGCAGAGCCAGTCGATCGGGTACGACGGCGTGGCGGACGTCCTGCCCCCGGGTTGCGTTTTCGCGAACGCGGCGGGGGTCCATGAGACATCAACCGCTGAGCTCACCGTAGGCATGATGATCGCCGCACAGCGCGGGCTCCCCGATTTCGCGCGCAACCAGGCGGCAGGTGTCTGGGACAACGCCCAGCGGCCAAGCCTGGCGGACCGGCGGGTGCTGCTGGTGGGCTACGGGGGAGTGGGCAAGGCGATCGAGGCGCGGCTGCTGCCGTTCGAAACCGTGATCACGCGGATGGCCAGCCGGGCCCGCGAGGACGCCGCCGGGACCATCTACGGGATCGATTCGCTGTACGAACAGCTGCCCCTGCACGACATCGTGGCGGTCAGCGTGCCGCTGAGCGAGCAGACCCGGCAGCTGGTGGATGCCAAGTTCCTGGCGGCGATGCCGGACGGTGCCCTGCTGGTGAACGTGGCCCGCGGACCCGTAGCGGACACCGACGCGCTGTTGGCCGAGACTTCCTCGGGGCGGCTCCGTGCGGCCCTGGACGTTACCGACCCGGAGCCGCTGCCGGCGGACCACCCGCTCTGGACCAGCCCCGGTGTGCTGATCACCCCGCATGTCGGGGGCGCCAGTTCCGCCATGTTCCCGCGCATGGTCAAGCTGGTCCGGAAGCAGATCGGGCTGCTGCAGGAGGGCAAGGACCCGGTCAACGTGGTGCTCCCCTGACCCTACGTTGCGGTGGCTATTCCGCTTGCACGCGTTCAGTCCCATAATGGCCTCGTAAGCAGGTGGCCGCCCCGGCAAACGGCGCGACGGGCGGCCTCGCGGCCCGGGCCGCTGCAACGGCGGGACCGAACCGGGGGAGAGCATCGCCATTACATGCGGCAAGGAGAATCGTCATGCTCAAAGATCTGGATGTCATGCCCGTGTTGCCGGCCAAGGACATTAACCGGGCCAGGGACTTCTACCGGGACAAGCTGGGTTTGGAGCCTGCCACCGTCGTCGACGAGGACAACCTCATATACCGCTGCGGCAACGGCTCCGGCTTCCTCCTCTACCGGACGGATAACGCCGGGACCGCGAAAAACACGCAGATGGGCTGGGCCACCAGCGACGTTGACCGCGAGGTCGAAGAGCTGCGGGGCCGCGGCGTCGTCTTCGAGGAGTACGACTTCCCGGGCCTCAAGACCGAGAACGGCATTGCCACGCTCCCGGACCTGGGGAAGGCAGCCTGGTTCCTTGACAGCGAGGGCAACATCCTGAACATCTCGTCGCTGCCGTAACGGCAGGCTTCGGAAGCCATCCGCGCCTGTTCCGCGCGTGCGGGAAGCGATGTGCCGGCACCTGCCGATGTCCTGACGGAGGCTGGCCGCCCGGACGTGGCAAGGGACCCTTCCCCCGCGGGGAAGGGTCCCTTGGTGTCCGGCCAGGCCGGCGTGAAACTGCTAGCGGTTGGAGCATGCTCCGGCTTTGAAACCGGGGTGCGGGTTGCCGTTCTGGCCAGGGATGCACTGCTTGTCTCCCGGGCCCGGCTGATCTGCCAGGGCGGGGGTGGCAACGGCAGTGCCGCCGAGGGTCAGCGCAGCTGCCAAGGTGATCATCGAGAGCTTTCGCATTGACTTTCTCCTTCTGCTCTTAACTGCTGAACCACGCGCGGCAGAGCAAGAGGGAGGCGTTTCACGGACCCCCAGTAGCCCGTATCGCGCACCGGGGGTTTTCCCCGGTTGTGGCGGGTCCGCTATGGGCGGCCCCTGGGAGCGGTGTGCGTACTCCCTCATTCGTGATTAATAGTAAGTATGCTGATAATCAACATCTCGGAGAAAATTTCCCGCCCGTGCCCGGCAGCGCAGGATCCGCGCAGGAGTCCGGAAGCATTGGCCAAGGTCGGCCAGAACCGCCCAATCCGGCGGACGCAGCCCGGTAGGCTCGTCGCTGGCGCGGGACGAACTCGTCCGCGCCGGACACCATTTACGGCACCTACCTGGGGGAATCTGCCATGCCCAACCACCACTCGCTGCCCGGCTCCCGCGCCCTGCTGGCCGCCAGAAAGTGCGCCGCCGCCGTCGTACTTTCCCTGTTCCTGGGGTTCTTCACTACCGGAATGCCCGCGTTCGCAGAAAGCACGACGGCGGACGCGCAGCCAGAGGTCCAGGCCGCCGACCTTCTGGCCACCCTCCCCGTCAAGGGCCGTGCGCCGAAGACCGGCTACGAGCGCTCGCTGTTCGGGCCCACCTGGGCGGACGTCGACCAGAACGGCTGCGACACCCGCAACGACATCCTCAACCGCGACCTGACTGACAAAACGTATGTCAACAGCGTTCCGTGCAAGGTCCAGTCGGGCACCCTCGCCGACCCGTATACCGGCACTGTGATCAGCTTTGTCCGCGGCACCACCACCAGCAGCGCCGTCCAGATCGACCACGTGGTAGCCCTCAGCGACGCCTGGCAGAAGGGTGCACAGCAGCTCAGCGCGGAAGTGCGCACCGCGTTCGCCAACGATCCGCTGAACCTCCAGGCCACGGACGGCCCCACCAACCAGCAAAAGGGCGACGGCGACGCCGCCACCTGGCTGCCCGGCAACAAGGGCTTCCGGTGCGAGTATGTGGCGCGGCAGGTGTCCGTGAAGGCGCGCTACAGCCTTTGGGTCACGCAGGCCGAACACGACACGATCGCCGCTGTCCTGGCCGGCTGCCCGGGCCAGTTGGCGCCGACGTCGGTGGCGCCTGCCGGGACCGCCGACGTCTACTTCGCCAACTGCGCGGAAGCGTACGACGCCGGTGCGGCGCCCCTTTATGCCGGATCGCCCGGCTACCGTTCGGGCCTGGACGGGGACGGCGACGGGGTGGCCTGCGAGGGCTGACCGGGCGCGGGCTACTCGGTGACGGCCACCGGAACCGGTTCGCCGGCACGCCCGGCCCGGGTGCCGCGGCGCCAATAGGCCGCCAGCGCGGCACCGGACACGTTGTGCCATACCGAGAAGATGGCCCCGGGCAGGGCTGCTTCCGGGGTGAGGTACTGGCGGGCGAGTCCTGCGGCGAGCCCCGAGTTCTGCATTCCCACTTCGATGGCCGTGGTGCGGCGGGCCGGGACGGGAAGCTTGAAAAGCCGGGCGGCGCCGTAGCCGAGGGCGTATCCCAGGCCGTTGTGCAGGATGACAGCGGCGAGCACCAGCAGGCCGGCGGCGAAGATCGCCTTCGCGCTGCCGGCCACCACCGCGGTGACCACCAGGGTGATTGCGAGCACCGAAATCCACGGCAGGGCGGGAAGGGCTTTGGAAACCAGTCCGGGGGCGAAACGCCGGATCACCAGGCCCACCATCACGGGGAACAGCACGATCTGCGCAATGGACCACGCCATCGCGCCGGCGTCCACGGGCATGTACTGGCCGGCCAGCCACAGCGCCAGGACCGGGGTCAGCAGCGGAGCGATCAGAGTGGACACGCTGGTCATCGCCACGGACAGTGCCACGTCACCCTTGGCCAGGTAGGACACCACATTGGACGCCGTGCCGCCCGGGCAGCAGCCCACCAGGATGACGCCGGCCGCCAGTGCGGGCGGCAGGCCCAGCGCCGCCGCAATCAGCCAGCCAAGGAACGGCATGACCGCGTACTGCGCCACCACGCCGATGACCACCGGAACCGGCCGCTTGGCAATGATGGCGAAGTCCGGCGGCGTCAGCGTCAGGCCCATGCCGAACATGATCAGTCCCAGCAGCGGGCTGATCCACGGTGCCAGCCCGGTGAAGGACGACGGCGATGCAAGGGCTATGGCTCCTCCCGCCAGGATCAGGAGCGGGAACAGGGTGACGGCGATGCGGGCGTTGCGTTCTTCGGCGCCGGTCGCCGGCGAGGAAGGCTTGGATTCGGGAAGCATACCTCCGGACTATCACACCGCGGGCCCGGTTCCGGAACTGTGTCGCCGCAGCTCAGCTGCCTGCACGCTGGATGGCGGGGCAGCCCGGCGGTACGGTTTACGCCGGTCAGCCCCCGAACGCCAGCCGGAAGACGCCGCGGAGGGTGAGCCGGCTGCGCCTTGTCACCGCCACGACGGCCGCCGACCCGGCCAGCAGCACCACGGCACCTGAGGCAGCGACGGCCCAGCGCGCGCCGAATTCGCCGCCCACCCAGCCCATCAGCGGCGCGCCGAGCGCGGTCCCGCCCTGCAGGACCGCCAGGTACAGCGCCAGCACCCGGCCGCGGAACTGCGGTTCGACGGAGAGCTGGATGCTGGTGTTGCAGCTGTTCAGGAAGGTGATGGTTGCCAGCCCCACCGGGACCAGCGCTGCGGCGTAGAGCCAGAACGACGGCGAAGCCCCGGCCAGCAGCGTGAAGAAACCGAGACCCAGCGCACCGCCCAGGAGGAACCGGAGGCGGGGTCCGGCGCGTCGGGCGGCCAGCAGTGCACCGGCCAGCGTGCCCACCGCCATGATCGAGCCCAGCAGGCCGAACTCGCCGGGGCCGGCATGGAATTCGGTGGTGGACATGAGCGCGTTGATGATGGTGAAATTCATGCCAAACGCACCCAGCACGCCTACCAGGATCATGATCATCATCAGGTCCGGCCGCCGCCGCACATAGCGCAGGCCCTCGGCAACCTTCCGCTTTCCGCGGACGGCCGGTGCTGCGGGGGAGAGCTCGGCCGTGCGGATGCGGAAGAGGGAAACCACGACGGCGGCGAAGCTGGCTGCGTTGAGCAGGAATACAGGACCGGTTCCCACCCACGCGATGAGCACCCCGGCGATGGCGGGACCGGTGAGGCGGGCGGTGTTGAAGGACGCGGAGTTCAGGGCCACGGCGTTGGAGACGTTCTCCTGGCCCACGAGTTCGGACACGAAAGCCTGCCGGGCCGGGGCGTCCAGGGCACTGGCCATGCCCAGGCTGAACGCGGCGAGATAGGCATGCCAGAGCTGTGCGGTGCCGGTGACCACCAGGAGGCCGATGGCCAGGCCGGTGGCTCCCATGGCCAGCTGGGTCCAAAGCAAGAGGATGCGTTTGCGGTATCGGTCCGCGAGAACGCCGCCGTAGGGACCCAGCAGGAGCATGGGGAGGAACTGGAGCCCGGTGGTGATGCCCACGGCCGTGCCGGAGTGGTTGGTGAGGACGGTCAGGACCAGCCAGTCCTGGGCCACCCGCTGCATCCACGTCCCAATGTTGGACACCAGTGCTCCGCCTGCCCAGATCCGGTAGTTGCGGTTTTCCAGGGCGCGGAACATAGGGGTCATTTGCCGCTCAGTTCCTGCATGATGCGGGCGGCGCGGCTGAGGGTGCGGCGGTCGTCTTCGCTGAGGCCGGCCACGCGCCGGGCCAGCCAGGCGGTCCTCTGGTTCCGGGCCTCCTCGAGGACGGTGCGTCCCGCGTCGGTGATCTCCACCTGGACCTGGCGGCCGTCGTCGGGATCGGTGCTCCGGGTGACGAAACCCTGGCCGGCGAGGGCGTTGACAATCCGGGTCATGGACGGAGCCTGCACGTGTTCCCGCTCGGCGAGAGCGCGGAGGGTGCGGGGTCCATCTTCGTTCAGCACGGCCAGAACGGTGTACTGGCCGGGGGTGATGGCCTCGCCGGTGGCCTCGACGCGGAGCCGGCGCGAGGTGCGCATCACGGCGGTGCGGAGGTCAATGGCGAGGGTGTCGTTGGGGTTCCGGGTCATGGAGGAGGCGCGCTTCCTTAATGGTTAGCACTGCTAATTAGCTTAGCTAACAGTATGCTCCCAAGCGCCCTTCGAGGCAACCGGCCAGGCGAAACAAGAGTGGACCATGACTTTAGTAAATCGATGGAAAAAACTGTTGACGGGCACCACTGCCCGGAGGAAGATTTCAAGCAGGGGCGGTAGCCGGAGGGCAGGAAACCACCCCACATGGTGTCCGTAGGGGATGGGCAATGGTCCAGAAAAATGTCCGCGAATGGCCCGCGAGATCACGCCACTGGCAAGACCGGCGCATATCCCTGACTCGGATCACCGGTGGCGAAACCATCGGACTGGGCGATGCGGTCAAAGACCTAACGACGTTGACCGGCATTCCGCCGTGCACGGGCTGCGAACAGCGCGCAGCCTTCCTGAACAGGCTTCTTCGCCTGCCTCGGCTCCGTCACAGGAACCGGTTGTAATTCATTCGCGTGATCCGCCGTCCCGGGCTGCCCGCCCGGCCCCAGTGGCGCGCACATTTTTCTCAGGAGGCGGCAATGCCGCAGCAAGTGGTTGTTACCGAGCGCTATTGGTGTCCTGGCGGCTGGCCGTGGGAATGGTTCGACACCTGCACCCGCCAGGTCACCAAGTGGTGCTACGACTTCAGTTGGGTCGAGGAGACAGGGTACGGAGTGGCCAGCCATCTGAAGGGCTGTGAAAACGGCACCCTCTATACGTGGTGGGCTTTTTCCTTCGGCATCTTTGGCACTACCCATTACGGTGGCGGACGGATGTGCTTCACCAGCCAGCTGAGCTCCTCCGGCCGCTGTGAGGGCTCCGCCGTTTCAGGCCTGAGCGTCACCGCCGCCCTCCCGCGCATCCAGTCGACTGCCCGCCGGCAGATCCGCAGGCCGGTGCACCGCCCGCTGGTCGAGGAAAAGGACCAGCGGTCGCCCGGCGACGGGGCGGGGCAGTAGTCCCATGCGCCCGACTCTGAACCTCGAGACCGTCCTGCAGGAACTGCACTGCCACGACGAAGGAGACGGCTGGGGCAACGCCGAGCCGTACATCTGGACGGTGTTCTTCAAAGTCGACGGCGACAATTTCGCCGTCGAGGCCGGTTCCGGCCTCATTGGTTCGCCGACAATCGTGTCCAGCAGCGGCAGCCACGGAAACCTCGGTGACACCGACGTGGATGCCGGTTACGACGTGCCGGTTCCGGATGCGGTGGGCCGCTGGTCCACCAAGCTCAAACCCATACCCATTAACGACGCGGTCCTCCGCTCCCTCCTGGGCGCTGACGACGTTCCCGCCATTGCCGGCGTCGTGGTTTCGGTGATGGAGGAGGACGGCTGGCCGGATTCCCTGGCCGACACCGGCTATGCGGCGTTCGTGGACGCGGTCCATCTTGCGGTGGTGAAGGTGGCCGCCAGCTTCCAGCGCGCGCTGGCCGCGCCCACCCCGCAGCAGATCAAGGACCAGATCGAGGTGGTGAAGGAATCCGCGGCGTCTTCGGTTCGTGCGGCGGTCAAGAACGCCATGTCCGGCTGGCAGCTCATCTGGTACGGCACCTTCGGCAATAACGACGACAGCGTGGGTACAGAGGCGTTCACCACCACCACCGATGAACTGGTGGACACCCCGGCCATCAATTTCAGCCGGCGCTGGTCCGGTGACGAGTCCGGCGACGGGGACTGGGAGCTGCGCGGGGTCTTCCGGGGCTTTCCGCAGGTGGACTGCAGCCTCGAGTCGCTGTTCGCGGTCAATGCTGCCGGCGGCTCCCCGCAGGATGCCGCACAGACCGGCAGTTTCGAGGCGATGCGGGCCTTCCGGGAAGGTGGCTTCCGCGAATTTCCCGGGCTGGGAGCATGGTGGGCGGAGTTCACGACGGCTAGCCCGGCGCTCGCGGACATTGCCGCAAAGCGGCCGGAGGTCCAGGATGCGCTGAACGGCTTGCTGCACGACGCCGGCACCTGGCTTGGCGACCAGTCTGCGCCAATCGACGGGGCGGCGAGGGAACGCCTGGACACGGTCCTGGACGCGGTGTCGGGGGACGCTTCGGCGCACACCCGAAGGGTGGTCCGCCAGGCAAAGCGCCTGGTGGAACGGCTGGACGGGGTTGCGTTCGGGGACGCGCTGCGGATGGCCTCCGAACTCAAGCCGGTGGGGCGGACGCCCCGAGGTGCACCGCGCCCTGAGGAGCCGTTCGTCGTGTAATTCCTACCGCTCGGCGCGGCTGCCATGCATTCCTGTGTGATCTGCATCATGATTGCGTGAGGCGTGGGCCAATCAGGGTCTTTCGCCTCTGGCACACTGGCCTCTGACGCCGTCGATAAACAGGAGAAAATGTATGGGCTTACTGGACCGTGACCACTCCATCGCCCCGCCGGGCTTCAACCGCTGGCTCGTGCCGCCGGCGGCGCTCGCGGTGCATCTGTGCATCGGCCAGGCTTATGCCACCAGCGTCTACAAGACGGCGCTGGTCAAGCATTTCGAAGCCAGCCTGACCGAAATCGGCATTATTTTCTCGATCGCCATCGTGATGCTGGGCCTGTCGGCGGCGATCATGGGCACCTGGGTGGACACGAAGGGCCCGCGCAAGGCCATGTTCACGTCCGCTGTTTTTTGGTCCAGCGGCTTCCTGATCGGCTCACTGGGCATCTTCACGCACCAGTTGTGGCTGGTCTACCTCGGCTACGGCGTAGTGGGCGGCATCGGCCTGGGCATCGGCTACATTTCGCCGGTGTCCACGCTGATCAAGTGGTTCCCCGACCGCCCGGGCCTGGCCACCGGCATGGCGATCATGGGCTTCGGCGGCGGCGCGCTGATCGCCAGCCCGGTCTCCACGGCCCTCCTGAAGATGTACGACCCCGGCTCCGGAGCCCAGGGCTGGGTTGCCAGCGGTGACGCCGTGGGCAAGCTCTTCCTGACCCTGGCCGTCGTTTACCTGGCCTATATGCTGTTCGGCGCGTTCACCATCAAGGTCCCCGCGGAAGGGTGGCGGCCTGCCGGCTTCGACCCGGCCAAGGTCAAGAAGGCCGCACTGGTCACCACGGAGAACGTCTCGGCCAGGAATGCGATCAGGACCAGGCAGTTCTGGCTGGTCTGGATTGTGCTGTTCTGCAATGTCACCGCCGGGATCGGCATTCTGGAGCAGGCCGCGCCGATGATCCAGGACTTCTTCCGCCAGTCCGACGGCGTCTCCGCGGTGACCGCCGCGGTCGCCGCCGGCTTCGTGGGCCTGCTCTCGATCGGCAACATGGTGGGCCGCTTCGTATGGTCCTCCACCTCGGACATCACCGGCCGCAAGCGGATCTACATGGTCTACCTGGGCGTCGGTGCCGTCCTGTACACGGTGCTGGCGCTGGCCGGCTCCAGCACCACGGTCCTTTACGTAGCGCTGGCCTTCGTGATCATTTCCTTCTACGGCGGCGGGTTCGCCACCGTTCCGGCCTACCTGCGGGACCTGTTCGGCACTTTCCAGGTGGGCGCCATCCACGGCCGTCTGCTGACCGCGTGGTCTGCCGCCGGCGTGGCCGGGCCGCTGATCGTCAATGCGTTCCTGGACGCCCAGGGCAAGCCGGGCGAGCTGACCGCCGCGTCCTACCAGCCGGCGCTGCTGACCATGGTGGCCCTGCTGGTGATCGGCTTCCTGGCGAACCTGATGGTGAAGCCCGTTGACCACCGATTCCATGAACCCCGCCACGACCGCGGCCGGGAACCCGAAGCTGCAATGGAGGCCTGAGATGAGCACTGAATACACGCCCGGGGCGCAGGCGCCCGTCAAAGTCTCCGCCGGGAGGCTCGCCATTGCCTGGACCCTGGTGGGAATCCCGCTGGCCTATGGCGTCTTCCAGACGCTGACGCGGGTGGCCGCGCTGTTCGGCTGACGCAACCAGCATAAGGCGGGTGCCGCCGTCGTGAATCCACGACGGCGGCACCCGCCTTTTGCGTGTCAGAAGCCAATTCCTTCACGGCTCACAGGCAAGGTTTCCCCACCGTCTTGACAGGGATGTGACCCAGGCCTCATTATCGAGTGCATAGTAATTGATGCACTGCATAAAAATTTCAGCGACGACCTGTCGCTCGGCATGAGGAGACAAAGATGACTTCCAAAAAGATGGTCCGCTGGGGCGGCGCCGCTCTCACCGCCGCACTCACGGCGTTCTCTCTTGCGGCCTGTGGCACAGGGGGCGGCCCGGCTGCCGAGGGCCAGAAAAAGGTGATCGGCGTCTCCGTGGCGGACCAGAAGTCCCTTTTCTATGTGGCTGAGGTGGCGGGCATCAAGGACGAGGCGGAAAAGCTCGGCTACGAGGTGAACATCACTTCCGCCAACAACGACTCTTCGGCCCAGGTCAAGCAGGTCAACGACCTCCTGACCAAGGAGATCGGCGCCTTGATCTTCACCTCCCAGGATTCCACCGCGGCGGCTGCGGGCGTCCGTGCTGCCAACAAGGCCGACGTGCCGGTGGTTGCCGTGGACCAGCGGCCTGAGTCCGGACAGGGTGATCTCGCCACTTACATCGCCACCGACAGCGTCAAGGCCGCCTACGAGCTCTGCACGTGGATGTTTGAGCAGATCGGCGGCTCAGGCGAGATCGCTATCCTTCACGGCGTGCTCGGGTCCACCGCGGAGATCCAGCGCACCGAGGGATGCCAGAAGGCCCTGAAGGAGACGCCGGAGATCAAGGTCGTCGCCGAGGAAACGGCGAACTGGGATGAGACCGAAGCCTACAAGGCCACCCAGAACATCCTCACGGCGAACCCCAACCTGAAGGCCGTGTTCGGCGAGAGCGACGCGATGTCCCTCGGTGCCTCCAAGGCAGCCAAGGCCGCCGGCAAGAAGATCTTCTCCGTTGGCATCGACGGCTTCCCCACCATGTTCGATGCGGTCGCGAGCGGCCTGACCCAGGCAACCATGGCACAGCAGCCCTACATGATGGGCCAGCTCGCCGTGCGCAACGCTGTGGCGCTCATGGAGGGCAAGGGCCAGGACATCCCGAAGGAGCAGTACCAGGACACGGTGCTGATCAACAAGGAAACGGTCACCAAGCACAAGGTCGAAGACTTCTACGGCCCGGACGCCCAGTCCTTCAAGTGATCCTGCCATGACCACTCAACCAGTTTCTGCCGGCCTCGAGGGCACCGGCCTGATGAAGGCCTACTCCGGGGTGACGGTCCTGAAATCAGTCGATTTCCGGGTCGCACCGGGCACGGTCGTCGGACTCGTGGGCGAGAACGGCGCAGGCAAGTCCACGCTCAGCTCGATCATCACCGGCGTGGTGAAGCCCGACGGCGGCACCATGCGGCTGGACGGGGCGGAATACGCTCCGTCCAGCCCCGCCGAGGCCCTGCGGCAGGGTGTGGCGCTGATCCACCAGGAGACGCGCCTCATCCAGGACCTCTCCGTCGCCGAGAACATCTTCCTCGGACGCCTCCCGCGCCGCTTCGGCCGGGTGGACTGGGAACTTGTCCGCCGCGAGTCACGGAAGGCCTTGGATTCACTCGGCGTGGACCTCGACGTCCGCCGCCCAGTCCGCGGCCTCTCGATGGCCATGCAGCAGGAAATCGAGATCGCCAAGGCCCTCAGCCGCCGCCCGCGGTACGTCGTCTTCGACGAGCCGTCAGCTTCGCTTGGCGAGTCGGAAACCGAGCACGTCCTCGACCGGATCCGTGCCCTGCGGACCGCGGGCGCCGGCGTCGTCTATATCTCCCACCGCCTCGACGAGGTCCGGGAGGTGGCCGACGAAATCGTGTGCCTGCGTGACGGTTCACGGGTGCAGTCCTGGAGCTCGGGAGACGTGGACAAGGGAAAGATCATCAACGCGATGGTGGGACGCGAGTTCACCTACGAGCACGTTCCGCCGCAGCCCAGCCGCGAAACCACCGTGCTGGAGGTCAGGGATCTCGGGCGGCGCGGCGTGTTCGCGGACATCAACTTCGAACTGGCGGCCGGGGAAGTCCTCGGGATTGCGGGCCTCGTCGGTGCAGGACGGACCGAGGTGGTCCGGGCCATCGCAGGTGTGGACCGGCCGGATTCGGGCGAAGTCCTCCTGGAGGGCCGCAAGCTTCCCTGCAGCAGCCCCCAGTCGGCCATCCGTGCCGGAGTGGTGATGGTTCCTGAGGACCGCAAGGGCCAGGGCCTCAACCTGGACCGCACGGCAGAGGAAAACGTAACCCTTCCCTGGGAGCGCGACCTCGCCCGCAAGGGCCTGATCACCCGCAAGGTCGTGCGCGACGTCGCCGGGGCACAGGCGCGGCGCCTCGATGTCCGCGGCAACATGGCCCTCCCGGTGAAGTCGATGTCCGGCGGCAACCAGCAGAAGGTCCTGATCGGCAAATGGCTGGTCAAGGATCCGAAGGTCCTCATCATCGACGAACCCACCCGCGGCGTCGACGTCGGCGCCAAGATGGCCATCTACGAAATCATCCGCTCCCTCGCGGCTGAAGGGATGTCCGTCATTGTCGTCTCCTCCGAGCTTGACGAGGTCCTGGGGCTCTCGCACCGGGTCCTGGTGATGTCGCAGGGCCGGCAAAAAGGAATCCTCCGCCGGGGCGAAGCAACCCCGGAGTCCGTCATGTCACTCGCCGTGCACTCTTCGGAATCCACGGCCTCCCCCCTTAGTTCCCAGCAGTAGAAAGAGCAGCAGCCATGCGAACCACAACGGATCACTCCATCCAAAAGAGGTCCCCAGGACGCGGAGGCCCGGCCCCGGAAGGCTCGGGAACGGACAGCAGGCGGGACGGGGCAGCGGGCCGCGGCCCCGGCGGGATTGCCGCCAGTGTGCTCCGCCGCGTGCCGGGGCCGCTCATCGGCCTCGTCGCCGTGATGGTCGCGTTGTCCATCATGTCGCCGTACTTCCTGACGTGGCGCAACCTCTCCAACGTGATCACGCAAAACGCGGACATCGGCATCATGGCCGTTGGCGCAGCCCTGGTCATCCTTATCGGCGGCATCGACCTGTCCGTGGGGTCCACGCTGGCCCTGTCGCTCATGACCAGTGCATGGCTCTACCGTTCCGCCGGCCTGCCGTTCGAGCTGTGCGTCATTCTCGGTCTCGCCGTTGGCGCGGCCGTGGGCTTCATCAACGGCGTGCTCTCGACCTACGGCCGCATCCAGCCCTTCGTTGCCACCCTGGCCACGATGTCCGCTGCCGCCGGCCTGGCGCTCTACCTGACCAACGGCAACCCGATCAACGGCTTCCCGGAGTGGTACCTGGCCATCACCAGCAACGACATCCTGGGTCTCCCGCTTGAAGGAATCATCATGGTGGCCACGTTCCTCATCGCGGCGTACTGGCTCCGCTTCCGTCCTTCCGGCCGCGCCCTCTACGCCATCGGCGGGAACGCCGAAGTGGCGCGCCTCTCCGGGCTCAACGTCACACGCATCAAGATCGGCGTATACGTGGTGGCAGGCTTCCTCGCAGCCCTCGCCGGCGTCATCGTCGGCTCCCGGCTCGACTCTGCCCAGCCCACGGCCGGTACAGCCGACCTCCTGAACGTCATTGCCGTTGTCGTGATCGGCGGCGCAAGCCTCTCCGGCGGCTCGGGCGGCATGCTGAACACCTTCATCGGGCTCCTCATCATCGGTGTCCTGAACAACGGCATGTCGCTGCTGAACGTTTCCCCGAACCTGCAGCCGGTGGTCATCGGCGTCGCGATCATCATCGCCGTCCTGACCGACCGGGCCAGCCGCTCCCGACACGGCGCCTGACGGCGCACCCCTGTTCCGAGAGGACACCATGACCACCGACACCTACGTCGTAGAGCCCATAGAGGAACTGATCGCCGGGGCCGACCCCGACCAGACGCTCGCCCCCTGCGGACTCCGGCAGCTCATCATTGGCCCCGGCGCCGTTGCGGCAGTGGCCGACGAGGTCACCCGGCTCCTGCCGGCCGCGCAGCCTGAGGGCGCAGAGAACCAGGGCACGCGGCCCC
The DNA here is from genome assembly GCF_044754925.1 of Pseudarthrobacter sp. NPDC092424. Lineage (NCBI taxonomy): Bacteria > Bacillati > Actinomycetota > Actinomycetes > Micrococcales > Micrococcaceae > Pseudarthrobacter > Pseudarthrobacter sp. NPDC092424. The sequence goes on along the minus strand of NZ_JBIVQC010000006.1, from coordinate 23,859 downwards.
GGGTCTCGCTCCTGGTGGACCGTACCCGGATCGTACGCTCCGGGGAGGACGTCAAAGACCTGATCCAGGCCCAGCTCGCGGCCCGGTTCGCCGTGGTCCGCACCGTGCTGGACGACGGGCACGCCGAACTGCACGTCGTGGACAGCGTGCTCGACGAGGCTGCCGGCGTGGTCCTCGGCGCGGATGCCGTGGTCGCCGTCGGCGGCGGAACCATCAGCGACATCGCAAAGGTGGCCGTCCAGCGCGCCGGGGCTGCCGGAACCACGCCGGTCCTGGTGTCAGTACAGACGGCGGCCTCCGTGGACGGCTACACCGACGACGTCTCCGTCGTCCTGCGGGACGGCGTGAAGCGCACGGTCCCCTCGTGCTGGCCCGACGCCGTTATCTCCGACACGGACGTCATCGCAGAGGCGCCCGAAGCCATGAACCGTGCCGGGTTCGGAGAGATGACGTCCATGCTGGTTGCCCCGGCGGACTGGCGCTTGGCTTACCTGGTGGGCACCGATCCGACCTACAAGCCCAGCGCCGTGCGCCTGCTCGGCATGGTGGGCAAGGACCTGGAAAACTGGAGCTCCGGCGTCCGGGAGGCAGAGCCGGAATCCGTGGGTGCCCTCGCCCGCGCCCTGGCCCTGCGCGGCATCGTCACCGGCGTCGCCGGGACCACCGCAGTCCTTTCCGGCGTGGAACACCTGATCAGCCACATGCTCGACCAGTACCATGGCGCCCACGACCAGCCCATCGGTTTCCACGGCGCCCAGGTGGGGGCCGGTTCCGTCATCGCCGCCAGCGCCTGGGACATGCTGTTCGAAAGGCTCGCCGCGGCGCCCGGAACCCGGCCGGACGTGGCCACCCTGGACCATGCAACCGCAAGGCGGAAGGTCCTCGGCGCCTTCGAACGCGTCGATCCGACCCTGCGCGTGGCCGAAGAATGCTGGCGCGACTACTCCGCCAAACTCGATACCGTGGGGCGCGGGCTGCCCCGCGTCGGAGCGCTGCTGGAGGGCTGGGCCGACGTCCGGGACGAACTCCGCGGGCTCGTCCGGCCCGCAGACTCCCTCGCCGCGGCGCTCGCGGGCGCCGGAGCCGCCGTCACACTGTCCGGTCTTGAGCCGTCGGTGGACGCCGAACTGGGCCGCTGGGCGGTGGAGAACTGCGCCCTCATGCGGAACCGCTTCACCGTGGTGGACATGCTGACGCTCCTCGGCTGGTGGGAAGACGCGGACGTGGATGAGGTGCTGGAGCGTGCCGCCCGCGCCGCCGCAGCTGCCGAAGCGGGAAGGAACTGAAACCGTGCAGCCTGACTATGTGATCGGCGTCGACTGCTCCACCACGGCGGCCAAGGCCGTTGTCTGGAACGCGCGCGGTGAAGCCCTCTCGCAGGCGCGCTGCGCCTTCGGCCTCAGCCAGCCCCGGCCCGGTTGGGGCGAGCAGAACGCGGAGGACTGGTGGACTGCCTCGGCTGAAGCGATCCGGCGGGCAGCCCAGACGGTGGACACCTCCCGCATCGGAGCCCTGAGCATCACTCATCAGCGGGAAAGCTTTGTCTGCCTGGATGACGACGGCATTCCGCTCCGGCCGGCGATGCTGTGGCTCGACACCCGTGCCACCGCGGAGGTGGCCGCCTTCGGCACCGACGAGGTGCACCGCCTCACCGGTAAGCCCGCCAACCCCACGCCGGCCTGGTACAAGCTGCACTGGCTCGCGGCCAATGAACCGGACACCATGGCCCGCATCGGCAAGGTAGTGGATGTCCACGGGTTCCTGGTCCAGCGCCTCACCGGCGCGTGGCTCACCTCGTGGGCATCGGCAGACCCGCTGGGCCTGGTGGACATGTCCACCTTCGATTACGACGACGGCCTGGTCGCAGCGGTGGGGCTCCACCGTGGTCAGCTCAGCGGGCTCCGGCCACCCGGCAGCGTCCTTGGCAATTTGACGGACGACGCCGCCGCGCGCCTGGGCCTGCCGTCGGGAGTTGCCGTCGTGGCCGGCGCCGGGGACGGGCAGTGCGCGCAGTTGGGTGCCGGTGCCACCACGGGCGGCCGGGCCTACCTCAACCTGGGCAGCGGGATCGTGTCGGGGACCTTCTCGGACCACTATTCCCATGCGCGGGAGTACAGGACACTCTCCGCTGCGGTCCCGGGGGCCTATACTCTCGAGACCTTCATCGGCGGCGGGACCATCAACCTGGGCTGGTTCGTCGAGAAGTTTTCCGGGCTCGACGCCCAGGGACTCGGCCTGGGGCTGAGCCCCGAGCAGATACTGGAAACCGCGGCGGCGGCGTTGCCCCCGGGTTCCGAAGGCCTGCTGGCGCTGCCGTACTGGACAGGTGCCCTCACCCCGTACTGGGACCACAATGCACGTGGTGCCCTGGTGGGCCTGACGGGGATTCACGGCAAGGCGCACGTGTACCGGGCACTGCTTGAGGGCCTCGCGTTCGAACAGCGGCTCCTGACGACCGGCGCGGAAAAGGCCCTGGCAGAACCGGTGGCCGAAGTGGTTGCCCTGGGCGGCGGATCCCGCAGCCCGGTATGGTGCCAGATCATCGCCGACGTCATGCAGCGCAGCGTGTCCGTGGTGCGCGACCCGGAAAGCACCTGCCTGGGCGCGGGAATGCTGGCCGCGGCCGCCGTCGGCATCCACGACTCCGTGGACACCGCCGCAAAGGCGATGAGCGGAACCGGGCTCTCCTACGAGCCCCAACCCGCCGCGGCCGCAGCCTATGAGCGGCTTTACGACGTCTACCGCGATATCTACCCGGCCAACCGGGCTGTATTCGCCAAACTTGCGGAGGCAACCCGATGACGGCCCCGACCACCCTGACCGCCAGGCCCGTGCGGGCCTACGCAGGCTACCTCTTCGACCTGGACGGCACCATCTACCTCGGCGACGAGCTGCTGCCGGGTGCCGCGGAGCTGGTGCACGGCCTCCGGGAGGCCGGACGGGAAACACTGTTCCTCTCCAACAACCCCACGAAGAACCCGCAGATGTACGCGGACAAGCTGACCAGGCTGGGCCTTCCCACTCCCGTCGACCGCATCGTGAACCCCTTGGTCACCATCGTCGCGTGGCTGCGGAAGGAAGCGCCGGAGGCAGGAGTCTTCGTCATCGGCGAAGAGCCGCTCCAGGAGGCCATCCGCTCGGCCGGCTTCCGGCTGACGGAGGACCCCCGCGAGATCGACGTGGTGGTGGCGAGCTATGACCGGAGCTTCGACTACCGCAAGCTCCAGATCGCCTTCGATGCGCTCTGGCAGCACCGCCGGGCGCGCCTGGTGGCGACGAACCCGGATGCCTACTGCCCCATGCCGATGGGCCGCGGAGAGCCTGATGCTGCCGCTGTCATCGCCGCCATCGAGGCGTGCACCGGCGTGCGGTGCGAGGCAAACGTCGGGAAACCGGCGGGGGTCATGCTGCAGACTGCCCTGGACGTCCTGGGGCTGCCCGGGCAGGACTGCGTCATGGTGGGGGACCGGCTGCAGACCGACATCGCCATGGCGGTGGACGCCGGCATCGATTCGGCGCTGGTCCTGACGGGGGAGGCCACGGTGGAGATGGCGGGCCTGCTGCCTCCCGAGCGGCAGCCGACCCTCGTGCTGCCGCGCATTGACGCCCTTTTGGAGCCTTTCCGGGCCTCCTAGGGGGCTTCCCCGCGAAGCAGGGGCAGTTTGAGCGGCCGAAGCTATTGCCAGTTCGGCTACCTAACAATAGAATTAGAATTCATAGCTTGAATATTTACTCAGAAAGGAACCGTGATGGATCTTTCATCGCAGGATTTGCTGGAGATGCAGCGGCGCATGTTGCGTATCCGCCGGTTTGACGAGCGGGCGTCCAAGATGGTCAAGCGCGGCCAGATCCCTGGCACCGTGCACACCAGCATCGGGCAGGAGGCCCAGGTGGTCGGTGCGTGTATGGCACTCGGTGACGGGGACTACATGTCCGGCAACCACCGCAGCCACGGCCACCCGATCGGAAAGGGCTCCCCGCTGGGACCGCTCATGGCAGAGCTGGTGGGCAAGGCCACGGGCGTGTGCCAGGGCAAGGGCGGGTCGCTGCACTTGGCCGATTTCGCCGTCGGAAGCCTTGGAGAGTCCGGCATTGTCGGATCCTCGATTCCCATCGCCACCGGCGCCGCACTCTCCAGCAAGGTGCTGGGCAACGGCAAGGTTTCCCTGGCGTTCTTCGGCGACGGCGCCGCAAACCAGGGCTGCCTGTACGAGGCGATGAACATCTCCGGCGTCTGGAACCTGCCGGTGGTGTTCCTCTGTGAGAACAACCAGTACGCACTGTCCACCCCCGCCCACACGGTGACCTCCGGCGTGATCGCGGACCGCGCCGCCGGCTTCGGTATGCCGGGCGTCCGGGTGGAGGACGGCCAGGACGTGCTCGCGGTATTCGAAGCGGTCACGGCCGCCGTCGACCGTGCCCGCCGGGGCGAGGGCCCCTCCCTCGTGGAAGTGGTCACCTACCGCTTCAACGAGCACTCCGAGGGCCTGCGCCTGGGCACCGACTACCGCAACGCCGAAGAAAAGGCCGCCTGGGTCGAACGCGACCCCATCGTCCTGTTCCGCCAGTACCTCGAGCGCGAAGGGATCGCCACGGCGGAGGAACTCGACGCCTTGGAAGCGGAAGTCCTGGCCGAGGTGGACGAGGCCGTCCGCTTCACGGACGAGAGCCCCTACCCGGACCCCAGCGTCGCATTCAAAGACCTCTACACCGAGCCGATCGGAGCAATCGCATGACTGTCATGAGCTACCTTGGCGCCATCGGCGCAGCCCAGCGCGAGGCCATGGAGGCCGACGAGCGGGTCGTCATTATTGGCGAGGATGTCGAAGCCAACGTTTACGGCACCACCGGCGCGGGCAAGTCGCGCAAGGACAAGGGCGACTTCCTGGAGATGTTCGGGGCCAACCGCATCCGCAACACTCCCATTTCCGAGGAAGTCATTGTCGGGGCCGCAATCGGCGCCGCGATGACCGGGCTGCGTCCCATCGTCGACCTCTCGTACTCGAGCTTCCTCTACATGGCCATGGACCAGTTTGTGAACCAGGCCGCCAAGAACCGGTACATGTTCGGCGGCCAGGCGTCCATCCCGGTGGTGTTCCGTTCGGCCATGTTCTACGGTCTGAACACCGGCGCGCACCACTCGGACCGGCCGTACCCGATGTTTATGAACGTTCCCGGGCTGAAGATCATCGTTCCGTCCAACCCGTATGACGCCAAGGGCCTGCTCCGCACCGCCGTGGATTCAGACGACCCGGTCCTGACCTTTGAGGCCTGCATGCTCTGGGGCAGCAAGGGCGAGGTCCCGGAGGAGGAGTACAAGATCCCCTTCGGCCAGGCCAACGTGGCCCGTACCGGTGACGACGTGACCGTCGTCGCGATCTCCAGTGCCGTTCCGGAAGCCCTCGCGGCCGCCGAGACCCTGGCGGGGGAAGGCGTCTCGGTGGAAGTTATCGACCCGCGCACCCTGGTCCCGTTCGACAGCGAAGCAGTCATCCGGTCCGTCCAGCGCACCGGCCGGCTGGTCATCGCCGACCCGGCACACCGCACCTGCTCCGCCGCGGCAGAGATTTCCGCCATCGTGGCCGAGGAAGCGTTTGAGTCCCTGCGGGCTCCGATCATGCGGGTCACCACACCCGATACCCAGATTCCGTTCAGTCCCGCCCTCGAGAAGCAGCTCTACCCGAACCGGACGAAGATCGAGGACGCTGTCCGCCGGATCACGGGACTCATGGCGAACACCCTGAACAACGAACTCACATCGCCCGCACCGCGCATGTGACACCCCCTAAAAGAACACCAAAGCAAGGAGAAAAGAACATGGCACGAGTTGAGGTCCTGCTGCCCCAGTGGGGAATGGGCATGAGCGAAGGCACCATCACCACCTGGCTCAAGAGCGTCGGCGACACCGTCACCGAGGACGAGCCGCTGGCCGAAGTCGAGGCGGAGAAGGTGGAGGAGACCCTGGAGTCCCCGGCCACCGGCACCCTGGCTGAAATTGTCGTCCCCGAAGGCGAAACAGTGGACGTCCGCACCCTGATCGCCTACATCGAGACCGCCTGACGGTCCAGGGCAGGAAAGGGAGCCGGTTATGCCACAGGTCGATCCACGCCAGATCATCAAGGACGCGTCCGAGGGTGCGTACGCAGTTGGTGCGTTCAACATGCACAACGATGAGACCACTGAGGCGCTCGTCAGGGCCGCCGAACGTGCCAAGTCTCCTGTTTTCCTCCAGGTGGGCCGGGCGATCGTCCCCCACATGGGGCTCAAGAAGGCCTATGAGATGACGCGCCGCATCGCTGAGGAATCCGACGCGGAATACGTCATCCACCTGGACCACGGGCCGTGGGAGGAAGTCTTCGAGGCCATCAAGCTTGGCTTCACGTCCATCATGTACGACGGCGCGCACCTGCCGTTCGAGGAGAACATCCGGACCACCCGGAAGGTCGTCGAGGTGGCGCATTCCTTCGGCATCCCCGTGGAGGCCGAGCTGGGCAAGATCCCCGACGCCGACCAGCAGGTCGACTGGCAGTCCTACTACACGAACGTCGCCGAGGCGGAGCGCTTCGTTGCGGAGACCGGGGTCGACTTCCTCGCTATTTCGGTGGGAATCGTCCACGGTGTTCCGCTGGCGACCGCGCAGCCCCTGGACATCCAGCGGGTCAAGGAAATCGAGGCAGCCGTGAACATCCCGCTGGTGCTCCACGGCGCCTCCGGCGTCCCGGATGACGAGATACGCGCCGCCATGGCCGCCGGCGTGCACAAGTTCAATGCGGACACGGACCTGCGCCTGGCGTTCCGTTCGGGCATCGAGGCTGTCTGGTCGCAGGGCGACCGCCAGCTCGAGGACGCGATGGCGGAGGGCCGGGAGCGCATGATCCAGGCGACCATCGAGAAGATGGAGCTCTACGGCTGCGCCGGAAAGGCCCGGGGCCTGGCCCAGGTAGGGCGGTGACAGCTGTCGAGGAAGAGGGCAGGACTGTCGTCCCGCTTAAGGGAATCAGGCGCACTGCCGCGCGGCGCATGGTTGCCGCGTGGGAGGCGCCTGCCTTCCACCTTGCCGTTGAGGCGGACATGGGCGCTGCGCTCCTGGTCAAGGAGCGCAGCCCCGGCGCCACGGTCACCGATGCCATCCTCGCCGCCTGCGCGGCCGCGCTGCGTGACCACCCGGCCCTCAACGCGCACTACGCCGACGAGGCCGTCACCCGGTTCGAGCGTGTCAACGTCGGCATGGCTGTCGACACTCCGGCCGGGCTGGTGGTTCCCGTGATCAAGGACGCTGCGTCGCTCGACGTCGCGGGCCTGGCCGATGCGCGCCGGGATATCGTCCAGCGCGCCCGTGACGGCAAGCTCACCATGGACGACGTCACCGACGGGACCTTTACCGTCTCCAACCTGGGCATGATGGGGATCGACGGGTTCGATGCCATCCTCAACGTCCCCCAGGTTGCCATCCTGGCCGTCGGCGCCACGCGCCAGCAGTTCGTCCACACCGAGGACGGAAACGGCACCTGGCGGCCGCGGGCGAGGCTCACCCTCACCTGCGACCACCGCGCCATCGACGGCGCCACCGGCGCCCGGTTCCTGGCCGCAGTACGGGAGAACCTGGAGTCCAGCTGACCTGCACCACCCGCGGCGAGGGAGGCCCGGACAACCGAAAGGTTGTCCGGGCCTCCCTCTTGTGTGTGCGGCTGGACCAAACGGCGTCGGAGCCGGGACGACAAGCAATCGGGACCACACAGCAAAACAGGACGGCGGAAGGGGGGCGGCACGGGTGATCCAGCTTTCCACCCCGGGACGCTCTCTCACCTAATGCGGGTTTTGGGCCAACGCTCTCTCACCTAATGCGGGTTCTGGGCCAACGCTCTCTCACTTCCCCCGCGGCGGTCCGTTGTCTTGATGCGCCTTGCGGTCAGGGGTTCCTGGCAAAGATCTCCACAAAGCTCAAGGGCCTGACCCCGGTTCAATACCCGGGGTCAGGCCCTTGCAGCCACGCGCCGTGCGCGCTTACCTTCTACGCTTACTTCAGCCGGGAGACGACCTCTTTGACGAGGGGCCATACCCGGGTCACCGAGGTGTGGTTGACCGTTTCCTTGGGGGAGTGCAGATCGTGCAGCTCGGTGCCGATGGAGATGATGTCCAGGCCGGGAATCTTCTCGCTGAACATGCCAAGTTCCAGGCTGCACTGGGAGACGTGGACGTCGGCGTCGTGGCCCATGACGTCGCTGAACGCCTCCCGCGCCGTCTTCAGGAGCGGTGAATCGGGCCTGTACGGGAATTCGGCTGCGTCCAGGCCGTATTCCTCCACCCGGACGCCTCCGCCCGCCAGGCTGGCAAGGGCGCGGACGCGGTCCAGGATCTCGTGCTTGCGTGAGGTTACTGCCGCGGTGATCGTGGACATCAGCCGGGCGCCGTCGGGCGTGGTCCGCACGGTGCCGAGGTTGTTCGAGCTTTCCACGATTCCCGGAACGGTCAGGCTCCAGCTGAGGACGCCGTTGGGGACGAGCGCCGTCAGGCGGGCGAAGCGTGCCGCGGCTGCAGAGGAAAAGACCCGCTCCGGGGCCTCCCCGGGCTCCAGTTCGAGGCGAAGGTCCGGGTCGGCCTTGCGGTATTCGTTCTGCAGCGCTGCCTCAAGCTCGGAGATGACGGAGCGTACGCCCTCGGCGTCTTCGGGGCGCACCAGCAGGACGGCCTGTGCATCCATCGGGATGGCGTTGTTCTGGGCGCCGCCGTGCGGGGCCGAGATCTTTACGTCGTACTGCGAGAGCAGGGCGTTGAGCGCCCGGGCCAGGACCAGGACGGCGTTGGCGCGCTCGAGGTGGATGTCGAATTCGCAGTGACCGCCGGACAGGCCCCGGACCTTGAGCAGCAGGGCCTCCGGGTGCGTGGCCGGGGCCGGCTCCCACTCGGCCGGGATGTCCACGGTGAACGTGATGTCACCGCTGCAGCCGGCGAGGATTTCTTTGTCGGTGATCCAGTTGAAGTCGATCATCCGCTTGCCGGTCAGCCTGGACGTGTCGAAACTGGCGGCTCCCACCTTTCCCTTTTCCTCCATCGCGGTCAGGACGGCCTCGAGGGGAGGGTGCGGAATGTCCTTGGAGTCGAGGAGGGCCAGGATGTAGGAGACACCGATGCCGTTGTCGGCGCCCAGTGAGGTGCCGTTGGCGGTGACGAAATCACCGTCGATGAGGAGCTCGATCGGGTCCTGCTCGAAGTCGTGCACCACGCCGTCCTCCTTCTCGCACACCATGTCCAGGTGGCCGTGGAGGATGAGCGGCGGAGCGTCTTCCAGTCCGTGCTGGCCCGGCTTCTTGACCAGGACGCAGTGCAGGTCGTCTTGGGTGGCTTCCAGCCCGCGGTCCCGGGCGAAGTTGACCACCCAGTCGGCGACCTCCTTTTCGTTGCCGGAGCCGCGGGGTATGCCGGCGAGGGTTTCGAAGAAGGAGAACACCTCTTGCGGCTGGAGGGATTTCAGGACTGACATGGGGTGCCTTTCGGAAAGGGTAGGGACGTCGCCGCGGCGTTGCGGCGGACGGAGTGTTTTCAGATGCTGTTGGTCATTGTTATTTGACCACTTCGTTGTGGCCCCGGCCCATGGTAAGCGCCACCGCGGCGATGATGACCAGGCCGTAGACCAGGCTTTGCGCCTGGGGGGTTACGCCCACGGCGGCCGCGCCGATGGGCACGAGCGCCACGGTCAGGGCGCCGAAGACGATGTTGATCGGGTTGGTGATGCCGCCGGTGATAGCGGTTCCGCCGACGATGGCGGCGGCGATGCCCGGCAGCAGGAGGTCGCTTCCGAGGCCGAAGGACGACGCCGCGCCGGCCTGTGCGATCACGAGGACCCCGGCGACGCCGGCCAGCAGGCCGGAGAGGGCGAAGGCCACTACCTTGAACCAGCGGGTCCGCAAGCCCGAGAACAGGGCGCCCGTTTCATTGAGGCCCACGGCGGTCATGCCTTCGCCGGCCCGGGTGAAGCGGAGGAACGCCCAGAGCCCTACTGCCAGGACCACGCCCACCCAGAATGCCATGGGCAGGCCGGCAAGGGCTGTGCCGAACAGGGGAGCGAGCAGCTGGCCGTTCGCCGTGGCGTAGACGGTGGTCGCGTTGCTGATCACCAGGGAAGCTGCCTGCAGGATGCCGAGCGTGCCGAGCGTGAGCGCGAAGGAGGGGATCTGGCCAAACGCCACCAGGAAGCCGTTGGCGGCTCCGATGAGGGTGACGACGGCGAGAGTGACTACCGGGGCAAGCGCACCCAGGGGGCCAAGGGTCTGGGCGAGGACGATCGCTGCGAAGATCACGATCGCTGCGTTGGACAGGTCGATCGAGCCGACGTGGAGCACCATGGCCTGCCCCAGCGCCACAAGGAGGATCGTTGCCGCCTGGACGGCGAGGATCGCCATGCCGCCGCCGGTGAGGAACGCCGGCCGGAGGACGGCGACGAGGGCGAAGAGGGCGAGGAACACCGCGAACGGGCCAAAAGTGAACCACAGGTTCCGTGGCCTGCGCCGTGCGGGCGCCGCCTTGCCGTCGGCGGTGGCCGGCAGTGCGGCCGGCTGCTCGAGGAGAGCTTTCTTTGACATGGGAGTCACACCATCTTTTCCAGCAGGTCGAGTGAAGTGGGGCTGTCGACGGAGAGGTCGAAGCGCGCGGTGATTTCGCCGTCGCGCATCACGATGATCTCGTCCGCCATCTCGAGGGCTTCCTCGAGGGTGTCCGGCAGCAGGATGACCGCTGCGCCGTCGTCCTGGGCGGCGCGGATCTGGTCGTTCACCGTCTGCGAGGCTCCCGGATCGAGGCCGCGCAGCGGGTGGTCAAGGATCAGGACGCTCAGTTCCTCGGCGCGAAGCCACTTGGCCATGACCACTTTTTGCTGGTTGCCGCCGGAGAAGCGTCCCAGCGGCAGGCGCGGGTCGCGGGGGCGGACGTCGAGTTTCTCGAACCATTCCTCCGCGGCCTGCATCCGGGCCTTGCGGCGCAGGAGGGGGCCCTTGGCGGCCTCGCGGGGGTGCACCAGGGTGAGGTTCTCGGCAGCGCTCAGGCCGCCCACCATGCCTTCAACCTTGCGCTCGGAGGGAATGTAGGCGAGTCCGTGCCGGACCGCGCGGCGCATCGACCAGTTCTGCACGGGCCGGCCGCCAACTTCGAGGGTGCCGGCGTCGAAGGCCTCTGCTCCGAAGAGGGCGCGGCAGACGGATTCGCGTCCGGAGCCCATGGCACCGACGATCGCAAGGGACCGTCCGGCGGGGACGGCGAAGGAGACGTCCTTGAACTGCCCCGTCCGGCCCAGGCCCTTGGCTTCGACCGCTGCGACGGCGCCCGCGGCGCTGCCGCCCTTGCGGACCCGTGCGCGTGATTCCTGGCCGATCATGAGGCGGAAGAGTTCGTCCTCGGTGACGTCCTCGCGCCGTACATCCGCCACTACTTCGCCGTGGCGCATCACCACGACGCGGTCGCAGATCCGCAGCACTTCGTCCAGCCGGTGGGAGACGAACAGCACGGAGCCGATTTCGCGCAGTGATCGGATCTCGCGTTCGAGGATCGCGGTTTCGTTGCGCTCCAGCACGGAGGTGGGCTCGTCCAGAATTACCAGGGGGGCCGCGTGGATGGCCTCGTCCACTCGCAGGGCGCGGGCAATTTCGACCATCTGGCGGTCCACGAACGACAGGTCGCTGACCTGGGTGCGCGGGTCGATGGTGGACCCGACGCGGGCGAGGATGGTGGCTGCCTCCTGGTTCAGCCGCTTCCAGCGGTAGAACCCGTAGCGGGTGGCGGCATCCTTGGAGGAGAGGGCGTTCATCGCGATGTTCTCCGCGACAGAAAGGTTGGACAGCAGCGACTGCTCCTGGTGCACCACGCCGATGCCTGCGGCCACCGCGTCCTGCGGCCGGCGGAACTTCACGGGACGGCCGTCGGTTTCTATGGTTCCCGAATCCGGCTGGTAGAGGCCGGTCAGGATCTTCAGGAGCGTGGACTTTCCGGCGCCGTTTTCGCCGATTAGTCCGACCACTTCGTGGCGCGGCACCTCGAGCGAGACATTCTTGACCGCGTGGGTCGAACCGAAGGATTTCGAGATGTTGGTCAGCCGAAGTGCCGGGGTTTCAACTCCGGTCCGGGGGGCCAGGGAAGCGTTGGTCATTTTACGATCCTCAGTCTGCTGCGGTGCGGCCAGGTGGCCACGAGGACGGCCGCGATCAGGACGGTTCCGGAGACCGCGGATTGGATGTTCGGGCTGACCCCGCTGAGGATGAGCCCGTTGTTGAGGACGGTCAGCATGAGTACGCCGATCGCGGTGCGGAGGATGCCTCCCTTGCCGCCTCCAAGGGAGGTGCCGCCGATCACCACGGCCGCGATGGTCAGGAAGAGCGTTCCCACGCCCACCGTCGCCGAGCCGGCGCCGAGCTTGAGGGCTGCCAGCACCCCGGCGGCCGCGCTGCAGGCGCCGGCCACAACGAACACGTAGAGCTTGTACCTGAGCACGGGGATGCCGTTGCCCTTGGAGATTTCCTCGCTGTCGCCGATGGCGTAGGCAAAGCGGCCCAGCCTGGTGAAGCGGGCCACGAACATGCCTGCCAGGACGAACGCCGCGGCGAGGAGGAAGGAGTTCGGCAGGCCGAAGGTGAGCGTGGACGGCCAGCCCTTGATGCCGCCGTCGGGAAGGAAGGGGATGGATTCGTCACCGAAGAGCACCGTGGCGATTCCGAGGCCCACGAACCAGACGCCCAGCGTGACGATGAACGAGGGCACCTTGAGGCGGGTGTGCACCAAGCCGCTCAGGAGCCCGAGGCCCACGCCTACGGCCAGTGCGGCGACAATGGCCCACGGGCCAAAGTCTGCGCTGCCGCGGCTGTTGGCCGTCATGAGGACGAAGGTCATGCCGGCGGCTCCCATGACGCCCTCTACCGAGAGGTCGATCGAACCGGTCAGGATGACCAGGGTGGCGCCGACGCCGATGATCAGCGGAAGGGACGCGTGGTCCAGGATGGTCCGCAGGTTCTCCGGCGTCAGGAACGTCCCGGGGTTGAGCGCCGCGAAAACGGCGATCAGCCCCACGAGTGCAAGCACTTCGCCGAAGTTCTTTGCATTGAACCGGCGGCCCTGCCTGTGGGGTGGCTGTGCTGGGGCGGGTGCCGCCTCGAGGAGGCCGGTCCCGGTGTCCTTGTCTGTCATTACTTTCACCTGTCGTGGTTGCTGCCGAGGGGCGGCTCCGGATGCGCCTGCGCATTATCCGGAGCCGCCCAGCGTCTGTGATCCGTTAGGGCAACTTCTCCGGGCCACCCGAAACCAGCGGCACGGGGTCGGTCTCCCAAGGGCCCTTTTCGATGAGGTCGTCCATCCAGCCGTCGATGTCACCGTCGAACTTGGTGAATTCGGCGTAGTTTTCCGGGGTGACGCAGCTCAGCTTGAAGAGGCTGTTGCGCTTTTCCTTGGGCAGTTCCGAGGGCTTGATCTCACCGGTGGCGGCGAGGTAGGAGGTGTAGAGGCCGATGGCCGCTGCCATGAATCCGCGGTGGAAGGTCTCGCCGGCGATGGCGCCGTTGCCCATGTTTTCCTTCATCATGTCGACCACCGGCGGGTACAGGCCGTCGGAGGCGAACTTGACGTCGTTGATGCGGCCCGCGTCCTTCACGGCCTGGACGGCGCCGATGATCATGCCGTCGTCGGCGGCCCAGATGCCGTCAACCTTGTCGCCGTACTTGGCCAGGAGGTTCTGGGTCTCCTTGAGGCCGAGCTGCGGGTCCCAGTTGGCGGGGCGGGTGTCCAGGAGCTTCACGTCGGGGTAGGCCTTGAGTGCATCCTTCAGGCCGGCGACGCGGGTCTGGCTGGTGGTGCTGTCCAGCACGCCTGCGAGGGCCACGATGTTCCCCTTGCCGCCGATGCTGTCGGCGAGTGCCTTGGCGGTGCACTGGCCGCTCTCAACGCCGGAGTGCTTCTGGAAGGCAACGAAGTTGTCGCCCTGGTCCCAGGGTTCGAAGTTGTCCGGCTTGTTCCACCAGACCGTTGCGTAACCGCCGGCGGCCTTGACTGCGTTGACGATGGGCGGAGCGTCCGAGCTTGCGACGGTGTTGACCATCAGCGCCACCTTCTTGCCCTGGGCAAGGATGGCCTGGATCTTCGAGATCTCGGTCTGCGAGCTGCCTTCGGAGTCGACGATTTCGAGCGGCACGTCCAGCTTCTTGGACAGGGCCTTGGCGCCTTCGATCATGGACGCCATGTAGGGGTTGGTGGTGTTGATGACCGACGCGACCAGGACGATGTCCTTCTTGTCGATCGGCTGCTGGCTGGTGGCCGTGGTGGAAGAGCAGGCGGTGGTGGCCAGCAAGCCGGCCACCAGCCCAAACGCCGCTACACGGCGGGTGATGGTTTTCCTGAGGTGCATCAAAGACTCCTTTGTGAGAGACGACCCGAAGTAGTGATTAATAAATATTCAGCTACTGCATTTGCATGCTTATGAGTGTGCGATACCTCACAGGCGCCTGTCAAGAGGTCGCGGCACACTCGCTCTAGAGGTGGCTTAAATAACTGTGGGGAGGCTGCATGGCAGCCTCCCCACAGTGGTCATGCAGACCTAGCGGAGTGTCCTGAAGAACGTCCGGACGTCGTCCACGTACGTATCCGGCACCTCAAGCGGAGCGAAGTGCCCGCCGTCGTCATGCACGCGGTACTGCTGGAGGTTGAAGTACTTCTCGGTCCAGCTCATGGGCGGCTTATAGATTTCACCCGGATAGATTCCGACGGCGGTCGGCGCACCCACCACGGGGAAGCGGTCGTGCGAGGGCTTCCAGGGGTTGCCCCTGCATTCCCAGTAGTAGCGCGAGGACGTGCCGCCCGTGTTGGTCAGGAAGTACACGGCCGCGGTGGTGACCAGGTCTTCCTTTGGCCATACCCGTTCGAACGCTTCGGTGCCCTGGCCGCGTTCCTCCAGGCCCCAGAAGTAGCGCTTTTCGGTGATCCACGCCAGCTGGGCGGCAGGGGAGTCCGCCACGAGGGCGGCCAGCGTCTGCGGTTTGGTCAGTTGGATCTCGCCGTACCCGCTCTCCTTCTGGACAAAGAGCTTGCCGCGTTCGAACCAGCCCTTCTCGTCGGCGTCGTTGTATTCGCTTTCGTCCGGAAGCCCCAGGAAGGGGTCGTACTTCACGCCCGGAGGCGCGTCCGGGTGGTCGGCGAGGTAGTGGCTCATCTGTGCCGGGAAGTGCGTGTAGACGCCATAGACGTCGTCCTCATATTTATGGCCGTGCTGCTGGGCGATCAGGGCACCCCAGTCGCCGCCGGCGGTGGCGTACTTCTCGTAACCCAGGACGTCCTTCATGAGGGCGTTCTCCAGGTCGGCCGTCCGCCACCAGTTCCAGCCCGGTTCGGTCAGCGGCGAGGAGAAACCGTACCCCGGCAGCGAGATCAGGACCACGTCGAAGGAGTCGGCCGGGTCCCCGCCATGGCTCGCCGGGTCGGAGAGGGGTCCGATCACCTTGCGCAGGTCCCAGAAGGTCCAGGGCCAGCCGTGGTGGATGAGCAGGGGCATGGGGTTCGGCCCCTTGCCCTTGACGTGGATGAAGTGGAGCGGGACGCCCATCAGTTCGGTCTTGAAGTGCGGCAGCTCGTTCATGCGCTGCTCGACGTCGCGCCAGTCGTATTCGTTGATCCAGTAGTCGACGAGCTGTTTGTGGTAGTCGGTGTTGTAGCCGTACCGCCAGTCGTCGTTGGCGAAGTCCACAGGGTACCGCGTGCGGCGGAGCCGCTCGTTCATGTCCTTGAGGTCCTCATCGGGGATCGAGATGGTGAAGGGGGTTACCCCGCCTTCGTTGTGCGCAGCCATTGCGCCTCCTCGGAAATAGGTGGTTGGAATTGACGTGCTCAGGTGATGTTGTAGAGGGCCCGGGCTTCTTCATGCGTGGCGATGGGCCGGCCGACCTCGCGCGCGATTTCCTGGGCCTGCTGCAGCAGTTCCAGGTTGGTGGGGTTGCGGGCGGGGTCGTAGAAGAGCTCGAGGCCCGTCTTGATGTGGCCGCCGAGCTCGATCGCCCGGCGGAGGATGCCGGTGTCGTCGAGGGCGCCCTGGCCCCAGATGGAGATGTACCAGGGGTGCTTGACCTTCGCCTCTTCGATCATGGAGAGGTAGTAGTAGAGGCTTTCCAGGCTGGGCTTCATGCCGTTGGTGCCGATCGGCTCCATGGCGGTGAGCCCGTAGTCGCCGATGAGGTAGAAGTCCCACATGGAGCCCTTGGTGGACAGGCCCCGGTTGACGTAGTGCATGGCGTGGCGCAGGTGGCCCGGCTCGTACACGCCGAACACCATGGCGAGGTCCCGCTCCCGGAACATCTTCACCTGGCTGGCCACGCGCTGGTAGTTGAATCCGAATTCCGGCCCGGAGAGGTATCCTTCCTCGTCCTCCTCGACCGCGAAGAGGGTCAGGCCGGTGTCGACGCAGCCGATGCGTACGTTGCCGCCCTCGTACAGGTGCGGTACGTGCTCGAGTCCGTTTTCATGGGGCAGCAGGCGGAGGTTGTTGCAGGTGGTGGGGTACCAGGTGATGTCCGGGTGTTTTTCCAAGACCCGGTCCCACGTCCGCATGTAGTCCTTGTAGGCGTTCTCGCCGAGCAGGTCGAAGCTGGTGTTGTGGGCGTGGATCGCGCCGGCGCCCGCTTCCCAGCACCGGATGGCGTCTTCGGCGATTTCCTCGTAGGAGATGGGGGTATTGGGGTTCATCTCCTTGGTGCGGATGCCGTTGATGTGGGACTCGATCACCACCGGGTAGTCCCAGTTCGGCTTCATGTCGGCATACTTGTCGAGGGCGGTGGTCACAGTACCTCCTGGCAGATGGCGTGGCGCCGATCCAACGGCAACCTGCCGGGCATGAATCGTTATGCGCACTTGAAATGAATATGCCATCGATCATGGGACGTACGGCACACCGTTGTCAATAGGTCACCGCCGTGCGGGGAGGTTCAGTCCTTGGTCGCGGACGTGCGGCGCCGGGACGTAGTCCGCGCCGGCTTCAGTTCGGCCGCCGCCTTGCGGTCCTCGGGCGCCGTGTCCACCAGGAAGCGGGCCGTGGCTGCATCGGTGACCAGCGTGTCCACCCAGCCGCCGGCCGCTGCCGCCCTGATGGCGCGGTGCTTGCGGGCACCGCCGGCTACCGCCCAGCGGTGCTTCGCGTTGCGGAGCTGCTCGCGGGTGATGCCAACCACCAGGTCTTCGAGTTCCGAGTCGATCGGGTTCCCGTCGGCGTCCAGGAAGTGCAGGCAGACTTCCCCTACCGCCCCGAGCTCACGCACGCGGGCGAACTGCTCGTCCGTGAAGAAGTTGTCACCGGGGCGGAGGTCCGGATCGATCTCGTCGGCACCGATACCCACCAGCGCCAGGTCCACCGAATCGAGCATCTGCAGCGCCTCCCGTGCGTGCGGATCGCCGCTCAGCAGGAGTTCCTTCATTTCCCGGCTCGCTGCGACGCCGGGCGTCCGGAGGAAGACAGGTTGCGCCCCGGTGAGGGCGGCGAACTGCTGGGTGGATCGGGCGGTGTCGTGCTGGAGGGAGGGCGGGCCAAGGTCGCCGAGCGTTTCGATGACGTGCTTGCAGCGGGTGCGCATGGGCAGCATGACGTTGATCATGGTCCGCATGGTCTTGCTCCACGAGGTCAGGGCTATGGTGCGGACCTCGAAGGCCACGTCCTGAAGGAGCGAGGCCATGGTGTGCGCCAGGTCCTTGCCCAGCTCTTCCTCGTTGTCGCTGACGGCGTCGATGATGTGGACCTCGTTTAGTCCATACAGCGCCTCCACGCGCTCTTCGAGCTCCGCGTGGACGTGCGGGGGGACCGCCACCACGGTCCGCACGATCGCGGCCTCCTCGGCCTGGGCCAGGAGCCGGGACACGCGGGACTGCGAAATCTGCAGCCGTTTCGCGATGTCGGTCTGGCGCATCTCGTGGGTATGGTAAAGGCGCGCCACCTTGATCATCAGTCGCTGCGCGTCGACGTCGTTCATTGCACTCCTTTTGTTGCTCCGCCCATCTTAGGGCCCCCTTGACACGTGATCCGGGGCACATGACACTTGTAAATGTAAATGCAGCCCATAAATATTTATTCTATCGCTTGTGGGGCAGGAAAGGGAAGCGCTATGGAGGAGTTCAGCACTCCGTTCGACGTCGTCGTCGTGGGGGCAGGAATCAACGGCCTGGGAATCGCCCGGGATGCCGCCCTTCGGGGGCTGCGGGTTGTCTTGCTTGAACAGGATGACATTTGCAGCGGCGTCTCCGCATGGTCGGGACGGCTGGTCCATGGCGGGCTGCGGTATCTCGAACACCGTGACTTCGCCCTGGTCCGTGAATCGCTGCGCGAACGTGAGCTTCTTTTCCGGCTGGCTCCGCACCTGGTCAAGCCGCTGCGTCTCATCATGCCACTGAGCTCGCACAGCCGCCGTCCCGCCTGGCTGATCCGGATCGGCATGTTCCTCTACGATGCCCTGTCCTTCGACAAGAAGACCCAGGGCCACGAGGTCCTGAACCGGGACGCGATCCTCCGCCGGTTCCCCGGGATCTCTCCCGACGGCCTCCGCGGGGCAGTGGTCTTCACCGACGGACAGGTTGAATACGCGGAGCGGCTCTGCACCGAGGTTGCCCTTGCCGCCGCCGGCGCCGGGGCAGTGATCCGGACCAAGGCGCGGGTCGAAGAACCCGTCATGGAGGGCGGGCGCGTTGTCGGGGTGCGCTACCGGAATACGCTGACCGATGAGATGCACGAGGTCCGTGCACCGATCGTCCTCAACGTGGCAGGCCCCTGGATTGACCGGATTTTCCGGCGCGGTGCGCCGGAGCAGCCGCGGCTGAACGGAGGAACCAAGGGCAGCCACCTCATCGTTGACCCCTTCCCGGGAGCCCCCGACGACGTCGTCTACTACGAGTCCAAGACCGACGGCCGCCTGGTCCTCGTGATCCCGTGGATGGGCCGCTACCTCATCGGAACAACGGACCTGCGCTTCGACAGGGATCCCGGCGAAGCCCGCTGCGACGCCGACGAAATGGACTACCTGCTGGGCGAGGTCAACGAACTCATACCATCGGCAAAACTCACCCCCGCAGACGTTCTCTTCACCTATTCCGGGGTGCGCCCGCTGCCGTACGCACCGGACGTGGAGGAGTGGGAGATTCCCCGCAGCCATGTCCTGCACGACCACGCCCCGGACCTGCCCGGCCTCATCACCGTGGTGGGCGGGAAGCTGACCACCTACCGGCAGCTCGCCCAGGACGCGATCGACGACGTCTTCAAGCGCCTCGGACGCAAGAGCCCCAGGTGCGTGACCGCCAGCCTCCCGCTCCCCGGCGCGGCGGGCGACTTCAGCGACTTCACGGCTGCGCGGACTGCCCTCGGCCGGGAAGGCCTCGACGGCCGGACGGTTGAACGGCTGCTGGCCCTTTACGGAACCAGGGCCCTTGACGTCATCTCCGAGGCGGATACGGCCGGCGGCGGTTACCCCGTCCTCGATCCCGCAACGGGTGCGCTGGAGGCCGAGATCCTCCTCGCCGTGCGGCACGAGTTCGCCCAGACCCTCACCGACGTCCTGGCACGCCGGATGCTCCTGGCCTTCGAACCGGGCCACGGGCTCGACGTCGTGGAGCGGGCCGCCGCCGTCATGGGCGACGAGTGCGGCTGGGACAGTGAGCGTCAGGCCGCCGAAATCCGGGGCTACCGCGAATGGCTGGAACGCCTGGCTGTTCCTGCCCATGCTGCCCAGGACCGGGCCACAGCGGAGGGCTCCGCGTCATGACGGCGCGCTACGTCCTGGCCCTGGACGAAGGATCCACCAGCGCCCGCGCGGTGCTGGTGTCCCTCGACGGGCAGATCGTGGCCGAGGCCCGCCATCCGGTCGTCCCCCTTTTCCCCAAACCGCGGTGGGTCGAACTCGACCCCGCGGCGCTGTGGGAGGCCCAGCGGAACAGCATGCAGGCCGTCATGGCCAAGGTGGGCGCCACGACGGACGATCTGGCCGCCGTCGGGATCACCACCCACCGGGAGTCCTGCCTCCTGTGGGACCGCCGGACGGGGGAGCCGGTCCACAACGCGATCATGTGGATGTCCAAGCAGACGGACGGGATCGTCCAGCGCTGGAGTACGGACGGCCTTGACCAGGAGTTCCGGCAGCGGACCGGCCTGTTCAACGATTCGTTCTTCAGTGCCGCCAAACTCGCCTGGGTGCTGGAGAACGTGGCCGGTGTGCGGGAACGCGCCCAGCGCGGAGAGCTGGCCGCCGGCACGGTGGACACCTGGCTGCTGTGGCAGCTGACCGGTGGCCGTTCGCATTTCACGGACCACAGCGAGGCGTCCCGCACGGCGCTGTTCTCCCTCGAAACACGCGACTGGGACGAGAAGCTTATCGAGGCGTGCGGTATCCCGGGCCGGCTGCTGCCCCCGGCACTGCCGTCCGATTCGCACTTTGGCGACATGCGGCCGGCCGACGTCGGGCTCCCGGGCACGTCAAGTGTCCCCATCATGGCGATCATGGGAGACCAGCAGGCGGGGATGTTCGGCCAGGCGTGTTTCGAGGCCGGGTCAGTGAAGAACACCTACGGCACCGCCGGGGTCCTGACTGCCAACAGCGGCCCCGCTCCCGCGATCCTGGACGGCCTCACCGCCAGCGTCGGCTGGACCGAGGGTGGAACAACCGCCTATGAAATCGAAGGCGTCGTGTTTCACTGCGGCCAGACCCTGCAGTGGATGCGTGAGCGGCTGGGGATCCTTTCCGAGGATACCGACCTCGAGGAACTAGGGCGGCGGGTCCAGGACACCGGAGGCGTGTACATCGTCCCGGCCTTCGCCGGACTGTGCGCCCCGCACTGGTCCCGGGACAGCAAGGCGAGCATCGTGGGGCTGACGCTGGAGAGCAGTTCCGAGCACATTGTGCGCGCGGGCATCGAGGCGATGGCATACCAGACGCGGGACAACATCGATGTGCTCGTCGCCGGCGGCAACCCGGTTCCGGAGCTTAAGGTCGACGGCGGTGCGGCGCGCAGCAACCTGCTCTGCCAGTTCCAGGCGGACATCCTCGGCGTCCCGGTGCTTCGTCCCACTGAGCTGGAGCGGACCGCTTTGGGCGTCGCCCACCTTGCGGGGATGGGCGTCGGCCTCTGGAGCCGTGACGACCTGGCGACAGGCTGGCAGATCGACCGGGTTTTTGAACCGGAGATGTCCGCGGAGCGGCGCGAGGAGCTGTACGCCGGCTGGTGTGACGCCGTGAGGACCGTGACCGGGCGGAGTCCGGGTCCCGGAACGCTGTGAACGCCGTCCATCCGCCGTTCGGCTCCGGGCCGGTCCGGCTGGTCCATGATCCGAAACCGCGCTCCGGTCCGGAGGACATGGAGTTCATCGCCGGCCGGCTCCTCGCGCTCCCTTCCGCACGGGCCGGTGAGCTGAACTTCTCCCGGCCGCTTCCGACGGCGGCTTTCAGCCGCAGGGATTCGCTCCGCGCCGGTTACCCGGCGGCCCGCGAGTTCCTGGCAGCACGCGGTTATGAACCGATCATCAGGCCGGTTGGGGGACACCTGGCGCTGTACGGTCCCGGCGACCTGGTGGTCCACCTTTGGGCGCCCAACCCGGACGCCAGGTCCTCGATCAAAGAACGCTTCGAGTCCTTCGCCCACCACTCCGCCGCCGCCCTCCGGGTCCTCGGAGCCGACGCGCGGGTCGGTGCCGTACCGGGCGAATACTGCACCGGCGAATTCAGCGTCAACGACGCCGGGCGCGCCAAGCTGGCAGGGACCGGGCAGCGGCTCACCAAGCACGGATACCTGTTCAGCGCCGTCGTCATGGTCGAGGACGCCGGCCCGGCACGGGCGGCCCTCGAGGAGGCCTACGCCCTCCTGGACCTCGACTTCCGGCCGGAATCCGTCGGCTGCGTCGCTGACGCCGTTCCGGGGACCACCGTGGACGATGTCCGCGACGCCCTGGCCGGCACGCTGATGCCCCTGCTTGAGCCAGCCGCCCGCCCCGGGGCCACGTCCACGGCGTGCCGCGCCCCGCGTGCCATCAACCACCATTCGCAACACACCCTCTCTGGAGCCACCCGTGTCCACTGACCATTCCACCCGCCCCACCGTCCAGGCCCTCCAGGACCGCCCCCGCGCCCGAGTCCTCATCATCGGCGGCGGCATCAACGGCGTCGGCACCTTCCGCGACCTTGCGCTGCAGGGCGTCGAGGTGGCGCTGGTGGAACGGGGCGACTTCTGCCAAGGGGCATCCGGTGCCTCCTCCCACATGATCCACGGCGGCATCCGGTACCTCGAGAACGGCGAGTTCCGCCTGGTGCACGAGTCCGTGGTGGAGCGGAACCGGCTCCTGAACATCGCGCCGCACTACGTCAAGCCGCTGCAGACCACCATCCCGGTGTTCTCAACGTTCTCCGGGCTGCTGAACGCGCCGCTGCGTTTCATCACGCACCGCTCCGGCAAACCGAAGGAACGCGGGGCAATCCTGGTGAAGGTGGGCCTGAGCCTCTACGACGCGTTCTCGCGCCGGGGCGGGTCGGTGCCGCGGCACCGGTTCGTGGGCCGCAAACGCTCTCTGGCGGAGTTGCCCGCCCTGCGGGCCGATCTTAAATACACTGCCACCTATTTCGACGCCTCGGTGCATGATCCCGAGCGGCTCACCCTGGACGCCCTCCGGGACGGCCTCGAGGCAGGCCCCCACGCCCGCGCTGCCAATTACCTTTCCTTCGTTGGAACGCACGACGGCGGCGCGCGGCTCCGCGACGAGCTCACCGGTGAGGAATTCACCTTCGCCGCGGACGTCGTCGTCAACCTGACCGGCGCGTGGGTGGACGCGACCAACGGCGCCCTGGGGTCGCCGTCGCGCTTCATGGGAGGGACCAAAGGCTCGCACATTGTCCTGGACCACCCGGGCCTGCTGGCCGCCACGGGCGGCCGCGAAATCTTCTTCGAGCACAGCGACGGGCGCATCGTGCTGATCTACCCCATGGTTGACCGTGTGCTGGTGGGAACCACGGACATCGACGCGGGGGAGGACCTGGAGCCCGTCTGCACCGACGCCGAGATCCAGTACTTCTTCGACCTGATCCGCCATGTGTTCCCGGCTGTGTCGGTTTCCCGCGAGGACATTGTCTATACCTTCTCCGGGGTCCGGCCCCTGCCGCGGCACGACGACACCGCCCCGGGCTTTGTTTCCCGCGACTACCGCATCGAGCGCTCGGTCCTGCCCGGAACCGACCGGCCTGTCCTGAGCATCGTCGGGGGTAAATGGACCACCTTCCGGGCATTGTCCGAGCAGGTGGCCGACGAGGTCCTGGGCCTGCTTGGGCGGGTCCGCTCGGTGGACACCCGGAACCTTCCCATCGGCGGAGGACGGGCCTACCCGCAGGATGGTTCCGCCGTCGAGGCCTGGATCGCTGCCCGCACCGGCCCCGGGATCAGTGCGGACCGCGCCCGGACTCTTCTGGCCCGTTACGGCACCCGCGCCGACGAAGTGCTGGCGTTCCTGGCAGAGGGGGACGACGCGCCCTTGCGGAGCACCGCTGAGCTGAGCACCCGCGAGCTGGCCTGGATGGCGGCGCACGAACAGGTGGCCCACGTGGCCGACGTCCTGATCCGCCGGACGGGCCTGGCCTTCCGTGGCCTGGTCACCGCGGAGGTGGCCTACGAGGTGGCCGCGCAGCTGGCGCCGCACCTCGGGTGGGGCCAGCGCCGGATCGAGCAGGAGGCACAGGACGCGCTCATGCTGCTCGCCCAACGCCACGGCGCGGGCGCTGCGGCACTGGGGGTGCGGTCATGACATTGGCACCTGAGGGCCGGAAGATGCTGCGGATTGAGCAGCGTAACGCGGCTGTCCCGGTGGAGCGGAAGCCGGAGTGGATCAAGGCGAAG
>NZ_JBIVQC010000005.1:35554-267342 GCF_044754925.1 Pseudarthrobacter sp. NPDC092424 | reverse complement strand
TTGGCACACTATTGAGTTCTCAAACAACAGACACACCCGGCACCACCCAAACCAACGTTCAGGATCGCTCCGGAGCAACTTTTCAAACTTACCCGCTGGCTTCACTCTTGTCAAACCGGCGTCCGCGACGTTCTTCAGCCGAAGGCCTTGTTGTCGGTTTTTCCGTCTGACTCCGTGGAGCAGCGCGGAAATAAACTCTACCACCACTTCCTCGGAAGCGCCAACCCGGCCTTTGGGGATGCTCTTCCAAGATGCCCATAGGCCCGGAAAAGCCCGGAATCACGCGGATTCCGGGCCCTTCGGAAAACCCGCCCGCCGGCCCGTCTGCCGGCCAGCCGAACGGCCGGTGCTCAGCTGTCCCCGCGGCCCGGCTTGAAGTACGCCGCACCCAGGGGCGGGAGGGTGACGCTCAGCGTTGCCGGCTGGCCATCCTGGCCGACCTCTTTCGCCTGGAGATCCCCCGCGTTCAGGACGCCCGACCCCCCGTACGTGGTGGCGTCGGTATTGAGCACCTCGGTCCAGGCGCCCGCGGACGGCACGCCGAGCGTGTAGCCCACGTGCGGTGCGCCGGAAAAGTTGATGGCACACACCACCGGGTTGCCCTCGGTGTCCCAGCGGATGAAGGACAGGACGTTCCGGTCGGCATCCCCGCCGTTTATCCACTGGAAACCGCTGGGCTCGTTGTCCCGTGCATACAGCGCGGGCGTGGAACGGTAGAGCTCGTTGAGGTCCTTGGTCAGCAGCTGGATGCCCTTGTGCGCCGGGATGTCCGCAAGCCACCAGTCCAGCCCGTGCTGTTCGGACCATTCGGCTTCCTGGCCGAACTCGGTGCCCATGAAGATCAGCTGCTTGCCCGGGTGCGCCCACTGGTATGCCAGGAATGCCCGCAGGTTGGCGAGCTGCTGCCACCGGTCGCCCGGCATCTTGCGCAGCATGGAGCCCTTGCCGTGGACTACCTCGTCGTGGCTGATGGGCAGCAGGAAGTTCTCAGTGAAGGCATAAACCAGGGAGAAAGTCACCGTGCCGTGGTGCCACTTGCGGTTGACCGGGTCTTCGGAGGCGTACTTGAGCGAATCGTGCATCCAGCCCATGTTCCACTTCAGGCCGAATCCCAGGCCGCCGTGGCTGGTGGGGGCTGTGACGCCGGGGAACGCCGTGGATTCCTCCGCGATCATGACCGCGCCGGGGTGGGTCTTGTAGACCGTGGCGTTGACTTCCTGCAGGAACGAGATGGCTTCGAGGTTCTCCCGACCGCCGAAGCGGTTGGGTTGCCACTGGCCGTCCTGGCGCGAATAGTCCAGGTAGAGCATGGAGGCCACGGCGTCCACCCGGAGGCCGTCGATGTGGAACTCATCCAGCCAGTACAGGGCGTTGGCCACCAGGAAGTTCCGCACTTCCGTGCGGCCGAAGTCGAAGATCAGCGTGCCCCAGTCCGGGTGCTCGCCCAGGTTCGGATCCGCGTGCTCGTAGAGGGGCTCGCCGTCGAACCGGGCCAGGGCCCATTCGTCCTTGGGGAAGTGCGCCGGCACCCAGTCCAGGAGTACGCCAATCCCGTTCTGGTGCAGAGTGTCCACGAGGTAACGGAACTCGTCCGGATGGCCGAACCGGGACGTGGGTGCGAAGTAGGAGGTGACCTGGTAGCCCCAGGAACCGCCGAAGGGGTGTTCGGCCACGGGCATGAATTCGACGTGCGTGAACCCGAGCCACTTGACGTATTCCACCAGTTCCTTGGCCAGTTCCCGGTACCCCAGGCCCAGGCGCCAGGACCCCAGGTGCACCTCGTAGACGCTCATGGCGGAGTTGTGCGGGTCGCGCTGGGCGCGGGCTTCCATCCACTCGTCGTCCTTGAAGGCATAGGAGGGTTCCACCACCCTGGACGCCGTCAGCGGGGGTACCTCGGTACCGAAGGCCAGGGGGTCCGCTTTCTCGACCCAGTGCCCGGCCTTGGTCCGGATCTCGAACTTGTAGCACGCCCCTGCTAAAACACCCGGAATGAAGATCTCCCACACCCCGGAGGAGCCCAGCGAGCGCAGGGAATTCTCGCGGCCGTCCCAGGCGTTGAAGTCGCCTTTCACGCGGACTGCCTGCGCGTTGGGTGCCCAGACGGCGAAGGACACACCGTCCACGTCGCCCAGGGAAGACTTGTAGTGCTGCACGTGCGCGCCAAGCACCTGCCACAGTTTTTCGTGCCGGCCTTCGCCGATCAGGTGCAGGTCAACCTCGCCCACCGTGGGCAGGTAGCGGTACGGGTCGTCCACCGTGACCGGAGCGGCTTCGGGATAGGTGACAGCCAGCCGGTAGTCCGGGACGTGACCCTGCTGCAGCGGTTCGAGCACAGCCACCCAGACGCCGTGCTCCTCGTGCTCCATTGGGAATTCACCGGCCTCGGTGATGACGGTAACGGCCTCGGCCAGGTGCTTGACCGTCCGGATGGTGACATGGCCGTAGTCATCGAGGTGGGCGCCCAGGACAGAGTGCGGGGCGTGATGCTCACCGTTGGCGATCTTTCCCAGCGTGCCGGAGTCCACGTGGAGGGGCATCCGTGGGCGTTCAGTTCGTGCGGAACCTGTCATTTCGTTACCTTCCGATGCTGCCCCGGCTTGGGCGCCGGAGCCGTTACCGCTGAGGAGCCGTCTGGAGGCGTTCACGGGGATCGCCAGCCAGTCGGGCCTGTTACGCATTTCATAAACTACTTCGTACAGTGCCTTGTCCAGCCACAATGCCATAAAGAGCGGCGACTGCCGGTCCACCGGGGCGGGGGTGACATCCGAGTACCCGGCGAGGAACGCGTCGGCACAGTCATCCACCCAGGAATCGGGAACCTGGGCGCCTTCCTGCTCACGTCCGGCGGCGCCGGCTGCATAGTCGAAGGACCGCAGCATGCCCACCACGTCGCGCAGCGCGACGTCGGGGACGTTCCGCTCTGCGATGGGCCGCATAGGCTCGCCCTCGAAGTCAAGGATGGCCCAGCGCTGGTGGTCCACAGCGGAATTGCCGGCGCGGCCGGCCACTTGGAGGATCTGGCCCAGGTGCAGGTCGCCGTGGATGCGCTGGAGCGGCCCCGGGGAAGCCCCGTCCAGACGTGCCAGCAGCGCTTCCAGCGCGTCGTCGTAAGGCCCGACGGCGGTGCGTGCTTCCGCCCATGCCTGGCGCACGCGCTGGGCTACTGCTGAGGCGACCGCCTTGCCGGTCTCGGCTTCCGAAGACTGCCCAAGGGTCTCCGCGAGCCGCCGGTGGACGGTGGCCGTGGCCGCGCCCAGGGCACGCGCCTCGGTGGTGAAGCCGGTACCGGACCGGGCGGCATCCACTGCCAGCCGCCACGCGTCGCGGCCGCCGGCCAGGAATTCGTGCGCCACCGCCAGCTCTCCCTGCAGGTAGCGCGGGCCGCCGTCGGACCCGCCGGAACGGGAATCGTCGCCGTTCACCGCGCCGGTACCCTGCTGCGCCAGCCACTCGCCGCGGACCCAGCCCAGCGTTGCGGGGACCTCGGAAGTCCCGGCTGCTGTCAGGGCGGCCCCCACTTCGACCTCGGGGTTGGTCCCGGCTGAAAGCACCCGGAAGAACTTCACGATCGCCGCGGATTCGCCGTCGTCCACGATGACCGAACTGTTGGACTGTTCCCCGGACAGCACCTTCACCACTCCCCGGGCGGTAGGCAGGCGGTGCCCGCCGGGGACATGGAAGCCCGTGGCACTGCCGGAGGCGGCCTTCTCCTGCCCGCGGATGAGCTCCAGCCAGGCGCCCACGAAGTCCGGATCGTGGACGGCGTCATAGACCCATGGCCGTGACGGGTCGGTTCCCGCTGCTTCGCCGATCAGGGCACGCTCCATCCCTGCAGCGGGTGCCGGCCGGAAGCTCAAGGGGACCTGCACCACGGCAGTCCGCCGGCCGCCGTCGGGCGTTGGCGTGGTGATGTTCAGGAGGAACACCGCCAGCCCGGCGTGCCCGGCAGGGTCCTCCAGCCCCACGCTTCCTGCCTGGGACATTTCGAAGTGGGGTGATTTGACCGGAAACCACCGCTGCTCGGGCAACCAGCGCTGCAGGAGTGCGGTCAGTGCGGGGGTGAGGATGGGCTGGTTCATAATCAGTCCTCGATCGATAGGATCGGCATCGCCTGGGTGTACGGAGATGATGGATTGGATGCTGCAGACCGGAGCCGCAGCCAGTAGAAATCGTGGCTGCCGAGGGTCAGCGTGAGGGTGCCGTCCCCGTTGATGGCGGGAAACGGCTGGCCGCCGAACACGTCGCGAAGCCCGCGCCCGGCGTAGTCCGGGACCTGCAGCGTGGCCGCCACGGGGTGCTGGGACAAGTTGAACGCGCAGAGCAGGGTCTCGCCGGTCAGGCCGGCGCTGTTGCCGTCAGGCAGTTCACGGAGGTAGGCCAGGACGGCGTCATGGTCCGCCTCCACGTGCCGGAAACTGCCCAGCCCGAACGCAGGGTGGTTCTTGCGGACGCTGAGGATCTGCCTCGTCCACCGGAGCAGCGAACCGGAATGGGCGGCCTCCGCCTCCACGTTCGCCATCCCGTAGTTGTAGACCAGGGACTGGATGGGCGGGAGGTAGAGTTTGCCCGGATCAGCGCTGGAAAACCCGGCATTCCGGTCCGGGTTCCACTGCATCGGGGTGCGCACTGCGTCCCTGTCTTCCAGCCAGATGTTGTCTCCCATGCCGATCTCGTCCCCGTAATACAGGAACGGGCTGCCCGGCAGGGACAGCAGCAGCGCATTGATGAGCTCGATCTCCGCGCGGGAGTTGTCCAGCAGGGGCGCGAGCCTCCGCCGGATGCCAATGTTGGCCCGCATCCGGGGGTCGGGTGCGTACCAGCCCAGCATGGCGGCGCGTTCGTCCGCGGTGACCATCTCGAGGGTGAGTTCGTCGTGGTTGCGCAGGAACGTGCCCCATTGGGCCCCTTCCGGGATGTTCGGCGTGTCCTTCATGGTCTCGATAATGGGTGCGGCCTTCTGGTCCCGCAGCGCGTAGTACAGGCGCGGCATGATGGGAAAGTGAAAGGCCATATGGCATTCCGGTTCCTCCCCGGTCCCGAAGTACTCCACCACTTCATTGGGCGGCTGGTTGGCCTCGGCGATGATCACCCGGCCGGGGTACCGTTCGTCCACCATGGTGCGGAGGCGGCGGAGGAAGTCATGCGTGGCGGGCAGGTTCTCGCAGTTGGTTCCCTCCTCCTCGAACAGGTACGGAATGGCGTCCGCCCGGAACCCGTCGATCCCCTGGTCCAGCCAGAACCGGACCACGTCGAACAGTGCCTCGATCACCTTGGGGTTTTCGAAGTTCAGGTCCGGCTGGTGGCTGAAGAACCGGTGCCAGAAGAATTGCCGCCGGATGGGATCGAAGGTCCAGTTGGATTCCTCCGTGTCCACGAAGATGATCCGGGCGTCCTGGTACTTTTCGTCGGTGTCGCTCCAGACGTAGAAGTCGCCGTAGGGTCCGTTGGGGTCCTTCCGCGACTCCTGGAACCAGGGGTGCTGGTCGGAGGTGTGGTTCAGCGGCAGGTCGATGATCACCCGCACTCCCCGGGCGTGGGCTTCCGCCACGAGGCGCTTGAAGTCGCTGATGGTGCCGAATTCGTCCAGGACCGAGTTGTAGTCGGAGATGTCGTAGCCGCCGTCGCGCAGCGGAGACTGGAAGAACGGGGGAAGCCACAGGCAGTCGACGCCCAGCCACTGCAGGTAGTCGAGCTTGTCGATCAGCCCGGAGAAATCCCCCGATCCATCCCCGTTGGCATCCGCAAAAGCCCGGACCAGCACTTCGTAGAACACGGCTTTCCGGTACCACAGCGGGTCATGCTGCAGTCCCGGGGCGTTTAGCTCAAACGTGCTCTTCGGAGTGAAATGGCCCGGACTTTGCGGCGTGAAATTCACTGATGCGCTCTCCTGACATGCAGGATGTGGGCCGGCTCAACATGCGGGTCCAGCCGCACGTAGTTGTACTCGCCCCATTCCCAGCTTTCGCCGGAGATGAGGTCATCCACCCGGAAGCCGCCGTTCGCCGTGAGGTCGTCCGGGTCCAGTTCCAGCGCGGCCAGGTCCAGCGCCACGGTGCTTTCCCTGGTTCCGTGCGGATCCACGTTTACCACCACGATGATGGTGTCCTTCGATCCGTCCGGAAGGGTCTTGTGCTTGGAGTACACCACCGTGGCGTCATCCGTGCAGTGGTGCACTGTGAGGTTCTGCAGGTCCTGCAGCGCCGGGTGGGAGTGCCGGATGTGGTTCAGCCGCGTGATGTACGGGGCCAGGGTACGCCCTGAAGCGGCCGCGGCGTCCCAGTCCCGCGCCTTGTACTCGAACTTCTCGTTGTCGATGTACTCCTCCGCGCCGGGCCGGGCCACGTGCTCGTACAGCTCGTATCCGGCGTAGACCCCCCACAGCGGGCTGGCGGTGGACGCCAGCGCCGCCCGCACTTTAAAGGCTGCAGGCCCGCCGAACTGCAGGTATTCGGTGAGGATGTCCGGGGTGTTCACGAAGAAGTTGGGCCGGAAGAACGCCGGGGATTCGTGGCTGACCTCGTTGAAGTAGGCCTCGATCTCGGGCTTGGTGTTGCGCCAGGTGAAGTACGTGTAGGACTGCTGGAACCCGGCCCGGCCCAGTGCGTGCATCATGGCGGGGCGGGTGAAGGCCTCGGCCAGGAAAACCACGCCGGGTTCGGTCTTTTCCACCTCGGCGATGAGCCACTCCCAGAACCAGACCGGCTTGGTGTGCGGGTTATCCACCCGGAAGATCCGCACGCCGTGGCTGACCCAGAGCAGGACAACGCGCAGGATCTCCCGCGACAGGCCCTCGGGGTCGTTATCGAAGTTCAGCGGATAGATGTCCTGGTACTTCTTGGGCGGGTTTTCGGCGTAGGCGATGCTGCCGTCCACGCGCGTGGTGAACCACTCGGGGTGCGATTCGACCCAGGGGTGGTCCGGCGCCGCCTGCAGCGCGAGGTCCAGCGCCACTTCA
Source organism: Pseudarthrobacter sp. NPDC092424 (assembly GCF_044754925.1). NCBI lineage: Bacteria > Bacillati > Actinomycetota > Actinomycetes > Micrococcales > Micrococcaceae > Pseudarthrobacter > Pseudarthrobacter sp. NPDC092424. The sequence continues at coordinate 260,384 of NZ_JBIVQC010000005.1, read as the reverse complement.
AGGCCGAGTTCGTTGGCGCGGGCCACGAATGCGTCGAAGTCCTCGAACGTGCCCAGGTCCGGGTGGATGGCGTCATGGCCACCCTCCTTGGCGCCGATCGCCCACGGCGAGCCCGGGTCGTGGGGGCCGGCAATCAGCGTGTTGTTCGGGCCCTTGCGGTGCTGCACGCCGATCGGATGGATAGGGGGCATGTAGAGAACGTCGAAGCCCATGTCCGCCACCGCATCGAGCCGGCGTGCGGCCGTGCGGAAGTTTCCGGACGTCCAGGCACCGGTTTCATGGTTCTTCACGGCCCCTTCGGAACGGGGGAAGAACTCGTACCAGGCGCCGCGGCCGGCGCGGTCGCGCTCCACGCGCAGCGGAAACTTTTCGGTCACCGTGACCAGTTCACGGATGGGCTGGCGCGCCACGATGTCCGCCACTCCTTGGCTGAACCCGGCGCCGAGGCGCTCCTCCGTGCTAAGCGACCGGTCCGCCAGTCTTTCGGCGACCCAGCGCAGCGTGGCGCGGTCAGCCTCCGGGCGGGAGCCGTCGTCGGCCGCTTCGGACAGCAGCGCGGCGCCTTCGGCGAGCATCAACTCGACATCGATTTCCGCGGCGATCTTCACCTCCGCATTGTGGTGCCAGGTGCCGTAGCGGTCGTGCCACGCTTCGATGGCGAAAGACCAGTCCCCCACGTCCGACGGCGTGAGGATGCCTTCCCAGCGGTCCGTCCCCATGCCGCGTTCCCCCCGCGGCGGTGCGAGCCTGGTCCGCTGGCGTTCAGCACCGGCCGGATCGAACAGGACGGCGCTCACGCCGAGCTGGTCGTGGCCCTCCCGGAAGGCCGTGGCACCGACCACGATGCCTTCCCCGGGCAGGGCTTTCGCGGGGAACTTTCCGCCCTCCACCACTGGCTGCACGGCGGTGATCGGGAACCGTCCGAACCGCAGGCCGTCGGTGATGGGGGCCCCTGACATTTTCGTTGATGCGGCACTGGCTACTGAGTTAGTCGTCACAAGCTCGACGTTAGCGAGAAACGACCCGGAATGCTAAGGATGCTCACTAATTTAATGGCCGGGCGCGTCATTTCCCCGCGGCTCCTGTCATTTACCCAAAAGAAACCTACTGCTGGTTCCGGGCGCGCACCGAGTCGGTTAGTGTGGCGCAGGTGAAGGCAATCCGCAGGTTTACGGTCCGTACAGTCCTCCCCGAACCCATCCGGCCGCTGGCCCGGCTGGCCAGCAATCTGCGGTGGTCCTGGCACCGCCCCACCCGGGAGCTCTTCGCCGGCCTGAACCCCCGGCTGTGGGAGGAAAGCGGGCAGGATCCCATCGGCTTCCTGGGCATGGTCAGCCGCGAGGAATTCCAGCAGCTCGCCGCGGACCAGTCCGTGGTGGAGCGGGTGCACGCCGCCGAAGCGGACCTCAACCGGTACCTGCAGGAGCCGCGCTGGTACCAGGGCCTTGGCCCGGACGCGCCGGCGGCGATTGCCTATTTCTCGCCCGAGTTCGGCATCACCGAGGTGCTCCCGCAGTACTCCGGCGGCTTGGGAATCCTGGCCGGCGACCACCTCAAGGCAGCCTCGGATCTTGGCGTCCCGCTGATCGGCGTGGGCCTGCTGTACCAGGCCGGCTACTTCAAGCAGTCGCTGTCCCGGGACGCGTGGCAGCAGGAAACCTACCCGGTGCTGGACCCTGACGGACTGCCGCTGACGCTGCTGCGCGAGCCCTCGCCGGACGGCAATGGCAAGCCGTTGCAGGTAACCCTGCCGCTTCCCAACGGCCGGCGCCTGCTGGCGCACATCTGGCGGGCCGACGTCGGACGCGTCCCGCTGCTGCTGCTGGACTCCAACGTTCCGGGCAATGACGACGCCGCCCGCAGCATCACGGACCGGCTCTACGGCGGCGGCGGTGACCACCGCCTGCAGCAGGAACTGCTGCTGGGCATGGGCGGTGTGAAGGCGCTGCGGGCCTTCCAGCAGCTCACGGGCACCCCGGCACCCGAGGTCTTCCACACCAACGAGGGACACGCCGGGTTCCTCGGGATCGAACGCATCCAGGAGCTCATGGCCGGGGACCAGAAGCTCACCTTCGACGAGGCCCTCGCCGCCGGCCGCGCCTCCACCGTGTTCACCACCCACACTCCGGTCCCGGCCGGCATCGACCGCTTCGAGATCAACCAGATCAACCACTTCTTCCAGGCCGGCCTGGCACCGGACGTGCCCGTGGACCGGATCCTGGAACTGGGCAGGGAGAATTACGCGGAGGGAAACCCGTCGGTCTTCAACATGGCCGTCATGGGCCTCCGCCTGGCCCAACGTGCCAATGGGGTGGCCAAGCTGCACGGGGAGGTCTCGCGCGGGATGTTTGCGGCGCTGTGGCCCGGCTTCGACCACTCCGAGGTGCCCATCACCTCGGTAACCAACGGCGTGCACGTACCTACCTGGGTGGACAGCCGCATCGCCAAGCTCGCCCGGGACCAGTTCGGCAGCGAGGCCGAAGCCAACGGCCGCTGGGATCTGGCCTACAACGTCAGCGACGCCGACGTGTGGGCGCTGCGCCGGGAGATGCGGTCCGCCCTGGTGGACGATGTCCGCCGCCGCCTGCGGGCAGCCTGGAAGAAGCGCGGCGCCGCCGACGCAGAGCTGGCGTGGACGGACACCGTGCTGGATCCGGATGTCCTCACCATCGGCTTCGCCCGCCGCGTCCCCACGTACAAGCGGCTCACGCTGATGCTGCGGGAGCCTGACCGCCTGAAGGCACTGCTCCTCCACAAGGAGCACCCCATCCAGCTGGTGATCGCGGGCAAGTCCCATCCGGCGGATGACGCCGGCAAGAAGATGATCCAGGAGTTGGTCCGGTTCACCGACGACCCAGAGGTCCGGCACCGGATCGTGTTCCTTCCCAACTACGACATCGCCATGGCCCGCACGCTGTTCCCCGGCTGCGACGTGTGGCTGAACAACCCGCTGCGCCCGCTGGAGGCCTGCGGCACGTCCGGGATGAAGGCCGCCCTGAACGGCTCACTGAACCTTTCCGTCCTGGACGGCTGGTGGGACGAGATGTACGACGGCGAGAACGGCTGGGCGATTCCCACCGCCAACAATGACGCCTCGCCGGAGGAACGCGACGATATAGAGGCCGCGGCACTGTACGAACTGCTCGAAACGCAGGTTGCGCCCCGGTTCTACGGGAGCACGGTCTCTGCGGGTGCGGGGTCCGCCGGTCCCTCGACCACCAGCAGCGAGAAGGTCCCCACACACTGGGTGTCGATGATCAAGCACACCCTCTCGCACCTGGGCCCCGCCGTGTCGGCCGAGCGCATGCTGCGGGACTACGTGAACGTACTGTACCGGCCCGCGGCGGAGGCCGGCCGGAGCGCCGTGGCCAACTCCTTCTCACAGGCGCGCGCCCTGGCCGCATGGAGCGCCGTGGTGCGGGCGGCATGGCCGCAGGTGCACGTGGAGCACGTGGACTCGGTGGGAGTGTCGGAAGATCCGCAGATCGGCGACGTCCTGCAGGTCAACGCCTACGTGGCACTGCACAGCCTCACTCCGGCGGACGTATCCGTCGAGGTGGCGTACGGCCGGGCCCAGGAGAACGACACCCTGACCGACATCACCGTCATGGAGCTCAAGGCCCAGGAGGACCTGGGCAGCGGTCGCCACCTGTTCAGCGGCTCCCTGGTGATCGACCGCGCGGGCCCGTTCGGCTACACCGTCCGCGTCCTGCCCCGCCACGACGCCCTGGCTTCCAAGGCCGAACTGGGCCTGATCGTGAACGCGTGAAACCTACAGCAGCACGGCGGTGACTGCGAGGTCCTTGCCGGCGTAGCGTTCGGCGTCCTGCAGGACCTCGCAGAGCACGCCGAAGGACCGGTCGGCGCGGAACGTGGCCGCCACGAGCCACAGCACGGTGACGGGGGCATTGCCGTTTTCCGTGATGGCGTCCGCAAAATCGTGGAGCGAGTCATTCAGGGCGTCCAGGTTCACGCCGTAGTGCTCCGGGAAGTCCAGGACCTCGCCGAACGTTTCCAGCACCGCCTTCTTGCTGTCCGCAGCCGGAACCACGAGGCTGCGGCGGCCGGCGTCCGCTGCCTGCTCCTTCAGCTCTTCAAGGGTCCAGGTGTCGCCGGAATAAATCTTCATCGTTGTAGCTCAGCTGCCTTCCGCTATGAATCTGAATGATTCGTAATGATCGTCGGTGTAATACTTGTCGCCGCCTTCGCCGGCCACGATGCGGCGGGCGCCGCGGTCCGTTTCTCCAGGCGTCCGCACCGTGTATTCACGGTAGTAAGCGGGCGCCTTTCGCGGCAGGATCCGCTCGAAATTGCCGAACGCCTGGTCGTCCTGCGTGTAGCGGTACGGCCCGCCCTCACGGATCAGCGCCAGGACCTCCCGGCCCTCCGGCGGCAGCGCCGACTCGCGGATCTCCGGCAGGCCCGAAGGATTGGCGACGCCGGCCGGCGCCGCCGCGCCGCCGGTGGCGGCCGTCGTCGGCCTTTCCGCCGTCAGGCCCGGCAACCCCGGTAATCCTGTGCCGCCCAGGGCAAGGAACGCCACGACGACGGCGGTCACCAGCAACGGGACGATGGAACGGTTGCGCACGGTAACGCCGGCCTACGTGCGGTAAATGTTGATGGCGAACGCCTCGAGCAGGTCCCGCTCGCCTGAGGCAACCCTGCTCCCCTGCCGCATCTCATGCAGCGGGGAGGTGGTGAGCCGGAGTTCAAACATCCGGCGGGATGCAGCGTCGCCGGGAACCGCCGGAAGCGTGAACTGGACATCCTCGGTGCCCCCGTTGACCACCACGAGCCCAGCGAGGCCTCCGTCGTCCGAACCCAGCAGAAGCTGTACTACGCGGTTGGCCGGGTCATTCCAGCGTTCCATGGACATGGGCTTCCCGTCCTGGCCGAACCAATGCAGGTAGGACTGCTCATCCCGGACCGGGAAGTCGTGCGGCTGGGCGGCCAGGAATTCCTTCCGCAGCCGGATATACCGCTTGGTGCTGCGCAGCATCTCGTGGGATTCCGGGGTGCGGGTCCAGTCGAGCCAGGCGATCGGGTTGTCCTGGCAGTACGCGTTGTTGTTCCCCTGCTGGGTGCGGGCAAGTTCGTCCCCGGCGGTGATCATGGGCACGCCCAGGGAGATCAGCAGCGTGGCCATCAGGTTGCGGCGGGACTGGGCACGCCTGGCCAGGATGTCACCGCCCTCTGTGGGGCCTTCCACGCCGTGGTTGTAGCTGCGGTTGTCCCCGTGCCCGTCCCGGTTCTGCTCGCCGTTGTCCTCGTTGTGCTTCCGGTCAAAGGAGACCAGGTCGTTCAGGGTGAAGCCATCGTGGGCCGTGATGAAATTGACGGACGCCAGCCGCGACCTTCCCGAGGGCTGGAACAGCGCAGCGGAACCGGAGAGCGAATCGGCCAGCCGGGCAATGGAGCCGCCCTGCCCGCCGGATTCCAGGGCGGCGCGGTCAGCGAGCCAGAAGGAACGGACGGAATCCCTGAAGTGGTCGTTCCAGTCCACCCAACCGCCCGGGAACCTGCCCGTCTGCCAGCCGCCGTAGCCCACGTCCCACGGCTCTGCGATCAGCTTGACGTCGGAGAGGACCGGATCGGCGGCGACGGCCACCAGGAAGGGGTGCCGCGGATCAAAGTCGTTCGCGGCGTTGCGGCACAGTGTGACCGCCAGGTCGAAGCGGAAGCCGTCGATGTGGAACTCATCCACCCAGTAGCGCAGCGAATCCAGCACCAGCTGGACAACCCGCGGTTCGCCGAAGTTCAGGCTGTTGCCGCAGCCGGTGGTGTCTACGTACCTGCCGTGCCCGTCGGTACGGTAGTACTTGTCCTCGCCCAGCCCGCGGAAGCTCATGGTGGGCCCGTCCGGGCCGCCCTCGGCCGTGTGGTTGTAGACCACGTCCAGGATCACTTCGATGCCGGCCGCATGCAGCAGCTTGACCATGCCCTTGAACTCGTCCTGCACAGCCTGGGGGCCGCCATCCTGTGCCGCCTGCGTGGCATAGCCAGGATGCGGGGCGAAGAAGGCAGCCGTGTTGTAGCCCCAGTAGTTGGTCAGGCCCAGGTCCTGCAGGTGCGGTTCGTCCAGGTGGAAGTGCACCGGGAGCAGCTGCACCGAGGTGATGCCGAGCCCCTTGAGGTGCTCCACGATGGCAGGGTGTGCCATGCCGGCATACGTACCGCGCAGCTCCTCGGGAACGTCCGGGTGGAGCATGCTTTGGCCGCGGACGTGCGCTTCGTAAATGATGGTGTTCCGCCATTTCACGCGCGGCCGTTCGTCGCCGCCCCAGTCGAAGGCGCTGGCCATCCGCACGCTGGTCAGGAACCCCTCGCGCTGGTCCACCGCCCGGCCGTAAGGGTCCAGCAGCAGGGGCTGCCCGCCGTCGTCGTCAATGTCCCGGGTGGGAACGGCGACCGGGAGGGACTCCTTCGCCGCAGCCTTCCGGAACCCGTAGCGGGAGCCGTACGGCAGGTCCTCCACGATCCCGTGGTGGACCCCGTGCGTGACATTGGGCAGGGCCTGGACCCGCCAGTCTCCGCCCGGGGCGATGTAGACGATCTCCAGGCTCTCAAGGCCCGGCGCGTAGCAGGCCACGTTTGCCCGGCCGCCCGCGTGGTGCCGGGTCCCACCCGAATCCCCGCGCGGCACCGTCACCCCGAGGGGCTGGGCCGTGGAGGAATCGATGGTGGAAGCGGTGTCGAAGAGCGGCATGACCATGGGCGCAGCTATGTGGTGGCGCGCTGGCGGGAAACCTCGTACAGCGAGATGCCCACCGCCATCGACGCGTTCAGGGACTCCATGGCGGAATCGATGGGGATCGATACGATCTGGTCGCAGTTCTCCCGCACCAGCCGGCTGAGGCCCTTGCCTTCGGAGCCAACCACAATGCACACCGGCTCCGTGGCCAGGGTGAGGTCGGGCAGCGAAACGTCGCCGTCGCCGTCGAGGCCCAGGACGTAGATGCCCATCCCCTTGAACTGCTTCAGGGCGTTGTTGAGGTTGGACGCGCGTGCCACCGGAACGCGGACCGCCGCACCGGCGCTGGTCTTCCAGGCGGATGCGGTGACGCCCACGGAGCGGCGCTCCGGAACGATCACGCCGTGCCCGCTGAAGGCGGAAACCGAGCGGATGATGGCGCCGAGGTTGCGTGGATCCGTGATGCCGTCAAGGGCCACGAAGAGCGGCGCGTTGGCGATGTGCCCCTTTTTCCACTTCTCCACCGTTTCCTCGGCGAGCTCGTAGGCGTCCTGGTAGTCGTACGGCGGAATCTGCAGGACCAGGCCCTGGTGGACGGCGTCCTCGGTCATCCGGTCCAGCTCCGGTTTGCCCGTTTCCAGGAGCGGGATGCCGCGTTCGGCCGCGAGCTTCAGGGATTCCTTGACGCGGTCGTCCATTTCGATCCGGATGGCCACGTGGAGCGCCTTGGCGGGGATGCCGGCGCGCAGCGCCTCCACGACGGAGTTGCGGCCCGTGACCATTTCCTCGGTGGCGCGGCCCTTGGGGCCGGACTTCGAGGCGCCCGCGCTGCGTGCACCGGTGCCGCGTTTGGCGGCCGAGCGTTCCGCGAGCTGCTTGGCCTTGTGTGCCTTGTGGTACGGGCGGTCCTCCGCCTTGGGCGTGGGGCCCTTGCCTTCCAGGGCCTTGCGGCCATGGCCACCGGTTCCGATGGTTGGGCCCTTCTTCGCTTTGACCGATCGGCGACCATTGTTGGCCATGTGTTCCACCCTTGATTGTGATGACTGAGTCTGGCTACAAGTCTACGCAACCCGATGAAATCGCCGGACCCGGCCTGAAACTGGCCTCAGTCCCGCTTCAGGCTCCACGTTGCACCGTCCGGACCGTCCTCAACCACGACGCCGGCCTGCTTGAGTGTGTCGCGGATGGCGTCGGAGGCGGCCCAGTCCTTGGTGGCGCGGGCCTGGGCGCGGGCGGCCAGCTGGGCTTCCACCAGGACATCCAGCGCGGCAGTTTCGGGGCCGCCGCCGGCCGGGCCGGCGGCTGCAGCGTCGAGGCCAAGGACGCGGGTCATGGCCTGTACCTGGCGGAGCGCATCACTGGCGGCCTCCAGGCTGCCCTCGGTCAGGGCGGTATTGCCGGACCGGACGGTGTCATGGAGGACGGCCAGCGCCTGGGGCACATTCAGGTCGTCATCCATGGCGCGTTCGAACGGTTCGGGGACCTGGCCGGAGGCGTCCGACGTACCGTCCGGCAGCGCACGGACGGCGCGGCTGATGAAGCCGTCAATGCGTTCGACGGCGGCTGCGGCCTCCTGCAGGGACGTGGGGCGGTAGTCCAGCACCGAGCGGTAGTGCGCCTGCCCGAGGTAGTACCGCACCACCCGGGGCGATGCGAGCTGGAGCATTTCCGCAGGGCTGATGGTGTTTCCGATGGACTTGGACATCTTCTCGCCCTGATAGGTCACCATGCCGTTATGCATCCAGAAGCCGGCGAACGGGTGCCCGGCCGCCTGGGACTGGGCCATCTCGTTCTCATGATGCGGGAACCGCAGGTCCAGTCCGCCGCCGTGGATGTCGAACTCGGCGCCGAGGTATTTGGTGACCATGGCGGAGCATTCCAGGTGCCAGCCCGGGCGGCCGGTGCCCCACGGGGAGTCCCAGCCCGCCGTCGTCGGCTCCCCCTCCTTGTGGCCCTTCCAAAGGGCGAAGTCGCGCGGGTCCTTCTTGCCCCGGGGGTCAGCGTCCGGGGCCGCCTGCATGTCATCAATGTTCTGGCGCGTGAGCGAGCCGTATTTGGCCCAGGAGCGGACGTCGAAGTACACGTCCCCGGAGCCGTCCGTCGCGGCGTAGGCGTGGCCGCGGTCGATCAACTGCCGGATGAGGGCGTGCATTTCCGGGATGTGGCCGGTAGCCCGGGGCTCATAGGTGGGCCGGGAGACGCCCAGGGTGTCGTAGGCCTTCAGGAATTCCTGTTCGTAGCGGTACGCCAGCGCCCACCACTCCTCCTCGCGGACGGCGTCCTGGCCCGCTTCGAAGCCGGGGCTGAAGGATTCGGCTGACTTGGCCAGGATCTTGTCGTCAATGTCCGTGACGTTCCGGACCACCGTGACCCGAAGGCCCCGGTACTGCAGCCAGCGGGTGAGCTGGTCGAAGGCAATGGCGGAGCGGATATGGCCAACGTGCGGCATCCCCTGCACCGTGGCCCCGCAGTAGTACAGGCTGGCCTTGCCGGGGACGAGGGGGACGAAGTTCCGGACTTCGGCGGAGGCGGTGTCATAGAAGCGCAGGGTCACCGCTCCAGATTAGCCGATGGTGCCGGGCGCACTGCGGGGTGCCTGCTGGCCTGCGGGTTCTGCCGTTGCCGCCGGATACACGAGCGCGGTGGCTATGGCAGAGATCCCTTCTCCCCTGCCGGTGAAGCCCAAACCGTCGCTGGTGGTGGCTGTAACACTGACGTCGGCGCCTGCGGCTTCGCTGAGGATCCGGCGGGCCTCCTCCCGGCGGGGCCCGAACTTGGGCCGGTTGGCCACCAGCTGCACGGACACGTTGCCTATCTCGAAGCCGGCGGCCCGCACAATCCGCGCGGCCTCTGCCAGGAGCGCGGTGCCGGACGCCCCCGCGAACTCCGGCCGGTCCGTGCCGAAGTGCGTGCCCAGGTCCCCGACCCCCGCGGCCGAAAAGAGGGCGTCGGCCGCAGCGTGCGCCACGGCGTCCCCGTCCGAGTGCCCGGCCAGGCCACGCTCCCCTTCCCAGTGCAGTCCTGCAAGCCACAACGGACGGGGGTCGCCGTCCGGGGCGAAGGCATGGACGTCGATCCCAATGCCGGTGCGCGGCAACACCGCCACCGCTAACCCTCCACCCAGCGTGCGCCGAGCGGCCCCTCGAGCAGGCCTTCGGCAAAGATCAGGTCCAGCGGGGTGGTGATCTTCAAGGACTGGATGGAGCCGCGGACCGTGTAGACGGGAGTGCCGAGCATCTCCACGAGCATGGCGTCGTCCGTCACTGCTGCTGCCTGCCCCGGTTCCAGGTCCTGGGCCGCGTGGTGCGCGTGCCGGAGGGTTTCCACCCGGAACCCCTGCGGCGTCTGGACGGCGCGCAGCTCTTCGCGGGGTGCAGTGCCGGTAACCACTTCGGGTGCTACCGCAGCGTCCGGCCCCTGCGTGGGAGCCACAGTCTTGACCGTATCCACCACGGCGACGGCGGGGATCACTGCTGCGGCGCCGGCGGCCAGGGCATCAGCGACGCGGTGGAAGACCGCTTCGGGCGTCAGCGCGCGCGCCGCGTCATGGACCAGGACGGCTTCGATCCCGTCCATCAGGGCCTCAAAGCCGGCCCGGACGGAGTCGGCCCGGGTGGCGCCGCCGTCAACAACGCTCAGCAGCGGGCCGCCGTCGGCCAATTCCTCCTGGAAGTCCGCGCAAAGCTTCCGCAGCGCATCGTCCCCGGCAGGAAGCACCACGCAGACCTGGCTGGCCGTCCCGGACGAAACAATGCCGCGCAGGGCATGCATCAGGATGGGCTCTCCGCCCAGCGGCACGGCGGCCTTGGGCATGCCGTAGCCCAGCCGTTGCCCGGAACCTGCTGCTACGAGAATCACCGCTGTGACCAGGCGGTTGGGTGTTTCAGTCATGGGCACAAGCCTACGTCCCCGGGAGGTAGCCGGCCCCGCCGGCCGCAATTGGGCAAAAAGAAGCCCCGGCGGCACTGTGTGTGCCACCGGGGTTCAATTCTTAGGAAGCCAGGACCTCGTCGAGAACGCTTGCAGCCTTCTCCTCGTCGGTCTTCTCGGCCAGCGCCAGTTCTGAAATCAGAATCTGCCGTGCCTTGGCCAGCATTCGCTTCTCGCCTGCGGAAAGGCCCCGGTCGTGATCCCGGCGCCACAGGTCGCGGACAACCTCGGCCACCTTAATGACGTCACCGGAAGCAAGCTTCTCCAGGTTTGCCTTGTACCGGCGCGACCAGTTGGTGGGTTCTTCGGTGAACTCGGCACGGAGAACGTCAAATACGTGCTCCAGGCCTTCCTTGCCCACTACGTCCCGGACCCCAACAAGGTCAACGTTTTCTGCTGGAACTTCAATGGTCAGATCACCCTGGGCCACCTTGAGCTTGAGATACATTTTCTCTTCGCCCTTGATGGTGCGCATCTTGATTTCTTCAATCTTCGCAGCACCGTGGTGAGGGTAAACTACTGTCTCGCCGACCTCAAATACCATGTGGACATTTCCCCTTTCCCGCAGACCAGTTTATCACGATTCAGGCATATGCCCGGCCGGGTGAAGGCCCTGGAACCGCGAAAATACGCGGAAAATGGGCACAATTGGCACCCTCCACCCCCTTGACGAACGCGGATAATAGTGCATGCGACGGGTGCTGCCAAGGAGGATGTGACGGCCCGGAATCCTTGATTGGCCTGGTTTGCCGATAGGCTATGCGTGATTAATGTTCCAACCCTCTCAAGGAGTACGTGACGTGCGTTTCACTGCGACGACCCGGGCCCAGCGCGGCAAACTGGCATTGACGGCTGCCGCTATCGGCATGGGCCTGCTGACGGCAGGCTGCAGTTACATCACGCCCCAGCAGACCACGCACCAGTACTCCTCCTCGGACGGCATCCGTGCTGACCTGGGCCCCCTGAAGCTGCGGAACATCCTGGTCGTTTCCGCCGGTGAGGACCAGCCCGGCCGCCTGATCGGCGCCGTTTACAACGAATCCTCCAAGGATGTCACGCTGAAGATCAGCGGTGCGGAGGGTTCGGAGGCCGAGGTTCCGGTCAGGGCCAACTCCTACACGCTCCTGAACGACACCGCCGAGGAAGTCATCCTGGACACCACCGGCGGCATCCCGGGATCCCTGGTGGACATGGAAGTCAGCGAGGACGGCACCAACGTCAGCAACACGGTTAAGGTGCCGGTGCTGGACGCCACGCTGGAGGAGTACAAGGAGTACCTGCCGGCCGGCAGCGAGCCCACCGAGCCGGCTGCGCCGACCGCGGCGCCCTCCGAGAGCGCTGCTGCGGGCCACTAGGACACACCGGGCGGAGAGACGCCTGCATAGGGAAGGGGAGGGGCCGGCGGCCCCTCCCTTTCCCTATGCCTGTGCAGTCACTGCTGCCGGCCCCGTTGCTACGGCTCGAACTTATAACCCAGCCCGCGCACCGTCACCAGGTACCGCGGCGCCGAAGGATCCGGCTCGATCTTGCCGCGCAGCCGCTTCACATGGACATCCAGCGTCTTTGTATCCCCCACGTAGTCCGAGCCCCACACGCGGTCGATCAGCTGCCCGCGCGTGAGGACCCGCCCGGAGTTGCGCAGCAGCATCTCCAGCAGTTCGAACTCCTTGAGCGGAAGCAGCACCTGCTCCCCGTCCACGCTGACCACGTGGCGCTCGATGTCCATCCGGACCGGGCCGGCCTGGACCGTGGCGGAGACCAGCTCCTCGGGCTCGCCCTGCCGGCGCAGCACCGCCCGCACCCTTGCCACGAGTTCCCGGGAGGAATAGGGCTTGGTGACGTAGTCGTCGGCCCCCAGTTCCAGCCCCACCACCTTGTCGATCTCCGAATCCTTGGCGGTCAGCATGATCACCGGCACGGAAGAACGCTGCCGGAGCTGGCGGCACACCTCAGTCCCGGACAGGCCGGGCAGCTGCAGGTCCAGGAGCACCAGGTCCGCGCCGTTCCGGTCAAACTCGGTGATGGCTTCCAGCCCGTTGTCCACCACCTGCACCTCGAATCCCTCTTTGCCCAGCAAATAGGACAAGGGATCGCTGAACGATTCCTCGTCCTCGACAATCAAAATCCTGCTCAAGCGCTGGCTCCTCGTTTTTTCGCGCCGGCGGCGCTGGATACTTGGGTTTTGATGGGTCCGGCATTGGCCTGCTCGGGGGGACCGGCTACGGCTTCCGGTGCCGGCGGCAGGAGTTCGGCCGCTTCCTGCCCTTCCATCTCCGGCAGGCGGAGGGTGAACGTAGAGCCCTGGCCCGGCTGGGACCAAAGGGTCACTTCCCCGCCGTGGTTGGAGGCCACGTGCTTGACGATGCTCAGGCCCAGCCCGGTGCCGCCGGTGTGCCGCGACCGGGCCGAGTCCACCCGGTAGAACCGTTCAAAGACGCGTTCCTGGTCCTCGGCGCTGAGGCCCTCCCCCTGGTCAGTGACCGAGATGGATACCAGCCCGTCCCTGGTCCGGACGCCGATGCCTACCCGGGTGTTGGGCGGCGAGTAACGGATGGCGTTGTCGATGAGGTTCCGCAGGGCTGTGACCAGCAGGTCCTGGTCCCCGAACACCGTGCCTTCGGCACGGCCACCGACCACGATGCTGATGTTCTTGCTCTCCGCCGGCAGCTGGGAGCGGTCCACCGCCTCGGCGATCACGGCGTTCACATCCACGGGACCGCCCTGCTGCGTCACGCTGGCGCCCTGAAGGCGGGACAGTTCGATGATGTCCTGCACCAGAGCAGCGAGCCGGCCGGACTCCTTGTGCATGCGCTTGGCGAAGCGGCGGACGGCCAGTTCGTCATCGGCGGACGATTCGAGCGCCTCGGCCAGCAGCGAAATGGCCCCCACAGGGGTTTTGAGCTCGTGGGACACGTTGGCCACGAAGTCATTCCGGATTTCTTCGGTGCGGGTGATCTCGGTACGGTCGTCGGCCAACAGCAGGATGTATTCCTCTCCCAGCACCGCGGCCCGGACCTGGACGACGATGGTCCCCTGGCCCAGCGGACCGCGCGGCAGTTCGAGCTGTTTCTCCAGGATCACGCCGTCCCGCCGGACGCCCGCTGTCATGTCCAGCAGTTCCTTGTGCACGACGGTGTGCCCGCGGACCAGCCCGTAAGCGTACGCCGCCGGGCTCGCCCGGACCACGCCGTCTACCGCGTCAACAACCACGAAAGCACGCCCGACGACGGCAAGCACCTCGGCGGCCCCGGCGGGCAGCGAGAGCTCGTCGGAGCCGGCGTCGAGGATTTGGCGCTGTTTTTCACTGACCCGGTAGGCCAGCACGCCGAAGGTGCCAAGCGCCAGGCCAACCAGGCCGGCCACCAAGCCGATTAGCATAGGATCCACAGGTCCACCTTATGCGCTGAAATTTGCCTTACCGGCGAGTCAGGCCCGCCCGGGCCGACGGTTCAACTAACGTTCATCTGCAAGGACTTAACCGTTTACCGCATACTGGCAGGGTAACGAGTTGGAGTGCCTAACGGCGATACGATTCCTGCCGCCGTGGTCACGGCCGGTGGGAGTTCCGAAGAAAGGACGCCCACGTGCGTAAGGTTTTTCAGGAAGAGCTCACCCAAGTCGGTGACCAGCTGGTGGAAATCTCCCGCCTGGTCAGCGAAGCAATGGAGAAGGCGACCACCTCGTTCCAGGTAGCGGATGTGGATCTTGCCCAGGACGTCATTGCTGCCGATGCGCGGATCGATTTCCTCCAGAACAGCCTGGACGAGCGCGCCATCGACATCCTCGCGCTGCAGGGCCCCGTGGCCAGCGACCTCCGGATGCTCGTTGGATCGCTCCGCATGAGCGCCTCCCTGGAACGCATGGGTGACCTCGCCCGGCACATCGCCCAGCTGGCCCGCCTCCGCTACCCCTCAACGGTGATTCCCGCCTCCATGACAGAGACGTTCAACCGCATGGCTGAACTGGACCAGGAAATCGCCGACAAGCTCACCGTGCTGCTGGAGACCCGCGACCTGGAGGTGGCCCGGGACGTCCTCAAGGCCAACACCGCCATCAACGACCTGCACCTGAGCGTTTTCAAGGCCATTGCAGCTCCCGAGTGGAACGAGTCGCCCGCCACCACCGTGGATGTTGCCCTCGCCAGCCGGTACTTCGAACGCTTCGCGGACCACGGCGTCTCCGTCGCCCAGAAGGTGACCTACCTGGTCACCGGCGCATGGCAGCCGAACGGCACCGAACACAGCTAGCCCCTCGGGGACAGACGACGGCGGGCTGGCCACCTCAGGTGGCCAGCCCGCCGTCGTCTGCGTTAGCGCCTTATTTCTTGCCCTGGTTGGCTACGGCCAGGATGGCCTGTTCCGCGGCTTCAGGGTCCAGGTAGGTTCCGCCGGGGTTGACGGGCTGGAAGTTTTCGTCGAGGTCGTACACCAGCGGGATACCGGTGGGGATATTCAGGCCGGCGATGGCTTCGTCGCTGATGCCGTCCAGGTGCTTGACCAGGGCACGCAGCGAATTGCCGTGCGCGGTGACCAGGACGGTTTTTCCGGCCTTCAGGTCTTCCTTGATGTCCGACTCCCAGTACGGCAGGAGCCGGACCAGCACATCCTTGAGGCACTCGGTGCGCGGGAGGGCGTCGCCGAGATCCGCGTAGCGGGGATCGTGGGCCTGGGAGAACTCGGAGCTGTCGTCCAGGGGCGGCGGCGGGGTGTCGTAGGACCGGCGCCACTCCATGAACTGCTCCTCACCGTATTCAGCGAGCGTCTGTGCCTTGTCCTTGCCCTGCAATGCGCCGTAGTGGCGTTCGTTCAGGCGCCAGTCCCGCTTCACCGGGATCCAGCCGCGGTCAGCCTTGTCCAGGGCTATGTTGGCGGTGTTGATGGCGCGCTTGAGCAGCGAGGTGTAGAGCACGTCCGGCAGAACGTTGTTCTCCACCAGCAGCTCACCGCCGCGTGCTGCTTCCTCGCGGCCCTGGTCGTTCAGGTCGACATCCACCCAGCCGGTGAACAGGTTCTTGGCGTTCCATTCGCTGTGGCCGTGGCGCAGCAGAATCAGCTTGTAAGTCATGATTTTCATCCTAGCCGAGCAGTTACGGGCGTTGCCGGGCGTTACGCCGCTGCGGCGGGGCCCCGCGATAAGGTGGCACGGTGGTGCAGAAGGCTGAACGGGTGCAGGGCGGCCATGGCCGACCGGTGGGGAATGTTACCCGCGGCACCACCAATCCCAACCGCATGCGGCGGGTGGACCGCTGGGTGACGGGACCGCAGGCCTGGCGCCTTCGTACAGCGGCTGACCCGCTGGTAGTGGACCTGGGCTACGGCGCGACGCCGGCCACCGCCGTCGAACTGTATACCCGGCTGGCCGCAGCGCGGCCCGACGTGCGAGTGTACGGCATCGAAATTGAACCAGAGCGGGTCCGGGCCGCGCGTCCGCTCGAACGCCCGGGCCTGAGCTTCCGGGTGGGTGGTTTCGAGCTTCCCGTCGCCGGACGGCCGGTCCTGGTGCGCGCGTTCAACGTGCTGCGGCAGTATGAGGAGGCGGACGTCGCCGGGATCTGGCAACTGGTGCAGGGACGGCTCGCGCCGCAGGGGTTGTTTGTCGACGGAACCTGCGACGAGATCGGCCGCCGCGTGGCGTGGGTGGCGCTGGACTCCGAACGGCCGCTTTCGCTGAGCGTCTCCGTCCGGTTCGGAAGTTTCGGCCTGCCGTCAGAGGTTGCGGAGCGGCTGCCGAAAGCGCTCATCCATCGGAACGTTCCGGGGGAACCGGTCCACACGTTCCTGCAGGCCATGGACCGTGCGTGGCTGGAGTGCGCCCCGCTGGGCGCCTTCGGCAACCGGCAGCGCTGGCAGGGAATGTGCCGGTCCCTTCGGGACGCGGGCTGGCCGGTCCAGGATGGACCGGCGCGCTGGCGGCTCGGGGAACTGACGGTGGCCTGGGAGGCCGTGGCGCCGCGGGGTTAGCAGGCACGGGCGGGCAGGGGTTCCTTGGGCGGGCGTGGAGCCCAGGGAGCCGGTGGCCCCTACCAGGGGCCGTACGGCCCCATGTTCCGGCTGCCTCCGCGGCCCGCGTCCTTGACGGCCGGGCGAACATCGGCGAGGTAAACCGAGGCGGCGACGACGGCGGCCAGGCCGAACAGCCCCAGCGTGCCAAAGATGCCTGAGCTGCTGCTGAGCAGCGAAATGACGCCGATCAGCGCGGCACCACCGGTCAGCGCCAGCCAGAATCCCTTGGTCCGCTTGCCCGTGGCCTCGAACGCGTTGGCCCGGTGCCGGGCGCAGTCAACCAGCGCCCAGAGTTCCAGCCCCACCGCAACCACGGCAAGGACCAGGAAAATCGTCCGCTCAACAAACCCAATCATCGAATCAACGTCCACGGGACAAGCCTAGCCGTCCAGCCGGTCCAGCGCCTGCTTCAGGTCCGCCCACAGGTCCTCGACGTTTTCGATGCCTACGCTCAGCCGGACCAGGTTCTCCGGGACGCTTTGCGGCTCCGCGGTGTGGCGGCGCCGGCGTTCAATGAGGGACTCCACTCCGCCCAGGGAGGTGGCCGGGAGCCACAGGTCCACCGCCCGGACCAGCCGGTCCGCCGCTTCGGCCCCGCTTTCTCCGCCTGCCGGAGCAAGTTGGATGCACACGATGGAACCGAAGCCGGTCATTTGTGCCTTCGCGCGCTCGTGGCCCGGGTCCCCGGGCAGCCCGGGGAAGCGCACGGACTCGATCCGCTCTTCCCGGCTCAGCCGCTCGGCGAGGACCATGGCGGACGCCTGGGAACGCTCCACGCGCAGGGCCAAGGTCCGCAGGCCCCGGAGCGCCAGCCATGCTTCGAAGGGACCGGCGATGGCGCCGTGGATGGTGCGGTGGTGCAGCAATGCCGAGCGGATGTCCGGGTTGCTCGTCACCAGGGCACCGAGGACGACGTCGGAATGGCCGGCCAGGTACTTGGTCACCGAGTGGAGGACGACGTCGGATCCAAGCTTGAGCGGCTGCTGCACCAAAGGGGTGGAAAAGGTATTGTCCGTGACCACGATGGCGCCGGCGGCGTGGGCGGCTTCAGTGAGTGCGGCGATGTCGGCGATTCCCAGCATCGGGTTGGTGGGGCTTTCCAGCCAGAGCATGGCTGCAGCCCGCGAGTCCGGACCGGCAGGCGCCAGCGCCGCCTTTACAGCGGCGGTGTCCGAAATATCAACGGTGCGCAGTTCCAGGGCGCCCTTTTGCGCCAGTTCGGTGGCCATCACCAGGGAGCCGGCGTAGCTGTGCGTGGGCATGACCAGCACTCCCCCGGCAGGGATCAGGGACAGGGCCGAACTGACGGCGGCCAGGCCGGAGGCGTACAGAAGCGCGGGCAGTTCGGCACCCTCCAACTGGCCGAGCGCCTCCTCGAACGGGTCCCACGTGGGGTTGGAGTATCGCCCATAGCCGCGGTCGCCGTCGGCCAGCGGTCCGGTGCCGAAGTATGTGGAGGACAGGACGATCGGCGGGTTTACCGGCTGGTCCCGCCCGCGGGCGGGACGACCCGCGGCAACCACCACCGTCTCCGCGGACAGGGCGGCGGCATGCTGTTCGGAAAGACTCATGCTGACAGAGTACTGTCCGGTCCCGGCAGGCCGGAAAGCGATGACAGGCCGCGGCACTTACCCACAGCGGGTCCCGGAAAGTCGGTCCGGATCGGTAGGCTTTAGAAGTGAGCACATCAAGGGCCGGACTCTTCATCGCGTTTGAAGGCGGCGACGGCGCAGGCAAGTCCACCCAGGCTGCCCGGCTTGCTGAAACGCTGGAATCCCGGGGCCTTTCCGTCCTCCGAACCCGCGAGCCGGGCGGCACCCCCATCGGTGAGAAGCTCCGCTCGCTGGTGCTGGACCACGGCCATGGCCACATTGACGCCCGCACCGAGGCCCTGATTTTCGCCGCGTCGCGGGCTGCGCATGCCGAGCAGGTCATCCGGCCGGCGCTGGAACGTGGCGGAATCGTGCTGACGGACCGTTACATCGATTCCTCCGTGGCTTACCAGGGAGCCGGCCGCGGCCTGGGGACCGGGGCCGTCCGTTCCCTGAACGAGTGGGCGACCTCGGGCCTGGAACCACAGCTGACGGTCCTGTTGGATGTGGAGCCCGGGGTAGGCCGCAGCCGCCGCACCGCCGGGGACGCCGCCGAGGACCGGATGGAGTCCGAGGCCGACGACTTCCACGCGCAGATCCGGGCCGCCTTCCTGAAGCTTGCCGAGGACCGCCCGGAGGCCTATCTGGTGCTGCCCGCCCGTCTTCCCGTCGAGGAGCTGGCCGGGCGAATCCTGGCGCGGGTGGACGCCCTCCTTGACCCGGACCGGGGAGGCAGCGCGTGACCGTATGGGATGACCTGCAGGGCCAGCCCGCCGTCGTCGGCCAGTTGCGCCAGGCGTCCAGCGGCGAAGGGCTGACGCACGCCTGGCTGTTCACCGGCCCGCCCGGATCCGGCCGTTCGAACGCTGCAAAGGCGTTCGCTGCGGCGCTGAACTGCGACCAGGAGGACGTCACCCGCCGCGGCTGCGGAACCTGTGCCGCCTGCCTGACGATCCTGGGCGAAACACACTCGGACGTGACCTTCGTCCGCACGGAGAAGGTCACCATCACCATCGACGAGGCCCGTGAACTCGTGGCCACTGCCGGCAACCGGCCCTCGTCCGGCCGCTGGCGCATCATCGTGGTCGAGGACGCGGACAGGATGGCAGAGCGGACCACCAACGTGCTGCTCAAGGCCATCGAGGAGCCCACGCCGCGGACGGTGTGGATGCTGTGCGCGCCGTCCCCGGCGGACGTCCTGGTGACCATCCGGTCGCGCTGCCGCAGCGTGGCGCTCCGGTTGCCGCCGGCGTCGGACGTGGCTGCCCTCCTGGTTAAGCGCGACGGCGTGGAGCCCGCTCTTGCTGAACGCGCGGCGCGCGCGGCGCAGAGCCATGTTGGAATTGCCCGGCGCCTGGCGCGCGACCCCGACGCCAGGGCCCGGCGCCTGGAGACCGTCCGCTTCCCGCTGGGACTGCGCGGGGTCACCGCGGCCGTGATGATGGCCGAGAAGCTGGTCAGGATCGCCACCGCGGAGGCCACCAGCTCCAACGAGGAACGGGACGCAGCGGAGAAGGCGGCGCTCCTGGCCACCCTTGGCGCACCGGAAACCGGCACCCTGCCGCCGGCCATGCGCAGCCAGGTAAAGCAGTTGGAGGAAGACCAGAAGCGGCGCGCCAAACGGTCCATCACCGACTCACTGGACCGCACCCTGACGGATCTGCTGTCTTTTTACCGCGATGTGCTGGTCATCCAGCTCGGGAACGCCGTTGAACTGGTGAACGTTGAGCTGAGGAGTGAACTCGAAGAGTTCGCCGGACGCTCCACGCCCGAAGCCACGCTCGCCCGGATGGACGCCATCAACAAAGCCCGCGAACGCATCACCACCACCAACGTTGCACCGCTGTTGACCATAGAGTCCATGGCAGCCAGCCTGATCTGACCTTCCAAGGAGACCCGATGACTGCCCGTCCATCCGCCGCACGGCACCGATTTCCTGCCGGCGGCGCCAACGGCCGCGCCCGGGCGGGCCGCCCCCTGCGTGCCGCGGGGGTCCTGGCGCTGACCCTGGTGCTGGCGTCGTGCAGCCTGCTGGGCGGCGGGGAGGACCGGGCGGAACCGGCCACGGCCAAGGCCGACCCGTCGATCGTGGCGGGCGCCCCCGAAGGCCTGGAGGAGTTCTACTCCCAGGAGGTGGTATGGGAGCCCTGTGAGGAAGACTTCCAGTGCACCCAGGTGACCGTTCCCATGGATTACGGCAACCCCGACGGCGAGACCATCCAGATCGCCGCACTGCGGGCCCCCAGCACGGGAAAGAAAAAGGGAAGCCTTCTGGTCAACCCGGGCGGTCCGGGAGCCTCCGGATACGACTTCGTCAAAGACGCAACGCTGACGCACTTTTCCCAGCCTGTGCGCGACGCGTACGACCTGGTGGGGTTCGACCCCCGCGGCGTGAAGCGGTCGGCGCCCGTCAAGTGCATGACCGATGCCGAACGCGATGCAGCGCGGGCCAAGATCTACGACCTCGACACTGAGGCCGGGCTTGCGGCCGCGCTGGCCGACAATAAGGCGATCGCCGCGCAGTGCAGGGAGCAGACGGGCCCGTCGCTGGCGCACATCGATACGGAGAGCTCGGCCCGGGACCTGGACATCCTGCGTGCCGTGGTGAACGATGCCAAGCTGAACTACCTGGGCTACTCCTACGGGACGTTCCTGGGTTCCACGTACGCGTCACTGTTCCCGGACCAGGTGGGCCGGATGGTGCTGGACGGCGCATTGGACCCCTCCATCAGCAACGAGGAACTGACCCGCGGACAGGCCCGGGCGTTTGAAAAGGCCATCCGGTCCTACGTGGCCGATTGCCAGCGGCAGGACGGCTGCCCGCTGGGCGGTGACGTGGATTCCGGCGTCCAGTTGATCCGGGACCTGATCAACGGCATCCAGCAGAACCCGCAAAAGGCCAAGGATGGCAGGCTGGTCAATGCCACGACGTTCGTCAGCGGCCTGATCACGCCGCTCTACAATGACGAAAGCTGGCCCGCCCTGACCCAGGCGATCGAGGCTGCGCTGGACGGGGATGTCAGCCTCATGCTGCGGCTGGCAGACATCGGGGCCGACCGGTCCTCCAACGGCACCTACACCTCCAACTCCACGTTTGCCTTCAATGCCATCAACTGCCTGGACTATCCCATGGAGGCCGACGCCGGGGCCATGCGTGCCGAGCAGCGGCGCCTCATGCAGGACTCACCCACGCTGGGCTACTTCTTCGCGTACGGCGGTGCCAACTGCGCCGACTGGCCGTACGAGAACGTCCGGACGCCGGCCCCGGTGGAGTACACGGGCGATTCCCCGATCGTTGTCATTGGCACGACGGGCGACCCGGCCACCCCGGTGGAGTGGGCGGCATCCCTGCGCAAGCAGCTGGGGAACGCGGTGCTGATGACATGGAAGGGCGAGGGCCATACCGCCTACGGCCGGTCCAATACCTGCATCGAGGACCCCGTCGACAACTACCTGGTCAATGGAAAGGTGCCTGCGGACAACACGGTCTGCTAAGCCTTCCGGGCCGGGACAGGGCCCCATTTTGACCCGGGCGCCGGGACTCTATTACAGTTGTCTCTTGCATGAACGGCCCGGTTCCGCCGGCAAATTCACGCGGTGCTTCCTTAGCTCAGTCGGTAGAGCGTTTCACTCGTAATGAAAAGGTCATCAGTTCGATTCTGATAGGAAGCTCGGGATAAACCCCGGACAGCCCCTAGCTCCAGGGGCTTCCGGGGTTTTTCGCTGGTTAAACTGCAATTACGGGCGACCCCAATGCCCCATGGAGAGTTTCACCCCCTGGACACCTCCAGTTGTCCCTCTTGCCACTCCAGGCACCTATGTTGGATCGCACCCTCACCGGGCTCCCGATCAAGCACCTGGAGTGACATGAAGATGAAACGCATCCTGGCGGTTACCGCAATCGCCGTCGCCACCCTCACGGCCGGAACGTCTGCTGTGGCCACCAGCGGGCAAACGCTCAAAGGTCTCACGCCGGAAGCGGAAGCCTTTAGCAAAGTGGACCGCAACACGCAGTGGCAGCAGGTCCAAAAGCTCAAGCTGGACTTCCCCACCTTCCACCCGCAGGGCATGTCCCTCGTCGGCGACAAGATCTTCCTGAGCAGTGTCGAGATCATCGAACCGACCGTGCGCTATCCCTCCCCCGTCGACGGCTACGACCGCAGCACGGGCAAGGGCCGCGGACACGTCTTCGTCATTGACCGCCAGGGGAAACTGCTCAAGGACATCGTCGTGGGCGAGGACACCGTCTACCACCCCGGCGGCACGGACTTCGACGGCTCCAAGCTCTGGGTGCCCGTAGCCGAATACCGCCCCAACAGCCGCTCCATCGTCTATACCGTTGACCCGGACACGTATGAGGTCAAGGAAGAGTTCCGCCAGTCAGACCACGTCGGCGGGGTCGTGGCGGACCGCAAAACCAACCGGATCAGCGGCGTCAGCTGGGGTTCGCGCAAGCTCTTCACCTGGAACGGCGAGGGCAGGCTCCTGGGCACCCAGGCCAACCCCAGCCACTTCATCGACTACCAGGACTGCGAGTACGCCGGGGTCGGTCACCAGCTCTGCTCGGGTGTCACCAACCTCAAGACTGCTGACGGGAAACCGTTCCAGTTGGGCGGCCTCGCCCTGACCGACCTCGCAACCGCAGACATCGTCCACGAGGTGCCTTCCCAGCTGTTCTCCACGGCCGGGCACTCGATGACCCGCAATCCGGTGGCCCTGGAGTCCGACGGCGACGTCCTGCGCATGTTCGCCGCACCGGACGACGGCGAAGAAGTCGCTGGAACTGAGCTCTTCGTATTTGAAGCCCGCCCCTGAGGCGAAGCACATCCGGGCGCGTGTTCGGAAGCCGGTTCAACGGCTTCCGCACCCGCGCCCACTCCCGCTGAAGGTAGGAAGAAGAACCTAAACGGCGCCGGCTGGACCCGTTTCACCCCAATTCCGCTTGGCTCATCCGTAACTGCAGTGGCGTCGCAGCACCTCACGTTCACCCTCGCGTCAGGCACGATCCACCTGCCCGTCCCCTGCGATACAGGGGACGGGCACAGGATGGGCAGGTCCATCCCCAAGACATCACGCTGGAGAACCCAACCATGAAGTACACCAAGCTGCTGACCGCAGCCGCCCTCACCGCCGGCCTGGCAATGGGAACATCCCTCCCGGCCCACGCCGCGGACCTCAACCCCCACGGTACCGCGAACCACTTTGACCTCCAGGCCCACCGCGGCGGGCTTGGCCTTACGGTTGAATCAACCCTCGCTTCCTTCGCCAAGGGCCTTGAGGTGGGCGTGAGCACGCTCGAGCTTGACCTGCAGATCACCAAGGACGGCCGCGAGGTAGTCACCCACGACCGCAAAATCAGCGGCCTGAAGTGCAAGGACACGGCACCCGTCACTGCCGGGGACCCCGACTTTCCCTACGTCGGCAAGTACATTAAGGACCTGACCTTCGCCCAGGTCCGCACGTTGGACTGCGGCTCACAGACGCTCGCCAACTACCCGGGCCAGCAGGCTTCGGCCGGCGCGAAGATGCCCACCCTTGCCGAGGTCTTTGATCTGGTGAACAGCTACCGCGCCAGCCAGGTGAAGTTCAACATCGAGACCAAGGTCGAAGCCGGCGCCCCCGAGCAGACCGCTCCCCGTGAACAGTTCGTCGACGTAGCATTGCGTGAAATCAAGGCAGCCCACATGGAGCACCGTGTCTCCATCCAGAGCTTCGACTGGGGCGCACTGCGCCTGGTGCAGGAACGCAATCCCAACATCCGTACCGTCGCCCTGACCAACAAGGACTTCCTGCAGGCGGGCAAGCCCGGAGCATCACCCTGGCTCGGCGGCATCGATTCCGACGACTTCGGCGGTGACCTGGTCGAGGCCGCGTCCTACCTCGGTTTCGACGCTATCTCCCCGGTCCACGGAACGCCCCAGAACGGCAAGGTCACTGACGAAGGCTACGTCCCCTACGTCACGGCTGACATGGTGGAGCGGGCCCACGCCAAGGGCATGCAGGTGGTCCCCTGGACCATCAACGACCAGCCGACCATGCGCGCGCTGATGGACGCCGGCGTGGACGGCATCATCACCGATTACCCCGACCGCCTCCGCGAGGTCGTCGCCGAGCGCGGGCTGAAACTGCCAAAGCAGTACTCGCTGTAGCACCCCCAGAGCGCCGCAGGGCCCCTGTTCCGCAGACCGGAGCAGGGGCCCTGCCGGTATCCGCCACGGAGGGTGCACGGCCGGGGCCTATGATGGCGTTCATGGATGATGCGGCGCTGGCGGAGATCGCCAATAGGCTGTATGCCCTGCCGCTGGATGACTTCATCACCGCCCGGGCGGCCGCGGCGAAGGAAACTGCCGGAAAGGACAAGCCGCTTGCCGCGGCGGTCCGTGCGCTGCCAAAACCATCTGTGGCCGCGTGGGCGGTAAACATGCTGGCGCGCCACGAGCCCGTGGTGTTGGATGACCTGGCTGAAGTGGGCGACCGGATGCAGGCGGCCCAGGCGTCCCTGGACGCCGCCACCCTCCGCGGATTGGCCCGGGAGCGCCGGTCACGGCTTTCCGCTGCGGCGGATACCGCACGGAAGGTGGCCGAGGAGCACGGCCGCGCCGTCAGCGATGCCATGGCCGCCGATGTCGAGGAAACGCTCCGCGCACTAACGGCGGACCCGGGCGCTGCCGTTGCGGTCCGGAGCGGCAGGCTGTTGAAGACGCTTACGGCCGACGGCGTGAACGCCGTTGATATCGAGGGGTCGGTGGCGGTCCCCTCCGTCCTGCCGTCGGCGGACAGCCGCCGCGTGCCTGCGAAGGAACATCCGACGCCGTCACCCACCAGGCGCGACAAGCCCGCCAAGCCACGGCTTCAGGAGAGTCCGACGGCGGCCCCCACCACGAGCGGCAGGCCCGCCAAGCCGCGGCTGGAGGCAGTCCGGCAGGCGCCGCGGCCGCCGTCGCCCAGTGCCCTTGAGAAAGCCCGGGCCGCGCTGGCGGAAGCCCGAGCAGCCGAAGAGGATGCGGCTGGCCGCGCGGCGGAACGGCGGAGCAATGTTGAGGAGACGCGGGACCGTGTGGCGGCCCTGCAGGAGGAGACGGCGTCACTCCGAAAGCGACTCAAGGCAGCCGACGAGGAACTCGAGCACTCACGCCGCATGCTGGGCGACGCCGCCGCAGAAGCAAAACAGGCGGCACGTGCGGCGGATAAAGCCGCACGTGCCGCCATGCTTGCGCAGGAGCGGGTGCTCCGGTTGGGCAACACGCGGGACTGATTCCTCGGAATGTCAGACCCTGGTTGCACACTGGATTTATGGAGAACCAATCCGTACAGGAATTTCACGTCACGTACTTCGACGCCGACTGTGGCCGCGCCCGCTCCGAGGTTTTTGACACCTTGGCCGAGGCCGAATGCTTCGCCAGCCGGAACTGCCGCGGCCAGGACGGCTGGGCCGTGATCGACGCCGTTCCGGTGGAGCGGGGGCGCGTCGCGGCCTAGGTCAGAAACCTAGGCGAAGTCGGAGACCGCCGGGTCCGGGCCGATCCTGCCTTCGCCGGCAGCCGTGCGGTCCAGCTTGTTGATTGCTTCAATGTCGCCGGCGTCCAGAGCGACGTCCAGCGCAGCAAAGTTTTCCCGGATCCGGGATTCCGTCACGGACTTGGGGATCACCACGTTGCCGATGGCGAGGTGCCACGCGATGACGACCTGCGCCGGAGTGGCCCGGTGCTTGGCGGCGATGTCCGCCACGGTGGCGTCCTCGAGCAGTTCCCCGCCCTGGCCGAGCGGTGACCACGCCTGGGTCAGGATCCCCTTGGCCGCACCGAACTCGCGCAGCTCCCGCTGGCTGAAGTACGGGTGCAGCTCAATCTGGTGGATCGCAGGGACCACACCGGTCCCGTCGATCAGCCGCTGCAGGCCCTCCACCGTGAAGTTGGAGACGCCGATGGACTTGACGCGGCCGCGCTTCTGCAGCTCGACCAGGGCCTTCCAGGTATCCACGTACTTATCCTGCTTGGGCTGCATCCAGTGGATGAGATACAGGTCCAGCGTTTCCAGGCCCAGCCGGTCCATGGAGTTCTCGAACGCTGCCAGCGTGGACTCGTAGCCCTGGTCCGAGTTCCACAGCTTGGTGGTGATGAACAGTTCTGCCGGCGACAGCCCCGACGAAGCAATGGCACGGCCCACGCCTGCCTCGTTGCCGTAGATCTTCGCGGTGTCGATGTGGCGGAAGCCGGCCTCGAAGGCCTGGCGGACCACCTTCTCCGCTACGTCGTCCTCAACCTGCCACACGCCATAGCCGAGCTGGGGGATGGTGTTTCCGTCGTTGAAAGTCAGAGTCGGTGAAAGTGTCATGGGCCCATCCTGCCAAATCCAAGCCGCAGGGAGCAGCCGAATGAGGACAACTAAGCCAGGCGCTTAACCGGGAATTTCCGTCGGTTCCCCCGGCGCTGCGCCTGAGGCGCCCAGGGCCGCCTCCGCATCGTCAATCTGCCGGAAGACCGCTTCCGCGCGCCTCCGCACGGAGGCCGCTCCCACCGGGACCGGCCCCACGGCCAGGCGCAGCATCGCGGCGGCTTCCGCCGTGGTGGCGAGCGAGTTCCCTGCTTTGGACAGCGCACGGTGGACGGCGGAGAGTGAGTCGGGGATGTCCAGCGCCTCACTCGGTGAACGCCGCTGTGCCTCCATGCAGATGGCCCGGACCCGGATCAGGAGAGCTGCAAGGCTGTTGGCTATTTCCACCAGCTCGTCGTAAAGCTGGTCGTCGTCAACACCCTCCAGGACCTGGTGGAATCTGTCCAGGCCGCGCTGGAAGCGGTCATGGGCACGGCGCCACAGGCCCCTCCCGAGTTCCGCATCATCCTTTCGCCCCTGCCGGGCGGCGCTGAAAAAGCCCAACCGCGGCCTTAGAGGTACTGGCCCGGGCCGTGGTCCGGGTCTTCGCGCTGGCCCGGCCGGGCCTGGGGCTGCTGGTGCTGGCCTGCGGGGGCACGCTGGGGTTCGCCGTTCTCGCCGATGATGACGCCGGGTGCGATGACCGTTCCCGGGGGAAGCTGGCGCAGCTGGAGCTGGGCAGCAGCGTGTTCACGGGCTGCATGCTGGGCGGCGAGGGCCGTCTGGATGCCATGGAAAAGACCTTCGAGCCATCCCACCAGCTGTGCCTGCGCGATCCTGAGTTCGGCATCGGAGGGTGTGCCGTCGTCGGTGAAGGGCAGGCTGATGCGCTCCAGCTCCTCCACCAGCTCCGGCGCCAGCCCTTCCTCGAGCTCCTTGATGGAACGTTCGTGGATTTCGGCGAGCCTGCCGCGGGCGGCATCATCGAGCGGGGCGGACTTTACCTCTTCAAGCAACTGCCTGATCATGGTGCCGATCCGCATTACCTTGGCGGGTTCGTCCACCAGGTCCTGGAGGTTGCTGCGCCGGGGTTTGCCGGCTCCCGCGGGCTGGCCGGGAACCGGCTGGCCTGGAACAGACTGCTCCGGCAGCGGCTGGCCATTGGGCACCGGCCTGCCCTCGATCGGAGGTCCACCGTTGACAGGCGTGCCTTCCAAGGGGGTGTCCTCGGGCGCGCCTTCCACCGGAAAGTGCCCGGGTGCCTGAGTGTCGTTCGGATCGCTCATGCGTTCATACTCTCACGAGCAATCGGGCCGCGGTCCACTCCATGAAGCTGGCCGGCATCCTTGTCCGCTGCGGGCTCAATCAGCAGCACCGTCCCTGCGGGTTGGAGTCCTGGCGGTCCGTCCTGTCGCGCCAGAATTCCCGTTCCGTCAGTGGCGCCGACGGGTGGCCGCAGGCCCGGTGGTGTTCCAGGTACTTGGCGTAGGCGTCTGCTCCCAGCACCCCGCGCAGGTACCCGGCCATCCCCCGGAGCCCGCGGACCAGTCCCTCGATCATTAGTGGTGTCCGGCCCTTTCGAAGCGCAGTTCGGCAGGAACCTTCTCCCACTCGGCCAGAAGCTCCCGTTCCGCCGGAGTGGGCACCAGGCCGGCCGGGGCGAAGACCCGCGACGGAAGGGCGGGCTCTTCATTGGTGGTCACGGCCCGTCCCGCCGCATGGGACCGGAACGCCTTGACCGTGGCGAGTACCGCCGTCGTGATCACGATGATGCTCAGCACCACGAAGATCACGGACAACCAGCCCTGGATGGCGGTGTTGCGCACCACGGCTTCCATCGCGGCCACGGACTTGGCGGTGCCGAACTCGGTCTTGCCGTCCGCCAGTGCCTTGCTGAATGCCGCGTTGTTGGCAAAGTAGCCCACGGCCGGGGTGGACGAGAAGATCTTCTGGTAGCTCGCGGTGATGGTGACCACGGCAGCGAAGGTCAGCGGAAGTGCCACGATCCACAGGTACTTGAAGGTCCCCTGCTTGGCCACGATGGCCAGGCACACGGACAGGGCAATCGCGGCAAGCAGCTGGTTGGCGATGCCGAACAGCGGGAACAGCGTGTTGATGCCGCCCAGCGGGTCGGTGACGCCCATGAGCAGCACCGCGCCCCAGGCGCCCACCATGATGGCCGTGCAGAGCCACGCACCTGGCCGCCACGAGTGCTCCTTGAACTTCGGTACGAAGTTGCCGATCGAATCCTGCAGCATGAACCGGGCAACGCGGGTGCCGGCGTCCACTGCGGTGAGGATGAACAGGGCCTCGAACATGATGGCGAAGTGGTACCAGAAGGCCATCATCGCCGTGCCGCCGATGAACTGCTGCATGATGTGTGCCAGGCCAACAGCCAGGGTGGGGGCGCCGCCGGTGCGGGACACGATGCTTTCCTCGCCCACGTTCCGGGCGGTTTCAGCCAGCATGTCCGGCGTGAGGTTCACGCCCGCCAGGCCGAGGCTGTTCACCCATGTTGCCGCCGTCTCCACGGTGCCGCCGGTCAGGGCCGCGGGCGAGTTCATGGCGAAGTACAGGCCGCGGTCGATCGAAATCGCCGCCACCAGGGCCATGATGGCCACGAAGGACTCCATCAGCATGCCGCCGTACCCGATGAAGCGGGTCTGCCGCTCCTTCTCCACGAGCTTGGGTGTGGTGCCGGAGGAGATCAGTGCGTGGAAGCCGGACAGGGCGCCGCAGGCGATGGTGACGAACAGGAACGGGAAAAGCGCACCCGGGAAAACCGGACCGTTGTCGCGGCTCGCGAACTCGCTGAACGCCGGGACATTGATTTCCGGGCGGACCACGATGATGGCCAGCGCCAGCATCACGATCACGCCGATCTTCATGAAGGTGGAGAGGTAGTCGCGGGGGGCAAGCAGCAGCCAGACCGGCAGGATCGCGGCGACAAAACCGTAGATGATCAGGCCCCAGGCGATGGTCACCTTGTCCAGGCTGAAGATCTCGGCACCCCACGGCGTCTCGGCCACGATGCCGCCGCCGATGATGGCGGCCATCAGCAGCACGAACCCGATCACGGAAACCTCCATGATCTTGCCGGGCCGCAGGTAGCGCAGGTAGACACCCATGAACAGGGCGATGGGGATGGTCAGGCCCACCGAGAACACACCCCACGGGCTCTCACCCAGGGCATTGACGACGACGAGCGCCAGGATCGCAACGATGATCACCATGATCAGCAGGGTGGCAATGAGGGCCGCAGTACCGCCGATGACGCCGAGTTCCTCACGCGCCATCTGGCCCAGCGACCGGCCGCCGCGCCGCATGGAGAAGAACATCACCAGGTAGTCCTGCACCGCGCCGGCCAGCACCACGCCGATGATGATCCAGATGGTGCCGGGCAGGTAGCCCATCTGCGCGGCGATGACCGGGCCCACCAGCGGGCCAGCGCCGGCGATGGCGGCGAAGTGGTGGCCGAACAGGACGTTGCGGTCCGTCCGGACATAGTCCTTGCCGTCCGCCTTGTATTCGGCCGGGGTGGCGCGAAGGTCGTCCGGCCTGGTGATGAAGCGTTCGATCACCTTGGAGTAGAAGCGGTAGGCGATCAGGTAGGTGCACACCGAGGCGAACACGAACCAGATCGCGTTGACGGTCTCGCCGCGGATGATCGCCAGCATGAACCAGGCGACGCCGCCCAGCAATGCAATAGCCGCCCAGAGCGCGATCTTGCCCGGCGTCCATTTCCTGTCCTCGGCTTCGCGGACCGCCGGGTCCACGCCCGCCGGCGGCAGTTCCGTGGCCACGGCGCCGCCCTCCCCGGGCGGATTCTTCCGTGGATCTGGGGTTTCGGCCATGTCTCCTCCTTGAGAATTCGTACACGTGTTCCGGGAGGAACCCTACCAACGGCAGAGGCCGATTGGGCAGGGTTTTCGGATACCCTGCACCGTGGTGCGGCGAGTGGCGGCCGCGCGGCGGCGAACGACGGCGCCGAACGACGGCGGCGTTCCCCGGCTTAGGCCTGCCCGTTCAGCTGGGCGTGCTGCACCAGCCGGGCTTCGCACAGGTCAAGCCAACGGATTTCGGCTTCGGTCTGGAAAATCAGCGAGTCCAGGACCAGCAGCCCCGCTGTGTCCCCCGCCCGCTGGGCCGGGGCACCCTCGCGCCGGGCTTTGGTGTAGTCCTGCAAAGCCTTCATGGATGCGGCACGCTGGGCCTGGATCACCGCCGGCACGTCCACCCCGGGGAGGGTGACGGCGAGCGCCAGCTTGATGGCGAGCTCGTTCCGCGGCGGATTGCTCCGCTCCACCGGAGCAGCGAACCAGCCGCGGACTTCGGCTTCCCCCGCTGCAGTAAGGCTGTAGACCACGTGCCCGCCGCCGTCGGCTGCCTTGGAGACAAGGCCGTCCCGTTCCAGCCGTTCCAGGGTGGTGTACACCTGCCCTATATTGAGCGGCCAGGTGCCGCCCGTGCGGTTCTGGAACTCCGCGCGCAGCTGGTACCCGTACCGCGGCTGGTGCAGCAGGGCAAGAAGGCTGTGGCGGACGGACATGCGGCTCCTCGGGATTCGGCCGGCCTACATCACCAGCAGGATCTTGCCCACGTGCTCACCGGAATCGAAGTAGCGGTGCGCGTCCTGGACCTGGTCCAGCGGGAACGTCCGGGCCACCAGCGGGCGGATGCTGCCGTCGGTGACCAGCGGCCAGACGGCTTCCCGCACAGCGTCCATGATGGCACCCTTTTCCGCCACCGGGCGGGGCCGCAGCGCAGTGGCGACGACGGCGGCCCGCTTGCGCAGCAGCAGTCCAAGGTCAAGTGCCCCCTTGGTGCCGCCCTGGAGCCCGATGACCACGAGGCGGCCGTAGTCGGCGAGCGCATCGACGTTCTGCGGCAGGTACTTGGCCCCCACGACGTCGAGGATCACGTCCGCGCCCTTGCCGCCGTTCTGCCGGCGCAGGCTCTCCGGGAAGTCCTCTTCGGCATAGTTGATGCCGATGTGGGCACCGAGGAACGCCGTGGCCGTACTGACCTTCTCGGCCGTACCGGCAGTGGCGGCCACCCGGGCGCCCAGTGCCCTGGCAAGCTGGATGGCCATGGTGCCGATGCCGCCGGTGGCGCCGTGGATGAGGACCGTCTCGCCCTGCTGAAGCTGGGCCGTCATCACCAGGTTCGAATAGACGGTGGCTGCGGTTTCCGGCAGGGAGGCCGCGGTGACAAGATCCACGCCGTCCGGCACGCGCAGGACCTGCCCGGCCGGGACTGCCACCTGCTGGGCGTAACCGCCGCCTGCCAGCAGCGCCACCACCTTGTCCCCGATGGAGAAGGGCTTGGCAACGTCCGGGCCGAATCCTGCGATCCGGCCGGAAACCTCCAGGCCCGGGATCTCGGATGCGCCCGGCGGCGGCGGATAGAAACCGCGCCGCTGCTGGACATCCGCCCGGTTCAGGCCGGCGGCAACGACATCGATGAGCACCTCCCCGGGGCCCGGCACCGGAACCGGCACGTCACGCAGTTCCAGCACCTCGGGGCCGCCCGGTTCCGAAATGTAGACCGCTTTCATGCACCACTCCCGTTCCCTGGCTCATTTGGCCTCTGCCCGCCAGCATGCCCCGGAAGCGTTCCGCGGCTGTGTTTTGTTGCAGGCAATGCCCTATGAAACACTACTGGGTGAGGAAGGTTGTCCGAGCGGCCGAAGGAGCTAGTCTTGAAAACTAGTGTGCGGTAACCCCGTACCAAGAGTTCGAATCTCTTACCTTCCGCAAAAGAACCCCTGTCCGCCAGCGATGCTGGCAGGCAGGGGTCCCTTGCTTTAAGGACAGGACCTACTTGGTAGTGAAGATCCAGAGTCCGTTGTCCCGGTCACTGCCGAGAATGTAGGTGTTGCCATCCTCGCCAATGAAGGTTTCCACGCCCCAGAAGTCGTTTCCGGCTTGGTCCAGGTAGCTGCCTACCTCCACCAGGTCGCACGTGGCGGTCTTGGCGGGGTCGGTGCACTGGATCTGCACCGCCCGCAGGCCACCGGAGTAGTACGACAGGTAAGCCATGGACGGATCCTGCGGGTCCACCGCTACTTCGTGGACGCTCAGGTCGCCGGAGTTCAGGGCGAACTTCGGATCATGGGCCTGCGGAATGGCGTAGGTGTCCAGGTCCTGCAGGGTTGCAGCATCGAACAGGTGCACGTAGCCCCAGCCGTCGAAAATGGAGCCGACCTCGATCTCCGCGCCGATGGTGCCCACGGCCGGGTTTTCCGGGTAGCTCCAAGGAGCGTTCAGCGGTGCGGCGTCGAAGAGGCGGTGGAAGGCTGCGTGGGTGGTGCAGACGGCCACCACGTTGTCGACGAATGCGCCCGATCCACAGAACGGTTCCCCGCCGGCGGCGTCGCCGTTGTGGTGGTTCACGAACAGGACGGACTCCCAGCCGGCCAACACGGCTTCGTGGGCCTTTTCACCCGGGAAGCAGGCACCTTCAGGAGCGCTCGGGTCCCCCACCGGGCCGCGCTGGAGCACGATGATGGATTCCTCGCCCGGCTCCAGTGACTCCAGGTACCCCGGAATGCTCTCGGGGGTAGGGATCGGCGCCGAGTCGGGGCATCCGTAGCCGCCGTAGACGACGGGACCGTTCAGGGTCAGGTCATCGAGGATAGCCGGAGCCTGCCCGCCGCCCACCATCACGGACGGGTACGTGCCCGCGTTGGCGCCGCTGGTGATCTTGAATTCGTCGGTGCGGTACGGGGCGAAGTCCTCGTCCGTGCCGATGAAGAACCGGTTGTCCTGGGTGAACTCCGCCTGGTGGGCATTGCCCTCCGGGGTCAGCGAGGTACCCAGGGACTCCAGGAGTTCCGGATCAACATCAGCGAATTCGGTGTCCCCGAGGAACTTGGCATCGGCGGGGTTGTTCACGTTCATCAGGACATAGCCGCCGTCCCAGTAGGACAGCAGCATGATGAAGTCGCCGTTGATCTGCTTGACCACCATGTCGTGGAGGAACGAGTCCGTCAGCCCGATTTTCGGCTGGTCCACTTTGAAGGCATTGAGGTCGTATTCAGCGACGAGGCGCGGGCGCTGCGGCTTGCTGATGTCGAAAATGTCAACGTCGGTGAGTTCTTCGTTGTCCGAGACCACGACGTACGCCTTGTCTCCTGCGTCCCAGGCGAAAACACTGTGGATCTGGTTGCTGTCCCGGCTGCCGGGTTCCCGGTCGCCGAAGTTCTCGGACAGTTTCTTGGGGTTGCGCGGGTCGGACACGTCAAAGAGCGATACACCGCCCTTGCCGTTCTTTCCGCACTGTTCGTTGTTGACCACCAGCACGTCCCCGGTGAAGCCGGGCGTGGTGATGTTCAGAACCTGCAGGCCTTCGCCCGGCCGGCTGTCCTGGTGCGCCGGGATGAACCCGATGCGCTCCGGCTCCGTGCCCGGCGCGGGATTCGCCTGGTCCACCGTGGAAATATCCACGATGTAGACACCGGCGTCGGGGCTGGTCTGTCCGCCGGTCTCCGGACCGGCGCAGTCCGGTTCCCCCCAGTTGGCCAGGAATGCAGTGTTCCCGTCGGGTGAGACAGTGACATCGGCGATCAGGTCCTGCGTGTCTGTCAGCTTGACCTTGTCCACCAGTTCGATGTTTCCGGTGGCCCCCGTTCCTTTCAGATGGCCCTCGTCCATCCCATGCTGACCGTCCGGGTGTGCGACGGCGGATGTCAGCCCCAATGCTGACAGGGCGAGGGTACTTAGTGCTGCAAAAACAACCAATCTCCTGCTTTGTGGCATAGCTTGTCTCCGGCTGTAAGTTACCTGTGGATTCCCCCAATGCCGCCCAGCCTAGACCCGGGTTATTCCACTGTCTAGGGAAACTTTTAGGACGTCGGAGCGCTGCTGTCCACGATGGCTGCGGCGATCTCGTCGGCGTCGCGCAGGGTCCGCTGGCCGCTGCGGTACGCCGGGCTGCCGTCCTGCAGTGCCTCCGCCGCGATGGCGGTGCCCCACTGCGAGGACGACAGCTGCAGCCCGAGCACGTACAGGGCCTCCGTCACCGAACCGTTGGCTGCCAGGGCGCGGTAGGGGTGCGGAAGCACATCGAGGCCGGTGGACTGCACCGGAGCCCCCTCCGGGGTCATCATCAGCCGGGGCCGGACCAGCCCGTCCGCCAGCAGCTGCTCAAGGAGCGGTGACCGGTTCGCGGACACCCGGTTGCCTGGCGCCAGCGCTTCCACCATCGTCCGGGCCCGCACGGGGCCACCGTCCACCCACGGGGAGGACGCCGTGAACATCCGCTCCCTGCGGTCCACGTCGAACTTCGGGTCCGGGCCCACGAAGCCCACCACCCCGGCCCGCGCAAGCGCGGCCAACTGCTCGGCACGCATGGCCGGCGGGCCGCTTGCCAGGCCCTCCACGAACGACTCGAACCAGCCACGGAGCCCGGCAACCCACGAGGCATCGGTGATGCCGCCGTCGGCCACTGCCGTCTTGAGCACCGCGCGCCCGTGATGGAGCGCGCCGATGGCCATCTTGACGGGGTCATCCTCGCCAAGGGCGGAGCGGCGGGCGTCATCCAGCAGGTACTCCACCACGGCTGCGTCGTGCGCAGCGCGCGAAGGAAAGGAACGGCCCGCGAGCGGGGCGGCCAGGCCGTGCAGGTCCAGCCGGTGGCGGGGCCCGACGTGGACCGCCAGCACGCTTTCCACCCCGTCTTCCCAGTTGGCTGCGCTGTGCGCGTGCGGGTGCAGCGCCTCCTCGAGTGCGGCGAGAAACGCCGCGGAATCAGCGACGGCGGCGGGATGCGAGCGCACGAGGGTGGAGTAATACGCCCAGAGGGCGTCGCGGTGGAGCAGCGGCCAAAGGTCGTGGTCGAAGCCCGGAGTGATGCCGGCTGTCCGGAACCGCTCCAGCGCCGCCTCAGTGAGGTAGCGCAGCGTGACCGACGCCGGGTAGTAGCCTTCCAGCGCGGCTTTGGCCCGGTACGGGGTGCCGCGCCGGGAAGCGGCGATGATGACGGGCTCCTGGCCGGACGGTTCGTACCGCAGGCGCCCCCCGTTGCCGACGAACTTCCCGCCGCGGCCTTCGGTGAGCTGGCCCATCGTGTCGAAGAAGTTCAGCCCCATGCCGCGCACCAGGACCGTTTCGCCGGCAGGGATCCGGTCCCAGTCCACGTCCGCGGGCACCGCCGGCGGCAGGTAGCGCAGGCCAATCTGCTCCGCCGCGGCCTGCAGCGCCCGCTGTTCGTGGTTCAGCCGCGACGGCACGTGCCCGAGCGCCAGTACCACCGCGTTGGTGCGGAGCGTCCCTCCGGCGGCCAGGCCGACGTCGTACATCCCCCCGCCGGCCGGATGCACCGACACCGCCTCTGTCTCGTGGAACTCGATGGTGACGCTGGCCGGCGCTTTCGCCACCAGCTCCTCCAGGGTGCTGCGAAGGTAGCGGCCGTACAGGGCGCGGCTGGGGAAATCGCTGGCGCCCAGGACGGCCAGCTCGGCGCGTTCATCCCCGGTAAGGCCGGGCAACGGGTCCCGTTGCTGGCGGATCCGCCATTGGTCGAACGTGGTGCCGGCAAGCGGGGCGGGCAGCGCAGGATCCTGCGGAATCACCGTTGGATAGAAGGACTGCGTGTTCATGAGGTAAAGGCGGGACTGGCCCGGCTGCCACACGTGCCCGGGCCCCGCCGGGAAGGGATCGACGACGTCGATGTGGACGCGCATCCGGGACCCGGCGGCGGCTGCGTGCGCGAGCAGGCGCTCCAGGACGCTGGTGCCCCGCGGGCCGGCGCCAATGATGACGGCCCGGGTGCTCTGCGTTAATTCCACGGCATCCAGAGTACGGGCTGAAAGCAGGGCGTGGGCCCATCGCTTGACTTGCCAGCCCCAGGGGATGTTGTTTGGATGGGGCGCATGACCACCACTGCTGCTGATCCTGCGCCCGTGTCCGGCCCCGCCACCTCCCCCGAACCTACCGACGAGAACGTCTGGCTGGAGGAGATCTACGGTGAGGAACAGCTGGCCTGGGTCCGCGAACAGAACTCCCGCACCGAGGACCTCCTGCAGGACGCGGAGTATGCCGAACTCGAAGGCAGCATCCTGGAGGTGCTCGATTCCACCGACCGCATCCCCATGGTGGGCAAGCGCGGCGACTGGTACTACAACTTCTGGAAGGACCGGGAGAACCCCAAAGGCCTGTGGCGGCGCACCACCTGGGAGAGCTACTGCACGGACTCCCCCGAGTGGGATGTCCTGCTGGACGTGGACGCCCTGGCCGCTGCGGAGGGCGAGGAATGGGTATTCCACGGGGCCACCTTCCTGCGGCCTCCCGCGGGAGAACCCTACCGGCTGGCACTCCTGGCCCTCTCCCCCGACGGCGGCGACGCGAACCGCTACCGCGAGTTCGACGTCGAGGCCCGGGCGTTCGTGGACCCGGCGTCCGGCGGTTTTGACCTCCCGACGGCGAAGGGCAACGTGTCGTGGCTGGATGCGGACACGCTGCTGGTCGCCTCCACTGCCGGCGGACTGCCGGCGACGGCGTCCTCCTACGCCCGGACCGCGGTGACCCTGCGGCGCGGTACCGGCCTTGCGGCCGCTCCCCGGCTTTTCGAGGTGCCCGAGGACCACATGATGGCCGTGGTTGCACACGATTCGACTCCGGGCTTCGAACGGACCTTCGCCATTGACTGCATCGACTTCTTCAACCGGACCAACCTGGTGTGGCGGGACGGCGGGTGGGTGGTCATTGACGTTCCCAGCGACGTGAATATCAGCGCGCACCGGGAGTGGCTGCTGTTTCGGCCGCAGCAGGACTGGCTGCTCAACGGGACCACCTACCCGGCCGGTTCACTGCTGGCGGCGTCCTTTGACGGCTACCTGGCCGGCGGCCGCGACCTCATCGTCCTGTTCGCCCCGGACGCCCACACCTCCCTGCAGTCCTGGAGCTGGACCCGGAACTTCCTGCTGCTGAACCTCCTGAAGGACGTCTCCTCCGAGATCCGGGTGCTGGATCCGTCGCAGGCCGGGTCTGCCGGATCCGGGACTTCCGGCTGGGCGGCTTCGCCGCTGGACGCCTGCCCGCCG
This sequence comes from Pseudarthrobacter sp. NPDC092424, assembly GCF_044754925.1. Taxonomy (NCBI): domain Bacteria; kingdom Bacillati; phylum Actinomycetota; class Actinomycetes; order Micrococcales; family Micrococcaceae; genus Pseudarthrobacter; species Pseudarthrobacter sp. NPDC092424. Next base: position 222,812 of record NZ_JBIVQC010000005.1, on the reverse strand, counting down.
CTGCACGATGTCAACGCCTACGCCGTGGACGACGAGGACCAGGCAGCTGCCGACGGCGGTGCGGGCGACGATTTCTGGCTCGTCGCCACCGGGTTTACCACCCCCAGTACCCTGATGCGCGGCACGCTGGATCGCAACCACAGCGACGGCGGGGTCCCGGGCGTAGTGAGCCGGCATGCGGTGGTGAAGGCGTCGCCGTCGTTCTTTGCCGATGGTGACTACGAGGTGGAACAGCACTTCGCCGTGTCCGACGACGGGACCCGGGTTCCGTACTTCCAGGTTGCCGCCCGGGACCTGCCGCTGGACGGGCAGAACCCCACACAGCTGTCCGGGTACGGCGGGTTCGAGATTTCGCGCACCCCGGCGTACAGCGGGGCGGTGGGCAGGGCCTGGCTGGAACGGCGCACCACCGGCCTGCCCGGTGCAGACGGTGAAGCCCCGCATTCCCGCGGCGGTGTCTACGTGGTGGCGAACATCCGCGGCGGCGGTGAATACGGGCCCGCGTGGCACCGCGCCGCACTGAAGGAAAACCGCCACAAGGCGTACCAGGACTTCGCAGCGGTTGCCCGTGACCTGATTTCCCGTGGGGTGACGTCACGCGAGCGGCTGGGCTGCGTGGGCGGATCCAACGGCGGGCTGCTGGTGGGCAACATGCTTACCCGGTACCCCGAACTGTTCGGAGCGGTCTCCTGCGGGGTGCCGCTGCTGGACATGCGCCGCTACACCCGGCTCTCCGCCGGCCACTCCTGGATCGCCGAATACGGTGACCCTGACGTCCCCGGACAGTGGGAGTTCATCAAGACCTTCTCGCCGTACCACCTCCTGCGCGACGGGGTGGAATACCCGGAGACGTTCATCTGGACGGCCACCTCCGACGACCGGGTGGGACCCGTGCAGGCGCGCAAGATGGCGGCCCGCATGCAGGCAATGGGCATCCCCAACGTCTGGTTCCACGAGGCCCTCGAGGGCGGCCACGCCGGGGCATCGGACAACCGGCAGGCCGCCGCCCTGCAGGCGCGCAGCCAGCATTTCCTGTGGAAGGCCCTGGCAGGCGGGCGATCCTGATGGCTGGTCTACTTGTTCGGGGACCCCGGGTGGCTTCCTGCCTGGCGCCTCCGGAGCCCTCCATGGGGGGCTTGTGGGGCCAGCGCCCTGAACCTTTTGGGCCTTTTTCGGTGAAACCGCCCCGTTTTGCACTGCATGGCCGGATCTGCGTATCCTTGGTGGGCTAGTAATAGCACTCGGAGACGTGCCAGAGCGGCCGAATGGACTTCACTGCTAATGAAGGGTCGGGGTTAAACTCGACCGGGGGTTCAAATCCCCCCGTCTCCGCGTTTTTGATGAGTCGAGACATCCTTCACGGATGAGCCGGGTCATCGGTAACACCCCCGGTCTTCGGACCGGGGGTGTTTTCGTATCCGGACGTGTCCCCGCCGGTTCCGTCACTGGCACTACGCCTGGTGCCGGGATCTGCGGGAGCGCCGGCACGGTGCCTCGACTGGTCGGCCAGCTTGGCGGCGCCTCTGGGGTCAGCCGGCCTGGGCCAGCACCAGTGGCAGGACCGGCCCCGCGCCTGCCTGCTGCAGGGCACGGCCAGCGACAGTGACCGTCCACCGGCTGTCCACAAGGTCATCTATGAGCATCACCGGCTGGCCCCGAAGGGACGCGAGCGCCTGTTCCAGCTCGGCGCCCACTACGATCCGGTCCCAGACACCCGCCAACCGGTAAGCGCTGTTGCCGCCGCGGCCTCCTGTGGGCCCGCCGTGGGCCAGCTCCAGCTCACCCAGATAGGGGATGCGGCCGATCTCCGAAATGCCCTTGGCCAGGGAACCCACAAGTTCGGGCTTGCTCCGCGAGGGTACGCTCACGATCGCCGCGGGCCTGCCGGCACCGCTCCAACCCGGTGTGCGCCCGTCGCCGGCGCCCCACTCGCGCAGCACCTGGACACATGCCTGCAGCATGGCCGGATCGACGGGCCGGTCACCGGCACCGGCCGCGAACACCCCGCGGAGCGCGCCGCCCCAACCCAAGTCTGTGAGCCGGGCAAGGATACGCCCTTCGGACAGGCTTTCCCCCGCCTTCAGCTTTCCCTTGACGGGAACGCCCAGCCGGTCCATTCCGCTCGGCCACTGCAGCCGCGGTTCCAGGACACCGCCCGCCCTGCTGAGCGTCTGGCCGGCTGCATCGGTTGCATCGGCGGCAATGTCGGCGGGGAACCACCGCCCGGCGCAGTTATCGCATCTTCCGCATGCCCGCGCCGTTTCATCGTCCAGGACTGAAGTGATGTATTCCATCCGGCAGCCGGCGGTGTCCTGGTAAACCACCATGGAGTCCTGCTCGTCAACGCGGGCCTGGGCGATCCGCCGGTACCGGTCCGCGTCATAGATCCAGGGCTGCCCGGTGGACCGCCAGCCGCCTCCCACCCGCTCCACGGCGCCATCCACGGAGAGCACCTTCAGCAGCAGTTCAAGCGGCGTGCGGCGCAGGTCCACCCGTGCTTCGAGCGCCACAGTGGACAGTGCAGTTCCCGCATCGCCGAGAACGTTTAGGACCGCCGCCGCTTTTTCTTCCGAGGGCATGGAGGCGGTGGCAAAATACTGCCAGATGTCCCGGTCCTCCGAGCCGGGCAGCAGCAGGACATCCGCGTTGGCCGCTCCACGACCGGCCCTGCCCACCTGCTGGTAATAAGCAACGGGCGAAGAGGGCGCGCCAAGGTGGACCACGAACCCAAGGTCCGGTTTGTCGAAACCCATGCCCAGCGCGGACGTGGCCACTAGCGCCTTGACGTGGTTGTCCTTCAGAAGTTGCTCGGCGTTTTCCCGGTCAGCCGGGTCGGTCCGGCCCGTGTAGGCCAGCACTTTGTGGCCGGCCTCGGCCAGAAGCCGGGCGGTGTCCTCGGCGGCGGAGACCGTCAACGTGTAAATGATGCCGCTGCCGGGCAGGTCCGCCAGGTGCGTCAGAAGCCAGCCAAGCCGCTGGCGGGGATCCGGCAACGCAAGGACGCCCAGGCGCAGGGACTCCCTGCCCAGCGAGCCGCGGATGGTGAGGACGCCGGACCCCAGCTGTTCTTCGATGTCGTGCACGACGCGGGAGTTGGCCGTGGCGGTGGTGGCCAGCACCGGGACCGTCTCAGGGAGCTGCCTGATCAGGTCTGCGATGCGCCGGTAGTCCGGACGGAAATCGTGCCCCCAGTCCGAGATACAGTGCGCCTCATCGATCACCAGCAGCCCCGTACGCCGCATCAGCTCCGGCAGCTGGGTCTCCCGGAACGCCGGGTTTGTCAGCCGCTCCGGCGAGACCAGCAGGACATCCACCTCGTCCGCGGCCAGCTGTTCCCGGACGGTGTCCCACTCGAGCTGATTGGCCGAGTTGATGGCGACCGCGCGCACCCCCGCCCGGGCTGCCGCGGCCACCTGGTCCCGCATCAGGGCCAACAGGGGCGAGACGATGAGCGTGGGCCCGGCACCCCGGCGCCGGAGCAGCAGGGATGCCACGAAGTACACCGCCGATTTGCCCCAGCCGGTGCGCTGGACCACCAAAGCCCGCCGACCGCCGTCGACCAGTGCCTCGATGGCCTCAAACTGCCCGTCGTGGAAATCCGCCTCCGGATTGCCCACCAGGCCGCGAAGTATTTCAAGCGCCTGCCCCCGGGTCGGAGACGGCGCAGTGGCAGCGGACAAGGATGCGGTGGAATCGGAAAGTACGGTGGCGTGCTGGTTATCGACCATTGGTTCAGTATCCCAGCCACCCCCGACAGCGGGCACACCGCCGGCAGCTGTGTGGAAAACAGCGGGCCGGTCGTCCCACTGCTCCTCCACAGGGAGCCGGATTCCGGCCTGTCCACGTAAGATAAGGCGCGTGACTAGCGAACAAGCAACGACTTTTGACCTCTCGGCATCCTTCAAGGCCTACGACGTCCGGGGCATCGTGGGCGAGACCATCACCGCCGAAATCGTCGAAGCCGTGGGGGCAGCGTTCGTTGACGTCCTGCAGCTCGAAGGACAGACCATCCTGGTGGGCGGCGACATGCGGCCCTCCTCTCCCGACTTCAGCAAAGCCTTCGCCAATGGTGCAGCCACCCGCGGCGCCAGCGTGGAACTCCTCGACCTGATCTCCACGGACGAGCTGTATTTCGCCTGCGGCTTCCTCAACCGGGCAGGAGCCACCTTCACCGCCAGTCACAACCCTGCCGGCTACAACGGCATCAAGATGGCAAAGGCCGGCGCTGTGCCCATCTCCTCCGAAACCGGCCTCAAGGACATCCAGACGCTCGCCGAGCAGTACCTCAACGAGGGCACCATTCCGGCCGCGGAAAGCCGGGGGCAAATCAGTGTCCGGGACGTCCTGAAGGACTACGCCGAATACCTCCGCCAGTTGGTGGACCTCTCCGGTTCCCGTCCACTGAAGGTCGTGGTGGACGCGGGTAACGGCATGGCCGGCCTGACCACCCCTGCGGTGCTCGGCGACGCACTGCTGCCCAAGCTCCCGTTCGACATCGTCCCCCTCTACTTCGAGCTGGACGGATCCTTCCCGAACCACCCCGCCAACCCGCTGGAACCGGAGAACCTCCGAGACCTGCAGGCCGCCGTCATCGAGCACGGTGCGGACATCGGCCTGGCGTTCGACGGCGATGCCGACCGGTGCTTCGTCGTGGACGAAAAGGGCGAGCCCGTGTCGCCGTCGGCCATCACCGGAATGGTGGCGCGCCGCGAAATTGCCCGCGCCAAGGCGCAGGGCGAGGCCGTCCCCACGATCATCCACAACCTCCTCACCTCGCGCGCGGTCCCCGAACTGGTGGCGCACGACGGCGGCCGAGCCGTCCGCACGCGGGTGGGCCACTCGTTCATCAAGGCAGTCATGGCTGAGGAAGGCGCCGTGTTCGGCGGCGAGCATTCCGCGCACTTCTACTTCCGCGACTTTTGGAACGCGGACACCGGAATGCTGGCAGCAATGCACGTCCTTGCGGCCCTCGGCGAGCAGGACGGACCCCTGTCCGAACTGGGCCGGGAATACGAGCCCTACATCAGCTCCGGTGAAATCAACTCCGAAGTCGAGGACAAGCCCGCAGCGGTGGAACGGGTCCGGGCGGACTTCGCAGGCGAGGACATCACCATCGATTCCATGGACGGCAGCACCTTCACCGCCAATGACGGCAGCTACTGGTTCAACCTGCGCCCGTCCAACACGGAGCCCTTCCTCCGGCTCAACGCCGAGGCGACGGACCGCGCCACCATGGAACGCATCCGCGACCGGGTGCTGGCATTGGTCCGGGCCTGAGCATGGCCGAAACCGCAGGACATGTGCCCTTCGAACCCGAATCCTCCTGGCGTGAGTCCGTTCCGGAGGATTCGGCCACCGATCTGGAAAACCTCCTGGGAACCGGCATCAGTGCCGCCCAGGAACAACTCCAGCGCAACGGCGGCTTCCTGCCCTTCGCCCTGACGGTCCAGAACGACGGCGAGGTGCGGCTGGTTGCCGTGTCACCGGCTGACGCGCCGGAGGGGACGGACGCAGACTTCGACGCCGATGTGATGATCAGCGACCTGCAGGCCGTGCTGCGGCAGAACCGCAGCGGTTTCCGTGCGGCCGCCGTGGTTTGCGACGTCCAACTGGTGGAGGACGATTCGGACGCCATCCACGTTGCCACCGAGCACAGCGACGGTTCGGTGTTCGCAGCCGTGCTGCCGTACGTCGCCAACGCCGAGACCCGAACCCTGGAGTTCGGCGAGCTCGGTGCGGATTCCAGCCAGCCCGCCATCTGGGTGGACTAGACCGGCAGCTGCCATGAAAATCAACGCCTTCGCAGATGTGAGCCTGAGGGCACTCATGGTGTTGGCCGCCGCCCCGGAGGGAACTCTGCTGACCACGCAGAACGTGGCGGACTCGGTGGCCACGCCCTACAACCACGTGAGCAAGGCGATGGCCAAGCTGCGCAGCATGGGCCTGATCGAAGTGGTCCGTGGCAGGGCCGGCGGAGCGACGCTCAGCCATGCCGGCCGGACCGCCACTGTGGGTGCGATTCTGCGCGGGCTCGACACCCGGAGCGACCCTGCCGACTGCGTGGCGCCCAGCGGCAACTGCCCCCTCATCAACGAATGCCGCCTCCGTGCGGCCCTCGCCCGCGCCCGGGAAGCCTTCTACAGCGAACTCGATTCGGTTCGGATTGCGGACCTTCCCGTGTCCCGGCAGATGGCCCCTGTCTTCGAAATGATCGGGCTTCGCCCCGGCCTGGAGCGCTGGCGCTAGGGCCGGTGCGGCCCAATTTGCATCCTCTTTCTACGACATGTAGAAATTGAGCCATGAATACTTGCATGCCAAATGCCAGTATTCGCGAAGGCCGGACGAAGGCCCCGGCCGCTACCTCAGGAGTTCCCGTGCTCTCGGACAAATCCCGCCCCATCATCGAAGCAACCCTGCCTTTGGTGGGCTCCCGCATCGGGGAAATCACCCCCAAGTTTTACTCCCGCCTTTTCGCCGCACATCCGGAACTGCTGGACGGCCTGTTCAGCCGCTCCAACCAGCGCTCGGGCAACCAGCAGCAGGCCCTCGCCGGAAGCATCGCCGCTTTCGCGACCCACTTGGTGAATAACCCGGGCACCCTGCCGGAAACCGTTCTGTCCCGGATCGCCCACAAACACGCATCGCTGGGCATTACCGAACCCCAGTACCAGGTGGTCTACGAGCACCTGTTCGCAGCCATTGCCGATGACCTGTCCGAGGTGATCACCCCGGAAATCGCCGAGGCCTGGACCGAGGTCTACTGGCTCATGGCGGACGCCCTCATCAAGATCGAAAAGGCCCTGTACGCCCGCCAGGCCAACAGCAGGATGTGGGCTCCGTGGCGCGTGGCCGCCAAGACTCCAGCCGGCACCGGCGCCATGACCTTCACCTTGGAGTCCGCGGACGACACGCCCATCACCGAGGCACTTCCCGGCCAGTACGTCAGCGTCAAGGTCACGCTGCCGGACGGTCTCCGCCAGGTCCGTCAGTACTCCCTTTCCGACGACGCCGGCACTAGCCGCACCTTCACCACCAAGCTGGACGACGGCGGCGAGGTCTCCCCCGTGCTGCACCGCGACGTACGGGTGGGCGATATCCTCGAAATCTCAAACCCCTACGGCGAAATCACGCTCAAGGACAATGAAGGTCCCGTTATCCTCGCGTCCGCCGGGATCGGCTGCACACCCACCGCGTCCATCCTCCGCTCCCTCGCCGAGTCCGGTTCAGACCGCCAGGTCCTGGTCCTGCACGCGGAAAGCACGCTCGAAAGCTGGGCGCTGCGCGGCCAGATGACTGACGACGTCGAACGCCTGAACGGTGCCGAACTGCAGCTCTGGCTCGAAAAGCCTGTCGAAGGCGCCAAGGAGGGCTTCATGTCCCTGCGTGAAGTGGACCTTCCCGCTGACGCGTCGCTGTACCTCTGCGGCCCGCTTCCGTTCATGAAGAACATCCGCAACCAGGCCATCAACGCCGGCATCCCCGCCACGCGCATCCACTACGAGGTTTTCGGACCCGACATCTGGCTGGCCAGCTGACTCCCTTCCACATCGATTGCTCCGTACCGGCCGTTTTCACGCCTCAAAACGACCAAAGCGGAGCAATCCATGGGTGGGTGGACGACGGCGGCCCCGCACCTTTCACGAAAGGTGCGGGGCCGCCGTCGTACTTTAAGGGTTCTGCGCCATGAAGATCAGCCGAGGCGGGACTTGAGCCCTTCAAGCTCGGAGCGGAGCGCTTGCGGAAGGGACTCGCCGAAGTTGGCGAACCATTCCTCGATGGACGCGAGCTCGGCTGCCCACTCGGCGGGATCGACCTTCACCGCTTCCTCGACCTGCGCCGGGGTCATGTCCAGGCCCTCCAGGTCGATGGCGTCCCCGGTGGGGACGAAGCCAATAGGGGTTTCGACGGCGTCGGCCTTGCCCTCGAGCCGCTCGATGGCCCATTTGAGCACGCGTGCGTTGTCGCCGAAGCCGGGCCAGGCGAAGCCGCCCTCGGAGTTCCGGCGGAACCAGTTGACCAGGAAAATCCTGGGCAGGCGCTCCGGGTTAGCCTTGGCGGACAGGTTGACCCAGTGGTTCAGGTAGTCCCCTGCGTCGTAGCCCATGAAGGGCAGCATCGCCATGGGGTCGCGGCGGACTACGCCGACCGCACCGGCTGCTGCTGCGGTGGTTTCTGAAGACAGCGTGGATCCCATGAAGATGCCGTTGGACCAGCTGCGCGCCTCCGTGACCAGCGGGATGGTGGTCTTGCGGCGGCCACCGAAGAGGATGGCGGAGAGCTCCACGCCTTCGGGGCTGTAGTATTCCTGCGCCAGCATGTCGATCTGGTCGATCGGGGTGCAGAAGCGCGAGTTGGGGTGCGCGGCCGGATTGTCCGAATCCGGCGTCCAGGAATTGCCCTGCCAGTCAGTCAGGTGGGCGGGCACTTCGTCCGTCATCCCCTCCCACCACACGCCGCCGTCATCCGTCAGTGCAACGTTGGTGAAGATGCTGTTGCCCTTGGCGATGGCACGCATGGCGTTGGGGTTGGTGCCCCAGCCGGTTCCGGGAGCGACGCCGAAGAGACCCGCCTCGGGGTTCACCGCACGCAGCTCGCCTTCCTTGCCGAAGCGCATCCAGGTGATGTCGTCACCCAGGGTTTCCACCTTCCAGCCTTCGATGGTGGGGTCGAGGAGGGCGAGGTTGGTCTTGCCGCAGGCAGAGGGGAAAGCAGCGGATACGTAGTAGGTCTTCTGCTCGGGTGAGGTGAGCTTCAGGATGAGCATGTGCTCGGCCAGCCAGCCCTCGTCGCGCGCCATGACGGAGGCGATGCGCAGGGCATAGCACTTCTTGCCGAGCAGCGCGTTTCCGCCGTAGCCGGAACCGAAGGACCAGATGGAGCGCTCTTCGGGGAAGTGCACGATCCACTTGTCCGGGTTGCAGGGCCACGGAACGTCTTCCTGGCCGGGCTCCAGCGGGGCGCCCACGGAGTGCAGGGCCGGCACGAAGAACGCGTTGGTCTCGGTGATCCTGTCCAGGACATCGGTGCCGATGCGCGCCATGATCCGCATGGAGGCAACCACGTAGGCGCTGTCCGTGATCTCGACACCGAACTTCGGGTCCTCGGCATCCAGGTGGCCCATGACGAACGGAATGACGTACATGGTGCGGCCGCGCATGGAGCCTGCGAACAGGCCGCGCAGCTTTTCCTTCATCTCGGCCGGGGCCATCCAGTTGTTGGTGAAGCCGGCATCCCGCTTGTTCTCCGAGCAGATGAAGGTCTGCTCTTCGACGCGGGCCACGTCCGCGGGGTCCGAGAAAGCGGCGAAGGAGTTGGGGAACAGGTCCTGGTTCAGGCGGGTCAGGGTTCCGGCCTGGACGAGCTCGTCCGTCAGGCGGGTGTTCTCCGACTCGGAACCATCCACCCAGTAGACACGGTCGGGCTGCGTCAGTTCAGCAACCTCTTCAACCCATGCCAGCAGACCGGCATGTGTAGTGGGTGCTTTCTCAAGCAGCGGCTTCTGCGCCAGATCGCCCATTTCGGTTCCCTTCCTCGGGTTCATCGGTGTGTCCTAAATGCTATGGTCCGTACCACCGGCCATTTTCGGTCCGCCGCCGGGCCTCAGGCCGCCGAAAATCCAAAAACCGCGCCGATTCAACAAATTTTTCCCTCAAATCGGCGGGTTAAGTGATCAAGGTCACCTATACCGGTCTAGTCATGCAGATTACACGTGTTTGGATTTGGCACGAAGGGCCACCCTCGCGTAAAGTAATTCGAGGTTCGGGGAGAGCGGTTCTTCTCCAAGAACACGAGATGCGCCCATAGCTCAGCTGGATAGAGCGTCTGTCTACGGAACAGAAGGTCAGGGGTTCGAATCCCTTTGGGCGCACAAAATGAAACACCCCGGTCTTCGGACCGGGGTGTTTTTTGTTGCCCGGCCGGACGTTTTCGACGCTGAACTCCGTTCCCGCTGCGCAGCCTCATTGACGCACCCCAGATATGAAGAGCGCCGGCGCGCAGTCGCGTCGAAATCACTCAGTCGCGTCGAAACCAGCTATGCGCGTCGAAAACGCCAGGCGCGTCGGAAACCACCTCGCGCGTCGAATACCCGGGCCCACCAGGCCCACTGCGCAGCCCTCACAGGAAGCCCCGCGCCACAGCCCGGCTCCCCGACCGGGCGTACGCTGTCCCCATGACGCCTGATCCCCAGAACCGTGAATATGACGTAGTCGTGATCGGCGCAGGAGCCGTGGGGGAAAACGTTGCAGAGCGGGTTGTCCAGGGTGGCCTCACTGCGGCGCTGGTGGAGGCAGAACTGGTCGGCGGTGAGTGCTCGTACTGGGCATGCATGCCGTCCAAAGCCCTGCTGCGGCCCGGCACCGCACTGCATGGCGCGCAGACGATGCCCGGAGCCAAGGAAGCAGTGACCGGAACACTTCACGCGGCCGCGGTACTCGAGAACCGGGACAGGTTTACTTCCAACTGGGAGGACGTCAGCCAGGTGCAGTGGGTCGAGGAGGCGGGGATCGAGTTGATCCGTGGCCACGCCCGGCTGACGGGGCCCAGGACAGTAGAGGTGGCCGGTACTGACGGCACCTCGCACCTGCTGGCCGCCCGCTGCGCAGTGGTCCTGGCCACGGGGTCCATGCCCACCACTCCCCCTATCGAGGGACTGGATGAGGTTGAAGTCTGGGGCACGCGCGAGGCGACGTCCGCCAAGGAGATCCCTGAGCGCCTGGCAGTCCTGGGTGGCGGCGTGGCGGGGACTGAACTTGCGCAGGCCTTCGCGCGGCTGGGTTCCGCCGTCACCCTCGTGGCGCGCGGCCGGCTCCTGGGCAACTTCCCCGAGGAAGCCGCACAGTTAGTTGCCGCCGGGTTGCGCGCCGACGGAGTGGATATTCGCACCGACACGGCAACCCACAGCATCACGACGGACGACGACGGCGCGCTGTGCCTCCTGGTCGATGACGGCTCCGGAGGCCGCACCACAGTCGTGGCCGACAAAGTGCTGGTGTCCACCGGCCGGCAGCCCGCGCTCCAGGGCCTGGGCCTTGAAAGCCTCGGCTTCGAAGCCGACGAACAGGGGAACCTGACGCTCTCCACCGACACGACAGGCCTGGTCGGGGGCGCCCCCGGCGAAGGATCCTGGCTCTATGCGGTAGGCGACGCCGCGGGTAAACATCTCTTCACCCACCAGGGGAAATACGAGGCCCGCGCCACCGGCGACGCCATTGCCGCCAGGGCGAAGGGCGAACTGGACGGCACACCCCGGGCCTGGAGCCGCTACGCCCAAACTGCCAATGACCACGCCGTCCCCGGCATCGTGTTCACGGATCCGGAAATCGCGGCTGTGGGCAGAAACCTGAAGCAGGCACGGGACGGTGGCTACAACGCTTCCACGGTGGAGCTTCCCATCGAGGTGGCCGGTTCGTCCCTGCACGCCGAAAACTATCAGGGCTGGGCGCAGCTGGTGATCGACGAGGACAGAAAAGTCCTCCTGGGCGCGACCTTCGCCGGTCCGGATGTGGCAGAACTCCTGCATGCTGCCACGATCGCCGTGGTGGGCGAAGTTCCGCTGGACCGGCTCCGGCATGCCGTCCCGTCCTACCCCACCCTCAGCGAAGTGTGGCTCCGGCTCCTGGAAAAATACGGGCTGTAGGAGAATCCGCCGGCGGGCACGTAGGGGAGGAGCCCGGTTCCCCAGGGTTTTCAGGGGATGATTGATCACATGCGCCAGATGGGGAACAGCGGAAAATTTGCGGTCATCACCGGCATTGTCGCGGCCGGACTCCTGGTTCTCACCGGGATGACGCTGGCGCTGCCGGTGTTCGTGGCTTTCGCCGGCGTCCTCGGGCTCGCCTACCTGGCCTGCATCCTGGAACTCATCCTTCGTCGCCGCCACGTAATGCTGGTGCTCGGGGGCCTGTGCACCAGCCTCGCAGTGGCCGGGGCCTTGGCCTTCCTGGGCACCTGGGAGCTCTCCTTCGACGGCCAGTCGTCCCTCATCGGCACGCCGCTGCCCACCGACGATCCGGACACGTACTTCGTCCTGTCCGCCGGCTCGCTCGTCGCCGCCTTCGCCGTCCTGTTCATCGGCGCTGTCTGGCCCGGCCGCGCACCGGCAGGGAGGGCAGCGCGGAAACCGCCGGTCCGGCGGGCGGCGGCAAGGGGCGCAACACGGCCTGCGGTGCAGCGCGCCACCCAGCCGCGGACTGCAAGGCCGCAGCCTGCGCAACCACGCACGACGGCGGGCGGCCGCGCCCCGCTGCGGCAGGCGCCGTCGTCCGCGCAACGGCAGGGGTCCGCTGCAAAAGGCGCGGCAAAGCCAGGCGCCGCGGCTAGAGGGACGGCAAAGCAAGCCCCGCCCAGGCAGCCTGCCCGAAAGCCGGCGCCGCGCCGCTGACGCGCCCGTCCCGGCGGCGTCAGACAGGTGGACGGGCACCGGAACCAGCGCCTTTCAGTGCGCGCGCGGAACCTTGAACCGGGTAATGCGGGCGTCCTGGCCGTCCAGTTCGGCCCACGGCTTCTCCGTCTCCAGGACGGTCAGCGCATTGGTGGGGTAGCGGGTGGCGGCGTCCATATAGGCGTCGTGGTCCGAATCGCGGGAAGCCAGGTGCATGGCGAGGTCCTGGACGCCGGGCAGATGAGTGATCAGCATCAGCGTGGTCACGGTGTCCGGCACATGGTTCACCACGGCGAGAATCCCGAGGGCCGACGCTTCGTACAGCCCGTCCTCCAGCTTGGGCGTCGGCGCCTTGTCGCCGAGCTCCGAGCACACCCAAGTGCAGGTCTGCCGGGTGCGCAACGCGCTGGAACACAGGATGAAGTCCGGCACGATGTTGTGCTTGAGCAGCCACCGCCCGGCCAGCGGCGCTTCACGGTGTCCCCGCTCCTCGAGGGGACGCTCGTGGTCCGCCACGCCGCCAGGCCAGTCGGCCTTGGCGTGCCGCATCAACACAAGCCGTCGAAGATGGTGCCCACTCATGGCCCAAGCCTAGTCCCAAGCCGCGGGGCCCAATGCCGGGAGAGCCCAGCTAGATGGAGTATTCCGGAGCGGCCCAGACAACAACCTCGGGGTGCTCGTAGAACCGGTAGCCCTGGCCGCGTACGGTACGCACGGTGTTGGCCAGACGGCCCAGCTTGGAGCGGAGGCGGCGGATATGGACGTCGATAGTGCGCTCATTGGGCACTTCCTCGGCATTGCGCCACAGGCCCTCGAGCAGTTCGTCGCGGCCCACGGTGCGCGTTCCGTTCTCCACGAGGTAGTTCAGCAGCTCGAATTCCTTGAACGTCAGGTTCAGGGATTCGCCGTCCAGGTGTACCTCGCGGCGAGCCAGGTCGATCAGGACACCGGAGGGGCGGGGCTCCTGCTGCGCCGGGCGCGGGGTTTCGGTGCGCTGCCGGGCGTTGACGGTGGGGTCACCAAACGTTGAGCGTACGACGTCGAGCGCGGAACCCGGGGTGCCGGCGGGGGCTATGGCAACTGCTGCGTAGCTTTCGGCACCGGCCACCAGCGACTGGGCGTAGGCACGGATTTCCTGGGCGAGCTTGGCAATGGAGGTACCGGCTGCTGCAGCGGTTTCCTCATCGATGCCCATGTACAGGACGAAGCCGCGGGCTACGTTGTCGTTGGCCACTGGGCGCACTGCGTTGGGCCCGGCCACTACGGGAGTGGGGGCGGTCATGGGCGCGGATTCTGCCTGCGGGACTGCGCGGAGCTGGCCGTATGAGTTGGGGTTGTAGCCCTGGGGTACGTAGCCCGTGGCCGGGAAGCTGCTTCCGGCGCCGACGGGAGCGGCAGGCGTCCGCTGCCCGAAACCGGGACCGGGGCGGAATCCGGTGGACTGGGCAGCCTTGGCGGCGTTACGGACGGAGATATGGACGTATCCGGATGCAACTGACATGAATGCTTACCTCAATGTGAATGGCCGTCATCGCGGCTCGAATGCTAGGTCCCCGCAATGCTGGGGAGGGGCGCCCGACGCTGGGCTAGTGGGGCGAATGCCTAAGAACTTCAAAGGGTGGGAAGGTCAGGCGTGCATTCGGCAACAGCGCATCCCGGCGGCAGCAGGTGCGCTGTGCCAGTAATCTGCGGCTGCAGGTGCTGTTGAGTTCTTGTTCACATTGGAAGTGTGACGCGTAACAATGCGAACTTGCAAGTAACAATGGACCAAACCGTCCGCATTATGAGACGAAATGGACTAATGTGCCGCAAATCACGATTCAGTTACTCGGCGGTAACAGCAACCAAAATGCCAATACCAGTCCGTAACCCGCGCAATACCAGCGCTTTATTCGGATGGTTGCCACAAACGATGTCTTTAATGCATTTTCCCGCACGGGCGTGAAATCGCCCTGCCTGCACGGGTTCGCTGTCCACCCGGACCGGCATTCGGACACCAGGCCGACAGTGTGCGGACGACCTCCGGACACGGCGTTCAGGTCGTTAGGCTGAACTTCACAGCGGGTGCACAGGCTGCCCTAAGCCCGGCTACAACGAGAGATCGGAGAGTTGCTCCATGGCCACTTCGCACTCCATGACCAACAACCTTCCGCAACTCTCCCACCCGGACGGCTCTCCGATCCGCGCCCTGGTGGTCGATGACGAGCCCAGCCTTTCCGAGCTGATGAGCATGGGACTGCGCATGGCCGGCTGGTCCGTGGCGGTTGCTGCCGACGGTCCGCAGGCGGTGAAACTGGCCAAGGAGTTCCGGCCCGACGTCCTGGTGCTGGACGTCATGCTCCCAGGGTTCGACGGCGTTGAGCTCCTGGGCAGGATCCGTACCTTCGCGCCTGAGGTGCCGGCCCTGTTCCTCACCGCCAAGGACGCCGTCCAGGACCGGATCCTTGGGCTCGCGGCCGGAGGCGACGACTACGTCACCAAGCCGTTCAGCATGGAGGAGGTCCTGCTCCGCCTGCACCGCCTGGTGCAGCGCTCCGGAGTGGCCGCCATGGACACGGCCGAGCTGGTGGTGGGAGACCTGGTCCTCAACATCGATACCCGCGAAGTAACCCGGGCCGGAGATGACGTCCAGCTCACCGCAACCCAGTTCGAGCTGCTCCGGTACCTCATGGAGAACCCGAGACGCGTGGTCAGCAAAGCCCAGATCCTGGACCGCGTATGGAATTACGACTTCGGCGGCCAGGCCAACATCGTGGAGCTGTACATTTCGTACCTGCGCAAGAAGATCGATGCCGCGCACCCGCCCATGATCCACACCGTCCGGGGTGCAGGTTACGTCATCAAGCCGGCGGACTAGATGGCATTCTCCGGTCCAACTCCGCCGGCCACCTCACGGCCTGCCGGCTCCAGCGGAGCGCCGCGGAACTGGCTGAAGCCGGCCACCTGGCACCTCCGGACCCGGCTCACCGCTTTGGCCATGGCCCTGCTCATCACGATCTGCGGCGCGGTCGGGGTAGTCAGCTACGCCTCCATGGACACCTTCCTGACCCGCCAGCTTGACGACCAGCTGACCCAGGCCGCGGAGCGGTCCAACGATCCGGGACGGCCACCCATGGGTGGCTTCAACGGGCGCGACCCGCTGGATGCCCGGGGGCAGAGCGTCGGGACGCTGAACGCGCGCATCGTTGACGGCCAGGTCAGCAGTGCAGGATTTCTGGCCCCGGACACCACACGGTCAGCGCTTTCGGCGAAAGACAAGGAGACGCTCCAGGCGCTGGCGGCCGGCTCCGCACCGGTGGACAGGAAGCTGTCCACCGGCAACTACCGGCTGGTCGCCGTGCAGACATCGTTTGACGACGTCCTGGTGACCGGGCTGCCGCTCGCTGCCAAGGAAAGCACGCTGGCCTCCCTCGTATGGACCTTCCTCTTCGTGTCGCTCGGCGGGCTGCTGCTCGTGGGATTCGCCGGAACGGTGCTGATCCGCCGCACGATGAAACCGCTGGAGCAGCTTTCCGGGGTGGCCACCAGGGTTTCCCGCCTCCCGCTGGACGCGGGCGAGGTCGCGCTGGCAGTGCGGGTGCCGCCGTCGAACGCCAATCCGGGAACAGAAGTAGGCAGCGTGGGACACGCGCTGAACCTCATGCTGGACCACGTGGCCAACGCGCTGCAGGCCCGGCAGCGCAGCGAAACCAAGGTGCGGCAGTTCGTAGCTGACGCATCGCACGAGCTGCGCACTCCCCTGACTGCGATCCGGGGCTACACCGAACTGCTCCGCATGACCGAGCACTTCACGCCTGAGGGCGAACGGTCACTGGCCCGCGTGCAAAGCCAGTCCGAGCGCATGACGGCGCTGGTGGAGGACCTGCTGCTGCTCGCCCGGCTGGACGAGGGGCAGCCGCTGAAGCTGGCGGACGTGGACCTGACCCAGCTGGTGATTGAAGGTGTCAGCGACGAGAAGGTCATGGCGCCGGGGCACAACTGGCGGCTGGAACTGCCCGAGGAGCCCGTGGTCGTTGCCGGCGATGCTGCACAGCTTCGCCAGGTGCTGATGAACCTGTTATCCAACGCGCGCAAGCACACGCCTGCCGGCACCACCGTGGAGACGAGGGTCAGGGTGGTTCCCGGCGGCGCCGCGGAGGTTGCGGTAACGGACGACGGCGGCGGGATTCCCCCGGAGTTCGTGGACAAGGTCTTTGCCCGGTTTGCCCGCGCAGACGCGGCGCGGAAGGGCGCCTCCGACCGAAGCGGCCCTGCGGCGGCCGAAGGGACCAGCGGCCTGGGGCTGTCGATCGTACAGTCCATTGTGGAAGCGCACGGCGGCACCGTCAGCGTCGAGTCACGGCCCGGCCGGACGAGCTTCATAGTCAGACTGCCCATTACGTCCGGGTGAGGCGGCAGGCAATGGCGACGCGCCGCCGTCGTGATCTCTGTTACCAAAATGTGACTTCGGCCTGAAACTCCTGTACCGTCGAATGGTGCGCTTCCGTTCGTGGCGCATGTCCGGATGACGCCGAGCTCTGCCGCTTCCCGGACTCCGATAGACCGATGGCAGAGGCGGGGGACCCACCGTCCCGGGCACGCTATCAGGCCCTTGGGGTTAAGCCAGCACGTGAATGTTCCGTGCGGCCGGATGCCCTCATCCGAACCCGACAGCTAACTCCGCAGGTGTGAGAGGCGATCCATCATGTCTGAATTCCAGGTAGAACCGCGCCCAAATTCTGGCGTTCCCACCCGCGCAGCCGCCCGCGCGGCCAAGCGCTCCCGCCGTGGCACCTTCCCCGCATTGGGGCGCCGGGCTGCCGTGCTGGCGGCATCCTGCGCGCTGCTGGTGGGCGTTGGCGCTGCGGGCCAGGCCACGGAGTCGATGACCCGCGCTGCATCCACGGAACCCGCGGCCACGCAGCTCTCCCCCGCTGAGCAGCAGGCGCAGCTGGCCCTCGAAAAGAGCGAGCTCCAGTCCGCCGCGGCAGAAGCCGCCGCCGCCAAGGCAGCCGCCGCCAAGACGGCCGCTGCTGAGAAGGCTGCCGCCACGAAGGCTGCTGCCGCGAAGACGGCCGCCGAGAAGGCTGCAGCTGCGAAGGCTGCCGCAGACAAAGCCGCGGCCGAAAAGGCTGCTGCCGCGAAGGCCAAGGCTGCGAAGCCGGCCGCCGTGAACGACCCCGCTGGCGCGCAGGCCTACGCCGCCAGCCAGCTGGCGGCGTACGGCTGGGCGCCGGACCAGATGCAGTGCCTGAAGACGCTGTGGACCAAGGAATCCGACTGGAAGACCACGGCCACCAACTCCAGCAGTGGCGCATACGGCATCGTGCAGTCCCTGCCTGCCGAGAAGATGGCAAGCGCGGGAGCCGATTACCTCACCAACTACCGCACGCAGATCAACTGGGGCCTGGACTACATCAAGGAGCGCTACCAGTCACCGTGCGGCGCGCTGAACTTCCACTACGCCAACAACTGGTACTAGGCAGGACCGGCCCGCCGGCCGGGACCGGCAGGGCGGGGTCTGTTACCCGTCCTGCCGGCTAACCTGCGATGCCGTACAGGCGGTCGCCGGCGTCGCCCAGGCCCGGAACGATGTAGGACTTTTCGTTGAGTTTCTCGTCGATGGAGGCCAGCACGATGGTCACGTTAGCGCCGGAGAGTTCCTCTTCGAGCTTGGCCAGGCCTTCCGGGGCGGCCAGCAGGCAGATGCAGGTGACGTCAGAGGCGCCCCGCTTGAACAGGAACTTGATGGCCTCGCGGAGGGTTCCGCCGGTGGCAAGCATCGGGTCCAGCACGAAGATCTGGCGGTCCGTCAGGTCCTCAGGCAGGCGCTCGGCGTAGGTGATGATGTCCAAGGTTTCCTCGTCGCGGGCCATGCCCAGGAAGCCAACCTCCGCCGTGGGGACCAGTTTGGTCATGCCCTCAAGCATCCCCAGGCCGGCGCGGAGGATCGGAACCACCAGCGGCGTGGGCTTGGTGAAAGCCGTACCCACGGTGGTGCTGACAGGGGTCTCGATAGTGACTTCTTCGGTGCGGACCTCGCGGGTGGCCTCGTACGCCAGCAGCGTGACCAGCTCCTCCGTCAACTGCCGGAAGACCGGCGAGGGGGTGTTTTTGTCCCTCAGGACGGTGAGCTTGTGGGCGACCAAGGGGTGGTCAACAACGAGAGTGCGCATGGGTCCAAACTATCACCCGGCACGATGGTCCCCCGGGCCGCGGCCCCGGCCCGCATCCGCTCCGCGCTCCCCCTGGTGCTCGGGCATGTGGTCGTGGATTTTCTCCGCCACGACGTCCCGCACCACGGGGTGGTCGAACGTGGGTGCGGGACCCACGTGTTCCTTGCGCCTTGTCAGATGGAAGAGCCTGTGGGCCAGGATCACCAGGCCCACCCAGGCACCGCCCAGCAGCCAGCCGGCAGTGACGTCCGTGAGCCAGTGGTGGCCAAGGAAGACCCGGCTCAGGCCCATGGCGATGATGAAAATCACTCCCGCGGTGATGGCCATAACGCGCACCCAGAGCTGATGGAACTGCAGGCACAGGACGTACAGCAGCACACCGATGACCACCGTCGTGTTTAACGTGTGGCCGCTCGGGAAGGACGGCGAGTGCTCGAACGGGGGGACGGCTTCCGAGTGGTCGGGCCGCGTCCGGCCTACCAGGCGCTTGCCGACGGTGGTGGCGTAGATGGAGACGGCCGCGGCACCGCCCACCAGGATAATCGGCCGCCATGTCCTGCTCAGGAAGGTTAACCAGGCAGTGAGGATGCTGGCCAGGATGGGCATCCCCACCCCGCCGCCAATATTGGTGAAGCCCGTGACGAAGGCGTCCAGCTCCGGGTTCCGGAGGGTCTGCGAGTACTCCAGCGCCGGAATGTCGAGGTTGGTGAGCCCTTCGTCATCCACCACATTCGAGTAGACCTCCGCGCCGAGGAGCGCGAGTGCCACCACAAGGCTGCCGCCTACGATCAATGTCAGCCAGAGGGCGGCGTACGGCTTGATCCATTTGTCCATGCGGTCTTTGACAGTACTCACTGTGCCTCCCGGCGGATGGTCGTCACGGGCTCTGGGTATCCTTCGAAACTATCATTGAGCCATGGTCTCCGCAGGAAAATCACACCACGAATGGATGGGCCTCGCCCTCGCGGAGGCCCGTCGTGCCCTTGCCACGGCGGATGTGCCGATCGGCGCCGTGGTCATAGGGCCCGACGGCGGCCTGCTGGGTTCCGGTCGCAACCAGCGGGAGGAGCTCGGAGACCCGACCGCCCATGCCGAGGTGGTGGCGATCCGCGAGGCGGCGGCCCGGCTCCGTGAACGGGCAAGGCTCGGCGGCGGCGCGGACGACGGATGGCGGCTGGCCGACTGCACTCTGGTGGTCACCCTTGAACCGTGCGCCATGTGCGCGGGAGCGGTTGTGTTGTCGCGGATCCCCCGGGTGGTCTTCGGCGCGTGGGACGAGAAGGCCGGGGCGGCAGGCTCAGTGTTCGACGTTCTGCGCGAGCGCCGCCTCAACCATTGGGTGGAGGTCTACCCGGGCGTCCGTGAGGCCGAATGCGCCGCCCTGTTGCGGGAGTTTTTCGCGACCCACCGGATATAGGGCTGCAGGCCTGGCGCGCGTTTTCCGCGCGCCTGGTCTTTAGCCGCGCAGCGCCTCCAGGACCGTGCGCGCGGTGTGCTGCCAGTCCGGCAGCCTGGAACGGGCATCAAGCGCGGCCGTGCGCCACGTGGCCCGCAGCTGCGGATCCTCCAGCCAGCGGCGGACGACGGCAGCCAGTTCCGCCGGGCTTTCCTGCCCGCCGGGTGTCAGGGGAACCGCGGCACCGGGCAGGATGTGAGCGGGGTGTTCGGAGCCGCCGGACCCGGAAATTCGTTGGCCGAGGGCTTCCACCGCACCGGTCCCGTCCCGCACTACCACCGGAATGCCGCGGGCCAGGGACTCTGTGACTGACATGCCAAAGGCCTCCTCCCGCGAGACCAGGAGACTTAGGTTGGACAGCGCCCACTCCCCCTCGAGTGCAGCACCGGAAAGTTCTCCGGTGAGCCGCAATCGGTCCGTCAAACCAAAGCGCACCAATGCTTCCCTCACCTGCGCGGCATATCCGGGATCCGCCTGATCAGAGCCGACCAGCGCTGCGGTCCAGTTCAGGTTCTGGAGCTTGGCCAGCGCCTCCACCACGAGCAACTGGTCCTTGTTCGGGAGAAGCGCCGCCACGATCACGATGTGGGGAGGGGCCGATCCCGGCGCCGGCGGCGCCGCATCCGTTCCGGGCAAGGCCACATGGATGTTGAGGCCGTGCCTCGCCTGGAGGGTCCGTGCCGCGGTATTGCTGGTGGAGACTACCCCTGCTGCCGCTTTCAAGGCGCGCGCCTCGCTGGCCAGGGTGGGGTTGCCGGTGGTTTTCGCCGCCGTTTCCCCGGTGTCGGGAACCGTCATGTGGACCAGGACCCAGGGCGGCCGCCCTGCTTTGGCGGCGAACTCCAGTTCGTCCGGCGCGCCCACCGCCACCAGCCCATCCACCATGACCACGGCTCCGCCGGGACCGTACTCCTGTTTCGGTTCCAAAAGGCCCGCGAACCGGCGTCGTTCGCGGGGAGAGGCGGCCGGCCAGGACCCTTCGACGGGAACTACCTCAACCTCGGCGGCGAGCATGCGAAGACTCTCAACCAGCCGGGAGTTATAGACGTTCCCGCCGGAATGGTGCCGGATGTTGCCCGGGACCAGCAGCCGGATGGAGGGCGGGTTCACACTGGTGCCGGGTCAGTCGGCGAGATCCAGCGAAAAGGTCGCCCAGGCATCCGGATTTTCGCGGAGGGTGACGTCGATCCCAGCGAGCTGCGCGCCGTCGTCGGACTTTTCAACCTCCCGGGCCACGCGCCGGGCGACGTACTCGGCGAGGGCCTCGGTGGTGCTGAGTTTGCCCGCGAAATCCGGGTGATCGTCCAGGTTCCGGTAGTTCAGGTCCGCGAGGACCTCCTCGATAATGGTGCCGGCAGCGCCGATATCCAGGACGATCGCGTCCGCGTTCAACGCCCGGCGGCGGAAGGTCACCTCCGCGACGAAGGTTGCCCCATGCAGCCCCTGGGCAGGGCCAAATACCTCCCGCGGGAGGCTGTGCGCGATCATGAAGTGGCGTCGGACGGTCAGGCTGAACATGGATTACCTCAGGTTCTGTTGCTGGAGTCGGTGGGATATTCGATCACGTGGCAAAGCGCGTCGCGCCTGCCGCTCGCAAGTTCCTTGACCACTGCGGGGAGCTCGGCGAACGAGGACGAGCCGGTAAGGAACGCGTCAAAAACAGGGTCGGCCAGAAGGGAAGCGGCCAAATCGAGGCGGTCCGCGTTGGTGCGGCGATGCCGGCGTGCGCGGGCAACCACGCCCACCTGGCTCGCCCTGATGGAGAGGCGCCGGGCGTGGAAGTCCTCTCCGAGCGGCACGGTCACGTCCCGGTTGGCGTACCAGGACATTTCGATAATGTCGCCCTCGTCACCGGCCAGCTGCAGGCTGCGCTCCAGGCCCTGCTGGGAGGCTGAACAGTGGAAGACAATGTCGCAGTCAGCCGCGGCTTCATCGGGGTGGACGAAATCCACTCCCAGGGCGTTCGCCAGCCCCTGTTTGGCGGGGTCGAGGTCCACGAGCTGCAGGCGTTCCAGCGGGAAGGACCGCAGGAGTTTTGCCACCATCCCGCCCACCAGGCCAGCGCCGACCACTGCAACCCTGTCCCCCAGCCGCGGTCCCGCTTCCCAGAGTGCGTTGATGGCCGTTTCCACTGTTCCGGTGAGGACCGCCCGGCGCGAGGGCACGTTGTCCGGGATCCTGGTCAGCGAGTCCACGGGGACGACATACCGGTCCTGGTGCGGGTTGAGGCAGAAAACGCGCTGCCCCTTCCACTCCTCGGGGCCCGCCTCCACGATGCCAACGGACAGATAGCCGAACTTCACCGGGCCTGGGAACTCGCCCTCCTGGTGCGGTGCGCGCATTTCGCTGGCGACCCGCGGCGGAACGGCGGCGTGGTGAACCACCATTTCCGTGCCCTTGCTGATGCCCGAGTACAGGGCACGGACGAGGGCTTCACCCCGGCCCGGCGCCTGGATTTTCTCGGAACGAAGCTCGCCCTGCTCCTTGGCGGTGGTCCAGTAGGCGGTAGCGTCGATGGTGGGATTCGAATCAGTCATCTTGCTGATGAATCTATCCGCCATGGTGCGTACCGCAAAAGCCCGCCACTTCATCCGCCTTGGGTCTGCAGCAGTCCGGTGGTGTGGATCGTTTCGAGGAATGCCTCCCAGGCGTCGCCCAGGGGGTCTTCGGGGAGGGTGTCGGGGCAGGGGTAGGTGTCCCAGGCGGGGTGCGCCGGGTGGAGGTCGCGGGCATCGATGTAGCGGAAGCCGGTTGGGTCATGCGGTGCCTCATCCGGCGGGTATTCGGTGTTCGGGCAGGAGTGCTCCGGGTCCGTAGGGTTCGGGAGGTGTTCGGGCAGCATGCAGCCGTGCGGGTGCTCGGGCACGCGGTCGATGTTGAGCGTGGTGGCGGGCAGTTGGGGTGGGTGCCAGGGGTGGGGTTCGGTGTTGTAGTGGCGTCCGGTCGGTGAGGTCCAGCCTGGTGGTGTGGTTTTGGTGGCCGGGGTGGGGGTCCAGGTGCTGGCGTGTTTGAGCCGGTGGTGTTTGGGGCAGGGCTGGGCGAGGTTGCTGACGCCGGTGGTGCCGCCGTGGCGCCAGGCGGTGAGGTGGTCGGCTTCGTTGTCCAGGGAGTGGTTGGTGCAGCCCGGGAACGGGCATTTCGTGTCGCGGAGCCGGAGCCAGTTCCGCATGGCCTGCGGGATGCGGTAGCTGGTCCGGCCGATCTCCAGCGGTGCCCCGTCGCGGGGGTCAACAAGGACCCGGTAGAACGAGCCGGCCCCGTCGGCCAGGATCTGGCGGGCGATGGAGGCCGGGACGGGGCCGTACCCGTCCAGCTCTGCCGGTTCGTCCGTGAGCCCCAGCAGCGCGAACACCGGAACGGTGACCAGGACCTGCGCTTTGGGGACCGGAACCCGCGCAAGGGCACCGTTACCGGTCCGCCCCTCCTCGGCCGGCCCGGCGGAGTCAGCACCGGCATCAGCGGCGGTATCGGCGGCGCCACGGGCGGCGGCATTCTCGGTGTGGGTGTGGGTGTGGGTGTGGGTGTGGGTGTGGGTGTGGGTGTCGGGGTCGCGCCCTGAACCGTTGCCGCGGGCTGTGGCGTGGTTGGGGGCTGTGTTGTTGGTGAGGAGGGCGGTGGCGAAGATGTCGGCGCGGAGCTGGGTGAGGGTCCGTGACTCGGTGGGGCCCTGGAGGGCGCGGGCGATCGCGGTGGTGCGGTTCCAGATCGCCTCGGCCTGGTGCGCGGGAAGGTACGCGCTGAACCAGGACATCCCGTCCCGGTCCGCCGAACACTCGATCCTGCGGTCCGCGACACCCCGCACATGCCGCTTCTCCAGGCTCTCGGGGTGGTGCCGTTCGCGCCAGGCCCGCACCCGGGACCGGAACCTCCCCGGCGTCAGATCCCCCGCCACACACCCCCACACCCCGCCAGCC
This sequence comes from Pseudarthrobacter sp. NPDC092424, assembly GCF_044754925.1. Classification (NCBI taxonomy): domain Bacteria; kingdom Bacillati; phylum Actinomycetota; class Actinomycetes; order Micrococcales; family Micrococcaceae; genus Pseudarthrobacter; species Pseudarthrobacter sp. NPDC092424. The sequence goes on along the minus strand of NZ_JBIVQC010000005.1, from coordinate 198,905 downwards.
AGACCACCAGCGCCAGCCGCATCAGGATCAGCCACACCAGGGCCGGCCGGGTCCGGCGCATCGGGGTCGGGAAGGGACGGTTGTGGGGTGAGGAAGTGTGTTTCCAGGGCTGTGGTCCCGGCGGTGGTGAGGCCGGTGGTTTCATCACACGCGATGACCGCGTGGCGCCAGGAGATCGCCCCCGCCTGCAACGCACCCAACGTTACGGGCAGGTCCGTGCACAGGGCCCGGGCCTGGGACAGGAACAAGGCCGCGGCGCCGTCACTGATCCGCAGGAGACAGCCGACCTCGGCCCGGATCGACACCTCCAGCATCCCCGCGGCCTTCACCGCCGGCGGAGCGAGGACCGTTTCGAGCTCGACGAACCGGGCAGCAGCCCGGGCCTTCAACGCCGCGGCCTTCGCCTCACACCGGGCCGCTTCGGCCATCACCTCCAGGAGGGCATCGGCCTCGACCCGCATCGGATCAGCCCACCAATCCCGCACCCCACCACCAGGGACACCGGCAGTCTCCGCCGCACCCGCATTGCCCGAAGGCCGCGAAACCTTGCCGGCGACGGCGCCGGAATTCGGGCGGGCAGCCATGGTCCCCGGAACAGCGCCACTGGCAAAACCCGGGCCGGCAGCACTGGCGGAACCCTGGCCGGCAGCAGCCTGCCGCACCAGCGCATCCAACCGCGCGGCGGAGCCCCCAACAGCCTCCACCGCCACCCCGATACCCCCACCAAAACCCATACCCACATCATCCAACCCGGGTCCGACAATTTGAGCCGCAGCATCCGCCCCGGCAGCACTGGCATTGTGCGCGGATCGTCCTAAAGCATGGGTCAGCGTCCCGGACCTCTTGAACAAGCCCCGTTTTGGGGATGGGCGCCATGCTCCGGTACCCTATTCAGGTTGGTGACGTGTCCGAGCGGCCGAAGGTGCAACACTCGAAATGTTGTTTGGTGTAAAAGCCAACGTGGGTTCAAATCCCACCGTCACCGCCAATAGATAGGCCCCCGCGCCCCTTGTGCATCAAGGAGAGCGGGGGCCTTCGCTTTGCCGCAAGACGTCCCTCGCGGCTGCCGGCTCAGAATCCGAGCCATCGTGCGGTTAGCGCATATATGCCCCATGATCCCGCGGCAAAAAGGATGCCCAGGTAAGCCAGAACAAGCCTGGTGTCACGGAGGTAGCACTTGGACTTCGTCAGGCCCCGCCGTCGGGCCTTCCAATAACCTGCGAATCCGATGGCGGCGAACACAGCCAGTGCCACCGGGCCGGCGGCCCAGCCCAGCAGTGCAATGGTCGCGAAGATGCAAAGCCGCAGCGGATCGAAGGGCGGCGGTGACTGCGGATCGGCGTCGGGATCAGGCAGGTGCCCATGCCGGGCTGCATGCTTGTAGCGCACCAGGTGCGACGGTGTCGGCCCGGCGGCTATCCGCCGGGCGTCGGAAGCGGAACTCATCATCCCTCCTTATCCGCTGCTCAGACCTGCCGGACCGGGAGGAGCCGGGTGCCCGTGGCTGTGCTCATCCGCTGCCTGGCCAGGGCGGGCCAGGCCTGGACAGCGCAGAACGGGGCACACTGGTGATCGCCGGCGTCGCTCTTTGTGCCCACGTGCACGCAGCACTGCGTGAGCCGTTCCTCGATCATGGTCGAGATGTCCATGAAGGGCTTGACCATTATCCGGGTGATCCGTTCGCCGAGGAGCCGGCGCAGGCGCTGCTGCTGCCCTGGAAGCTTGCCGGCAGCCAGGGTGGTCAGGGTACCGATGCCGAGGTCGCACTGGGTGCAGACGTTCTTCCAAAGATCCAATGTCCGCGGGTGGGACAGCGAGGACTGCTCACTGAGCAGGTCCAGCAGTGACGTCTTCATGAGGTTGCGCAGCTCGAGTGGAATGGCGCTGTCGGCGATGCGGTTGGCGATGGTGTCGGGGTTGAGTTCCAACCAGGCGAGCAATTGGTCGTGCCCGATGAGCGCTGTCAGTGAGCGCCAAACCCCTGCGTCGTCCTTCAGCATGTAGCCCACGGATGCACAATGCGGATGTGAGCACGGAAGGGCTGTCAGGTCGTGCCATGAGACCACCCCACCGGTTTGCTCTTCGAGCCGTTCCAGCACGCCCGTATGAGTAAGCCTGTCCATCGGGTCGATGCCGTGGCCGCGCCCGGAACCGAACACCGGCTGCAGCGCGACACCACCCACGAACGGGGTTTCCAAAGCCCTCATAACGACGGCGCCCACCTCGCCGTCGTTGACGCCGAGGGCCGCCGTCATCGTTAGGGTGGTGAAGATACCTGCCTCGGACAGCCGCTCGATGGCCAGGTCTTTGAACCGGGTCAGGTCCCCGCCCCGGTGGTGGATGGATGCTTCCCTGGACGGGCCGTCGTATTGGAGGTAGACCTCGACACGGTCCCGGTGACTGGCCAGCAGTGCCAGCAGTTCGTCGTCGGTGGCTATCAGCATGCCGTTGCTGTTCACCATAATCCGGACGATCGGCCGGGCAACGAGCTCGTCCAGAAGTTCGGACAGATAGGGATACAGCGTCGGTTCGCCGCCGGAGAGCATCAGCACGTCCAGCCGCCCGTTTTCGCGGGCAAGCCGGGTGTCGATATTGGTGAGGACTTCGCTGAGCGGCGCGACTCCCTGCAGCTGAGGTCCCGAGGCGGTGAAGCACGTTGGACAGCGCAGATTGCAGTGCTCAATGATGTCCTGCAGGAGTATGCACGTATGCTGCGTCTGCATGGCGGGCAGCCCGTAGGCATAGGCCGCGGGGACCGGACGATAGTTGCCGTCCTGGTCCGGGATGTGTTGCTTCGTGGGCGCCTGCCACCTCTCCAGATAGCGCAGAATTTCCGGGGACTCGTCGTATAACGTCCTGACAAGCCCGTGATCCGGACAGCCGCGTTCAAGCCAGACCCGGTCATCGCGGATCAGCAGCGCACCGGAGAGCCGCCGAACCTCTTCAAGCGGGAGATTCGCTTCGTGGCACTGGGGACAGAACGCCGTGACGTACCGGTGGATGCGGTCACCGCGCAGCGGCTGTCCGGGACCCGGCAGCGCCTGCCGGGAAGAGAGCCCGCTCATCTCAAGCCCTCATCTGCGACAGTGCCATGACGCAGACGCCGCCGCCGAGCAAAGTGAAGACACCAAGGCCAATCAACAGTCCCGCGCCCAACTGCGAAGTGCGCGGCCGGACCGTCAGAATGCCCGCGACGGCCAGATAGACCGCAATGGGTATGAACACCGCGGGCCCGGCGAGGAAGGTTCTATAGCCCTGGTCCGGAGCAATACCCGCAGTTGTCCCGAAATAGAGGGCGTAGAGGGCAACTGCCCCCACCAGGATCCCGAGCGCCATCAAGCCGCGAATGGGCTGGGGCTCCTTCCGATGCGGCGGCGGGTCCTGCGGAACGTCGGAATTGTCCTCGCTCATGCTGGTCTTTCCTCCAATTTCGGGCGGAGAGGTTTCCCCAATACCCGCAGCATCCGCCAGAGCAGCAGGGGGAGGATCACGATGAGGAACCACTGGGGACGGCTCATCCCCAGCCAAATGATTTCGTTGCCGCGGACGAACTCGACGCCGAAGCGGAACAAGGCGTAGGCGGTGACATAGGAGACGAACAGGTCGCCGGCCCGGTGAAGGCGGTCCCGATACCGCCACATGAGCGCGAACGCGGCCATATGGAACACGATTTCATAGGCAAAGGAGGGGTGGAGCCCTACGCCGGGGACTCCACCCAGCATTGCCGCCTGGGACGGCGTCAGCATAATCCCCCATGTTCCCCCGGTGGGGGTGCCGGGCAGTTCGGTAAGGAGACACCCGATGCGCCCGATGATCAGGGCCAGGGCAACCGCTGGGGCCAGCAGGTCACCGGTCGATTCACGGTAACCTGTCAGCCGTTTACCCACGTGGACACCGAGCCAGGCGCCCACCAGGCCCGCGAGGATGCTTCGGTCGCCGTTGCCCCACCAGTCAGCGAGGGATATCTGCCGGGAAAAGTCCCACGTCAGCAGTCTCGATCCGAGAGCCCCAAAGGCGATGGCGAAACCCGCGATCGGCCACAGCCGGGGATCGGTTAGGCCCCTGCGCCGCTTCTCATAGGCATAGAACAGGAGGGCTGCGAGGATTCCCAGCCCCAACAAGCCGGCGTGCACCAGCCCGTCTCCCGCGAAGGGAAGCCCGGTCATGAGCAGAGTGTAGCAGTGGAGATTCCCGTTCCCGGGTCACCTCGGACAGCCGCGTCACCCTCCCGTTTGTCCAAACGATGCCAGGCTCGGGACCCCATTAGGAACGTGCGGGAGCGGGGCATACTGCAGTGGCAAGAGAGGCTGCGCCCACCCGCCGCCGGCCATGCCGTTCGGCCACATGAAGCACCCCTGGCCATGAACCCTTGATAGCTAAACGCCCTGGCGGGCAACGTCCCGGAGCTCGCGGCGGATGCCGTCGAAGTGCCGCTGCAGCCGCTCGGAGGCGAGCGCCTTGTCCCGGTTGGCCACCGCTTCGTAGATGTCCCGGTAAGCCTGCGCCTGCTCCTCGGGGTTGCCGCGGCCGGAACCCAGCGCCTGGTGAATCTGCCGGTGCACCTGCCAGAGGACGTCCATGAGGCTGTTCAGCACCTGATTTCCAAGGGGAGCGTAGAGGCAACGGTGGAATTCGGCGTCGTGCCCGGTCAATGGCCTGCCCTCCAACGCGGCTTCCCGCATGGCTTCCATGACCTCTTTAAGGCCGGCCAGGTGTTCTTCGGTGAGAAGTTCGATAGCTGGGCCGATCAGGCCGGATTCGAGGGCCTGCCGGACGTCGATGAGCTCCATGACTTCTTCGCCGTTGTGGCGCAGGGAGAGGCGGCCGCGGAACGCCAGTCCGGACGCAAGCGCGCTGAGGTTGTTGGGGGCAACGAACATGCCGAAGCCGTGGCGGATCTCGATCACTCCGAGTGCCTGAAGGACCTTGAGGGACTCGCGGACGGTGTTGCGGCCTACGCCCAGCTCGGAGGAGAGCTCATTCTCCGTGGGCAGCGCATCACCGACATCCAGGCCGCGTTCCAGGATGAGGTCCATGATCCGCGATTGGAGCGCCTCGGAACGGATTCGCGCACCAAACCCTGCAGGCGAAACCGCTGCCGGCGCTGTTGCCACGTCATCTCCTTAGACCGCGTTTCCCGCGGGACCGTTCTTCCTCCCAGTTTACGGAAACGTAACACGGGACTTCCGTTGTTTGGCATCGTCTGGGAGCCGGCGGTTCGGAACGGGGACCAAAGAAAGTCCGTACCGGTTGGGCCAGGTTCCATGTTTAGGGCCCGGTGCGCTCGATACCATGTGGTGACCGGACAGAGGCGTCCGGTGGATCGACTCTAAAGGGAGCCCATGGCCGCGCTGACGGTGGACGATATCCTCTCGGACCTCCCTGTAGGTTTCGCCAGCCTGATCCTGCGGCCGGCAGTGCCGGAGTCTGCGATCGAGCGGTTCATGATCCTCGACGCCGATGACGGGCCGGCGGACTCGGCCTCGGCCTTCGTCCTGCTCATCGGAGTACGCGGCCGCGCCGCCCTGCCCGCCCTGCGGCGGCTCCTGGCCACCCCGCCGCCGGTGGTGGCGGTGAAGGGAACCCGCGAGGACCTGGCGGACGCCGAGGAACTGCTCCGCGTTGCCGGGACCGGCCTGCTCCTGGTGGATCCCGGCGCGGACTGGGACCGGCTGCTGTCGATCGCCAAGGACCGGACCCAGCCCCGCAGCTACCAGAGCGAAGTCCTGACCCTCCTCGAAGAGGACCTGTTCGCCATTGCGCAGACGACCGCCCGGCTTACCTCCAGCCATGTGGTCATCGAGGACGCAGCCAACAAGCTCCTTGCCTATTCCACCGTCTCGAATGACATCGACGAGCTCCGCAAGGCCTCCATCCTGGCCCGGCGGGGTCCGCGCAAGTATGAACTGCTGCTCAAGGACCTTGGCGCCTACCGCGAACTCCACCGCACCCGGCTCCCGGTGCGGGTCCCGGCAAGGCCGCAGGACGGACTCCGCGAACGTGTCGCGGTGGCGCTGTTCGCCGGCAAGCGCATCATGGGGTACATCTGGCTGCAGGAAACCGGCGAGGGGTTCGGGCCGGACATCGACTACGTCCTCAGCGGCGCGGCTGCCAGGGCCTCGGCCGAGCTCATCCGCTACCGCAACCAGCAGTCGGTGCATATGCAGGAGGACCGCATTGCACGGCTTCTCTCGGGTCCGGACGAGGCCGCCGCAAGCGCACGCAGCGAAAAAATTCCGGAAGACCGTCCCGCTGCCCTCATCCTTCTCGGCCTGCCGGCAACCGAATCACAGGCCGATGACGCCGCACTCAAACAGGGCGAGCTCGCCAACCTCGCTTCCATCCACGCCGCCGCGTACAAAACCTCGGCGGTGGTCGGCCAGTACAAGGGCCAGCCGGCCGTGGTCGTTCCGGGCCTGCAAACCGCCGGAGCCGAGGCCGGGCTGCGCTCGCTGGCCGAAGCGATCATCCGCGACGCGGGAAAGCACCTGGGCATCCACCCCTTTGCCGCAATCAGCCCCCTGGTCCCGGAGCTGGCCGCCCTCCATTCGGTTACGCTCACAGCCGAGGCGCTGCTGGCCTGTGCGGCTACCGCCGACGACACCCGGGTAGCCACGCTGGACGGCTTCGAAGGAGAAGTCCTCTTCCGCGAGGCCGTGGAGAACTTCACCTCCTCGCCGTTCCGGCACCGCAAACTAGCGGCGCTGCTGGCGACTGACCGCGAACTCGCGCTGACCCTGCAGGCCTACTTTGACGCGTGCCTGGACGTGGCGGAAGCAGCGCGACGCCTGGTCCTCCATAAAAACACCGTTTACTACCGCGTCAGCAAGGCGGCCCGCTCCACCGGCCTGGCCTTCGGCAACCCGCGTGACGCCCTGGTGACCCTGCTGCACCTGCAGGAATGGGCAGCTAAGCACCCCAAGAACGAAAGCCCCTCATGACCACTGCACTCGATGCCCCGCCACTGGCCCCGCTGCTTGCGGATATAGTGCGCAGGCACAGGCCGCGCCAGGAGGGTGGCCGCACCCCCGCGAACATCCCGTTCCTGTCCACCGTCCCCTACGACAGGTTCGGAATCGCCGTGGCCACCACGTCCGGCGACGTATTCAGTTCCGGTGACGCAGGCGTGCCCTTCTCCATCCAAAGCATCTCCAAGGTGTTCACCTTGGCCCTTGCCCTCCAAAGCAGCAATACCGAAACGCTGTGGTCCCGGGTCCTTCGCGAGCCATCGGGCACGTCCTTCAACTCGCTCGTGCAACTGGAGGCGGAGCTCGGCATCCCCCGGAATCCGTTTATCAATGCGGGCGCCCTGGTGGTGACGGACCACCTGATGCAAGAAACGTCCGACGCCGCCGCGCAGCTCGTGCGGTTCCTCACCGAACAGGCGGGAGGCACAGGGCCCGGGAGTGTGGGCGGCACACCGTACATTGACGAGGCCGCTGCTGCGGGCGAGCTTGCCCGCAGCAGCCGCAACCTCGCGCTGGCCCATTTCCTCAAGGACTTCGGCAACCTCGTGGCGCCGGCGGAAGCCGTGGTGGAAAACTACGTGCGGCAGTGCTCAATCATGATGACCTGCACCGGACTTGCCAAGGCAGCCCTGTTCCTCGCCCGGGACGGCCAGGGCAGGCGGGGGACCGTGCTGTCCCGAAGCCAGGCCAAGAGGATCGGCTCCATCATGCTCACCTGCGGTATGTACGACGCGGCCGGCGAGTTCGCCTACCGCGTGGGCCTGCCCGGCAAGAGCGGAGTGGGCGGCGGAATCCTGGTGGTGGTTCCCGGCATCTGCACTATTTGCGTCTGGAGCCCCCGGCTTGACGCCAAGGGAAATTCACTCGCGGGCACGGCGGCCCTGGCCGACCTCTCCGAACAGACAGGCTGGTCCGTCTTCTAGCCCCCCACCGGGACTCCGTCCACCCTTACGCCGAACCCGGCGGCCGGTATCTGATGCCGCCGGCCGTCCGGAGCGCCTCCATCGTCTCCTCGACGGTCAGCAGCACGGTGGTGTCGAAGGAGCTTAACGCTCCTCCCCCGCTGATCGCCAGGGCAACGGCTGCCATGGAGACGTTGTCGGGCGCCTCCCACAGGTTGTAGCCGTCATGGGCGCCAAATCCGTACCAGAATCCATGGAGCTTTCCGCCCACCGACTCGATATAGGCCTGCGCTGCCATTCGCCTGTCCTCGGGATGGTCGATCAGCCGCGACCACGTCTCCGGCGTGTAACTGAACTTTGAAAGATAAAGAGGCATGGTCCTGTCCTGTCGCTTTGGACGCCGGGCTCTCCCTTACCCACAGGATGGCAGAGTGGTCCCCCGCCGGCAACGCCTTTGACTGCGCGTTTCCCCGCCCTCTTCCCCCGCGAGGTGGCATTTCGCGGCAGTGCTTGCGGGAAACACTGCCGCGAACTGCCACCTCGCGAGGGGTGGGCAGGTGGACACGGATAAATTGTTGAACAATCTGTGATTCTCGTGCATCCTAGGGAGACCACTTAAAAGGAGACGGGAATCACCATGGCCTTCATTGACCTCAACAGCGACGTCGGGGAATCGTTCGGCAACTGGACGATGGGTGACGACGCCGCGATGTTCCGCTCGGTCTCGAGCGCCAATGTGGCCTGCGGCTTCCACGCCGGGGACCCCTCCACCATCGCCCAGACCTGCCGCGACGCCGTAGCGGCCGGCATCACCATTGGAGCGCACGTGGGCTACCGGGACCTTGCCGGCTTCGGCCGCCGCTTCCTGGACTGCTCCCCCACCGAACTCGCCGATGATGTCCTGTACCAGCTCGGGGCCCTGGACGCGCTGGCCAGGGCGGCGGGCGGCCGGATCCGCTACGTCAAGCCCCACGGCGCCCTCTACAACACCATCGTCACCCATCAGGTGCACGCCCAGGCCGTGGTCGACGCCGTCAAGGCTTTCGGCGGGGACCTCCCGCTGCTGCTCCTGCCGGGCTCCGTCGCGCTCACTGCCGCCGAGGCAGCCGGCCTGCGCGGTGTCGCGGAGGCCTTCGCGGACCGCGCCTACAACCCGGACGGCACCTTGGTGTCCCGCAGGGAACCGGACGCCGTGCTCCACGACGAGGACGCGGTGGCGGCCAACATGGTCCGTCTGGCCACCGAGGGCACCATTGTGGCCCGCGACGGCTCCGTGATCCGCACCTCCGCCGAAAGCATTTGCCTGCACGGCGACACCGCCGGCGCGGTCTCCATGTCCGCCGCCGTCCGGCGCGAACTCGAGGCCGCCGGCGTCACCATCCGGAGCTTCGTGTGAGTTCCCCGGACATCCGCTGGGCCGGACCCCGCGCACTGCTCATCGAGCTCGGCTCCCTGGAACACGTGCTGGCCCTCCATGCCCAGCTGCTGGAACACCCGCCGGCCGGCCAGGTGGACGTCCTCGCGGCTGCGCGGACCGTCCTGGCCGTGTTCGATTCCCGCGCCAACGCGCAGGCGGCGCGCGCCGCCGTCGCGCTTTTGGACAGCAGCCCCTCCGCCGATGCGGCCTCCTCCGCTGATCCGGTGCGGATCGAAGTGGTGTACGACGGCGAGGACCTCGCCGAGGTGGGCCGCCTCACCGGCCTGGGTGCCGATGGTGTGGTGGCAGCCCACACCGGCCAGCTGTGGACCGCCGCGTTCGGTGGCTTCGCGCCGGGCTTCGCCTACCTGGTGGGCGAGAACCAGTCCCTGAACGTCCCGCGCCGGAGCACCCCGAGGACCTCCGTTCCCGCCGGATCAGTGGCGCTGGCCGGCAACTTCTCCGCCGTCTACCCGCGCAGTTCCCCCGGCGGCTGGCAGCTTATCGGGCGCACCGCGGCGCGGATGTGGGACCTGGACCGGGACCAGCCCGCGCTGATCCGCCCCGGCTGCACCGTCCAGTACGTGGCCGTCCGCGAACTCGTGGAGGTCTCCGAACCGGCCGGCGGGGCCCCGGCCGCCCCGCAGGCAAACGCACCCGCAAAAGCTGCAACCGGCGCCGGCCCGGCCCTCGAGATCGTCATCCCCGGCCCGCAGTCCCTGATCCAGGACTTGGGCCGGGCCGGCTACCGCGACCTGGGCGTCTCCGCCGCCGGCGCCGCGGACACGGCCAGTGCCCGGCAGGCCAACCGGCTGGCCGGAAACCCGCCCGGCGATGCCGTGATTGAAAACGTCTTCGGCGGCCTCACCGTCAAGGCCCGCGGCGAGCTCACCGCAGCCTTGAGCGGAGCACCCGCCCCGGCGGAGATCGAGGGACCGCACGGCTCCCGTCCCGCCCCCATGTACGCACCCTTCGCCCTGCACGACGGCGAGTTCCTGCGCCTGGACCGGCCCACCGCCGGACTGCGCACCTACCTGGCCGTCCGTGGCGGAATCAACGTCCCGGCGGCACTGGGCAGCCGGTCCACGGACCTCATGTCCGGCATCGGGCCGGAGCCCCTGGCCGACGGGACCGTACTCCCGGTGGGCGAGGTGGCCCGCGGCCGGATCGTTGGCGATCCGGAACCGTCCACCCTCCCCGACGACATTGCCGCCGGGGCCATGGACCGGCCCGTGGTCCTGCGGATCACCACCGGCCCCCGCGACGATTGGTTCACCCCCGGGTCCCGCGAAGCCCTCACGGCCCAGACCTGGTCCGTGACCCCGGAGTCCAACCGGATCGGCGTCCGCCTGGGCACCACCGGAGCGGGAGCCGCGCTGGAACGGTCGCGGACCGAGGAACTGCCCAGCGAAGGCGTGGTGGCCGGCTCACTGCAGGTGCCGCCGTCGGGCCTTCCTGTCCTGTTCCTTGCGGACCACCCGGTGACCGGCGGCTACCCGGTGATCGGCGCCGTCATCCCGGAGGACCTGCCCGCAGCGGCGCAGCTTCCGCCCGGCACTTCCCTCCGGTTTGTTGCCGTGGACCCCGAAACGCTGCAGCCCCTGACCTCCGCTCCGAGCCTGTGAAAGAAGCCACCATGAAAAAAGTACTTATCGCCAACCGTGGTGAAATTGCTGTCCGGATCGCCCGCGCCTGCGCCGATGCAGAGCTGGCCTCCGTCGCTGTCTACTCGGACCCGGACGCCGACGCGCTGCACGTGCGGCTCAGTGACGAGGCCTACGCGCTGGAGGGCTCAGCCAGCTCCGACACTTACCTGAACATTGAAAAACTGCTGGCCGTGGCCACGCGGGCGGGCGCCGACGCCGTGCACCCGGGGTACGGCTTCCTCTCGGAGAACGCTGACTTTGCGCAGGCGGTGCTCGACGCCGGACTGACCTGGGTGGGCCCGTCGCCGCAGGCCATCCGGAGCCTGGGCAACAAGGTCACCGCCCGCGAAATCGCGGTCCGCGCCGGCGCTCCGCTGGTGCCCGGCTCGGACGGACCCGTGGCAGACGCGTCCGAGGTGCGCGCCTTCGCCGAGGAGTTCGGTGTGCCGGTGGCCATCAAGGCGGCCTTCGGCGGCGGCGGCCGTGGCCTCAAGATCGCCTACCGGCTCGAGGACATCGAGGACGCGTTCGATTCAGCCGTCCGTGAGGCAACCGTGGCGTTCGGCCGCGGCGAGTGCTTCGTGGAACGGTTCCTGGACAAGCCCCGGCACGTGGAGGCACAGGTCCTGGCAGACACGCACGGCAACGTGGTGGTGGTGGGCACGCGCGACTGCTCGCTGCAGCGCCGCAACCAGAAGCTCGTTGAAGAGGCACCCGCACCGTTCCTGACGGACGAGCAGCGACGCCGCATCCACGAATCCGCCCGCGCCATCTGCCGCGAAGCCGGCTACACCGGCGCCGGCACCGTGGAGTACCTGGTGGCGCCGGACGGCGTGATCTCGTTCCTGGAGGTCAACACCCGGCTCCAGGTGGAGCACCCGGTCACGGAGGAAACCTCCGGAATCGACCTGGTCCGTGAGCAGTTCCGGATCGCGGCTGGCCTGCCGGTGTCCATCACTGAGGATCCGGTGCCCGCGGGCCACGCCTTCGAGTTCCGGCTCAACGCCGAGGACGCCGGCCGCGGCTTTCTGCCCTCCCCCGGCCCCGTGGACGTGTTCGAGGCGCCAACCGGCGCCGGCATCCGCGTGGACTCGGGTGTCCGCTCCGGCTCCGTAATCCCGTCCGAATACGACTCCCTGATGGCCAAGCTGATCGTCCACGGCGCCGACCGCGCCCAGGCCCTGCGCCGGGCCCGCGCCGCCCTGGACGAGCTCCGCATCGAAGGCGTCCCCACCGTGGTCCCGTTCCACCGGGCCGTGGTCCGCGACGCCGATTTCACCGCCGCGGACCGCCTGGGCGTCTACACCACGTGGATCGAGTCCGCCTTCGCCACGCGCCTGGCCGCCGCCCTCGAAAGCGGCGTGGAAGGCCCCCTGGCCAAGCGCGAGACACTCACGGTGGAGCTGGACGGGAAGGCCGTGCAGCTGGGCCTCCCCGCGAAGGTCTTCAACGCGCTCATGCACGGTGGTGGCGCCGCCGTCGACCATTCCGCTGCTCCCGGGACGGCGGCCGCGGACGGTGTGGTGACCGCCCCGATGGGCGGGAACCTGGTGAAGTGGCTGGCCGACGACGGCGCCGAAGTGGGTGCCGGACAACCGGTCGCTGTGCTTGAGGCGATGAAGATGGAAACGGTGGTTCCCGCCGCCGGGGCCGGCACGTTCAGCCGCGGACCGCAGGAGCCCGGCGCTGCCGTGGCGCGCGGAGAGGTCCTCGGAACGGTCGGTTAAGATTTAGGGTCGGAGATATTGGGGGAAAGGCTATGGATACGGTGTTGGACGGTACCAGGTTGGACGGCATGGCCGAGCACGCGCACACCACGGCGTGGGTGGCATCCGTGCTGCGCAACCGGATCGCGGCCGGTGAACTGACGCCCGGGTCCAAGCTCTCCGAGCAGTCGCTCTCTACTGCCCTTGGAGTCTCCCGGAACACCCTGCGGCAGGCCTTCACTACGCTGGCGAGCGAGTCGATCGTGCACCGCATCCCGAACCGGGGAGTGTTCGTGTCATCCCCGGGAGTGGACGAAGTCCGAGAAATCTACCGCGTCCGCCGCGCCATCGAGCCGGCAGCGGTGATGTGGAGCTCACCCACGCCCGCCACCCTTGCCACCATGGAGGCCGTGGTGCAGCGCGCGCAGGCAGCCCGTGACGCCGGGTCGGTGGCGGAGATGGCCGATGCCAACCAGGCCTTCCACCGCGAAGTGGTGGGACTGACCGGAAGCCACACGTTGCAGTCCCTGATGGACCGGGTGCTCGCCGAGATGCGCCTGGTTTTCCATGCCATGTCCTCCGCACCGGACTTCCACAGCCACTACGTGGACCGCAACGTGCAGCTGGTCACGCGGCTGCGGGCCGGCGAGAACGAGAAGGCCGCCCAGGAGCTTCGGGAGTACCTGGACACGGCCGAGGCCGAGCTGCTGGGGCACCTGCTCTCCAGCGCAAAAGCCTAGGACCCTCTCTCACTTAAGGCGGCAAAATCCCGCACCCTCTCTCACTTACCGGCGGAAAGCCGGAAGTCCAAGTCCCCGGGTGAGAGAGGGTTTTGATAAAAGCGGCATTAAGTGAGAGAGGGTTCCGGGGAGAGGCGTCCTAGCTGGTGGCGCCGGATGCCACCACGCCAAGGCCGAGCGCGGCGATGATCCCGCTGCTGGCCCGTTCCACGATGGTGCTGACCTTGGGGCGCTTCAGCCACCGCATCGCCTTGAACGCCACCACGGCAACAACCGACAGATAGGCAAAGGCAATCAGCGCCACGACGACGCCGAGGATCAGGGACGTGCCCATCGTGTCGCCGCCGTGCGGGATGAACTGGGGCACCACGGCGAGGTAGAACAGGCCGACCTTGGGGTTGAGCAGTGTTGACAATGCCCCCGCCCCCAGTGCGGAGAGCCTGCTGTAAGGAAGCGGGGTGTCCCCTCCTTCTCCGGCAAGTCCGGTCTTGGCGGCCTTAGCGGCCCGCCGGGACTTGATGAAGGAGGAAACCCCGAGGTACACCAGGTAGAGACCGCCCGCGATCTTGAGCCAGCGGAAGAGTTCCGCGGACTGCTCCAGGAGCGCAGCCAGGCCCACGCCAACCAGGGCGGCCCAGACAATCGCGGCACCCGCCGAGCCGGCCGCTGCCGCAACGCCGGCACTGGGCCGGTTCAATGCAATTCGCAGCACCAGGAACGTGTCCGGCCCGGGCGTCAGGGACAGAACGAGGCACAGCCCCGCGAAGGCAATCAGGGAAGCGATAGTCACGCCCCCGATTATGCAGCACGGACGCCGGTCCGCGCGCCTTCAGGGGATCAGGTACTCGCTGTCCCGGGCGTCCGTGATGAGCATGTGCCCCGGGGCGTGGCCGATGGCCAGCGGCGGCCGCGACTGCATCACCGCGGCCTGGGGCGTCACACCGCATGCCCAGAACACGGGAATGTGTCCGGCGGGAATCTGCACTGCGTCGCCAAAGTGGGGGCGGGACAGGTCCGTAATGCCCAGCTCCTCGGGGTTTCCCACATGCACCGGCGCGCCGTGGACCGCCGGGTAGCGTGAGGTGATCCGGACCGCATCCGCCACCTGGGCAGCGGGGACCGGACGCATGGAGACCACCATTGGCCCGGACATCGAACCGGCCGGGGCGCACTCCCGGTTGGTGCGGTACATAGGCACGTTAACACCCTGGTCGATGTGCGCAATGGAGATCCCGCCGTCCTGCAGGGCGGCTTCGAAGGTGAACGAGCATCCGATCAGGAAGGTCACCAGGTCATCGCGCCAGTGCTCCAGGATGTCTGTGGGTTCGTCCACCTTTTCGCCGTCCCGGTACACCGTGTACTTGGGCACGTCCGTACGGATGTCCCCTCCGGCCAGGAGCGGCCCGCTGGTTTGCCCGGGTTCGAGCACCCCCAGGATGGGGCAGGGCTTGGGGTTGCGCTGGGCGAAAAGCAGGAAGTCGAAGGCATGTTCACGCGGGAGGGCCAGGACGTTCGCCTGGGCAAACCCCCGGGACCAGCCGGCGGTGGGTTCAACCAGCCCGCCGCGGAACGCTTCGCGCGCCGCGGCGGGTTGTGCTGTTGCGCGGTGCATCATGCCCACAGCTTGGCGAGGCCCATGACCGAGTTCCAGCCGAGAAACAGGGTCAGCAGCCAGGTCAGGACGCCGACGATGAGCAGCCACTTGGGGTAGGCATAGCCGTGCATGAGGTCGCGGCGGCGCCAGGCCACCCAGAGCAGGACGGCGAAGCCCACCGGGAGGATCAGGCCGTTGAAGGCGCCGGCGAAGATCAGCAGCTGCTGCGGGGCCTGGCCAAGGAACATGTAAATGATGGCGCAGCCGGCAATGAATGCGACCGTGATGAGGTTGCGCTTGCGCTCCGGGGTCCTGGAGGAGGTGATGAATGAAACGGAAGTGAACGCAGCGCCGATGACGGAGGTGATGGCGGCGGCCCAGAGGACCACTCCGAACATCCTCATTCCGATCTCACCAGCGGCTGCGCCGAAGGCTTCCGCCGCCATGTTGTTGCTGGAAAGCACGGTACCGCCGGCCACCACGCCCAGAATGGCAAGGAAGAGCAGGACGCGCATGAGGCCGGTGACCAGAATGCCCAGTACGGAGCTGCGGGTGATTTCCTTGACGTGCTCGATGCCGGTGGCGCCGGAGTCCAGCATGCGGTGCGCGCCCGCGTAAGTGATGTAGCCGCCTACGGTGCCGCCCACCAGCGTGGTGATGATCAGGAAGTCAACGGTTTCGGGAAGGAACGTGTTCTTCAGGGCTTCGCCCACAGGAGGCGCGGCAACGATGGCCACGTAGATCATCAGCAGGATCATGAGCGCGCCCAGCATCACCACAACGCGGTCCAGGGCCATGCCCGCCTTCTTGCTGAGGAAGATCAGGATGGCCACCAGCGCGGAGGCGATGCCGCCTACCTTGGGGTCCACGCCCATCATCGCATTGACGCCCAGACCCGTACCGGCGATGTTGCCGATGTTGAAGACCACGCCGCCCAGGAAGACGAGGCCGGCGAGGAACCAGCCGACGCCGGGAATGACCTTGTTGCCGAGCTCCTGCGCCCGGAGGCCTGTGACACCGATGACGCGCCAGACGTTCATCTGGACGGCGATGTCAATGAGGATCGAGGCCAGGATCGCGAACGCGAAGGCCGCGCCGATCTGTGCCGTGAAGACCGTGGTCTGCGTGATGAAGCCCGGCCCGATGGCGCTGGTGGCCATGAGGAACATGGCCCCGAGGAGAGCCGTTCGCCGGGCTGAGGAGCTCAGGTTCAGTTTTGTGCCGGTGTCTGCCATGGGTCCGTCCGTTACTTTGGGTGACTGGTGTCACAATGGTCGTCTTGAGAGACGATACAGGTTGTTGAACAATCTGCGCAAGATATTGTTCAACAACTATTTTGTCCAGTCACGCTTCGGGCCCCGCATAATCCGCCATCCGGCGCAGGCCGGGCGGCTGCCCGGTCTGCGCCGGATGCGGCGGAGGCCCGGGCTACGAAGGAGAGCCGCCCGGGTGGTCCCCAGGCTTGTGGGTTGCACCGCGCAGATTTTCCTGAACCTTGCCGAACAGATCCTTGATGGTCGATTCGGCATTGGTTATCACGTCCACCTGCAGGTACACGTCGTGGCCTACGGGGAGGTCATATTCATCCTTCAGGTGCGTGCCGCCGGCCACCCCGTCCAGGGACAGGTACACCATGGCCTCGGTCCGTGCGATTCCTGCGATCCGGCCAAAAACGACTGTGAACTCGTTCGGCTGGAAACTGACCGTCTGGCCGATGTGGCTGCGGTCCAGCTCCCCTGCGGCCACGGCCCGTTCTGACTGGCTTCCGGTGTAGTTCATGAACTTCTCCTTGCGATCGCCTGGCAGTTACCGTGGCAGTCTAACGCCGACGCCGATACAGGAGCACCGATGACTGCCGAGCGCTTCCCCGCAGCACAGCCCAACCGGCTCGCCGGCGTCCTGGGCATCGGGCTTCCAGTGGTGCTGGGGCCGTTCGGCGGCGTCTCCTCCGTCCGCCTCACCGCTGCCGTGAGCGACGGCGGCGGGCTGGGCTCCTTTGGCCTCTACGGGTATGACGGGGATGCCATCCGTCGCACGGCAGCCGAACTTCGGGCAGCCACCGGCCGGCCGTTCGCGCTGAACCTGTGGATCCCCACAGGCTCCGAAACCACGTCCCTGCCCCGGGCGGGCTTCGACCGCTACGCCGCCGCGCTGAAGCCGTTTTTTGATGAGCTTGGCCTCCCGTTGCCGCAGCCGCCGGCCCGCTTCATGGCCGACTACGCCGAACAGGTGGAGGCCACGCTGGAAGCCCGTCCCGCCGTCGTCAGCTTTGTTTTTGGCGTCCCCTCCGCCGAGGTGGTGGAGGCCGCCCACCGGCAGGGAACCAGGATTGTAGGCACAGCCACCACCGTGGCCGAAGCGGTAGCGCTGGAGGCCGGCGGCGTGGACGCAGTGGTGGCCAGCGGGGCGGAATCCGGCGGGCACCGGGTCTCCTTCCTGGCCCCGGCCGAGGAGTCGCTGGTGGGCACCTTCGCGCTGGTGCCGCAGATCGCGGACGCCATCCGCATTCCGGTGATCGCGGCCGGAGGCGTCGGGGACCGCCGGGGTGTGGCCGCCGCTTTGGCATTAGGGGCCGACGGCGTGCAGGTGGGTACCGCTTTCCTGGCCACTTCGGAGTCGGCTGCTGTTCCCGCCTACCGCGACATGCTGCACAGCCCCGCCGCCGCGCACACGGTCCTCACGCGTGCCCTCAGCGGACGGCTGGCGCGCGGCATTCCCAACCGCGTGACCCGCAGCATCGCCGGGGACCAGATCGCCCCGTTCCCGGTTCAGAACTGGCTCACCGGACGGTTCCGGCCCGAGGCGGCCGCCCAGGGGAACACGGACCTGATGTCCCTGTGGGCGGGCCAGGCCGCGCCCCTTGTCCGGTACCGGAGCGCCGCCGACGTGCTGGCCGAACTCGTGGCGGGGCTCCCCGAGCACATCCGCCGGTAAGATTCAGGGCGGACCCCAGCAGCACACCCCGTGGAAGGAGCCGCCATGCGCACGTCGCCGCGGACCCCGTTCCACGCCCTGCGCGCTGCGTCGTTCAACACCGCCACAGTCACCCTGGCAGCCGGGGCGCACCTGGCCGGCGGCGGCGGCCTTCCCCCGGCTGGAATCCTGCTGGCCATCCTTGCCCTGACAGTCCTTTCCTGCACCGTCGCCACGCGCCTTCGGCTGGGCCTGCCCGCCATCGGAGCCCTCCTGACCGGCGGGCAGCTTGCCCTGCACGAGGCACTCACCCTCTTCAGCGCTACACCCTCCGCGCCTGCCGTGGCGCCACCGCCGGCGGGGGCGCACGCCCACGATACCGGCACCCTGGACGTGCCCATCGCCGCATTGGCCCACGTGGCCTCCCATGTGAGCCCCGCCGATCCCGCGGCTGCCCCGGTCATGCTGGCCGCCCACGCTCTGGCCACCCTCGGCTGCGCG
This sequence comes from Pseudarthrobacter sp. NPDC092424, assembly GCF_044754925.1. Lineage (NCBI taxonomy): Bacteria > Bacillati > Actinomycetota > Actinomycetes > Micrococcales > Micrococcaceae > Pseudarthrobacter > Pseudarthrobacter sp. NPDC092424. The sequence continues at coordinate 180,518 of NZ_JBIVQC010000005.1, read as the reverse complement.
CTTCTGCTCGCCCAGGGTGAGAACGCCCTCTGGCACCTGGCCGCGTGGCTGCGGCCGCTCGCGGAACTGCCGAGGGCCGCCGTCGTGCGCCCCGGCCCAAAGGCTCCCGCCGTATTCCCGTCCGCTGCGGGCCCCCTGCGCCCCTGGCGGAACCTTCGGCAGGACAGCCGGCGCGGCCCGCCTTCCGCCGCCGTGCTTTCCGCCTGACCCGCACTGCTTTCGTGCCGGTCCGAACACCCTTTACTTTTGCGCGCCCCGATGCGGCGCGCACCCGAAAGGCAAACCCATGCATAACACCTTCCTTCGCCGTACCCTGTCCGCCGCTGCAGCAACCGGCGGCGCCGCACTGCTTCTCTTCGCTTCCGCGGCCGGCGCCTCCGCCCACGTAGGCGTCACTCCCGACAAAACCGACGCCGGTTCCTACGCCCTGCTCACCTTCGGCATTCCGCACGGCTGCGACGGATCGGCCACCACTAAAATGGCCATCACTCTGCCGCAGGAGCTGAACGACGCCCAGCCCACCGTTAACCCCAACTGGACCGTCGAGAAGGTGACGGAACAGTTGGCGGAACCGCGGAAACTCGCGGACGGCTCGTCCATCACGCAGCGCACCAGCCAGATTGTCTACACCGCCAAGACCCCGCTACCGCACGAGCTCCGCGACGCGCTGGTGCTGTCCGTCAAGCTCCCCGAGAGGGCCGGGATGACGCTGTATTTCCCCACGCTCCAGACCTGCGAAACAGGCCAGACCGACTGGTCGCAGATCGCCAAGGACGGCGAGGACCCCCACTCGCTCGCTGCCCCGGCGCCTGCGGTCACCCTTACGGCCTCCGTCGCGCACAACGCGGTCGAACACGGCGTGGCACCGGAAGAACAGCGGACGACGGCGGCGGACAGCGGGGCCTCTGCGCGCAGCTGGGCGGGACTCGCCGCAGGTGCGGGCGGGCTGGCGCTCGGCGGCGCGGCGCTGCTGCGCACCCGGAACCGCGCTACGGATAAGTAACCGGGATTGGTGACCGCTGGCGGAGGTCCCGGGCGAGGCCCGGTTCATCACGATCCGGGCATCAAATGGGCCTCCGCCACGCGGCGTCGTTGACGCGGGCAACGGGTGGCGCAAAGGTGGTGCCATGAGGTCTCAGCGAAATTCATCCCGTTTAGTCATGGCTACGGCGGTTGCAGCGGCGGCTCTGGTATTGGCCGGGTGCGGGCCCAGCCAGCCACAGCAGTCCGCCACCAGCCCGGGCACCGGCTCCGCCAGCCCCGCGCCGAACGGCACGGACTCAGCCAGTCCCAGCGGCAGTGCCACGCCGGACGCGTCGGGGGCACCGTCGTCGACCGCGGCGGGTTCGCCTGCCCTGTGCAAGGCGGAGGGACTTTCCGCTGCTACGGACGCCACCGGCGGCGGAGCTGCCGGCAGCGTTTACATGAAACTGATGCTCACCAACAAGGGCACCGAACCGTGCCTCCTGCGCGGCTTCCCGGGAGTGTCCCTCGTGGCCGACGCCACCGGCGCACCCATCGGCGCTCCGGCCAGCCGCGACAACACCGCGGCCCCCGTGGATGTGCTCCTGGCCCCGGGCAAGAGCGGCACGGCGGTGCTCCGCTATACGCAGGCCCGGAACTACATGGAATGCAAGCTGGCGGACGCCGCGGGCTACCGAATCTACCCCCCGGAGGACAAGGGCTCCCTGTTCCTTGCCCAGCCCACTAAGGCGTGCACCAACACCGACATCACGCTGCTGAGCGTGGGGGCGTTCCAGCCCAGCTGACGGCACGCTCGCTACCGCAGGGATCGTTCCACCGCACAACCGTTCCACCGCACAACAAAGGCGGCCCGGCTGAATGCCGGGCCGCCCTGGTTTATGGTGTCTGCCGTTAGTGGGCCGTGGTGGTGCGGCGGGTGTGGGCGGTGCCGCGGGACAGGGCCACACCCAGTCCGATCATGGCGACGCCCAGGACGAAGTGCAGCCAGTTGTCCGCCGTGTTGACGGGGACGAAGTTGGCGGCGGTGTCGTGCCCGATCAGCAGCCCGTAGAGCCACAGGACCAGGTAGATGGCTCCGCCCCACACCAGGTAGTTCCGGGACTGTGCCGCGGTGCGTGCCATTCCGATCCCGGCTGCGCCGAACAGCAGGTGCACGATGTTATGCAGCACGGAAACCTGGAAGATGCCCAGCAGCAGCGCCTCCGAGCCGTGGCCGGCGAAGCCGAGTGCGCTGTAGTTGGTGGTGATTCCCGGGATGAACCCCAGGACGCCCACCAGGAGGAAAACCGCCCCCACGGCGAGCGCTGCTTTTTGGATGGTGGTCCGGCCCACGGTGCTGCCGTCCGAGCTGATGCTTGTCATGACTTCTCCTGGTGTCTGTCGAAACGTACACAAGATGCCGGCCGGGCTGGGCCTGGCCATAGACTTAAACCCGGACACCCTAAGTATACTTAGTAAATCCCGCGCGGATAAGGATGGCTCCATAACGGACCCATCACAAAACCGGCCCCGGCCAGGGCCTTCACCACGGAGGCAGGCAGCTGACATGACATCACTTTGGTTGGACCGTCCCGATACCTTTGTTCCTGATCCGTTCAAGCCGGGCTCCCGGTACCACACCGTCGTGGCCGGCGCTGGGCTCACCGGCCTGGTCACCGCGCTCCTGCTGGCACGGTCGGGGCAGGATGTGCTGGTGGTGGAGGCGCGGCACCCTGGCGCGGTGACCACGGGAAACACCACCGCCAAGGTCACCCTGCTGCAGGGCACGGTCCTGGCGCAGCTGGCACGGCAGTATCCCCGGCACCAGGTCCAGGCGTACGTTGACGCCAACCGCGAGGGGCAGGCATGGCTGCTGCGCTACCTGGAGGAGCACAACGTTCCGTTCCAGCGCCGGGACGCCTACACCTACGCCACCACGCCGGCTGCCACGGAAAAGCTCCGCGAAGAGGTCAGCGCGGCCACCACCGCGGGCCTGGACGTCGAATACGTGCGTGACGCCGGCCTGCCCTTCCCGGTCCACGGCGCCGCACGCCTTTCCGGACAGGCGCAGATCCACCCGATGGAGGTCCTGGACGCGCTGATTGCGGACCTCCGCAGCCGCGGCGGCTCGATCGCAACGGGTGTCCGGCTGCGGGACGTCACCGGCAGCGGGCCGTGCACGGTGGAGACGGACCGGGGCAGCGTCACCGCGGACCAGGTGGTGCTGGCCACCGGCACGCCCGTGCTGGACCGGGGACTGTACTTCGCCAAGCTGAAGCCGCACCGCTCCTACGCGGCGGCCCTCCAGCTCCCCGACGGCCAGGAGCCGCCTCCGGGGATGTACATTTCCGTGGAACAGCCCACCCATTCACTCCGGGACTACGGGTCCGACGGCGGGCGCCTCCTCCTGGTGGGCGGCCACGGGCATCCCGTGGGCCGGACCCCGTCCGAAAAAGCGCATCTGGAAGGTCTACTCGCGTGGGCCGGCCAGCACTATCCCGGCGCCGTGCCAACGCACACCTGGTCGGCGCAGGATTACCAGCCCACCAACCTCATGCCGTTCTTCGGCAAGCTCCCCCGAGGCCGCGGCCACGTGTACTTCGGCACCGGCTACAACAAGTGGGGCATGACCAACGCCGTTGCCGCAGCCCTGGGAATTTCGGCGGACATCCTGGGCGGCCAGGTCCCGTGGGCGGACACCATCCACCACCGGGTCACGTCGCCGTCCGGGGCGCTGTCCGCCGTTGGCCTGAACGCCGGCGTGGCCGCCCGGCTGGCCACGGACTGGGGCAAGGCGGCTGGCCGGAAGCTGCGCAGGGAAGCGCCGCCGGCGGCGGCACCGGCTGTCCCTGCGGAGGGGACGGGAACGGTCGACGGCGGAAGCGGACGTCCCGTGGCCGTCTCCACCGTGGACGGGACCACCTGCCGGCTCTCCGCAGTGTGCACACACCTGGGCGGGATCGTGCACTGGAACGACAGCGAGAAGACCTGGGACTGCCCGTTGCACGGCTCCCGGTTCAGCAGCGACGGAACGCTCCTCGAAGGACCGGCTACCCGGAACCTGCCGGGAGCCGACAAGGGGTGAGGCCTGGCTGTCGGCGGGGTGGGGCATGATGGAGGCATGAACCCGGAACGGCCGCCTGCTCCCGGCGCTGATGCTCCCATGGGGCAGTTCAGCCGCCCCACGAGGGAGTGGTTCCTGGGTGCGTTCAGTGGGCCCACGCCCGCGCAGGCCGGGGCATGGAACGCCATTTCGTCCGGTTCGCACGCGCTGGTGGTTGCCCCGACGGGGTCGGGCAAGACGCTGGCCGCGTTCCTGTGGGCGCTGGACCAGCTGATCAGTTCCGCCGCACCCGCCCCTGTCCCCGCTGAAGTACCCAAAGGCAAACGCGCCCGCGCTCCCAAGCGAAAGACCCGCGTCCTCTACATCTCCCCGCTGAAGGCGCTGGGCGTGGACGTGGAGCGAAACCTTCGCTCCCCGCTGATCGGCATCACCCAGACGGCCAAGCGGCTGGACCTGCCGGCGCCGCTGGTCAGCGTCGGGGTGCGGTCCGGGGATACCACTACGGCGGACCGGCGGGCGCTGTTGAGCAACCCGCCGGACATCCTGATCACCACGCCCGAGTCGCTGTTCCTCATGCTTACCTCCAGGGCGCGCGACACCCTCACCGAGGTGGACACGGTGATCATCGACGAAGTCCACGCCGTGGCCGGGACCAAGCGCGGGGCGCACCTGGCCGTGTCGCTTGAGCGGCTGGACGCGCTGCTGCCCAAACCGGCGCAGCGGATCGGGCTTTCGGCCACCGTGGAGCCGCGGGACCTCGTGGCGCAGTTCCTGGCCGGGACTGCGCCCGTGGAGATCGTGGCGCCTCCGGCCAAAAAGAACTGGGACCTTACGGTGTCCGTGCCGGTGGAGGACATGACGGACCTGCAGGGCGCGGCGGGCGCGTTCGACTCCGGCCCCGCGTCCGGGCTCCAGCCGCAGGCGTCCATCTGGCCGCATGTGGAGGAAAAGATCGTGGACCTGGTGCTGGCCAACCAGTCCACCATCGTCTTCGCCAACTCCCGCCGCCTGTCCGAACGGCTCACGGCGCGGCTGAATGAGATCTACGCCGAACGCCAGCTCGTCGCCGCGGGCGGCGGCTGGGACACACCTGGGCTGGGTACGGACGCAGCTGCGCCTGGGACGGCCGCGGCCTGGGGAGACGCGCCGCCGGGGGCGCCGCCGTCGGGCATTCCTGCCTCAACCGCCACCCCCGCGCACATGATGGCCCAGGCCGGAAGCTCCGCCGGGGCGGACCCGGTACTGGCCCGCGCCCACCACGGCTCCGTATCCAAGGACCAGCGGGCGCTGATCGAGGACGACCTGAAGTCGGGCCGGCTGCGCTGCGTGGTGGCCACCTCATCCCTGGAACTGGGCATCGACATGGGCGCGGTGGACCTGGTGGTGCAGGTGGAATCACCGCCGTCGGTGGCCAGCGGGCTGCAGCGGGTGGGCCGTGCCGGCCACCAGGTGGGCGAAGTGTCCCAGGGCGTCCTGTTTCCCAAGCACCGAGCGGATCTGGTGCACACCGCCATCACGGTGGAGCGGATGCTGGACGGAAAGATCGAGCGGCTCAGCATCCCGGCCAATCCGCTGGACATCCTGGCCCAGCAGACCGTGGCCGCCACCGCGCTTGGCAGCATCGATGTGGAGGAATGGTTCAGCACGGTCCGCCGCTCCGCCCCCTTCGCTTCACTCCCCCGTTCGGCGTTCGAGGCCACCCTTGACCTGCTGGCGGGGCGGTACCCGTCAGACGAATTCGCCGAGCTGCGGCCGCGGATCATCTGGGACCGCAACGCCGGCACCATCGAGGGCCGGCCGGGGGCTCAGCGGTTGGCCGTCACCTCAGGCGGAACAATCCCGGACCGCGGGCTCTTTGGGGTGTACATCATCGGCACCGAAGTGGAGGGCTCCGCAGCACCTGCGGAGGACGGCAAGCCGGCCCGCGCACCCAAGGGCGGCCGGCGCGTGGGCGAGCTGGACGAGGAGATGGTCTACGAATCGCGTGTGGGCGATGTCTTCGCGCTGGGCGCCACGAGCTGGAAGATCGAGGACATCACCCATGACCGGGTCCTGGTCTCCCCCGCGTTCGGTCAGCCTGGCAAGCTGCCGTTCTGGAAGGGCGACTCACTGGGGCGGCCGGTGGACCTGGGACGCGCCCTGGGAGCGTTCGTGCGGGAGCTTTCAGCGTCCGACGCCGGCCCTGCCGCCGAACGCTGCAAGGCCAGCGGGCTGGACGGCTTCGCCGCGAACAACCTCATCCAGTACCTCACCGAGCAGAAGCAAGCCACCGAGGTGGTCCCCAGTGACACCACGCTGGTGGTGGAGCGCTTCCATGACGAACTCGGCGACTGGCGCGTGATCCTGCACAGCCCCTTCGGCATGCCGGTGCACGCGCCGTGGGCGTTGGCTGTGGGGCAGCGGCTGCACCAGCGGTACGGGCTGGACGGCTCCGCCATGGCCGCGGACGACGGCATCGTTCTTCGCGTTCCCATGATGGAGGACGAACCGCCCGGTGCGGAGCTGTTCCTGTTCGATCCGGAGGAGCTGGAGCAGATAGTCACAGCCGAGGTGGGCGGCAGCGCCCTGTTCGCGTCCCGCTTCCGGGAATGCGCCGCGCGCGCCCTGCTGCTGCCCAGGCAGACCCCCGGAAAACGGCAGCCGCTGTGGCAGCAAAGGCAGCGTTCCGCACAGTTGCTGGACGTGGCCCGGAAATACCCCACGTTCCCCATCGTGCTGGAGACGGTGCGCGAGTGCCTTCAGGATGTGTACGACCTCCCGGCGCTGAAGGACATTGCCGCGTCGGTGGAGCGCCGGGAGCTGCGCATCCTGGAGACCACGACGCAGCAGCCCTCGCCCTTCGCCAAGTCCCTGCTGTTCGGGTACGTGGCCCAGTTCCTCTATGAGGGCGATTCCCCGCTCGCCGAGCGCCGGGCTGCCGCCCTCGCCCTGGATTCGACGTTGCTCAACGAGTTGCTGGGCCGGGTTGAGCTGCGCGAACTGCTTGATGAGAAGGTCATCGAGGCTACCGAGCGCGAGCTGCAGCGGCTGGTCCCGGACCGCCGCGCCCGGGGGCTGGAAGGCGTAGCTGACCTGCTGCGGCTGCTGGGGCCGTTGACACCGCAAGAAACGGCGGAGCGGCTGCAGGGGCCGGACGGGGTTTCGGCTGCTGACGGGGCCTCCGACGCCGGCGCCGAAACTGGGTTGCCTGCCGACGACGCCGATGCCGGCAACGCGGTGGGCGCGCCGGGCGCCTCAGCAGCCGAGGCCGCCGCGCACCTGGTGGCGCTGCAGCGGGCCAACCGGGCCATCCGGGTGACGATCGGCGGCGTGGAGCGGTTCGCCGCTGTGGAGGATGCCGCCCGGCTGCGTGACGCTATAGGCGTGCCGCTGCCCATGGGCGTTCCCTTGGCGTTCATCGAGCCCGTGGCCGATCCGCTCGGCGACCTCGTGTCCCGCTACGCCCGCACGCACGGGCCTTTCACGGCCGCCGAGGCCGCGGACAGGCTGGGGCTTGGTGTCGCCGTCGTGGAAACCGCGCTCAAACGCCTCGCGGCGGACGGCCGCGTGGTGGAGGGCGAGTTCCGCCCCCACGCCACGCCGCCCGACACCGCATCCGCGGACGCACATGAAGCTGCTCCGCAGCCGACGGCCCACCCGGCCGGCAGCGAATGGTGTGATGCCGAGGTCCTCCGCAAGCTCCGGCGTCGTTCGCTTGCTGCGCTGCGTGCCGAGGTTGAGCCTGTGGATGCGTCCGCATACGGCCGGTTCCTGCCCGCGTGGCAGCACGTCCGCACACCCGGCAGCGGCCGCGGACAGCCGTCCCTGCGGGGGCTGGACGGGATCGTCACCGCCATCGACCAGCTGTCCGGCGTGCCCATCCCGGCGTCCGCATGGGAGCCGCTCGTGCTGGCCAGCCGGGTGTCCAACTACCAGCCGGCCATGCTGGATGAGCTCATGGCGGCGGGCGAGGTGGTGTGGTCGGGGGCAGGCCCGCTGCCAGGCAACGACGGCTGGATCAGCCTCCACCTGGCAGATTCGGCGGAACTGACCCTGAACCCGTCGCCCGACTACGAACCCGGCGACGCCCAGCAGCGGATCCTGGACCATCTGCGGAACAACGGCGGCGGCTACTTCTTCCGGCAGCTGACCGACGTGGCCGGCGGCATGGACGCTGTGCCGGGCGACCAGGAAGTGGTTGCGGCGCTGTGGGACCTGGCCTGGGCCGGGCGGATCACCGGCGATACGTTCGCCCCGGTCCGGGCACTGATCGCCGGCGGGCACACCGCACACCGGCAGGTGGCCCGGGCGCCGCGGGCAAGGGCGCCGCGGCTCAGCAGGCTTGGCCGTTCGCACGGCACAGGTCTGCTGGGGTCCCCAGGGCTGAGCGGGGCTGCGGGATTGGGTTCTTCAGGGCTGGGCTCTTCCCGGTTGGGCGGCGCCGGAGCGGTGCCGTCCATGGCGGCGGGCCGCTGGTCGGCGCTGCCGCAGCCGGAACTGGACGCCACGATCCATGCGCGCGGTACGGCGGAACTGCTCCTGGACCGCTATGGAGTGGTCACCCGGGGCTCTGTCATGGCGGAGCAGATCCTGGGCGGCTTCGGCCTCATGTATAAAGTGCTGGCGCGGCTCGAGGAGGCCGGGCGGTGCCGCCGCGGCTACTTCATCGAACACCTGGGGGCAGCCCAGTTCGCCGTGCCCGCCACGGTGGACCGGCTGCGCTCCTACTCCGAGGACACCCAGCTGGCCAAGGCGGAGCCGGTTGCACTGGCACTGGCCGCGACGGACCCCGCCAACCCCTACGGCGCAGCGCTCCCCTGGCCTGCGTTGCATGACGACGCCGGCACCGGACACCGGCCCGGACGGAAGGCAGGAGCGCTGGTGGTCCTGGTGGACGGTGCCCTGTCGCTGTACGTGGAGCGCGGCGGCAAGACCCTACTGGCCTTCAGCGATGACGACGCCGTCCTGGCCGCCGCGGCCGCGGCCCTGGCCGGAGTCGTGACCCGGGGTGCCGTGGACAAGCTGATCATGGAGAAGGTCAACGGCCACGGGATCCTTGATACCCCGGTCGCGGCGGCGCTCACTGCGGCCGGCGCCTACTCCACGCCGAAGGGGCTGAGGATCCGTGCCTGAAGGCGATTCCGTCTGGCGCGCGGCCCGGCAGCTGCACGAAGCCCTGGCCGGGCAGACGCTCCTGGCCTCGGATTTCCGGGTGCCGCGGTTCGCCACACTGAACCTGGCCGGCTGGACCGTGGCCGAGGTGGTGCCTCGCGGCAAGCACCTGCTCATGCGCGTCGCGGGTCCGGGCGGCAAACGGCTCACCATCCATTCCCACCTGAAGATGGAAGGGACCTGGCAGGTCTATCCGCCCCGCGGCCGGTGGCGCAAACCCGGCCACACGGCCCGGTGCGTGCTGCGAACGGCGGCTGCGGACGCCGTCGGATTTTCCCTGGGGCTGCTGGAGGTGGTGGCCACGGACCAGGAGGACGCGGTGGTGGGGTTCCTGGGGCCGGACCTGCTGGGCCCGGACTGGGACGTGGACGAGGCCGAACGCCGGATCCGTGCCGCGCCGGACGTTCCCGTGGGCGTGGCCCTGCTTGATCAGCGGAACCTGGCCGGCATCGGAAACATCTACCGGTGCGAAGCGTGTTTCCTGTCCGGAGTCCATCCCGCTGTTCCCGTCTCGGCGGTCGCCGATCTGCGGACCATCATGACGGATGCCAAGCAGCTCCTGGAGGTGAACCTCGGGCCTGGCCGGCGCGTCACCGTGCTCAACGCCCGCGGGCTGCCTGTGGGCCGAATGGCCGGACGGCCCGGCTACTGGGTCTACGGCCGCGAACACCGGCCCTGCCTCAAGTGCGGATCGCCCATCCGCCGCGGGCTGCTGGGAAAGCCCAACGGCGACGAGGAACGCGACATCTACTTCTGCCCGCATTGCCAGCCCGCCCCCGCCTGAAGCCACGCCCTGCTCACCTGGATTTGGCCCCCGACGCGTCCTGCCGGCCGAACCAGCGGGCCGCCGTCGTGGGTTCTTCGCTGGCGGGACTGCCTGGAACCGCTGCCGCCCCGGGCACCATAAACCGGGGCAGAAGGAGTTGGACCAGGGGGCCGATGGCAAGTGCATAAACCACGGTGCCCACACCCACCGAACCGCCCAGTACCCAGCCGATGGCCAGGACAGTGACCTCGATCAGGGTACGGCACAGCCGGATGGACCGCCCGGTGCGCTGGGCCAGACCGGTCATGAGTCCGTCGCGGGGCCCCGGGCCGAAGCGGGCGCCGATGTAGCACGCGGAGGCCACGCCGTTCAGCAGCACGGCACCGCCCATCATCGCGAACTGGCCAGCGACGTGCGTCACGTCCGGAATCACCGCCAGGCCCAGATCTGCGAAGAGCCCTACCAGGACCGCGTTGCAGAGGGTCCCGAAGCCCGGCCGCTGCCGGAGCGGAATCCAGAGCAGCAGCACGACGAAACTGGTAATGACCACTACGGTGCCGATGCTCAGCACTGTCCGGTTGGCTACGCCCTGGTGGAAGACGTCCCACGGGTCCAGGCCGAGTCCTGCGCGGATCAGCATCGCCAGGGACACCCCGTACAGGGCGAGGCCGATGAGGAGCTGGACGAGTCTGCGGGTCATCACACCACCTTGCCACGGAATCGTCCCGGCCTCCGCGGCTTCGTCCCGGCTCCGCTGCGGAGATTAAGCGTAGACCTGCTCCAGGAACCGGCCCCATGCCTTGGCCGTGGTGTCCGGGTCACCGGAACCGCTGAAGTCGTGCACGGTCATTCCCACCGGGGCGCCCCACGCGTTGCGTCCGAAGAAGCGGTACATGGCGCCCTTGGTGCGGAGGCCCAGAAAGTGCTCGTTGGAGAAGTCCACCTCCGCCGAAAGCCGGCCCACGCCGTCCACCTCCACCTCCACCGTTGAGCCCTGCTGCGCCGACCCAAGGCCCAGCGCCCCGCGGAGCCGCTCGAAACCGTCCGGCGCCTGGGACGCGGCGGGAGCCTGGATGTCCGTGAAAACCACGGGCCGGCCGTCGAAATGCGCCAGGTACTGCCCCAGCGTGTGGAGGTAGAACGCGGTGTGGCGGGAGGCGCCGTCGTACTGTTCATCCCAGTTGTCCGCGAAGATGCCGCTATGGACGTAGTGCAGGCGGGCTCGGCCGCCGTCAAGCGGCTCGAGCACGTGCTCCAACTGGTTGAACCAGCCGTCCGGGCCCTCCATCCGGGAGACCAGATGGGTGGGATGCTCCTGGACTGTCTTCACGTCCGGCCACTGATCGGTGGGGAACATCCAGGCCGGGGTTCCGTTGGTTACAGCCTCCCACACCCGTTCCGGGGTGGCGGGAACTTCGGTGTCCTGGACGATCTCGAAGCCGCGGTTGTCAGTCATTGTCCTGTTCCTTGCCTGTTTCGTGGTCGGTTGACTTGAGCGCGGGGTGCAGCGCGACCACCAGCCGGTGCCGCCTCCCTTTGGGTGTGTTGGGTCCGCCGGCGTGGTACTTGTCCACCAGCTGCGTGACCGCCACGCCAAGCTCCTCGGCGAAGGCGGCCCGGTCGGCGGCCGTGCGGAAGGTGATTTCGCCGTCGATCGCGAATGTCGCCAGCTTCTGCCTGGCTGCGGCCGCTCCGGCGATCAGCTTGCCTACTTCCTGCACCATCCGCCCGGCGAGTGCCAGCAGCCAGAAGGCGGAGAAGCGGTCCGAAAAGCGGTGCGGGTCCGGCGAGACCTCGGCCAGCGCCTGGGGCGAGATCAGGTATGACGCAGCAGTCGCCTGCAGCACCCGCTCCGTGACGTTGCCCTTGCGCCGCTCTTCCACCAGCTCCACCAGGCCATGCCGTTCCAGGGCTCTGAGGTGGTAGTTGACCTTCTGCCGGGGCAGTCCGGTCCTTACCGCGAGCTGCGTGGCCGAGCCCGGCTCGCCCAGTTCGTGCAGGATCCTGGTCCGGATGGGGTCCAGCGAGACCTCCGCGGCGGCGGGGTCTTCGATCACTGCGATGTCCAACATGGCTTAAGCATGCCGACCGACAACTTTTATTGTCAATAACTTTTTTATGATCGGCCGGGTCACCCTGAAGCCCACCAGACTCCCGCCCGGTAGACTGGGCCGGTGATGCAGTCCCCCCTTCCCGTGCGCGACGGCGTCAACGCCACACGCCTGCGCCTTCCGGAGGACGGGCCGTGGGACACCGCCATGGACTACATGATGCACCGGTGGGGGCACATCGATCCGCGAGGCATCGAGGACCGGTTCGATGCCGGCGAGATTGTTGGCGAGGGCGGCGTCCCGCTGGACCGGACCACCAGGCTCCAGGACCACACCTTCATCTGGTACTACCGCACGCTGCCGCCGGAAACCCGGATTCCCGTGGAGATCCACATCCTGCACCAGGACGACCACCTCCTCGTCGCGGACAAGCCGCACTTCCTTCCCACCACACCCGGCGGTACGTACATCCAGGAGTCGGCGCTGGTGCGGCTGCGGAACCAGCTTGATCTGCCGGATCTTATCCCCATGCACCGGCTGGACCGGATGACCGCCGGCGTCCTTCTCTTCTCCACCAACCCGAGGACGCGCGGCAAGTACCAGGTGCTCTTCGAGAAGCGGCAGGTGCAGAAGGAATACGAGTGCGTGTCCGCCGCCATACCCGCGCCCGGGTACCCCGCCGTCGACTTTCCAGTGGTAGTCCGCAACCGCATGACCAAGTCCCGCAGCTACCTCCTGGCCGAGGTGGTGGACGGCGAGCCCAATGCGGAGACCAGGATCGAGCAGCTTGAAACGTTCGACGCCGGCGCCCCGGCGGACACTTCACCCGCCGGTTCCCCCGCGGGCGTCGCAGCCCGCCTCGCCAGGTACCGGCTGGAGCCGCACACCGGCAAAACCCACCAACTCCGGGTGCATATGGCATCGCTGGGGCTGGGCATCGTGAACGACGCGTTCTACCCGGACCTGCTGGACAAGGCCCCGGACGACTACTCCAAACCGCTCCAGCTCTTGGCGCGCGGCATCCGTTTCGTGGACCCGATCTCGGGCCGGCCCGTGGAGTACCGGAGCCGGCTGGAACTGAGCGAAGCAGCCCGGGCCGGCGCCTGATAGCTTGTCCGCATGGACTTCGGCAGCGCGGACAGCTGGGGCGCGGCGATCTATTTCTGGATCATCCCCGTTGTGCTCGGTGATGCCATTTTCCCGCCAGTCCCGTCCGAGATGGTGGTCATCACCGGCGGCGCGCTCTCCGCGGATGGCCGGGCCAACGTTTTCCTGGTGCTCCTGCTTGCCGCGCTGGCATCCTGGGTCGGCGACATGGTGGTGTTCCAGCTCTTCCGCCGCCGCCTCAGCCATGTCCTGGACCGCTGGCGCTGGGGCCGCCGGGTCCACCGCGGCATCCGCGAAGCCATCGCGAAAGCCGGCCGCACGTCCACCTACGGCACCATCATCGGGGCGCGGTTCATCCCCGGCGGCCGGCTGGCCACCTCGGCGGCGGCCGGTATCGCCAGCGTTTCAGTTCGCGGTTTCAGCCTCTGCGCCGGGCTTGGAGCAGTGCTGTGGGCCTGCTGGCTGGTGGGACTCGGCTACTTCACGGGATCGGCCACCGGGCTGCCGTTTTGGGCGAGTTCGCTCATCGGCGTCGCGCTGGGGCTCGTGGTGGGCGCGGCGGTCGGAGTCATCGCGACCAGGCGGCGCGGCAACCGTTCCCCCGTGGATGAACCGCCCGCCTGACCTCACACTGCGCCTGACCTCACACCGGCAGCCAGCGGCCCCGGCTGCGGCGGAGCACGGTGAGCGAGCCGGTCAAGGCAACACGTTCGACGGCGTCGCGCATCATGGCGCCCGACTCCACCGCCTGGCGGTTCTCACCGCTGTACCCGGTCGCCTCCACGAGGAACCGCAGGTTCAGCTGCGGCACGCCTCCGGCGATCTGGAGCTGGTGGGCTTCAACGTGATGGCGGGTTCCGAGCGCTTCGACGGCGGCGTCCATGACGGCCTCGGGCGGATTGCCGGGCCGCAAGCCGGTGATCTTCAGGCGGGCTTGGAACGAAGGCATGCCCTCCACCCTAGCCCGCCCAAACCCTCTCCCACTTAATACCCAAGATCCCCCAACCCTCTCTCACCTAATGCCCTTAACTCCCAAACGCTCTCCCACTTAATGCACTAGGTTCCCAAACGCTCTCTCAAATAAGTGCACAGGGCATGGTTTTACCGGGAGCACGGGTCTAGAATATGGCCGCGGTCTCATCGTTTCTACCCACTTTCAAGAAAGAAGAACGAACATGAGACGGACGCTAATTCGCCTGTTGGCTGCATTATCTGCAGGTCTGCTGGTATCAATGCTCACCATCAGCGGCGCGTCAGCCGCAGGCCAGAAGGACCTTGCACAGGTTCGGCAGGCTACCGCCCAGTACCACGATGTCAACGTCGCCATTGCAGCAGGCTACGTACCCGTAGGTGACTGTGTTCCAGGTATGGGTTACCACTACGTTAATTTCCAGCAGTTCGGCCAGTTGAACCCGTTGGTGCCGGATGCCTTCACGTATGCGGTTGACGAGGCAGGAGAACTCCGGCTGGTCGCTGCGGAATGGTTCAAGGTGGATGCGGACCAGGACCTGGCTACCGACAATGACCGGCCAAGTATGTTCGGGACGGCGTTCGATGGTCCCATGCCAGGACATGCTCCCGGCATGCCTATTCACTACGACCTCCATGCTTACCTGTGGCAGGGGAATCCTGACGGAGTCCTGGCGACTTTTAATTGGAACGTCGCTTGCCCTTAGCAGCCTAAGCCGGGCCCCGGGTGCTTAGCCGAGAGGCTGCGCCAAGACGCTCTCTCATTTGTTGCCCAAAATCCCCAAACCCTCTCTCACCTCCCGGGCGATAGCGCCGAGGGGTGAGAGAGGGTTTGGGTAAAACCGGCATTAGGTGAGAGAGCGTCACAGGAAGAGCGACGTTAAGTGAGAGAGCGTCGGGTTAGCCGGTGTTGCGCAGGCCGGCTGCCACCCCGTTCACGGTGATCAGCATGGCCCGCTGCAGGCGCTCATCAATCTCGCCGGTGCTGACGGTTCCCGCGGCTTCGGCATCATTCGCCCGGACGCGGCGGAGCAGTTCAACCTGCAGGTAGCTGATCGGGTCCAGGTACTGGTCGCGGATTTCGAGGGAACGCTTGAGGGTGGGCTGCGCGTCCAGGAGCAGGTTTTCGCCGGTGAGCTTCTGGATCTCGCTGACCGTGAGCTCGTACTCCTCGCGGATGGTGCGGAAGAGGTGGTGCAGTTCTTCCGGGACCAGGGTGGCCACGTAGTAACCGGCGATGTCCATGTCCGTCTTGGCCAGGGTCATCTCCACATTGGAGAGCACCGAGCGGAAGAAGTGCCAGTTCTCCATCATCTCGGCCAGTTGCCCGGAGTTCCCGGCCTCGCGTGCGGCCTTGAGCCCCGACCCCACACCGAACCAGCCCGGCACGATCTGCCGGGACTGAGTCCAGCCGAAGACCCACGGAATGGCCCGCAGCCCGCCCAGCCCGGCACCGGAGTCGGGTCGCTTGGATGGCCGTGAGCCGATGTTCAGCGAACCCAGCTGCTCAACAGGGGTGGACGCCAGGAAGTAGGCAGGCAGGTCCGGGTGGTCGATCAGCTGGCGGTAGCGGTCGAACGCGGCATCGGAGATGACCTCCATGACGTGCCCGTAGCGTTCGCGCTGGTCCTCCGAGGTGCGCGGGTCCCGGTGCAGGGCAGACCCCTGCAGGACTGCGGCCAAGGAAAGTTCCAGGTTTTCGCGGGCCAGCTCCGGCAGGGAGTACTTGTCCGAGATGACCTCGCCCTGTTCGGTGAACTTGATTTCGCCCTCAAGGACGCCGTTGGGCTGGGCCATGATGGCGTCGTACGTGGGGCCGCCGCCGCGGCCCACGGAACCGCCGCGGCCGTGGAAGAGGCGAACCCGCACGCCATGCTTGGCGGCCACGTCCCGCAGCTTACGCTGAGTCTTGTGGATCTCCCACTGGCTGGTCATCACGCCGGACTCCTTGTTGGAATCCGAGTACCCCAGCATGATTTCCTGGATGTCCCCGCGCAGCCGGACGAGGTCGCGGTAGGACGGGTCGGACAGCAGCTGGTCGATGATTTCGGCGGAAGCGCGCAGTTCCTCAACGGTTTCCAGCAGCGGCGCGAAGCCGATCTTGGCGTACGGCTTCTCACCGAACAAATTGACCAGGCCTGCCTCGCGCGCCAGGACGGCTGCGGCCAGGACGTCGTCCGCACCGCGGGTCATCGAGATGATGTAGGTCTCTATGACATCGGGGCCGTAGGCGCGCAGGGCGCGGCGGATCTCGCGGAAGACGTCGTACGTGCCGTCGGCGGCGCCGTCGAGCTTGATCGGGTGGCCGGAGAGGGGACGGCGGGAGGCGAGCTCGGAGCCGAGCACCTCGAAACGCTCCTCCCGGCTCAGCTCGGCGTAGCGCAGGCCGGGGCCGCCGAGGCGGTCCATCAGCTGCCCAACGGCGTCGTGGTGGTGGTCCGCGTGTTCGCGGATGTCCAGCGTGGCCAGGTGCAGGCCGAAGGAGGCGATGGCGCGGCGGGCGCGGGCCAGGGCACCGTCCGCCGCGAGGGTGGCCGAGTGGTTGCGGAGGGACAGTTCCAGCAGGTCGAGATCGGCCAGGAGCTCGTCCGTGCCGCTGTAGTCCCGGCCGTGCTGGTGGTTGGAGTCTGCAGCCACCCGTTTGCCGGTGTTGATCAGCTTGGCTTTGATACAGGTGAGCTTCAGCCGGTAGGGCTCCTGCGCGTTGAGCTCAAGAACGCGCTTGTCCAGGCCCGGCAGCTTCTTCAGGTCCTCCTCGATCGAGTCCAGGAGCTGCTGGTCTGCGCCGGCCAGGGCCGTGGAGTTGGACAGGATGGAGATCAGTTCATCGATCATGCCGATGCTGATCCGCACCGCGTTCTGGTTTTGGATCTGCAGGATTTCCCGGGTGACCGCCGCGGTGACATTCGGGTTGCCGTCGCGGTCCCCGCCGATCCAGGACCCGAACCGGATGGGCGCGTCATGGGAGGGCAGGCTGACGCCGTGTTCGCCCAGGAGCCCGGAGAAGTCCGTCAGGATCTCCGGCATGGTGTCGGTGAGGATGCCGCTGAGGTAGTAGATGGCGTTGCGGGCCTCGTCCACGGGCGTGGGGCGGACCTGCCGGAGTTCGTCCGTCTGCCACATTTGGTCGATGATCTCGGCCAGCTGACGGTCCTGGCGGCGGCGGGCCGTGGTTCCCTCGGCCGTGGGCTGCGCCAGAACATCCGAGAGCTTGCGGATCTTGTCCAGCACCGAGCGTCGGGACGCCTCGGTAGGGTGGGCGGTGAAGATGGGGCGGACGTCCAGCCCGTCCACCACTTCCTGGAGCACTCCGGCGCCGGCCTTGTCCGCGATGTCCGCCACGGCCTTGGCAAGCCAGCCGTCCTTTTCGGCGCGGGTGCGCAGCCCGCGCACCCGGTGGACCTGCTCGGCAGCGTTGGCGAGGTGGAAGTAGAAGGCAAAAGCGCGCACCAGGTCGGTCGCCTGCTCGATCGGCAGGGAACCGAGGAGCTCGCGGACCTGGGCAACGACGTCGTGCGCGCTCCACGGGCCCGTGGCGTCCGCACCCCCACGCGCCGCTTCCTTGGACTCCTTGGTGAGGAGCCGCACCTGCTCCACCAGGTCCAGGAGCTCGGGGCCGTGCTGCCGGACCAGGGATTCGCCGAGCAGCGTGGAAACCCGCCGGACGTCAGCCCGGAGCTCGGAAGCGAGATCGGATTCGGAATTCATTGCAGTGTGAGCCATGGAAACTAATCTTTCGAGGGTTCGGGACTTGGCTCGTACACTGCGCTGGATACTGTGAGCCGCGTTACTAGCTAAAGATGCTACCCGCAGGCCGGCGCCGCGTGGGAATCCATCTCAGATAATGTCATCGGCCCCGGTAACGTGCGTCAACCGTCCTCGCCTAACCGGCCGCGCGCGCCACCTTGAAATTGAAGTCGGCGTGGCCCAGCGCACCCCACAGCCGAAGCCACAGGGGAAGCACCATTTCGGTGCCGCGGGCGGTGGTGATGTCACCCAGGTCGATGATGTCCCGGTGGCCGAACTCGCCCAGGAGACCGCGCACCAAGCCCTTGGCGTCATCGTCATTTCCCGAGAGGAACACGGAATGGTCACCTCCGGCGACGCTTCCAGGGTCCACCATGATGGCGGCGTTCATGGTGTTGAGCGTCTTCACCACGCGCGCGTCAGGGAAGGCGCGCTGGAGCTGTTCACCCAGACTGTCCGTGTTGACCGGGTTCAGCGACGGCGGGAATCCCGCCGAGAAGTCGAGCGGGTTGGCGATGTCGACGACGATCCTGCCGGCCAGGTTGCGCGCTCCCGCGGCCTCCAGGGCGGCCAGGGAACCGCTGCCGTTGGTCGCATTAACGATGAGGTCGCTGCCCTCTGCCGCTTCGGCGTAGCCGGCCACCGGAATCTCCCGGTGTTCCGCATGCCACTCGGCGAAGGGTGTGCCGCCCATGGGTCCCGCTGCGGTCCGGGCCAGCGTGGCCTCGGGGTCCCGCGTTCCCACCGTGACGTCATGGCCGTTGGCCGCGAGTGCCCCGGCTACGGCCGTTCCCACCATGCCGGTTCCAAAAACCGCAATCTTCATGTCCCGCCCTCTTTCCGTTCATTGCCTCGGCAGACAGACTTGTCTGCCCTGCTCGCCGTGACGCTATCAGACAGACCTGTCTACTGCAAGGAACACGCCCAAGACAGACCGGTCTGTGTACGATGGACTCATGACGCCGACACCGGCCCCGGGCACCAGGACACCCGCCGGGCAGGCAAGGGAAAAAATCCTTACCACCGCTTTTCGGCTCTTCTATGCCCACGGACTGCGGGCCGCGGGAATCGATACGATCATCGCCGAATCCGGGGTGGCCAAAGCCACGTTCTACAAATACTTCCCGGCCAAGGATGACCTGATCCTCGCCTACCTGGAGAAAGTGGACGCCGTCTGGACCGGGCAGTTGAAGGCTGCCGCGGAAGCCGCCGGACCGGAGCCCGCGGGCCAGCTGGTGGGACTCTTTGACGCCCTCGGCACCGCCTGCCGCCGCGACGGGTACCGTGGCTGCGCCTTTATCAACGCGGCCGCCGAGTCCGCCGCCGGAACCAGGGTGCACCAGCGGACCGTGGCCCACAAACAGCAGATCCTACATTGGCTGGAGACCCTGGCGGACCAGGCTGGAGCCGGCGATCCGGCCCATCTGGCCCGCAGCCTTTCGCTGCTGCTCGACGGCGGCCTGGCCGGCGGCGCGCTGGACGCGGACCCCGCCGCGGCAGACGCCGCCCGCTCAGCCGCGGCTGAGCTGGTGGCCGCCGCCATAGGAAGAGCCCCCGTCCGCACTTCCCGGGAGGAACCATGACCGGGGCCCCGGACGCCGGATTCGAGCGCTGGCAGCGTTTCCGCGCCAACCGCAACAACGCCCTCGCAGCCCGCGACGGCTGGCTCAGCCTCACCTCGTTCGCCTGGCTCGCGGACTCTCCTGCCGCCGTCGAGGGCGTCCCGGGGCTCTGGTCCACGGACGGCACGACGGCGGCGCTTACCGCAGTGCCAGCCGACGGGCTTTCGCTGGTGGAGACAGGCGGGCCGGTGGACGGAACCGTCACGGCGGCGCTTGCCGACGGGGAATCGCTGATGTGGGTCCGGTTCGGAGGGCCGAACGGGGACCGGGTGATGGTGGAGCTGGCCATGCGCGGTGGCCGGTACGCCCTTCGGACCAGGGATTCCGCCTCGCCGGTGCTGACCGCGTTCGCCGGCGTTCCCACTTTCCCGTACGACCCGGCCTGGGAGGTCACTGGCCGCTTCGAGCCCTACCCTGAACCGGTGGCCGTGCCTATAGGCACCGCCAATCCGCTGGTTGACGGCGTGCACCGGACGGTGGGCGAAGTTCTGTTCCGGTTGCCCGGCGGCAGCCATGAATTCCGGCTGCAGGCGGAAGAGGAAAAGCTGGGTGCCCTCACCGTGACCTTCCACGACGAGACCAACGGCGACACGACCGACGACTGGCGCAAGCTGTCCATGCCACGGCCCCGCCCCAATCCGGACGGGACGTTCAGCGTGGTCCTGGACTTCAACCGGGCCATCAACTACCCAAGCGCCTTCACGCCTTACGGCACGTGCCCGATGCCGGTGCGGAACAACAGCCTGGACGCGCGCGTGGAGGCCGGGGAGAAGCGGCCGTTCCCGGAGGAATGAAGCCACCCCTCCCCCGGGCCGCCTAGACGATCGCGGACATTCCCGTGACGGACCGCCCCACGATCAGGCTGTTGATCTCGTACGAGCCCTCGTAGGTGTAGATGGCCTCGGCGTCGGCGAAAATCTTGGCCATGCGGTAGTCGGTGACGATTCCATTGCCGCCGAGGATGGACCGGCCGAGCGCCACGGTTTCGCGCATGCGGGCGCTGATGAAGGACTTGGCCAGGGCAACCTGCGCCATGTCCGCGGCGCCTTCGTCCTGCAGCCGGGCCAGCCCGGCCATCATCCCCATGCTGGCCACGGCGTTGCCCAGCATGGTCACCAGCTGCTGCTGGATGAGCTGGAATTTGGCGAGCGGGCGGCCGAACTGATGGCGCTCCACGGCATATTGGCGGGCAACGTCGAAGGCGGCGAGCTGTTGGCCCACCGCCTGCCAGGCCACCATGATCCGGGAGCCGCGCAGGAGTTCGTTGGTGTCCTCGAAGCTGCTGATGGCTGCGAACCGGTCTGCTTCCGCCACCCGGACGTCCTGGAACGCGATGTCGGCGTTCTGTACCGTCCGCAGGGCGATCTTGTTTTCAATCCGGCTCCGGGTCACGCCGGGCAGGGTCGCGTCCACGATGAATCCGCGGACGGCGCCGTCCGCCTCGTCCTTCGCCCACACCAGCATGTAGTCGCAGAATGTCCCGTTGCCGATCCATCGCTTGGCACCGTTGAGCACCCAGGCATCCCCGCCGTCGTCGGGCTTTCCCGTGATGGAAGAAATGCGGCGGGCGCGGGTCTCCATGCCGCCGGCCACGTCCGAGCCGTGGTCGGGTTCGGTCAGCGCGAAGGCGCCCGTGATCCGCAGGTTTGCCGCGTCCGAGAGGAGCCGCCGGCGCTGGTCCGGGGTGCCGAACGCGTAGAGGGACTCGACGAAGAGGTCATGGTGGACCATGAAAAACGTGGCGATCGACGTGTCCACGCGGGTCATCTCCGCAATGACCAGACCGGCGAAGAGGTTGCTGTACCCGCGCTGGGCCGGCGTGCTCAGCTCCAGGGCGGCGAGCTTGGGCAGGATATGCGCGGGAAATTCGGCCTTGTTCCACCAATCCCCCGCATACGGCGCGATTTCAACTGCGAGGAAGGCGCGCAGCTCGGCGAGCTTGTCCCGTTCGCCCTGGCTGAGCAGGGACTCGTAGGCGAAGAAGTCCGCTTCCGGCAGGACCGCCGTGGCCGCGGGACTCACTTGGGTCCCATCCGGATGGCGCCGTCGAGGCGGATGGTTTCGCCGTTGAGCATGGCGTTGTCCACAATGTGCGCCACCAGGCTGGCGTACTCGGCGGGCCGGCCCAGCCGCGACGGGTGCGGCACCTGCGCCCCCAGGGAATCCTGCGCCTCCTGCGGCAGCCCGGCCATCATTGGGGTCTCGAAAATGCCCGGCGCGATGGTGACAACGCGGACCAGCGAGCGCGCCAGTTCGCGGGCGATGGGCAGCGTCATCGCGGCTACGGCACCCTTGGAGGCCGCGTACGCGGGCTGCCCGATCTGCCCGTCAAACGCCGCCACGGAGGCCGTGTTGATGATGACGCCGCGTTCCGGACCGCCGAGTTCGGTGGCGGCAGGTTCGGTGGTGACCATCGCCGCCGCGGCCAGCCGCAGCACGTTGAACGTCCCGATCAGGTTCACCTGGACCACGCGGCTGAAGGAGTCCAGCGGCAGCACGCCGTCGCGCCCCAGCACTTTCCCCGGCGTGGCGATGCCGGCGCAGTTCACCACCACGCGGAGCGGGCCCAGGCCCATGGCGGTGTCGACGGCGGCCTGCACCTGCGCCTCGTTGGTCACGTCCGCGGGGACAAAGACGGCGCGCCGGCCATCCCCGGCAGCGTTCAGTTCCGCGGCAAAAGCCTCCCCGGCCGACGACGGGAGGTCCACGAGCACCACGGAGGCGCCGTCGTCGAACATCCTCCGGGCCGTGGCGGCACCCAGCCCCGAGGCGCCTCCGGTAATCAGCGCAACGCTGCCTGCAACGTCCATACATCCTCCTTGATGCGGTCCCCGGCCGCCGGGCGGACAGGAAAGTTAGTTAGTGAATGTTAACTGAAATGCGCCGTGGCTGCACCCTTTTGGCCCTTCGGCGGGCTTGGCTAGGGTGGAACGCATGACGCTTCCGGATGCAGCCCGCCCGCAGTGGCATGACCGCGCCAACCATGCCGCCCGCTCCGTCACCGCGCTTTTCGGCAGGAAGCTGCTGCTGCTTCCGGGAACGCACCTGGGCGCCGTTTCCTGGTCCGGGCGCTCCCCGTCAGGACGCTCGGGGTCCGGGCGGGCCGCGGGGTGGCTGGAGGGGCTCATCCAGGGAAATGCCATCCGGGCGCTGTTCCAGCCGTGGCACTACTGGTGGCAGGCTCATTACGTGGACTGCCTGGTGGACACCGGCCGGCGGGAACTCGGCGGCGGCGCCACGCCTGCGGCCCGGTTCAACGGTCCGGACCGGCCCAGCGCCGGGCGGCTTGCCTCGCGGCTGGTGACCGGCATCCGGCTCCGCAACGCCTTCACCTTCGTCAACAACTACTACGACGACATGGCCTGGCTGGCCCTTGCCACCGAACGGCTGGACCGGCTGGCCGGGGAAACCCGCAGGCCGGGCCGCCGGCGCAACGCAGCGGTGCGGAAGTCGCTGGCGCTGCAGTTCGATTCCGCCGCCACCACGGACCTGGGCGGCGGCGTCTTCTGGAGCAAGGCGCGGGACTTCAAAAACACGCCCGCCACTGCGCCCATTGCACTCTTCTACGCCCGGACCGGCCGGCAGGCCAAGGCCCAGGCGCTGCTGGACTGGCTGGACGCGACGCTCTTCGACGCCGATCGCGGCCTCTACCTGGACGGCGTCCGGCTGAACCCCGCCGACGAAGTGGTCCTGGAACGCACCGTGTACACGTACAACCAGGGGCCGGTGCTGGGGGCACTCCTTGAGCTTGGCGGCGAGGAAAACCTGGCCCGCGTGGCTGCCGTGGTGGCTGCGGTTGACCGGCACCTGACCGTAGCCACCCCTGCAGCGCCTGGCTCCCCCGAGTCCGCTGAGTCCCCGGAGTCCGCTGAGTCCCCTGAGCCCCGCAGGATCCTGCGCTGTGATGGAAACGGCGACGGCGGTCTGTTCACCGGGATCCTCTGCCGCTACCTGGCACTGGCCGCTACAGAGCAGAAGCTGCCCGAGGCTACGCGGGAAACGGCCGCCCGCCTGGTGCTGGACACCGCCGAGGCTTTTTGGGCGGGCCGGCGCCCGCTGGCCCCGGAGGAGTCGGCGGGCCTGTCACCCGCAGGCCGCAACGCTTCGATCTTCTCCCTGCACGCCGCACGGCGGGCGGGGGAAACGTATCCGCCCGGGGCCGCCGTCGAACTTTCCACCCAGCTGCAGGCATGGATGGCGCTAGAGGCGGCCGCGGCCATCGCAGACCGATGGGATGCAGCCGCCGCGGCCTGACCGGGCCGGGCGCCGTGTTCGCAGGACCGGGTACTCAGGCGGGCTTCCTCTTCTGCGGGTACGGCGTCTCCCCGCGCGCCAGCATCTCTACAAAAGCGGCAATCCTGCGTTCCCGCGTTGCCGCCTGCTTCACCGAGTCCGTCCGGTAGATCAGCGCGAACCGATTCACCGATGTCAGGACATCGAACATCGCCTGCGCTTCCGGAACGGCGGCGATCGCTGCGGCGAGGTCGTCCGGGACTACCGCCGCCGCCTGCCCGGCATACGCCGCCTCCCACCGCCCGTCAGCCTGCGCACTTTCGACGGCGGCGCGGCCCGCGTCGTCCATCCGGCCGGCGGCTTCGAGCCGTCCCGCGCGCCCCACGTTCCTGGCTGACCACGGGCTCTTGGGGGCGCGGCGCGTCATCCGCTGGAGGTAGCTCCCGGCATCGCGCTTCCTGACCTGGCCGTCAATCCATCCAAAGCACAGCGCCTCGTCCAGCGCCGCATCGTAATCCAGCCGGGTGACGTTCCCGCCCTTCTTATGGAGAACCAGCCACACGCCCGGACTGTCCCGGTGATTCGTTTCCAGCCAGGCCCGCCACGCAGCGGCATCTGCCACCAGCAGCTCCTCAAGTTCAATGGCCATGGCCCTATTTTGCACGGTGCCGGAGACTTCGGGAGGTGGCATGATGGCGGTATCTTCGCTGTTCCGGATTCGAGGAGTACCCCATGCTGCGTGTCCGACCCATTCATTCCACCTCCAGCGCCCGGAGCTGGGAACGGCTCCTGACCGCACTCGGGATGACCGGCGGAGAGGACGACGGCGGCCGCCGGGTCTTCACCGCCGGCTCCGGCAGGCTGGTGCTGCGGCAGGTCGCGGCCGGGTCCGCCGAGGACGGCACCACCGCATTCTCCGTGGAGGTGGGCGACCCGGCAGAGTTTGCCCGCCGCACCAACCTCGCCGCCCAGGCGGGCACCACGCGGACAGACATCGCACAGGCGGACGGTGACTCGTGCCGGATTACCGCGCCGGACGGCTTGAGTTTCACGGCGGAAAAAGCACCCCGCACCGTCCCGCTGGACGGCACCGACCCGGCGCTCGCCGTCGTCGGCGTCTGGTTCACGCCGGATCCAAGCACGGCAGCCGCCACCCTGCTGCATATCGGCGCCCGCCCGCGCCCGGTCCCGGACAACGACGAAACCGCAGACTTCACCGCCAAGAACGGCGGCGTCCTCCTGGTCCGCCCGGCGTCCGGCCATCCCCGCGGCGGCTTCGGCTTCGAGTACGACGGCTGCCTGGAACACCTGCGGGAACGGCTCGTCACCGCGGGGTTCAGTCCCACCGTCACCGAGGAGGCGTTCGGCAGCACCCTTCACGTGGCCAGCCCCGATGCCGGAGCCGCGGCACATGCGCCGGAGTCGGTATGGATCTCGCTGCGCCACCCCATGCGGTAGAACTTAACCATGAACCTGCGCACCCCTGACCCGAATCCCGGCTGGCTCTCCGAAGAGGACCTTTTTGAGGCGCGCGGCCGGCTGCCCATGGTCTATGTGGAGGCTGTCCCGGTCAGGCTTGATCCGCTCGGGTTCGTCAACGAGGTGGGCACGCTGCTGCAGGCGGACGAGGACGGGACCATGGTCCGGTCCCTGGTGTCAGGCCGTGTGATCTATCGCGAAACGATCCGCGCCGCACTGCTCCGCCACATGGAAAAGGACCTGGGCCCGCTGGCGTTTCCGCAGTTGCCCATCAGCCCGGTGCCGTTTACGGTGGCCGAATACTTCCCCGCACCCTCGCAAACCGGCTTCACGGACGACCGGCAACACGCCGTGTCCCTGGCCTACATCATCCCCGTCACCGGCGAATGTGAACCCCGGCAGGACGCGCTGGAACTGACATGGATGACCCCGGAGGAAGTCCTCAGCCCCGGCGTTCAAATGGAATTCAGCGGTGGCCGTGGTGGGCTGATCCGGCAGGCCCTGGCGTTCGCCGGCGTGGGTTTCTAGGCCACCGGGCGGAGCCGCGCGTCCCCACGTCCGGGCCGCCGTCTTTGTAGACTGTAGGGCGGACCGCAAGAGAACGTAAGGACTCCCATGACCGAATCACCAGCCGCCAGGCGCCGCAGTGAACAGCAGGCAGGGGCCCTGGCCGCCGGCAGCACCATCGTCCTGCCGGACGGTGAACGGACGGCGGAAATCCACCGCGTCGACCTGGAACCCGATGACTTTGGCGCGCCCGCACTCGTGCTCGCCAGCCTGGCCGGCGGCGGCACCCTGCGCATCGCCGTTGGCACCGCCGTAACGGTGCTGGAGCGGGATAACGACGTCGTCACGCGGCTTCCGTTCGCCGGCACGGCCGGCGCAGTGGCCGGGGAACCGGCCGGAACCCGGGGCTCCGCGGAGACGGACGCCGGGGAAGCCGGCGCGGACACCCCGGCGGGGCCCGGGCTCGAGCAGTCCGGCGCCACGGCGGCCCCCGGCGCGGAGGCTCCCGCCGTCGTCGTACCCCCGCTGCCCCCGGCGCCGCCGGCACTGCCCGGACCGAGCGAGGAGGACCTGGCGCTGATCCCGGTGCCGCAGGGCACGCCCGAATCCGTGGTGGAGGCCGCTGCCGAGGCGCACCCGGATTCCGAGGGCGTCCTGCTGCTGGCGGACCGGCTGGCCAAGGGCGTGAACGTGAAGTCGGGAAGCTGCCTAAAGGACCTCAGCGACCTGGCGCACGAACTGTTCATCACGCTCAAGGATCCCGAGTCGGCCCTGTCGGTTGCGGACCTGATCACCGTGCTGCCGTACGACGGGAACCCCGGGCGGTGGTCCTCGGTGGAGGCCGCGCTGGCGCTGGCCAGCTACATCTGCCGCCAGGAGGGGCAGGACGAGCGCGCCGCGGTGTATGAGAAGCTGCTGCGCACGCCGGAAAACCAGGAAACTGACCCGTTCAAGGCACGGATGGCGGCCAAGGTGCGGCAGCGGTCGCTGAACGAGCCAAACCTGTACGACAAGGAAATCTTCCGCTCCATCGACAACTCCAACCACGATGCCGAGCGCGAGTGGCGGCTGCTGCGGCTCGAATCGCTGCTGTTCCTGCGGGCGCACGGCGGATCGGAGACCATCGGAGCTTCGGAGCTGGAACGCCGGATCGGCAACGAGCTGGACGCGGTCCGCGCCTGAGCAAATCGCCCCTACCCGCGGCCCGGCGGGAGTTGTACATTCGGGGCTATGACGAACAATCTGAGCGTACTGATCAACGCTGACGCGCCGCAGGTCTGGACCATGCTGCGTGAACCGTCAAAAGTAGCCCAATGGCACGGCTGGCAGGCCGAAAACCTGGATGCCGAGATCAGGGAGATCTACTTTTCCGGCGACGTGGAGGAATCCGCGGACCATACCAGCCTGACCGTCCACGGCGGGGATACGTTCGAGCTGCACCCCGCTCCTGGCGGCACCCGGGTCAGCGTGACCCGCGGGGCGCTGGACCACAACTCCGAATGGGCTGCCTGGGACGAGGACATCACGCAGGGCTGGCTCATGTTCCTGCAGCAGCTGCGGTTCGCGCTGGAACGGCATCCGCACGGCAAACGCCACACGTTGACGCTGCAGCTGCCCGGCGGGGATTCCGGGTCCGGTTCCGGTACCGGGGCCATCCAGAAGCTTGGCCTGACGGATCTCCCGGCTCCCGGCGAGGACTATCGGCTCACCTTGGGCACGGGTGAGGAGATTTCCGGCAAGGTATGGTTCCGGACCGGCCACCAGGTGGGGCTTACCGTGCACGACTATGCCGGGCACGGCGAAGGGCTGCTGATCGTGGCTGATCATCCGGAGATCAAGGACGTGCAGCCCGACAACGGATCCATTGTGGTGGCGTCCACGTACGACCTGGGCGCAGCCAGGCTGGACTCCATCCGGTCTTCATGGGACTCATGGCGTGCCGAGAACTACCCGTCCTCCGGGCCCGTGAGCTGACTGCCGATTTTGCTGGCACACTGGTACGGTGCCAGCCAACCCCGCCCCGTCCGTCCCTGCTGTCCAGTCACAGTTTTCGTTTGAGGTGGGTACCCGCCTGGCTGAATCGTGCCCGCCGTCGTCCGCCCGGATCGAACGCAACGGCGGCGAATTCCTGGGCCGCACCGGCACCATCACCACCCCGCACGGCGAGATCCAGACGCCGGCGTTCATCGCCGTCGGAACCAAAGCCACGGTCAAGGCGGTGCTGCCCGAAGCGGTAGCGGACCTCGGGGCGCAGGCTGTACTTGCCAACGCCTACCACCTGTACCTGCAGCCCGGCGCCGAAATCCTGGACGAAGCCGGCGGCCTGGGCGCGTTCATGAACTGGCCAGGCCCCACCTTCACTGATTCGGGCGGGTTCCAGGTGATGAGCCTCGGCTCGGGGTTCAAGAAGGTCATCGACATGAAGTCCGTGGACGCCTCCGGGCCCGACGACGCCGTGGCGCCCGGCAAGGAACGGCTGGCCCATATCGACGACGACGGGGTCTGGTTCAAATCCCACCTGAACGGGGACCGGCACCGCTTTTCCCCCGAAATCTCCATGCAGGTCCAGCACAAGATCGGCGCGGATATCATGTTCGCGTTCGATGAGCTCACCACGCTGCAGAACTCGCGAGGCTACCAGGAGGAGTCCCTGGAACGGACCCGGCTGTGGGCTGAGCGGTGCATCAATGAGCACTTCCGACTGACCGCTGAGCGCGCCGGCAAGCCATACCAGGCGCTGTTCGGCGTCATCCAGGGCGCGCAGTACGAGGACCTGCGCCGGAAGGCCTGCCGGGACCTTGGCGCCATGCCGTTCGACGGGTTCGGGATCGGCGGCGCCCTGGAGAAGGAGAACCTCGGCACGATTGTCCGCTGGTGCAATGAGGAGTTGCCCGAGGACAAGCCGCGCCACCTGCTGGGCATCTCCGAGCCGGACGACATCTTCACCGCCATCGAAAACGGTGCCGACACCTTCGACTGCGTCTCCCCCACCCGCGTGGCCCGCAACTCGGCCTTCTACACCCCGAACGGGCGGTTCAACCTGTCAGGGGCCAAGTACAAGCGCGACTTCGGGCCACTCCAGGAGGGCTGCGACTGCTATGCGTGTACCCATTACTCCCGGGCGTACATCCACCACCTGTTCAAAGCCAAGGAGATGCTGTCCGCCACCCTGATCTCGATTCACAACGAGCGCTTCGTGGTGAAGATGGTGGATGACGCCCGGCTGGCCATCGAGTCCGGCACCTTCTTCGACTTCAAAGCCGAGACGCTGGGGCGGTACTACAGGTAGGTTTCCCTGCGACCTGCGGCACTGCCCCCCCGGACGCTCTCTCACTTACCGCAGGAAAAACCCGCACGCTCTCTCACTTACCGCAGGAAAAACCCGCACGCTCTCTCACCTTCCGCAACGAGGTGAGAGAGCGTCCTAAAACAACCCGCATTAAGTGAGAGAGCGTCCTGGGGTCAGATCCCGGAGTGTGCCTGAAGGAACGTGTACACCTCGGTTTCGTCCACACCCGGGAAAGCGCCCGGCGGCATCGCGGCCAGGAGGTGCGAGTGCGCCCGCGCCGACGGCCAGGCGTTGCCGGCCCACTCGGACGTCAGGGCCTCCGGCGGCCGCTTGCAGCAGGTGGGGTCCGGGCAATTGGAGGTGGCGCGCGCCGTCGTCTCCCGTCCGCGGAACCACTTAACGTGCTGGTAAGGCACCCCTATGCTCAGCGAAAACTGTCCGGTGGCGGAGCGCTCGGTGCGGGCAGTGCACCAATAGGTTCCGGAAGGAGTATCCGTGTACTGGCTGTAGGCGCTGAACTTGTCCGGTACGTCGAACACGGCCCGCGACGTCCATGCCTTGCACGACGGTTGCCCCTCGATGGCCCCGGTGTGGTCCTGCGGGAAGTTCACGCCGTCGTTCTCATAGGCCTTGTAGATGATGCCGCTCTGGTGCGTCTTCTGGAAGTGCGTGGTGATGCCCAGATGCTTTGTGGCCAGGTTGGTGAACCGGTGGGCCGCGGTCTCGTAGGACACGGCGAACGCGTCCCGGATGTCCTCGACGGCGATTTCCTTGGCCGCCTTGGCCTTTTGCAAAAATTCCACCGTGGCCTGCTCGGGCAGGAGCAGAGCGGCAGCGAAGTAGTTGGTGGCCACGCGCTGGGCCAGGAAGTCGCCGTAGTTCTTGGGCGTTTCATGGCCCAGGACGTAATGGCCCAGGGCCTGGAGCAGCACCGAGCGGGGGTCGTGGTCCTGCCGCTGGCTCTGAGTCAGGTAAATTCTGCGGTTCTTCAAATCGGTCACTGAGCGGGTGGAGTGCGGCAGGTCGCCCACGTGGTGGAGGCTGAATCCGAGGTGCGCTGCGATGTCCGCGATGACGTGCTGGCTGAGCGGGCCGGTGGTGTATCCAACCTCCTTGAGAACCTTTTGCGCCTCGGCCTCGTACTCCGGAAAGTAGTTGCCCCGCTCACGCATCATGGCCCGGAGTTCGCCGTTGGCGCGGCGGGCCTCCTCCGGGGTGGCCACCTGCTCGTTCATCTTCCGTTCGAGTTCGTGGAGCAGGCCCACCTGCGCTTCCAGCACATCCAGCGGAAGCCGCGAGCTGACGCGGATTTTCGGCAGGTTCAACGACTCGTACAACGGTCCACGCTGGTACCGTTCCAGTTCGATTTCCAGGGCCGCCCGGCGGCTGGGCGGCTCGGCCCCGAGCAACTGGTCTATGCCCACATTGAGCGCGCCCGCGAGCTGCTGGAGGAGGCCCAGTTTGGGTTCGCGCTTGCCGTTCTCAATCAGGCTCAGCTGGCTGGGCGCGGTGCCGACGGCGGCGCTCAGGCCATCGAGGGTGAGCCCGGCCTGCTTGCGCAGGTGGCGAACGCGGCGGCCCAGCGAGATGACGTCCAGTTCCGGGGTGGCGGGGACGGACGACGGCTGTAAAACTTCCCGGTTCCAGCTTGAAGGCGACATTTCTGAAGAATACGCGAAGAAGTGCGTTTCTTTCCAGACTTTTAGTCTAGAAAGGGGCCTGAAAGTGCAGAAAAGTAGTTTCCACGGAAAGAAACACCGCACCGGATAAGCCGGCGGGAACCCCAATGACGCGGTTCCCACCCACCGACTCCGGAGCTCAATCAAGGAGATCAAGGATGACTGCAGCATTTGAGCCCACCCAGCAGACGCCCGAAGAACAGGCCGCCGCCTTGGAGCTCGAGTGGGCCGCCAACCCCCGCTGGGAAGGTGTGACCCGTGACTACTCAGCCTCGGACGTCGTCCGCCTCCGCGGCCGCGTCTCCGAGGAACACACCCTGGCCCGCCGGGGGTCCGAGAAGCTCTGGAAGCAGCTCACCGAAGAGCACGCCACCGGAAAGTACACCAACGCCCTCGGCGCCCTGACCGGCAACCAGGCAGTCCAGCAGGTCAAGGCGGGCCTGCGCGCCATCTACCTCTCCGGCTGGCAGGTTGCCGCGGACGCCAACAACTCCGGCCACACCTACCCGGACCAGTCCCTGTACCCGGCGAACTCTGTTCCCACGGTTGTCCGGCGGATCAACAACGCCCTGCTTCGCGCAGACCAGATCGAGTACTCCGAAGGCGTCCAGACCGTTGAAGACTGGCTGGTCCCGATCGTCGCTGACGCCGAGGCCGGTTTCGGCGGCCCGCTGAACGCCTACGAGCTGATGAAGTCCATGATCCAGGCAGGCGCCTCCGGCGTGCACTGGGAAGACCAGCTCGCTTCCGAGAAGAAGTGCGGACACCTCGGCGGCAAGGTACTGATCCCCACCCAGCAGCACGTCCGTACCCTCAATGCAGCCCGCCTGGCCGCTGACGTCGCCGGGACGCCGTCGGTCATCATCGCCCGTACCGACGCCGAGGCAGCAACCCTCATCACCTCCGACGTCGACGAGCGCGACCGCGAGTTCATCACCGGCGAACGAACGGCCGAGGGTTTCTACAAGGTCCGCAACGGCATCGAACCCTGCATCGCCCGCGCCAAGGCTTACGCCCCCTACTCCGACCTCATCTGGATGGAAACGGGCACCCCGGACCTGGAGCTCGCCCGCAAGTTCGCCGAAGCCGTCAAATCCGAGTTCCCGGACCAGATGCTTTCCTACAACTGCTCGCCGTCCTTCAACTGGAAGAAGCACCTGGACGACGCCACCATCGCCAAGTTCCAGCGTGAGCTCGGCGCCATGGGCTTCACCTTCCAGTTCATCACCCTGGCCGGCTTCCACGCCCTGAACTACTCGATGTTCGACCTCGCCCACGGTTACGCCCGGGAAGGCATGAGCGCCTACGTCGAGCTGCAGGAAAAGGAATTCGCTTCCGAGTCACGCGGCTACACCGCAACCAAGCACCAGCGCGAAGTCGGCACCGGTTACTTCGATGACATCGCCACTGCGCTCAACCCGAACGCATCCACCCTGGCCCTGGTGGGATCCACCGAAGAAGGCCAGTTCCACTAACTTTCAACCCTCGACGGCGCTTGCCTCCGGCCTTCGGACCGGTCACCCCCGCCTTCGGAGCGGCAATGCTCTGCCTGCTATCCCCATGCCCGCCCCAAGACCTCGTAGAACTCGGTCGGGGGCGGGCATAGGGCCCCTTTACGCAGGCTGCCGCATCACCGCTCCTTCGGCTTTGCGCGTTCCTCGCCCACCCAGCCGCCACCCGCCGTCGAACTTCCTTTTCGTCTTTAAGGAGACTTGAAATGAACAGCTTCACCGACTCTTTCACCATCAATGGCATCACCCTGACCGCCCAGCCTGTGTGCCGGCAGGATGAGGTGCTGACTCCGGATGCACTGGCCTTCGTCGCGAAGCTTCACCGGGCCACTGCCGAGCGGCGGCAGGAGCTCCTGCAGGCGCGCCGGGCCCGGCGGGCCGGGATCGCTGCCGGCACGGACCCCCGCTTCCTCCGGGAGACCGAGCACATCCGCAACGATCCGTCCTGGCGCGTCGCTCCCCCGGCCCCGGGGCTGGAGGACCGCCGCGTGGAAATCACCGGCCCGGTGGACAAGAAGATGACCGTCAACGCCCTGAACTCCGGCGCCAAGGTCTGGCTCGCGGACATGGAGGACTCCCTGACGCCCACGTGGCGGAATGTCATCAAGGGCCAGCTGAACCTCACGGATGCCCTGGAGCGCCGGATCGACTTCACCACCGAGGAGGGCAAGGAGTACAGGCTGCGCCCGTCCGCTGAACTGCCCACCATCGTGGTCCGGCCCCGCGGCTGGCACTTGCCGGAAAAGCACATGCTGATCGACGGCGCCCCCGTTGCCGGCGGCATCGTGGACTTCGGCCTCTACTTCTTCCACAACGCCCGCCGCCTGCTCGCCCAGGGCAAGGGCCCCTACTTCTACCTGCCCAAGATCGAAAACCACCTCGAGGCACGCCTGTGGAACGACATCTTCATCATCGCCCAGGACCTGCTGGGCATCCCGCAGGGGACCATCCGCGCCACGGTGCTGATCGAGACCATCACCGCAGCCTTCGAAATGGAGGAGATCCTCTACGAACTGCGCGACCACGCCGCCGGCCTGAACGCCGGCCGCTGGGACTACATCTTCTCCCTGATCAAGAACTTCCGTACCCGCGGCCCCCGGTTCGTCCTGCCGGACCGCGGCCAGGTGACCATGACCCAGCCATTCATGCGCGCCTACACCGAGCAGCTGGTCCGGGCCTGCCACAAGCGCGGGGCCATGGCCATCGGCGGCATGGCGGCCGCTGTCCCCAACCGCAAGGACCACGAAGCCAACGCCATCGCGTTCGAGAAGGTCCGTGCCGACAAGGCCCGCGAAGCCAGCGACGGCTTTGACGGCTCCTGGGTGGCGCACCCGGACCTGGTGCCGGTTGCCCGCGAGGTGTTCGACGCCGCGCTCGGCGGGCGGAGCAACCAGCTGGACCGGCTGCGCGAGGATGTCACCCCTGACGACCGGGCCCTCATCAACGTTGCCGCCACCACCGGCACCATCACCGAGCAGGGCATCCGGAACAACATCGAGGTGGGCATCCGCTACATCGAATCCTGGCTGCGCGGCAACGGCGCCGTTGCCATCCACAACCTCATGGAGGACGCCGCCACCGCCGAGATCTCACGATCCCAGCTGTGGCAGTGGATGTACGCCTCAGCCATCACGGACCAGGGCGAAATCATCACGCACCACTGGGTGGAGGAGCTGCTGGACGAGGAGTTCGCGCGGCTGGAACGCTTCGACGGCGACCGGTTCGAAGACGCCCGCGACATCTTCGAGGAAGTCACCATGGCCCGGGAGTTTCCGACCTTCCTCACCCTGCCCGCCTATGCCCGCTACCTCACCGAGGCCCGTGAAAGGGCCACACTGGAGGAGCTCGCCGCGGCCTGACCGGCAGGCTGCAGCACCCACTTCCGTCCGCCGGGCCGGCACGCCCTCCGCAACAGGCACCCCGAAATCCGGGGGCCGGACCGGCGACGGACCCACCAGATGGCCCACCCTTCAGGACGCTCTCTCACTTAATGCGGAAAAACCCGGAACGCTCTCTCACTTTCCACGAGAAAGTGAGAGAGCGTTCGCGTTTCAGCCGCGTTAAGTGAGAGAGCGTCCGGGGGTGGGTGGGCGGGATGGAACGTACGACGGCGGCAGTCCAGTTTGGCGTCTTTGGTCCCCTTGGGCGTCCCTTGGGTCAGCGGCCCGGCTTACCGGCCCTTGGGCACCCGCCGCACGGACAGGGTGGTGCTGGCGACGAAGGTGAGCACCGACCCCAGGATCAGCAGCATCGGAAGCGTCCAGGAGCCCGTCAGCCCGTGGACGTAGCCCAAAACCGGCGGGGCTGCGGCACCGATGGAGTAGCCCACGCCTTGCACCACCGCGGACATCCGCCCGGCAGAGGCCTGATCGCGGGCGATCTTGATGATGGCGATGAAGATGAGCGTGATGCCGCCGCCTTGTGCCACACCGCCTACGGAGGACCACAACCACCACCACTGCGGCGCCAGGAGCAGGCCCAGAGGGACGGTCAGCCACATTGCGCCCAGGGTGACGGCAACCGTCGTCGTACTCGCGAGCCGTGCCACCAGCGGCACCCCCAGCCCGCCCGCGATGGCCAGGATCTGGAACAGCGACGACCCCGCCCCGGCAGCCGAGGGTGCCATGCCGAGTTCATCCGAGAGGAACGTGGGCAGCCAGGCCGTGACCCCGTAGTAGGAGAATGCCTGTCCCGCAAAGCCTGCCGTCAGGCCCGCCGTGGTCCACCGCGCCCCGGCGACCGGTGGCAGCCGGGTGCCCGAACCGTCGTCGGGCGCTATCAGGAAGGCCCGCCGCGCACCTACGGCGAGCGTCCAAAAGACGATCGCCGCAACCGCAAGCAGCGCCACCGATGCCAGGGCCACCTGCCAGCCCGCGATGGCCGCGAGCGGAGCGGTGGTCATGGAGGTAAGGAACGAGCCGATATTCAGTGCGGCCGTGTAGATGCCCATCGCGGTTCCCTGGCGGGCGGGAGCGAAGTCGCGCCGGATGATCAGGGGAACCGCGATATTGCCGATGGTGATGGCCAGGCCGATCACCACGGTGCCAAGCATGACCATTGCCGGGCCGCCGGCGGAGCGCAGGAGCACTCCGGCCAGGACACCCAGGATGGTCAGCGTGACGGCGAACTCCGCGCCGAATCTGCGCGCCGCAAGGGAGGCAAGCGGCGCGGCGAGCGAAAAGCAAAGGACGGGGATGCTGGTAAGGACACCCAGCGTCGCCGGCGAGAACCCCAAGTCCGCCTGCATCATCCCCACCACGGGCGCGACGGCCACGAACGGACCGCGCAGGTTCAGCGCGAGCAGCCCGATGCAGGCCAGCAGGACCCAGCTGTTGGGGACCCGGGCGAGGAGCCGGCCGCTCATGGGCGGGGCCGGAGGTGCAGCATGTTCATCACCCCCATTGCTATCACGGCACGCCGTTGCCTCCCTCCCCCGCCTCCGGAGTTTTCGTCCAGTTACAGGACTCATGAACCGGTTTTAGGCCCTGTAAGTGACCAAAAACTCGTTGGGGCGGTTCAGGATTACTGCATATACCACCCGCGTGCATGGTTGCTCACGGCCGGCTGCCCTCGGGAGATTTCCGGCTGGGCGGCCCAACGGACGGCGTTGGCCAGCACCTGCCGGATCTCCGCCTGGTGGTAGACCGGATAGTCCTGGTCCCCCGGGCTGAAGTAGAAGATCCTGCCCTTGCCGCGGGTGAACGTGACGCCGGAGCGAAACACCTCCCCGCCTTCGAACGAGCTGATGAAAATGAGGTCGTCCGGGTCCGGAATGTCGAAAAGCTCGCCGTACATCTCCTGCTGGGGAATGACCAGCGGGCTCGGCACTCCCTGCGCAATGGGGTGGGACGGCTTGACGGTCCACACCAGCTCGCGTTCGCCCTCGTTGCGCCACTTGAGCGAGCAGGTGGTGCCGAGCAGCCGGGTGAAGATCCGGGCGAAGTGGCCCGAGTGCAGCACCAGCAGGCCCATACCGCCCAGGACGTGCCGCTGCACCCGGTCCACCACTTCGTCGCTGACCTCGGCGTGGGCTTTGTGGCCCCACCAAAGGAGGACGTCCGTGGCCTCAAGCGCTTCCTCGGTGAGGCCGTGCTCCGGATCCGCCAGCGTGGCGGTGCTGATGTACGCCTCCGGCAGGTGCACGCGGAGCCCCTCGGCAATGGCGCCGTGAATGCCTTCCGGGTACATCTCCTTCATCGTGGCGGGCTCGTTGTTCGCCTCGTGGACGCCTTCGTTCCAGACCAGGATGCTCAGGTTTTCAGTCATGTCAGAGTGCCACTTCCCGGTGTTCCAGTGCGGACCGGTAGCAGGCGTCCAGGACCAGGGCGCGGCTCAGGGCCACGGACCCGTCGTGCTGGCCCCACACCTGTTCCCCGCCGCGGACAGCTTCGATGAAGTCCTCCACCACGGCGTCATGCGCGCGGCCCGGCTCCGCCACCACCGCGTAGTCGGCATTTTCGCCGTCTTTCTCCTTGAAGATCCGCAGGTCGGCAACCGGAGTCAGGGACGCGCCGACGGCGCGCAGCTCCGCTCCGCCATCCGTCCCGTAGACCGTAAAGTCCAGCAGGTCAGCCTCTTCGCGGTAGGCCGCCCAGCCCGCTTCGAGGATGAGCGTGCCGCCGCCCTCGAGCCGGATGAACGCCGTGGCGAAGTCCTCCACCTCGAACTTGTGGCTGGATTTCATGGCGGTGTAACGGGCGTTGCCGCCGAGTCCGCGCGGCCCCAGCTCCGAGTGCGTGGCGGCCGATACGGACAGGACCTTCGGTTCGCCCAGCAGGTGCAGCGAGTAGTCCAGCACGTGCACGCCGATGTCCGCGAGCGGGCCGCCGCCGGCCAGTTCCGGGTTGGTGAACCAGCTGCCCAGCATCGGAATCCCGGACCGGCGCAGCCACGAAGCCTTGGCGTAGTAGGGCCGGCCCAGTTCGCCGTCGTCTATGATGCCCTTCAGCTTCTGGATGTCGCCTCGCCGCCGGTGGTTAAAGGCGACGTCCAGCACCCTGCCCGCCTTGCGCGCGGCGTCCACCATTGCCTGGCCTTCGACGCCGTTGCGCGCCAGGGGCTTTTCGCTCAGGACGTGCAGGCCCTTCTCCAGCGCCGCAATGGCGATCGGGGCGTGCAGGAACGTCGGAACGGCCACGCTGACGGCGTCCAGCCCCTCCAGTTCAAGAAGGTCCTCCCAGCGGGCGAACGCGTTCGGGACGGCGTGCTTGTCCTTCAGACCGGCAAGGAGTTCCGGCTCCATGCCGGCG
This sequence comes from Pseudarthrobacter sp. NPDC092424, assembly GCF_044754925.1. Taxonomy (NCBI): domain Bacteria; kingdom Bacillati; phylum Actinomycetota; class Actinomycetes; order Micrococcales; family Micrococcaceae; genus Pseudarthrobacter; species Pseudarthrobacter sp. NPDC092424. Next base: position 143,131 of record NZ_JBIVQC010000005.1, on the reverse strand, counting down.
ATGGCCACGAGTTCCACGCCTTCAATGTCCTTGTAGGCCTTGATGTGCTGCTGGCCGGCCCATCCGATGCCGACAACCCCCACTTTCAGGGTTTCCGTCTGCTGGTTGCTCACGGGTAGATCCTTCTCTTTTTGTTTGGCGGACGTTTGATAACAGGCGTTGTGGAGGCGCACTGCGGAGGTCAGCCCTTGACGGCTCCGGCGGTCATGCCGGACACGATCCTTTTCTGGCAGACCAGGACCAGGATGACAAGGGGCAATGTGATGAGGACGGACGCAGCGCTGATAGTGCCGAGCGGCTGGTCGAACTCGCTGGCCCCGCTGAAGAAGGCAATGGCCACGGGAACGGGCCTAGCCTCGGGGGACGTGGTGAGCGTGACGGCCAGGAGGAACTCGTTCCAGACTGAAATGAACACCAGGATTGCGGTAGTGGCCAGCCCCGGTACGGCCAGCGGGAGGATGACCTTATGGAAGGCCTGGAACGGCGAGGCTCCGTCCATGTACGCCGATTCCTCCAGTTCGCGCGGGATCTCCTTGAAAAAGGAGGTCAGCGTGTAAATCGCCAGCGGCAGGGCAAACGTCATCTTGGGAATGATGAGGCCAAGGAGCGTGTCGTACAGGCCGATGTCCCGCCAAATGGCGAACATCGGCGCCGCGATGGCGATGGCGGGAAATGTGGTCACGGACAGGACCAGCGTGAGGATCAGCGCCTTCCGACGCATCCTGAGCCGCGCCAGGGCATATGCGGCGAATGACGCGAACACCAGGGCCAGGGTGGTGGTGACGACGGCGATAATCACCGAGTTCCGGAGCGCCAGCAGGAATTCGGCATTCTGGAGCACGCTCAGATAATTTTCCAGCGTGGGCTCACCGGGAAAGATTTCGCCCTGGCCCAGGCTGGCGCCCTTCTTCAGGGAGGTGTTCACCAGCCAATAGAACGGCACGAGCGAAAAGCCCATGACGGCCACGACGAACAGCCAGGTCAGCGGGTGCAGTTTCGCTTCCCCGCGCAGCCGGCGGCGCGGCGCCCTGGACTTGGCGGGAGCAGGGCCGGCCGGACGTTCCGCGAGCAGAGTGGTCATCAGTTCTCCTTGGCGACGGCGCGGATATTGCTGCCCGCGAAACGGATGTAGACCATGGAAACCGCCATGACCGTCAGGAACGTCAGGATGGACAGGGCCGAGCCCTCACCCACCATCCGGTTTTCGCGCAGCTCGTTATACGCCAGCATGGACATCGACTCCGTACCGTTGGCACCTCGGGTCAGGACGAAGGGAAGGTCAAAGACGCGCAGGGAATCCATGGTCCGGAAGATTGCAGCCAACGCGATGGCGGGTTTGAGCAGCGGGAGCGTGACATCCCGGAACGTCTGCCACTTGCTGGCCCCATCCAGTTCCGCGGCCTCATAGGTTTCATCGGGGATGACCTGCAGGCCTGCCAGGATGATGAGCGCCGCGAAAGGCGTTGTCTTCCAGACGTCGGCCAGGACCACCACGGCCATGGCGTACCCGGGTTCACCAAGCCAGACGATGTCGCCGCCGGGCAACCCCAGACCGGACAGCACCGTAGTGACCAGGCCGAGGTTGGGTTCGAACATGGTCTCCCAGGTGATGGCGCTGACTACGGTGACGATCGCATAGGGCAGCAGCACGACAGTGCGCAGCAGCGCCCGCCCGCGGAAAGCCAGGTTCAGGAGGAGCGCCATGGCAGTTCCCAGGATGAGTTCCAGGGAGACGGACAGCCCGGAGAACAGGAAGGTTTGCCCGAACGCGGCCCACCACTCCCGGCTGCTCAGGGCCGCGATGTAGTTGTCGAGGCCCACGAAGCGGGAGAGGCCGGCCTGGCGGACGCTGTATTGGTTCAGCGACAGCCAGATGGCGTAGCCGATAGGGACAGCGGCCACCAGGGCCATCAGGATGAGCGACGGTGCCGTCATCCTGATGGCCAGGCGGCGTTCTGCCCGGTCGTGGCCGCTGGTGCGGCCACGACCCGGGGTCAGGACTTGGGGCGCCATGGTCAGAAGGTCGCCTTGGCGGTCTTGATCTCTTCGGCCATCCGCTTGGTGGCCTCGTCGGCGGTGGCTTCGCCGGAGAGGACTGCGTAGACGTTCTTGTTGATGGCCTGGGAGATCTGCGGGTACACGGGGGAAACCGGCCGCGGCTTGGCTCCCTTCACCGAGCCGAGCAGTTCCGCCGCGAACGGCATCTTTGCCAGCACATCAGGGTCCGAGTAGGCGGCCTCGTTTACCGGCGCCTGGGAGTTGTCCATGGCCACATGCTTCTGCCAGTCCGGGGAGGTGGCAAAGTTGATGTACGCGACGGCCGCTCCAGGGTTGGTGGAGTGGGCGGAGATGGAGAAGTTCCAGCCGCCCAGCACGCCGCTTGCCTTGCTGGAACCGTCGAAGGACGGCAGCGGAGCCACCCCGAACGTGCCCGCCATCTTAGTGGCGTTCAGCAGGCGGTAGACATGCGGCCAGTTGCGCTGGTACCCGAAGTCACCGGACTCGTAGGCCAGGCGGGTGGGGTCCTCGCTGTAGGTCAGCACGGCGCGGTCGGCAGATCCGTTCTTGATGCCGCCGGCCATGAATTCCAGGACCTTCCGGGTGGTCTCGTTATCCACCACGACTTCACCGGCATCATCCAGCACTTCTCCGCCGGCGCTGTAGAGCAGTTCCAGGAAGTTCACGGTCAGGCCTTCGTACTGCTTGCCCTGGTAGACCAGTCCGTTGCCGGGAGCCTTGGCCGCCTCCTGGTAAAGCTGCTGCCAGGTTTCCGGCTTGGCCACCTTGTCCTTCTGGTAGTAGATAAGGCCGGCGTTCGTATAGAACGGCGTGGCCCAGTACTTGCCCTCGTACTTCGCCGACTCCGTGGTGGACGGGATGAGCCGGTCCTTGATCCCGTCCATCAGTTCCGTCTGGTCAAGCAGCCAGCCCTGCGAGGCGAACTCCGCGGTCCAGATGACATCCGTCATGAAGATGTCGCACTCAGTGGACTTGCCTTCCAGGCGCTGGACTGCCTGGGTGCGGGCTTCGTCCGTGGTGGAACCGATCTCGGTGTACTTCGCCGTCATTCCAGGGTTTGCCTTGTTGAAAGCGGCGGTGGTGTTCTTGTGGATGCCGCTGGCATCTTTGCCGCCGCACAGATTGACGTTTCCCTTTGCGCCCTCCGCGCTCTTGGGATCGGCAACGGCGGCAGCCGGGGCCGCCGCTGAGTCGGATGCCGGCTGGTTTCCACAGCCGGCGAGCATGACGCCCGCCACTACGGTTGCTGCAACACTCTGGGCGAGACGACGGCGTCTGGCTGGCATGGGTGCCTTCACGGATTTCCTTTCGGGTGGCATGGTCCGCGCCGCCGGCCGCGTCCGAACATTCGGTGCGTTCGGTCGCCGGTTTTGCGGGAAGAGTTGGCGATGGCCCGACACTTTCGACTGAACTAACTCAAAAGTATGTAAGTCCAACGCTGTAAGCAGATTTCCACGGAGTGTGATCTATGTCAACAAAATCCGGAGTGAATTTTCGGGTCCTGCGTTTACGCCAAAACGGCCCCGTGGCACGCGAAAGCGTCCCCGGCTGGAAGGCCTTCCGGGGCATCGAGAGAGGCTGCTAGCCGGGCTGGGAGGCGTTGCGGATAGCGGCTTCCAGCACTTCGGGAGAGAGTACGTGATCGATAACCATACGGCTCGCGCCCAGGATTGCGGCGTCTCCCGGTGCTTTCGCCTGCTCGATGCGCAGCCTTGACGTGGCCAGCGGCAGCGACCTGCGGTAGACCGCCTCGCGGACGCCCGCCAGCAGTTGGTCACCTGCGCGGGACAGGCTTCCGCCCACCACGATGACGGACGGGTTGAGCAGGTTGACGCAGAATGCCAGGACCTCCCCCAGGTCCCGCCCCGCCTGGCGCAGGGCATGGATCGCCTGAACATTCCCTTTCGCTGCCAGCTCCACCACATCCGTGCTGGTGGCGGCCTCGATCCCTTCGGCACGGAGCTTGGCCGCGAGGGCGGGGCCGGACGCCAGCGCCTCAAGGCAACCGGTGTTGCCGCAACGGCACTGCACGTCCTCACCATCGGGCACCCGCACGTGGCCCAGATCGCCGGAGGTGCCGTCCGCACCGCGCTGGATTTCACCGTTGCTGATGATGCCGGCGCCGATACCCGTGGCCACCTTGACCAGCAGCACGTTTTGGAAGTCCTGCCAGTGGGCGTAGCGCTCGCCGACCGCCATGATATTCACGTCGTTATCGACCAGGACGTCGGTCGCAAGCCGCTCCCCTACGAATCCGGCCACATCGAAACCGTCCCACCCCGGCATGATGGGGGGCTTCACCGGACGGCCGGAGCTGTGCTCCACCGGGCCGGGCAGCCCGATTCCCACCCCGGCGAGGTCGCCGAGGCCGCGCCCCACGTCTTCGAGGAGCTTCTGGCCGATCTCGATTACCCGGTTCAGGACTGGTTCCGGGCCCTCGGCGATGTCGATGGCTTCGGAGTGGCGGGCAAGAATGGTCGCGTTGAGGTCGGTGGCCGCCACGGACGCATGGGTGGCGCCCACATCTGCCGCCAGGACCACCTTGATGCCGGCGTTGAAGGCAAATTTCGACGGCGGCCTCCCGCCTGAGGAGGCAGCCTCGCCGGCAGGGCCCACCAGCCCCATGGCCAGGAGGGCATCAATACGGGCGGCGACGGTGGTCCGGGCAAGGCCGGTGACTTCGGCGAGTTCGGACCGTGTCCGGGCTTTGCCGTCCCGCAGCAACTGAAAGAGGTCGCCGGTGCGTGAAAGCAGTCCGGCTTCCTGGGGCGGGAACTGCTGGTGCCTGGGAACGATCGCCATGCGTTAAGGAATAGCACATCGCGGGGCCTTAGTCGCGAGAAATCTACGACTTTTGATTGACTTGCGTCAAAAGTCGCCGTACGTTGAAGAAAATCCCGCGAAGTGCGCTGCGGCACACACGCACACGCAGCTCCGAGCAGCAAGGACGCGCAAGCCATGGACTACTCGCTTCAGCTTTACACTCTTCGGCGGCCGCTGGAACAGGACCTCGCCGGCACCATCCGCCGGGTTGCAGAGATCGGTTTCACCCGGGTGGAGCCCTACAACTTCGTGGCCACGGCGAAGGAACTCGGCGCAGCCTTGAAGGAAAACGGACTCACCGCCCCCTCCGGACACGCGCCGTTGCTGACCGGGAACCAGGATGAAATTTTTGCCGCTGCGGGCGAGCTTGGCATCGGCACGGTCATAGATCCTCACGTTCCCGCAGAAGACTGGCAGGACGCCGCTGACATCCAGGCCACGGCAGCCAAGCTCAACGCGGCGGCCAGGAAGGCGGCCGCGTACGGCCTCCGCGTGGGTTACCACAACCACGCATGGGAACTGGAGTCCACCATCGACGGCCGCCCTGCCCTGGAGTACTTCGCGGAGCTGCTGGATCCGGAGCCGGTCCTGGAGGTGGACACCTATTGGGCCGCCGTCGGAGGCCGTGACCCGGTGGAGCTGCTCGCCAGGCTGGGCGAACGGGTGAAATACCTCCACCTAAAAGACGGCCCGCTCACTGCCGAGACTAAGGCACAGTTGCCGGCGGGTCAGGGCAAACTGCCCGTACTGGAGGTCATCGCCGCTGCGAAGTCCGTGGAGGTGGGCGTCGTGGAGTTCGACGACTACGCCGGCGACATCTTCGACGGCATCACCGAGAGCCTCTCGTTCCTGCTGGCCTCCGGCGAGGGAATCAAGGCATGAACACCCCCGCCACTGCCGAACCGGCCCGCAAGGGTCCGGTCGGCGTCGGCATTATTGGCGCCGGCAACATCAGCAGGCAGTACCTGGACAACCTCACGGTTTTCCCCGACCTGAAAGTCCACGTCATCGCGGACCTGTTCGAGGAGGCAGCAGAAGTCCGCGCCGCCGAATACGGGATCCCCGAGTGGGGCGGGCCGGAGAAGGCGCTGAACCACCCCGAGGTCGAAATCATCGTCAACCTCACCATCCCCGCGGCGCACGTCGAGGTGGCCACCGCCGCCGTCAACGCGGGCAAGCACGTCTGGACCGAGAAGCCCTTCTCCCTGGACCGCGAGTCCGGCCTGGGCCTGCTCAAGGCCGCGCACGCCGCCGGGATAAGGCTGGGCACCGCGCCGGACACGTTCCTCGGGGCCGGCCTGCAGACCGCGCTGCGGCTGATCCAGCGCGGCGACATCGGCACCCCGCTGACCGCCATGACCACGTTCCAGACCCCGGGCCCGGAATCCTGGCACCCCAACCCGGCCTTCCTCTTCCAGCAGGGCGCCGGCCCGCTGTTCGACATGGGCCCGTACTACCTCACCACGCTGGTCCAGGCGTTCGGCTCCGTCCGCAAGGTTGCCGCCCTCGGATCCAAGGCCAAGGATGTCCGCGTCATCGGCTCCGGGCCCAAGGCAGGAGAGGAATTCACCGTGGAGGTGCCCACCCACGTCTCCGCCATGGCCCAGTTCGAGTCCGGCGCCTCATCCCACAGCGTCTTCTCCTTCGAATCCCCCCGTGTCCGCATGGGCTTCGTGGAAATCACCGGCACCGAGGCCACCTTGTCCCTGCCGGACCCTAACTATTTCGACGGCGACATCAGGCTTTGGCATGCCGGTGACGAGGAGTGGACCGCCATTCCCGCCACCGGACCGGCGCACGGCCGGGGCATGGGCGTGCTGGACATGGCCCGCTCCCTCCGCGCCGGAGTCCGGCACCGCGCCACCGGCGACCTCGCCTACCACGTGCTGGACAGCATGGTCTCGATCACCGAATCCATGGAATCCGGCACCTTCGTGGACGTCGACAGCTCCGCTCCGGCATCCCCGGCCCTCCCCGAGGACTGGGCGCCGGAAACCGCCACCCTCTGAAAAGCAGGAACAACCATGAGCACCCTCGAAGATCCCTCCCGCCGGCCGGGCCCCAAAACACTGGGCGTGGCCGCCATCGGCTATGCGTTCATGGGCAAGGCCCACTCCAACGCCTGGCGCAACGTTGCCGCTTTCTTCGACGTCCCGGCCTTCGAACAGAAGGTCCTCGTGGGCCGGGACGCCGCAGCCGTGGCCGACGCGGCGGCAAAATACGGCTGGGCTGAGTCAGCCACCGACTGGCGTGGGGTGATTGCGCGGGACGATATCGACGTCGTCGACATCTGTGCGCCCGGCTGGATGCACGCCGAAATCGCCATCGCCGCCTTGGAAGCAGGCAAGCACGTGCTGGTGGAAAAGCCGCTGGCCAACAGCCTGGCCGAGGCCGAGGCCATGACCGCGGCTGCGGCGAAGGCCCGGGGACGGGGCGTCCAGTCCATGATCGGCTTCAACTACCGCCGCGTCCCCGCCCTGGCCCTGGCCAGGGAATTGATCGCCGAGGGGCGGGTCGGCACGGTCCGGCACGTCCGTGCCGCCTATCTCCAGGACTGGCTCGCCGACGCACAGGCACCCATGACCTGGCGGCTCCGGGCGGAAACCGCCGGGTCGGGCGCGCTGGGTGACATCGCCTCGCATGCCATCGACCAGGTCCTGTTCCTGCTCGGCGAGCAGGTCACCGAGGTCACTGGGCGGCTGCACACCTTCGTGGACCGGCGCCCCGGCGCCGCCGGCCTGGAGGAGGTAACGGTCGACGACGCCGCTTGGGCCACGCTTTCCCTCGGCTCCGGGGGGATCGCCTCCGTTGAGGTGTCCCGGGTGGCAACCGGCCGGAAGAACTCCCTCACCGTGGAAATCTACGGGGACAAGGGCACCATCCTGTTCGATCTGGAAAACCTCAATGAGCTCGGCTTCCTGGACGCCACCGAGCCCGTCAGGGAGCAGGGCTTCCGGCGGATCCTGGTCAACGAACCCGACCACCCTTACCTTGCCGCGTGGTGGCCGCAGGGACATATCATCGGCTGGGAACACACGTTCACGCACCAGGTCCGGGACTTCCTGCTGGCCATCCGCGACGGAACCCGGCCCTCGCCGTCGTTCGAGGAAGGACTGGAGGTCCAGCGAATCCTGAACGCCGTCGCGGAATCCGCCGCCGCGAAAAGCGCCCTCATCCAACTGGCGCCTGCCGCCGCCGAAACCGAAGGAGCCTGACATGCCCCGCCCGTTCACCCTGTTCACCGGCCAGTGGGCCGACCTTCCCTTCGAGGAAGTAGCCAAGCTCGCCTCAGGCTGGGGCTATGACGGCCTGGAAATCGCCGTCTCCGGCGACCATCTGGACGCCTGGCGCTGGGACGAACCCGGCTATGTCGAGTCCAAGCTCGCCGTCCTGGAGAAGTACAACCTGAAGGTCTGGGCCATCTCCAACCATCTCAAGGGCCAGGCCGTCTGCGATGACCCCATCGACTTCCGCCACGAAGCGATCGTCGGGACGAAGGTCTGGGGCGACGGCGACCCGGAAGGCGTCCGCACCCGCGCCGCCGAGGAAATGAAGCACACCGCAAGGCTCGCCAGGGCACTCGGAGTGGATACCGTCGTCGGCTTCACCGGGTCCTCCATCTGGCAGTACGTGGCCATGTTCCCGCCCGTCCCGGAAAAGGTCATTGACGCCGGCTACCAGGACTTCGCGGACCGCTGGAACCCCATCCTGGACGTCTTCGACGAATGCGGAGTCCGGTTCGCGCATGAAGTCCACCCCTCGGAAATCGCCTACGACTACTGGACCACCGTCCGCACCCTCGAGGCGATTGGCCACCGGGAAGCGTTCGGGCTGAACTGGGACCCGTCCCACATGATGTGGCAGGGCATCGATCCCGTCTCCTTCATCTGGGACTTCAAGGACCGGATCTACCACGTGGACTGCAAGGACACCAAGATCCGCCAGACCGGCCGCAACACCGTCATGGGCTCGCACCTGCCTTGGGGCGACCCCCGCCGCGGCTGGGACTTCGTCTCCGCCGGCCGCGGTGACGTGCCATGGGAAGCCTCCTTCCGGGCGCTCGCCGCAATCGGCTATGACGGTCCCATCTCAGTCGAATGGGAAGATGCCGGGATGGACCGCCTGCACGGCGCCCCCGAAGCCCTCGCAGCGCTGAAGAAGTTCGACTTCCCCGCCTCCCAAACCAGCTTCGACGCAGCATTCAAGCAGTAACCCGTCCGGACCCGCACGTAGAATCCCTGCATGAGCCACACCATCCGCAGGGCAACAGCGGACGACGCCGGCGCTCTGGCAGCGCTGGCAGCCGTCACCTTTCCGCTGGCCTGCCCTCCGTCGTCGTCGCCTGAAGACATTGCGGCGCACCTTGCCGGGACACTGGGCGAAACGCACTTCGAGAGCTATCTCGCCGACCCTGACATCACCATCCTGGTACTGGACGACGAGGGGACGCTGCACGGGTACAGCCTGCTGGTCAACCGCCCGGCGGCCGATCCCGACGTGGCGGCAGCCCTAACGCTGCTGCCGTCGGTGGAACTGAGCAAGTGTTACGTCCACCCGGAACACCATGGCCTGGGCGCCGCCGCGGAACTCATGCGTGCAAGCCTGCACGCCGCGTCGGCTGCAGGCGCGGCGGGCGCCTGGCTGGGAGTCAACAGCCAGAACGCCCGCGCCATCCGGTTCTATGAAAAGTCCGGTTTCCGGAAGGTGGGAACCAAGACGTTCAGGCTGGGGACCGCCGTCGAACATGATTTTGTGATGGAGCGGCCCCTGCCCTGACCCGTTACCGGCGAGCGTTGATGCCGGTGCTGTGGCCTGTGCCGGCTTCGCCCAGGAGCGCCTCCAACGGAGGGCGCGGATCCTTGCTGAACCGGAGACCTGGTGGAAGTCCCTCGATGCTGCCTTCGTTGCCCCGGGCGCTAATGGTCACCCGGCTGGTGTCCAGCAGCACGTTTGCTGCCCGGAACTCCCCGATCTCCCGGTTAAGGATGGGGGCCAGGTGCACCACGCCCCGGGTGAAGTCGGGGTCGAAACGGAGGAGGATGCGGGCAAGCTGCACAGGGGCGGCCGCAGCCCAGGCCTGCGGCGAGCACGCCGTAGGGTAGGGCACGGGGCCCGGGTATTCGCCGCGGTCAAAGCCGCAGAACAGCTCGGGCAGGCGGCCATCGAAATGCTCGGCGGCGTCGAAGATCGCCTGCGCCACGCGGCGGGCTTCCTCCACGAAGCCGTAGCGCATCATCCCGGTGGCCACCAACGCGCTGTCGTGGGGCCATACGGAGCCGTTGTGGTAGCTCACCGGGTTGTAGGCCCCCATGTCCGAGGCGAGCGTCCGGATTCCCCAGCCAGTGAACATCTGCGGGGACATCAGGTGTTCCACCACCTGCGCCGCCTTGTCCTCGTCCACGATGCCCACCCAGAGGCAGTGCCCGATGTTGGAGGTCAGGGCATCGACCGGTCGCTTGTCCTTATCCAGTGCTTCGGCGAAGTAGCCCTTCTCCGGCAGCCAGAACTTCTCGTTGAAGGCCTTCTTAAGCTCATTGGCACGCCCCGTCCAGTGCTTTTCCAGGTCGTGGTCGCCGCTCCAGCGGGCCAGCTGCGCGCGGCCCACGTAGGCCGAGTACACATAGGCCTGCACCTCGCAGAGGGCGATAGGCGCCTCGGCCATGGTGCCGTCTGCAAAGTTGATGCCGTCCCAGGAGTCCTTCCAGCCCTGGTTGATCAGGCCATGGTCGTTGGGGCGCAGGTACTCCACGAATCCGTCGCCGTCACGGTCACCGTAGTTGTCGATCCACTCGAGCGCCCGGTCGGCATGCGGCAGCAGAGACTCGATGATGTCGGCCGAGAGGCCCCACCGGCTCAGTTCACCCAGGAGGCCGACGAAGAGCGGGGTAGCGTCGGCAGTGCCGTAGTAGGCTGTGCCGCCCAGCGACAGGCCCGCGGTGATGCCCAGTCGGACCTCATGCGGAATGCGGCCCGGCTCTTCCTCCGAGTCGTTGTCCACCTTGGTGCCCTGGAGGCCGGCCAGGGTCTGCAGGGTCCCGGCGGCAAGTTTGGGATCAACCATCAGGGACATGTAGGACGCCAGCAGCGAGTCGCGGCCGAACAGCGCCATGAACCACGGGGCGCCTGCTGCCACCGCCGCGCGCTCCGGGTGGTGGGGATCGAAGATCCGCAGCGAGCCGAGATCGCTTTGGCTCCGGTTCAGGACGGCCTGCAGGTTGCTGTCCGCAACCGTGACGCGGGGGACGTTTTGCTCCCAGTCCCGGTGCCGCCGCACTCCCTGGCGGTGGTGCGGCTGCCCGGCTTCAGTGAACGCCTCCGCCGGCGCCTCACCGTTGATGAGCGGCACCACGATGACGCTGGTGGCCCACTTGCCGCGCGCCGGGACCGTGGCACGGAAGCGCAGCCCGTCCATGGTGACGTCTGCTCCCCTGGCCCGCACGGCGGTGCCGCGGCGCTGTCCGTTGTGGCTGGTTTCGATGACCAACTGGCCGTCCTGCACCGTGCGGGATGCCCGGGCGCCGCCGGATGTGCGGCCGCCCTTGACGTCGAAGAGGTCTGCCTGGTCCGCATCCACCAGCAGCTCGATCTCGCAGTCCACCGGCTCACCCGAGTAGTTCTCAAGGGTGATGTCGTCCTGGAGGCCGGGGCCGATATGCCGCACCTGGCGCACCACCAGCGGGCTGTCAAACCGGCCGTCCGGCCATTTGGCGCGGCCCACGAACGTGGCCCCGAACGGATGGGGCCGCTGGGCCACCAGCGGTTCGCGCAGCGAGCCGTTGATTCGCAGGACCCAGCGGGAAATAATCCTGGTGTCCTGGAAAAACGCTCCGTTCGTGCCGCCGTCGGAATTGATGTCTCCGCTTCCGGACGAGATGCAGAACGAGGAGCCCTCCACCACCGTGACGGAACCGGTCTCGGATGCGGCGGCCTCGGTATCTGCGTTCCATGCGGTCATGAACGGTATTCCTCCTCAGAGTCGGGTAAGTACAGGCGGACCAGCGCGTGCACCCTTAAAGATTCTGGTGCACGCCAACAGCATCCGGAACCCCTCCCGGGCCCTTCCCCTCAAGAAGTTCGCTGAAAAGCTCCAGGTGCTCGCTGACCATGCGCTCCTCGCTGAAGCGCTGTTCGGCTGTCCTGCGGCACAGTTCCCGGCTGAGCCCTGCCGCCGCCGGCACGAACTCCGCCAGGTTCTCCGTCTCACCCAGGAAACCGGTCCGCCCGTGCTCCACGATTTCCGGCGCTGACCCGATGCTTGTGCCGATCACCGGGGTGCCCGTGGCCAGCGCCTCGATCATCACCAGCCCGAAGGGTTCGGACCACTGGATCGGGTTGAGGAAGGCCAGGGCTTCGCCCATCAGCGCGAACTTCCCGCCGTCGTCAACCTCGCCGACGAAGTCCTCATTGGGACCCAGCATGGGCTCGATCACCTCGCGAAAGTAGCGCAGCTCATCCGGCTGGCGCATCTTGACGGCGATCCTCAGCGGCATGCCGGCGCGCCGGGCCAGCATGATGGCTTCCGGCAGCCCCTTGTCCGGACAGGACCGGCCCACGAAGCACAGGTAACCCCCGCGGCCGGACCCCACCGGCACCGCCTGCACGTCCATGCCGTGGTGGATCACCCGGGACACCGGGACATCCGGAGCGTGCGAGGCCTGGTCCCGGGAGATCGCGATGATCGCTGAATCCCTTGCCATGGCCCGGTAGATGTCCACTGCCTGCGGGTGCAGCGGGCCATGGATGGTGGTGGCCACGGGAACCTGCCGCGGCCGGTTCAGATACAGCGGCCCGGCCAGGGTGTGGTCATGGATAATGTCCACGCCGCGCAGCCCCTGATAGGCCCGGACCACGTGGCTGAGCTCCGAAATCGTATAGCCCAGGTCCTCTCCCGAGGCAGGGCGCATCCCGGGGGCTGGCCGGACCGGACAGGTGCTGTCCGACGGGGCCGCCAGCACCACCTCGTGGCCTGCGGCGGAGAACCCGCGCGCCAGGCTGTCCACTACTCGTTCAATGCCACCGTACGTACGCGGTGGGACAGGAATCCATGGTCCTGCAACCAATCCAATCCGCATCCCAGGCCTCCCAGGATCATGACTGGCCGGCCCCCAGCTGCCGGGCATCTGTGCCGTGGGGCCACTGCTTGACCTACATCCGACTATTGCCCACGATCCTGCGCGCCGCAAGACCCGCGTTCCCAGGCTCTCCTGCCGACCGTCCTGCCTGTGGTGGAACTAACAGAACGACGCCGGAATGGCCGCCGGCGCGGAACAGTTACCCTAACCATGGAGATCGAGATCTGGTCAGACGTTGCGTGCCCGTGGTGCTACATCGGCAAGCGCCGGTTCGAAGCAGCCTTGGCAGAGTTCCCCCACCGCGATTCCGTGGAGGTCACGTGGCGTAGTTTCCAGCTCGATCCGACCCTCCCGGAGCATTACGACGGCAGCGAACTGCAGTACCTGAGCACCCGGAAGGGCCTGGCTCCGCAGCAGGTCACGCAGATGTTCGAACACGTGGCGGAGCAGGCCGCAGGAGTCGGCCTCCACTACCGGTTCGACAAGGTGGTAGTGGCCAACAGCTTCACCGCGCACCGGCTGCTGCACCTTGCCGCTGTCCATGGCCTGCAGGACGCCGCCAAGGAACGCCTGCTCAGCGACCACTTTGAACACGGCAGGGACATCGGCAGCCGCGACTACCTCACCGAATTGGGCACCGGCCTGGGCCTGGATCCCGCGGAAGTCGAAGAGCTGTTCAGCACCGACAAGTACGCCGACGAGGTCCGGGCGGACTTCGACGAGGCCCGCGCCCTGGGCATCAGCGGCGTCCCGTTCTTTGTGCTGGACCGGAAGTTCGGACTCTCCGGCGCGCAACCCAAGGAAACTTTCACGGCAGCCTTGAACCAGGCCTGGAACGAGGCCCGTCCGCTGGCGATGATAGGCGCCGGGGACGCCTGCGGCCCGGAGGCCTGCACCCCTTAACGCCCTCCCCAACGTGCATGAGTTCCTGTGCACTTAGAGGCTTTGAGGCGCGTTTTTGGCCCTTCCAAGCGGACAAAACTTTTGGTGACACATCGGGGTAAAGTGTCCGTATGCCAAGGATTTCAGCGGCGAGCAACGCGGAGCAACGCGCAGATACCCAGCGCCGCATCCTCACGGCCTTTGGCGAGCTCCTCTTTTCGCACGGCCTTCCGGGCCTGACCATGACGGACGTCGCCCGCCACGCCGGGATCGGCCGCACCGCCGTATACAACTACTACGCGGACATCGAAGAGCTGCTCATCGCCTACGCCCTGGACGAGACCGAAAAGTTCCTGGCCGAGCTCCGCGATTCCCTCGCCCGGCTCGAGAACCCGGTGGAGCGGCTCGCCCTGTACGTGCGCGCCCAGGTGGTGGACCTCAGCCGCCGCCACCTCCCGCCGGGACCTGCCATGGGGGCTGTACTCTCGCCGTCGTCCTTTGCCAAACTCGCGGACCACGTGGGTGAGCTGAGCGTCCTGCTGCAGGGCATCCTGCGGGACGGCATGGAGCAGGGCTACCTGCCCGTGGCGGACGTGGGGCAGCAGGCGCAGCTGATCCTCGGGACGCTGTCCTCCAGCGCCGCCCGCGGCAGCGATGAGCCTGCCGAACTGGAAGCGCGCGTGGCGCGCACGGTGCGGTTCATCCAGCAGGGCGCCGGGGCAAGGTTCGACGGCGCCGGCAGGCCCGTGCGGCTCGGCCCGCCTTCCGCCCTGGCCGGGTAGGTCCGTCAGGGTGTGGGTGCCGCGGACGGGACCACCGGCCATTTGTCATCGTCGGCGATCCTCCGGCTGTCGCGCGGACAGCTCAGCGCGCCCGGCGTCTGGTCCACCAGGTCCGGGGGCGTGAGCGCACTGTACTGCTGCGCCAGGATCACATCCACGCTCCCGTCCGTCCGGCTGTCCTGGAAATAGTCCGAGCCGGGCAGGTGCCGCTGCACGGTAAACGCCGCGGACTGTCCGGCAGCGCCGGAAACCACCGCCGCCGTTCCCCGGTAATTGGCGTCGGTGTTGGCCGCCGCTCCCACCACGAACTTGCGGGCCAGCAGCTCCTTGCCAACGGTCCGGGCCAGGCCCGGCCGGCTGGTGGAGTTGAACACGTTCACATTGACCTTGTCCGGGGACACGTAGTTGAACGTGGCGTCCGGGCAGGTGGAAACAGTCTCTTCCGCAGGACCCAACGCCGGGATCTTGAGCCGTTCGTCCAGCACGGCGAGCGCGGTGATGACGCCGGCCGCGATGATCCCCAGCAGCAGGACCAGGACAATTCCATGCAGGGCCTGGCGCCGGACCCGGGCGGTCTGGTCCGCACGGGCTGCCTCGAACGTGGCGCGCAGTTCGGAGCCGGTGACCACATGGTGGCCATGGAGGATGCTGGGATCCTGGATCTTCCTAGCCATCCAGCACCAGGACCCGGGCGTGGATCGCGGTGCGCTGGTGCAGCGCGGTGCGGACAGCGCGGTGCAGGCCGTCCTCCAGGTAGAGCGTTCCCTGGTACTGCACAACATGCGGAAAGAGGTCGCCGAAGAACGTTGAATCCTCGGCCAGGAGCGCTTCGAGGTCCAGCGTGCGCTTGGTGGTGACCAGTTCATCGAGGCGCACCGGTCGCGGCGGGAGGGCCGCCCAGTCCTTGGGCGTGTTGTAACCATGGTCGGGGTACGGGCGTCCCTCGCCCACAGCTTTAAAGATCACTCTGCCACCCTAGGCAAGCGGCAGGCCCGGGGAAAGTAGCGTCCCCGGCCTGGCGCCAGGTTGTAGCCAAACGGTAACCATGTCACACGCGGTGATGTTCGTCGTCGGAGCCGTCCGGCACGGGCGGCGGCTGACAGAATGGGTGCATGACCTCTGATTTTCCTGCTGTTCCCGCGCCCGGCACCGCCGTGCCGTCCGCCCCGCCGCTGGCGTTGCTGCTGGACGTGGATGGCCCCATCGCCAGCCCCGTCACCCGGGAGGTTACTGACGGGATCATCCGTGACCTGGTGGCGCTGGCCGCCGCCGGCATCCCCGTGGTCTTTAACACCGGCCGGTCCGATGCGTTCATCCGCCAGCAGGTCATGGAGCCCATGATCGAAGCGGGAATTCCCTCGGGCACCGTCGTCCACGCCGTGTGCGAGAAGGGCGCGGTGTGGTTCAGCTTCACCTCCGCCGGTCCCGGCCCTGTCCACGTTGACCACGACCTGGCCGTCCCCGCCGCCTACGGCGATGACGTTCGGCGGCTGGTGGCCGAGGACTACGCGGCGCACATGTTCTTTGACGAGACCAAGCGGGCCATGGTCTCCGTGGAGCAGCACATCGAGGTCCCCAACGCCGACTACCTGGCCGAGCAGGCATTGTTCGACGCCGAGGCGATGGAACTGATGGCCCGCCACGGGCTCGGGGTGGTGCGGCTGGACCACCATGCGCCCAATTCCGACGACGAGGTGGACTACCGTGTGGATCCCACCATCATTTCCACGGACATCGAATCGGTGCGGCTGGGCAAGGATCTCGGCGCCAGCCGGGCAGTGGAGCTGCTCGCCGCGCAGCACATCACCCCGCAGGCGTGGCGCACGGTGGGCGATTCACGCACGGACTACGCCATGGCGGACTGGCTCCACCACAACGACCACCAGGTCAAGCACGTGGACGTCCGGCCCGCCGACGGGGTTCCGGACAAGCCCTACCCCGTCCTCACCGCCGCGGACCTGGGACTGCCGGAGACGGTGATCCACGACGGCGCCGGCGCGGCCTTCCTGCGCAGCTGGCGTGAGGCGCTGGGCGTCTGAGCCCTTCCCGGACAGGGCTATCATCCAAGAAGGAATACTTACTTTTCACAGCATGGAGACCACCATTACAGAAGCACCGGTCCAGGACGAGGTCTACTACGGCGCCCAGGCGTCCGTGGAGGAACAATTTCCTGCCGAGATCACGTCGGCTGCGGCCGAGCAGCGCCTCAAACACCGCCCTGACGTCATCCGGCACAAGGGACGCTATGCCCTGATCAACCACAACCGCACGCCCTACCAGGCGATGGTGGAGGACCTGCTGTTCCTGCGCAACGTCCTGGACAACGCCGGGCTGGCATACCTGCTGGTCCGCGGCAACAATGACAGGCCCGTCATTGCCCTGGACTGGAAGGACCGGAAGAAACTGCGGGCCGCGATGGTGGAAGCGTGCCGGGACGAGCCTGTCTACTCCATGACCGTGGACGCCAAGAAGAAAACCTCCATCCTGGTGGCCGACGGCGAACTGTCATCCAACCGCCAGGCGCGCATCTTCCGGATCTACCGCCCGCGTGTCGAGCCGGTGGGCGGTTTCGAATTCGGCGCGTCGGCAGGTGTCCAGATCGAGCTGTGGTCCTTCAAGGGCGACGAGATCATCCTGCCGATCGAGAACTCCCTGACCCGCCGCACCCTGCTGCGGCAGGACGCTGTCCGCGGCACCGTGGACCGGTACGGACACACGTGGCCCACCATCGAGAACATGTTCGCGGACCACGCCAGCGACATCAGCTTCGACATCGACCTGGTGTTCTCCTGGGTGGATGGCAGCTCGCCGGAGTACATCGCGGCCCGCCGCGCCCAGCAGAAGGACGTGGTCCTGGGCGAAGGCGACGACCATGAAGCCCGGTTCCGGCAGATCAACGAGCTCAAGTACGCGCTCCGGTCCGTCTACATGTTCGCGCCCTGGATCCGGCGCATCTTCATTGCGACGGATTCGCCGGCCCCGGAGTGGCTGGCTGACCACCCGGCGGTCACGATCGTGCGCAGCGAGGAGTTCTTTGCCGACCCCTCCGTGCTGCCCACGCACAACTCCCAGGCGGTCGAGTGCCAGCTGCACCACATCGAGGGCCTGTCCGAACACTTCCTCTACTCGAACGACGACATGTTCTTCGGCCGTCCCGTCAGCCCGGACCTGTTCTTCACCCCGGGCGGAATCACCAAGTTCATCGAGGCCGAAACCAGGATCGGGCTCGGCGAGAACGCGGCCGAACGCAGCGGCTTCGAGAACGCGGCACGGGTGAACCGCAAGCTGCTGTGGAACCGGTTCGGCCGGATCACCACCCGGCACCTGGAACACACCGCCGCCCCGCTGAGGCGCAGCGTGGTGGAGACCATGGAGCTGGAGTTCCCCGACGAGTTCCGCAAGACCGCGGCCAGCCGGTTCCGGGCCGCGGACAACATCTCCGTGACCAATTCCTTCTACCACTACTACGCGCTGTTGACCGGCCGGGCCGTCACACAGACGGCCGCGAAAGTCCGCTACGTGGACACCACCATGCGGTCCGGGCTGAAATACCTGGCCAAGCTGCTGGCCAAGCGGAACATGGACATGTTTTGCCTCAATGACGGAAGCTTTCCCGAGGTGGACGCCAACGAACGCGCCGCGCTCGTGACCGACTTCCTCGAGAAGTACTACCCCATCAAGGCGCCCTGGGAAAAGTAGCCCCGCGCCGCCTAGCGCGACGAGGGTTGTCTGACGGTGCCGCGCTTGGCGGTCTCAGGGATGCGGATGCCGGCAGCCTCGAGCCGACGCGCCGTCTCCGCCGGAGTCACGTACTCCCCCACCGTGGCCGAGCCGCCCAACGGCACGACCGAATGGACAATGGTGTGTTCGTAGACGTGGACCAGGTTGAACGCCTGTCCGCCGTCCCGGCCGCGGGTCCCGCCCACCGGTACGTTGAGGTCCTGGGTGTAACAGCTGGCCGAAGCGACGGAGACCGGGATTCCGGCGAACGTGGCTGTGGTGGAGTAGTGCAGGTGGCCGGCCAGGATGGTGCGGACGTCGGAATCGCGCACCACGGCGGCCAGGGAGCTCTGGTCCCGGAGCTCCACCAGGACCGACAGATCCAGCACCGACGGAACCGGCGGATGGTGCAGGGCCAGGATGGTGCCGTCCGGGGCGGGGGTTGCCAGCTCCGCGGCGAGCCATTCGAGCTGCGTGGCGCTGAGTTCGCCGTGATGGAACCCCGGGACCGAGGTGTCCATGGTGATGATGCGCAGGCCGTTGATGAAGTAGCTATGGTCCACGGGAGCATCGGTTCCGGGCTGGTCAAGCAGGCCCTTGCGGAAGTTGGCCCGGTTGTCGTGGTTGCCCATGGCCCAGATGACGTCGGCGCCCATCTCGGTGCAGGCGGGTTCCACGATGGCGCGCAGCTTGGCGTAGGCTTCCGGATCGCCCTTGTCCGCGAGGTCGCCGGTGAAGATGACGGCCTCGGGCCGCGCGCCGGACTCTTTGACTTCTTCGAAGAGCTGGATCAGCCGGGCTTCGCTGTCAACGGCGCCGTAGAGGGGCTCTGGCCCGCCTACCAGATGGGGATCGCTCAGGTGGAGTAGGAAGTGGCGTGGCCGGGGATGTTCGGCCTCGATGTGCTCCATTGCTACCTCTGTGGTCGGTGGGAAGCCGCTCTTCCCTTGTACCCTTCAGTAAGGTTTATCCAATCAGACATTTGGTGAATTTTGGACGAATTGCGGCCGCCTATGTGGAAAAAAGTTAAAGCAGTGCCTCAACGGCGTCGATGACCTGGGCCGAGTCCGGCTCGACAGTGGGGGCGAACCGGGCAGCCACCACACCGTCCCTGCCCACCAGGAACTTTTCGAAGTTCCACTTCACCAGCCCCGGCAGCGGGCCGTTCTTGAACCTGGTCAGTTCCGTGTAGAGCGGGTGCCGGGACTTCCCGCGGACGTCCGCCTTGGCCGTCAGCGGAAAGGTGACACCGAAGTTGCGCTGGCAGAACTCCGCGATTTCGCTGTCGCTGCCGGGCTCCTGCCCCGCGAACTGGTTGCACGGCACGCCCAGGATCTCGAATCCGCGGTCCCTGAACTTTCCGTAGAGCGCTTCAAGGCCCGCGTACTGCGGCGTGAACCCGCATTGCGAGGCGACGTTCACCACCATCACCACTTTTCCCCGGAACCGGCCGAAATCCGTAGCCGTTCCGTCATTCAGGATCAGGGGAATTTGGTACAGGGATGCCACAGGCTGCGTCCTCACGAAGGTGTCCATACTGATGGTTCGTTTCAGGCAGTCCAGCGTACTGGTCCCTGCTGGGAATTTCCTGACCGCATTTGTCCTTGCCGGGTGTCGCCCGGGCAGCGGACGACGGCGGTGCCTCCTCCCCCGGGAGGGCCGGCCCGGCCGGTGGTTCCGGGGGCAACGGACTATTGGAGGCCGGTTTTGCCGGCGCAGCTTTCGCTGGAACCGTTTCGGTGGGCATGGGTTCTATGGGCGTGGGCGCCGTGGGCGTGGGCGCTGCAGGGGCCGGCTCCTGTTCTGTCGGTGCGGCTGGGTCCGTGGGGACGGGAACGGGCACTGCTGGTTCGAGGGTGACCGGCGAGGGTGGAGGCGGTGGCGGGGACGTCTGCTCTGTCGGCGGTGGCGGGGACGCCTGCTCTGTCGGCGGCGGGGCGGCCGGCGGAGCAACTGCGGACGGCGTGGGTGCGGGCGGAGGCACCGCCGAGGACGCCGGTGTCGCAGGAGGAGCGGGCGCCGTCGTCGTACTTCCCGAGAAGGGCGGCCAACGCGAGGGTTCGCCACCCTCGGAGTTGCCTGTTCCGGGAAGGAAGGACAACGCCGGGGCGTCCGGACGCGCAGGCGGGAGGTCGGCGAGCGCGGAAAGCGGCAGGAGGGTCCAGGTGAGCGGGTTGATGTGGCGGCCGTTGAGGATGACCTCGAAATGTAAGTGGCAGCCGGTGGACCACCCGGTGCTGCCGACGCGGGCAATGGTCCCGCCGGCTGCCACCGCGTCGCCGGGGCGCACGGCAATGGATTCCAGATGGTTGTAGGTGGTGACCAGCCCGTTGCCATGGTCCACCTCCACGCGGTTCCCGCCACCCCAGGGGTGCCAGCCGGCGGCGCGCACCACGCCGGAATCGGCCGCATATACCAGCGTGCCGCACGCGGCCGCGTAGTCCTGGCCCAGGTGGAAATCCCCTGGCAGTCCGCTGATAGGGCTGGCCCGCGGGCCGAACGGCGACGTCGGCACCAGAACCTGCAGAGGGGCTATCAGGTAGCCTGCGGGCAGCCTCACTGCGCCGGCCGTGAGCACTTTGAAGGCCCGCGCGGCCTGGTTCCACGAGGTAATGCCGCGGGCATCTCCGCCCCCTGGCGGGAGTGCGTGGGCAGCCACCGCCGTGCGCGGGAAGTCCACCGCCGCGCGGATGTTCGCGGTCAGGGCGGGGGCCAGCATCCCTGCGCCCACCACGCCCGCTGCCTGCCGGCTGGCCGCCCCCACCACAGCGGCCGGGCCACCGGGGTGAAGCGGCAAGCTGTTTCCGCTGCCGCCCGGCAGGAGCAAGGTGCCCAGGACCAGGGAAAGCGCGCCAGCGGCGGCGGCGCGGGAAACGGCGAACAGGCGCACGGCACTCCCCGGTCCCTGCCGGCTGTTGCCCCTGTTGTGTCCCCGTACCTTGCCCAATCGACTGCTCCAGGACGTCGCGGACCGCTCGCTGTCTCGACGGTAATTTCCATGGGACCATACGCTTCGGCGCTGTGGGAACCCCTTCGGGAATTATGTGGATATCCCCGCTCCGGCCTGCCCACAATGGGGTATGCGAGGGCTTTTCCGGATCTGGCGGGACGAACTGAGGAAAACGTTCACGGGCAAGTCGGACACGCCGCCGGAGTGGACGCTGCGGTTGGCCGACGGGGATGACGCCGGCTACCACCTGCCCGGGTCGGCAGTGTGGGCCGTGCATGGTTCCATGTCCCCGATCGTGGGCGGCATACGCACACTCCTCATGCAGTCGCTGCACCCCGGGGCGCTGGCGGGAGTGCACGAGCATTCGGACTTCCAGGCTGATCCGCTGGCGCGGCTGGCGGCCACCATCCGCTGGATTTTCACTGTGACCTACGGCTCCAGGGCTGCCGCGGAAGAAGCCTCACGCAGGGTGCGCGTGCTGCACGGGCCGGTGCAGGGCACCTACCGCGGCAACGATGGATCACTGCGGGAGTACAGCGCCAACGACCCCGAGCTCGGGGCCTGGATCCACCTCGCATTCACGGACGGATTCCTTGCCGCGCACCTGATCTGGGGCAAGCCAATTCCCGGCGGACCCGATGCTTACGTCCGGGAATGGGCGCAGGCAGGCAGACTCATGGGCGTGGCCGATCCGCCGATGAGCGAGGTGGATCTGCGGCGGCAGCTGGATGACTGGTACCGCCGCGGCGAACTCAGGGCGGACGCCCGGGTGGCCGAAACCGTGGAGTTCATCCGGAACCCGCCGCTGCATCCCCTGCTGCGGCCCGGCTACCGGATCCTGTTCGCCGGCGCGGTGTACAGCCTGGAGCCGCGGTACCGGCGAATGCTGGGGCTCACTGTTCCCCGGCTTGGACCCTTCCCGCTTCCGGTGCGGCTGGGCACCCGGGCGGTCCTCGGCGTCGTCCATCTCATGCTGGGACGCAAGGGCCCCAGCGAACTGGCAGCCCGGGAACGGCTCCGCCGCCTGGGCGTGGCCGCGCCGCGTGCATGAATGACACGGCGCCGAGCTCCGGGGTCAGGCGGCCGGGGGCTCAGGCGTCCAGGCGCTTGCGGAGGAGGCAGAACTCGTTGCCCTCCGGGTCGGCCAGGACGTGCCACGGCTCGTTGCCGGTCTGCCCCACGTCGGCCGGCCGGGCGCCCAGGGCAAGCAGCCGCTCCAGCTCCGCGTCCTGGTCGCGGTCCACCGGGCTGACGTCAATGTGCAGCGGCAGCTTCCCGGTCCGAGGATCGGTGCTGGGGCTCAGGATGATGGTGGGCTGCAGGCCGCCGAACCCCTTGGGCGGACCGATCTCGATGGCGCCGTCCTCACGGTCAAGCTCCACATAGCCGAGGACCTCGCTCCAGAAGCGGGCGAGCGTCTCGGGGTCGGAGCAGTCAAGGACAAGTTCGCTGATTCGGCATGACATGGGCCCAGTGTACGGAGCGCGCAGGCCGGGAAAAAGGCCGGCCCCGTCTTGGCGCCCAAAATGGTGGTCGACGCGTCAGCGCCGGCGCGGCCCGAAATGAGGTACACCACGAATACGAAAACACCCCCGGTCCGAAGACCGGGGGTGCAGCCTGATGTTGTAAGACATCAGCTCGGCGGAGAATGGGGGATTTGAACCCCCGAGGGCGTTAACCCAACACGCGTTCCAGGCGTGCGCCATAGGCCGCTAGGCGAATTCTCCAGCTGCTTCTGAATCAAAAGCAGATACTAGAGTACCTGAAGATTTCCGCATCGCCCAATTGAGGGACGTCAGCGCGTGGGGGCGCCGTTGTTAACGCGAAAATGGACGCCCCCAATGCGCCCACTTCGTGGTACACCATTGAGCTGCCGGGTCCGCCCCCGCCTGCCAGGCCCCGCAGCTCACAATCTGGAGATTGCCCCAATCGGTGTACATACCCATGATCAGGGGTGCGCGCTGGATAATCAACGGTTCGGTCCGGATTGAGGGTGATTCACGGAGTTCGATGCTGCACCATGGGACCCATGACCGAGCTGCACGCAATGATAATTTACGTCCCTGCGTCCCACACCGACCGGATCCTGGCCGCAATCGGCGACGCCGGAGCCGGACGGATCGGTGACTACTCGCACTGCTCCTTCGTCACTCCAGGGTCAGGCCGGTTTACTCCGCTGGACGGGGCAAGGCCATACCTCGGCAGCATCGGGAAGCCCGAAGCGGTATCCGAGGACAGGGTGGAGTGCGTAGTGGAGAAGCCCAACCTCGCAGCCGTAGTGGCCGCCCTGCGCGCAGCCCACCCCTACGAAGAACCGGCGTTCATGACCTGGCCGGTGGACGGCTGGCGTCACTGAAGAGCGACAAGACATCCGGCGCCCCGCCGATTCGAGTCACACCCCGATCTCGGGTAAAGTATCTGACGGCCCCTCATGTGGCGTCATCCTGTTGAACTCCCCCAGGACCGGAAGGTAGCAAGGGTAAATGGGCTCTGGCGGGTGCATGGGGGGTCTTTACTATTCCTCCACAGGGCGGCGGCTTGTCAGCCCGGATTGGTAGGGTTTCCTCTGTGACAGTTACTACCGCCCTCTACCGCAGATACCGTCCTGATTCCTTTGCTGACGTTATCGGGCAGGAACACGTCACGGAGCCGCTGATGACGGCCCTCCGGAAGAACCGCGTTAACCACGCCTACCTTTTCTCGGGCCCCCGGGGTTGCGGCAAGACCACCTCGGCACGCATCCTGGCGCGCTGCCTGAACTGCGCCGAAGGCCCCACGGACACCCCCTGCGGTACCTGCCCCAGCTGCGTGGAACTGGCCCGGGGCGGATCGGGTTCCCTGGACGTCATCGAGATCGATGCCGCGAGCCACGGCGGCGTGGATGATGCCCGCGACCTCCGCGAGCGCGCCACCTATGCCCCCGTCCGGGACCGCTACAAGATCTTCATCATCGACGAAGCCCACATGGTGACGTCGGCGGGGTTTAACGCCCTGCTGAAGATCGTCGAAGAGCCGCCGGAACACATCAAGTTCATCTTTGCCACGACGGAACCGGACAAGGTCATCGGGACCATCCGCTCCCGCACGCACCATTACCCGTTCCGGCTGGTGCCGCCCGAACCGCTAATGGCGTACCTGGAACAGCTTTGCAACCAGGAGAACGTGCCTGTTGCGCCCGGAGTCCTGTCCCTGGTCATCCGCGCGGGCGGCGGCTCTGTCCGTGATTCACTGTCCGTCCTGGACCAGCTCATGGCCGGCGCCGGCCCAACCGGCCTGGACTATGAGCTCGCCGTCGCACTCCTGGGCTACACCCATGCCTCGCTGCTGGATGATGTCGTCGAGGCCGTGGCCGCTTCGGACGCTGCCACCGTCTTCCGGGCGGTGGACCGGGTCATCCAGACCGGGCACGACCCGCGCCGCTTCGTGGAAGACCTCCTGGAACGCTTCCGGGACCTGATCATCGTCAAGGCCATGCCGGAGAGCGCGCAGACCATCCTGCGCGGAATGCCGGCCGACCAGATCGCCCGGCTGCAGAATCAGGCCCACAACCTGGGATCCGCCGAGCTTTCCCGCGCCGCGGACGTGACCAACACGGCGCTGACGGAGATGACCGGAGCCACCTCGCCTCGGCTGCACCTGGAGCTGCTGTGTGCGCGCATCCTCCTGCCCAGTTCGGACCAGAATGAGCGCGGAATTGCCGCGCGGATTGACCGCGTCGAACGCCGGTTGAGCTATGAAGGGAACGACGTCGGCGCTCCCGCCACCCAAAGTGCCAGTGTCGAGGCGGGTACCCCGCACCAGCGGACTGCCCAGGCGCCGCCTGCGCCGGCACTACAGGCGCCCGCGCCGGAAGCACCTGCACCTGCACCTGCACCTGCACCTGCACCTGCACCTGCACCTGCACCTGCACCTGCACCTGCACCTGCACCTGCACCTGCACCTGCACCGAAGACTACCCCTGCGGCCAAGCCCGCGGGACAGTCAGCCGCGGAAACGGCACCGCAACGGGCTTCCCTCACTCCTCCTCGCGTGAGCACGAACGACTGGCCTGTGGACCAGCCCTCGGCGGCCCGCGCCTCCGACCCGGAAACGGGTCCCGGAAACGTGCCGGCCGGCCGGGAGTACCCAGACGGGCAACAGCCGGCCGGTCAACAGCCTGCTGAGAAACGGACCGCGCAGCCGTCCGCCTCATCCCAGGCGCCGGTCCGGACTACCGAACCACAGGCTGCGCCCTCCGCGGCACCGTCCATCGCTGCGGCTGTGCAGCCTGAACAGGCCGGGCCGCCTGCCCCGCCAGCGCCAGCCGGACCGTCAGGTGACGTTGAGGTGCTGCGCCGGGCGTGGCCCAATGTGCTGCAGACACTTGCCGGAATTAAGCGCAGCACCTGGGCATTGGTGGAACCGAATGCCCAGGTCAGCGCCTTCGACGGCCAGGTCCTTACCCTCGCTTTCGCGACGCCGGGACTGGCCGGCGCATTCGGCCGGGCCGACCATTCGGAGAACCTCAGGCAGGCGATCCATAAGACGACGGGAATCGACTGCCAGATCAATGCGGCGGCAGGGAACGCTGCTGTGGGCAATACGAGCAAGGCGAGCTCTGAGCCAAACCCAAAAGCGCCGGCCAGACCGGCGGCGTCCGCCGGTCCGGCGGCGGCGCCTACTTCGGCTGACGTGGCATGGGGCCTGGCTCCTGCTCCTGCCGCCGTCCCTGCCCAGGCACCTGCCGGTGCATCAACGCCGCTTGACAGCCCTGCCCTCAGCACCGCTCCCGGTCCTGCCACGCAGCCATCCGCACCTGCTCCTGTGCAGAACCCGGCACCGTCACCGGCACCCCAGGCGGCAACGGCCGAGTCGCCCGCGTCACGGTCGACTCCTGCCGCCCAGCCGGCACCTCCGGCCGGTGATTACTCGTACTCGGATGACGACTGGGGTCCACCCCGCGACGAGGACGCGCCACCGCTTGAGGAAGAGCCCCCTCTGGACTGGGAGCCGTCCTCGCGGCAGCGCCCCCAGCCCACCTCTGCCCGGACCGGCGCCGCGGTGGCCGGCGCTGCCGTGATCGAGGAGGCACCCGCCGCCTCAACCACCCCTTCCCGGCAAGCCACCCCCGGCGGCAACGATCCGGACGCCGATCCCTGGGCGCGTGCCGTGGAACAGGCGCCGGGCGTGTGGGTGGTTGGCGAGGCCACCAACGTCGGCAGGCAGCCGCCGTCGAACGTTCCTGCAGCCAAAGAACCGGCAGCAGCACCGGCACCTCACTATGAGCCGGCCATGGCCCAGGTGCCGCCGTCCATTCCGGTGAACCCTCCGGCTGAACCTGCCCGGGAATACGCCATGGCGTCGGCAACCGGCGCGGCGGCAACTGCCGCCTCAGCCGCGACGGTCACGGCAACAGCCGCCGTCGCCGCCCCGCCGTCCGGGGCCGGGACCCGGCAAAGCCTGTACCAGCGGCTGTCCAACAGCCCCGAAGCCGAGGCCGGCCGGGCCAAGGCTCCGGCCAAGGCGGTCGCCGCGGCCGCCACGTACGTCCAGGACATCCCGAGCGCGGATGACGAAACCATTGAGGAGTCCGGCGTGTTCGGCCGTGCGGCGGTGGAGCGTATTCTGGGCGGGAAACTGATTGAGGAACGGTCCGCCGACGGCAGCCCCGTCGCACGCCGCTACTGATCGGCCAGCCTCCATCCACACCAAGCTAAAGAGGAAATTGTGTACGAAGGTGCTGTCCAGGAGCTGATCGACGAGCTCGGACGCCTTCCTGGCGTCGGGCCGAAATCCGCCCAGCGGCTGGCGTTTCACATCCTCGAAGCGGATCCGCAGGACATGAAGCGCCTGGTGGACGCGATCACCACCGTCAAGGACCGGGTGAAGTTCTGCACGGTCTGCGGCAACGTCACGGAACAGGAACTTTGCAACATTTGCCGGGACCCGCGCCGCGATCCGGCAGTGATCTGCGTGGTCGAGGAATCCAAGGACGTGCTTGCGGTAGAGCGCACCCGGAGCTTCCGCGGCCGGTACCACGTGCTGGGCGGCGCCATTAATCCCATTGCGGGCGTGGGCCCGGAACAGCTCCGCATCCGGGAACTGCTGACCAGGCTGAATGACGGCGCCATCCAGGAAGTCATCATCGCCACGGACCCGA
Organism: Pseudarthrobacter sp. NPDC092424; assembly: GCF_044754925.1. Classification (NCBI taxonomy): domain Bacteria; kingdom Bacillati; phylum Actinomycetota; class Actinomycetes; order Micrococcales; family Micrococcaceae; genus Pseudarthrobacter; species Pseudarthrobacter sp. NPDC092424. The sequence continues at coordinate 115,744 of NZ_JBIVQC010000005.1, read as the reverse complement.
ACCTCGAAGGCGAAGCGACAGCAACCTACCTGGCACGCATGCTCAAGACCATCGGCATCACGGTGACACGCCTCGCCTCGGGCCTCCCCGTGGGCGGCGACCTCGAATACGCCGACGAAGTCACGCTGGGGCGTGCCTTCGAGGGCCGGCGCAACGCCCTCAGCTGATCCGGCTTCGTGTTTTCCTGAGGGCCCTCGGGCCACGCCATGTGGCCAGCCCATCAACCCTACTGCGATGCCTGCCTGCCGGAGGAGCTGGACGACGGCATGACACAATTCCACCCGCGCTGCGGGCAGCGATAAACTGTCCGGAGAAGTCCCGCCGCCTTAGGCGTCAGGCTGCCTGGCCGCCAGAACCCCCAATGACCCAGTGAAGGTACGCGCATGAGTACGCCCACTACCGAAGTGCACAACGCAACGCAGGAGCTGCCCGCGGGCCATGCGGTAACCAAACAGCTCATCGTCCAGAAGTTCGGCGGCTCGTCTGTGGCCGACGCGGACGGCATCAAGCGCGTTGCGGCCCGGGTGGTGGCAGCCCAGCGGTCCGGCAACGAGGTAGTGGTGGTGGTTTCCGCCATGGGCGACACCACGGACGAACTGCTGGACCTCGCCGCGCAGGTCACCGATTCGGCCCCCGCCCGCGAGATGGACATGCTGCTCTCGGCCGGCGAACGCATCTCCATGGCACTGCTGGCCATGGCCATCAACAAGCTCGGCGCCAGCGCCCAATCGTTCACCGGCTCGCAGGCCGGCATGATCACCGACGGCATCCACGGCAAGGCACGGATTATCGACGTCGACCCGCACCGGATCCGCACGGCCCTGGACAAGGGCAACATCGCCATCGTGGCAGGCTTCCAGGGCATGAGCCGCTCCACGAACGAGATCACCACGCTGGGCCGAGGCGGTTCGGACACCACCGCCGTGGCGCTGGCCGCGGCCCTCGAGGCGGACGTGTGCGAAATCTACACGGACGTGGACGGCATTTACACGGCAGACCCGCGCGTGGTTCCGTCCGCGCAGAAGGTCTCCAGGATCTCCAGCGAGGAGATGCTGGAGCTCGCCGCTTCGGGCGCCAAGATCCTGCACCTGCGCTGCGTCGAGTACGCCCGCCGCTTTGGGGTCCCGCTGCACGTCCGGTCCTCTTTCAGCCACCACGAAGGCACCTGGGTCATCCCCAGCGCCGAAGACAAAATCACCACACAAGAGGGAGTCGCCTTGGAGCAGCCAATCATCTCCGGCGTTGCACATGACCGTTCCGAAGCCAAGGTCACCGTGGTGGGCGTCCCGGACATTCCCGGCAAGGCTGCCGCGATCTTCCAGGTCATCGCGGACGCACACTCGAACATCGACATGATCGTGCAGAACGTGTCCACCCACGGCACCGGCCGGACGGACATCTCGTTCACCCTGCCCATTGTGGAAGGCGCTGACGCCCTGGCAGCCCTGCACGCCGCCCAGGACCAGATCGGCTTCGAGAGCATCGAATACAACGAGAAGATCGGCAAGCTCTCGCTGGTGGGCGCCGGCATGCGTTCGCACCCCGGCGTTTCCGCCACGTTCTTCAAGGCCCTGTCCGACGCCGGCATCAACATCAACATGATCTCCACCTCCGAGATCCGCATCTCAGTGGTGACGCATGCAGACCTGCTGGACGAGGCCGTCCGTGTGATCCACAAGGCGTTCGATCTGGACGGCGATGCGGAAGCCACCGTCTACGGCGGCACAGGCCGGTAGACCAGGCTGGCGATACCGCGGCACCACATGCCACAGCCAAAGGCGCCCGGGGCTCCCGGGCGCCTTTGGCGTGTCTACGGCTCCTAGGCCAGTTTCTCAAGGTCCTCGCGGCGCACCGCGTAATGGTGGCCGGAGGAATCGCTTTCCACGATGAAGTGCGCGAGGTCCTCTTCGGAGGCGCGTTCAAACTCATCGTGTTTGTGCACTACAGGCGTATCGGCGTCCAGCCGGGTGGCAGGTCCGAACAGGAACCGGAGCTTGTCCGTAAGGCTCATGAAGCCGCTGAGTACATGTGCCACTGTTTCCACCTCCTTCCCGGGTATCGGGAAAGTGCGGCCGCCTCCGCAGGCGGCCAGTGAGGCCATTTTACGCCCGGGGGCAGCGAAAGGATCCGGCCCGGGAGGAACTCAGCGCAGGGACTTGTCCCCGGGGTTCCGCGGGACCACGTAAGTGCTGCCGTCCGGCCGGGTCACGGTTTCCCACTGGCGGGTTTCGGCCTGCCGCTGTTCCAGGAGCCTGCGGTTTTCTTCGGTCATGTCATGACCGAGTGCGGAACTGCTGGCCGGTCCAAAAACCGCGCGAAGCCGGCCGGTGGCCCGCATGAAGCGTTGCGCTGCGTTTTCCTTGCCCTCCGGGCCAGCCTTGCCCATGAACCTGTTCCTTCCGCTTGGTTTCCTGCTTGGAGTGTACGCTAATCATTAGTGCACTAACAATTGGAGGTTTCATGACTGCCACATCCAGTGAAACCCGGGAGGACGATCTCCTCCTGGAGCACCAGCTCTGTTTCGCCCTTACCGTCGCTGCACGCAGCGTGGTGGGCGCGTACAAGCCGGTGCTTGAGCGGCTCAACCTCACACATCCGCAGTACCTGGTCATGCTGTGCCTGTGGGAGGAAAGCCCCCGGACCGTCCGCAACATCAGCCAGGCGCTTGCCCTGGAGCCCGCCACCATCTCCCCGCTGCTGCGGCGCCTCGAAACGGCCGGCTACCTCACTCGGCGGCGGGCCGACGGAAATGAGCGCGCACTCGCAGTCGAACTCACACCGGCCGGTGCAGCCCTGCGCCAGGAGGCCCTGAAAGTGCCGGGAACCATGATGGAGCGCCTGGGCCTGACCCGCAGCCAGGTCACCGAACTGCATGCGTCCATGATGGGCCTGATCGCCGCCACCACTGAGTAGGATCCGAGTCCCGGGGCTAGAATCGAAGAAACGAAGGAGGCATCGGCGTGATGCGTACAATGCGGCTGCACCTGGCGTTCGCGGCACTTGCCGCGCTGCTCATGACTTCCTGTACCGGTACCCCCGGCGATGGTGGCGGCACGTCCGCCACGCCGCCGTCGGGCGCCTCCTCCTCGCCCGGCACCACGCCGGCGTCCCCCACCGAGCCCGCTCCCGACTCCGAGACCACCGTCCCGGCTCCCTCGCCCGAGGCTCCTTCCGCAGTTCCTTCCGGCCCGGGCAAGGGCAACGCCGAACTGGCCATCTCCGTGATCCCGGACGAAGGCAAGCCGGCAGTGAATTACACGCTGGTCTGCCAGAACGGCGTCCCCGCGGCCGAAAGCCAGCACCCCTCCGCTGCCGCCGCCTGCGCCGCTCTCAAAGCCAACGCCTCCCTGCTGAACCCGCCGCCCAAGAGCCCCGACCGTGCCTGCACGCAGCAGTACGGCGGGCCCCAAAAGGCAACCGTTTCCGGCGTGGTGGACGGCGTGCCGGTGGAGGCCGCCTTCAGCCGCACCGATGGCTGCGAAATCTCTGCCTGGGACGCCGCGAAGGCCGTCCTTGGCCCCGCCGGTGGAGCAGTTTAAGCTCCTGGCGGCCGAGGACTGGCTGGCCCTGGAAGCTGCCCACCACCAGCGCGTCAGCCGCTACGCCGATCCTTACCTTGCCCGCCGCGCCGCCGGCCGGAAGCATCCGGTGGAAGACTTCCTTTTCACCTACTACACGCAGAAACCCGGGCAGTTGCGCCGCTGGCATCCTGGAGCGGGCACCGTCCTGGCCGGGCGGGAGGCGGCGGACCGCCTGGGATGGAAGCACTACAGGGCGCTGGACGACGGCGAACTCACCGCACTGGGGCTGCCGGCGGGAAGCGCCGCGGTCACCTTCGACCGGGCCGCCTTCCTGGCCGACCGCCGGGATGCGGTGGACTTTGCCGAAATCATCCTCCGCGGCACCGCAGCACGTCCGGCCCAGTTCGGCTGCTTTGGCCTGCACGAGTGGGCCATGGTCTACCGACAGGACCGGTTCGACCTGCGCCACGAGTACCTGCAGCTGCGTTTGGGAGCAGCCGGCACGGACCGGGTTGTGAAGGACAACCGGATCCGGTGCACACACTTCGATGCGTTCCGTTTCTATACGCCCGATGCCCTCCCGCTGAACGAACACCAGCCCACCCGGGAACTGCAGCGGACCATGGAACAGCCCGGCTGCCTGCATGCCAACATGGACCTTTACAAGTGGGCGTACAAGCTGCTGCCGGCGCTCCCCAGCGGGCTGGTGATGGACTGCTTCGAACTGTCCTGGCGGATCCGTGCCATGGACATGCAGGCCTCCCCTTACGACCTGGAAGAGTGGGGTTACCCGCCCATTCAGATTGAAACCGCGCAAGGCAAAGCCGCCTATGTGGAGCATCAAAGGGCGTTCGCCGCTGAGGCCGCGGCCCTGCGGAAGAAGCTGGCGGCGGCGCTGGACGCCGCCCGCGGAGGACTGGACGACTGAACCGGGCGGACACGTGCAGGATCCCCGGGCAGCCCTGGCCGACCGGGGATCCTGTTTCGGCTGACAACCGGCGTCAGCCTGCGGGGACCGCCTGTGCCGGTGCCAGCTCAGGCGCGCCGGCGGGAGCGGCCGTTCCGCCACCCACGCGGACGTTGACCCAGGTCCTGATCCCGTTCTCACCCAGGCTCAGGCGGGACAGGTAAGCACCTTCAGACAGGCCGGACCAGTTCAGCGTGGCCGAGGTGGCCGAGCCGTTGGGTGCCACGATGGGGTTCGGATCGACCACGAGGTTTCCGGCGTCACCGTTGAACGTCACCGCCTGGACCGCAGCGTTAGCCGCACCGTTGTCCGGTGTGGAGTAGAGGTTGACCACCACGTAGTACGTTCCGGCGCGGGGCGACTCCAGGTCCAGGAACTCGCTGGCCGCGGCCGTGGCACGCTGGACGGCGGTCAGCCCGCCGGAGCCATTGGGCACATACACCACCATGTCCCAGTCCACGTCTCCGGACTCCGCCTGGACCCCCATCCGGGCGAACGTGGCGCCTTCCGGCACGGTGACCCGCAGCAGCGCGTTGTGGGCATCGTTGGCCGGCGCGTACGGGCCCGGCGTCTTGCTGATCGCGGTCTGGTTCAACGGGGCAAGCCCTTCTACGGCAACGCCGACGGGGCCGTCTGAACCGGAAACCAGCGGCATGGTTCCGCTGCCGGCCCCGGCGTCAGAGGTGAAGGAGAAGGACGGCGCGATCTGCGCATCGACCGGGCGGACCGCGATGGGCGAAGTCACGGTCCTGGGGCCCTTCCAGGTCACGGTTCCGGCGGCAAACTTGCCCAGGGGAGCGCTGATGTTGCGGATGGTCAGGGTGACATCGCGCGTCTGGCCCGCCTTGGAGAAGTTCAGCGACTTGGGTTCAACATCGACGCTCACGCCGGGGATCCTGGCTTCGGCACGGTAGAGGCCCGGGACCAGAGCGGTCAGCCGGCGCTTCACCTGGACCTCTCCCACCAGGCTGCCGAGGGCAATGGACGGCAGGTTCAGGTCGCGTGCTGCGATGCTACCGGCCTGCGGAGCTCCGGTTTCCACACCCTGGCCGTTGAGGTAGGCCAGCCAGTCCTTGACGCCCGAGTTATACACCAGGCCGGGGTCGGTGAACCGGGTGGAGTCGATGTGCCCGGCTCCACCCTGGAACGGATCCGTGTTGGGCGCACCGTCCGCGTTCACCAGGGGGTAGGCGGTGGTCATCATGGCCGATTTGACCATCGCCGGACTCCACGTGGGCTGCTTGGCCAAAGCCAGTGCACCAAAACCGGCGATCTGCGGCGCCGCCATGGAGGTGCCTGACATGAAGCCGAACTGTTCGCCCGCGTTCCCGATGGTGGAGACGCCGGCCAGGACGTTGACGCCCGGTGCGGCGATGTCCGGCTTGAGCAGGTCGCCGCCTGCAGCAAGGGTGGGTCCGCGCGAGGAGAATCCGGCGATCTGCGGGGCAGGGGCCGGCGCGTCACCGGTCAGGTCGCCCTTGAGCAGGCTCACCGTCAGGGCAGGGTTGGCCTGCAGCTTGGATTTCAGGTCGATGCTCTTGGGGGCGTTGACGTGGACCGTGGGCACCGCATGGTTGTCCGCGTCCTCGGAACTGCTGGTGAGGTTCAGCAGGACCATGCCCACGCCACCCTTGTCCAGGACTTCCTGGCTCTTTTCCGTCCGGGCAACCACGCCGCGGTCGCAGACCACAACCTTGCCCGCCACCTTTTCGGCGTCCAGGGAACCGGATACGCAGAGGTTGGCGTCCACTGCGCCCGCGGCTGCAACGTCAGCGGCGATTACAACGGGGGCGTCGGCCACCCCTGCCTTCATGATGGACGCACCCCGGTACAGGGATCCGTCGGACACCTTTACGGTTCCCAGCAGGTCACTGGGGAACGTGGACGCCGCCACGGAGGCGAGCCACGGCGAAGCGTGGTTCACCGTGGAAGCGGCGGGGCCGGAGTTGCCTGCCGAGGCCGAGACGAAGACTCCGGCAGACGCGGCATTCAGGAAGGCGAGGGCCACGGGATCGGTGGTGCTGCTGTTGTTCCCGGAGATGGAGTAATTCAGAACATCCACGCCGTCCTTGAGGGCGGCTTCGATGGCTTCCAGGGATGCCGAGGTGTAGCAGCCGCCGGTGTTGGGATTGTTGTCCTCCCAGCAGATCTTGTACACGGAGACCTTGGCTGCCGGGGCAACGCCGGAGCTCTTGCCGAAGTCCACGCCATCAATGACCTGCCGGACATTGGCGTTGCCTGCCGCGGTGCTGGCGGTGTGGGTGCCGTGGCTGCCCACGTCCACCGGGGAGATGAGCTCCTCCGGAGCGCGGTTCGCTTCCGGCACATACTGGAGGAACGTGTCCGCGAAATAGCGGGCGCCGATCACCTTGGAGTTGCACTCAGAACCGTCGAAGTCTGCGCCGGTACCCTGGCCCGGCTGGCACTCGCCTTCGAACGTGGTGCCGTCCGCTTTAAGCATGGCGATCCGGCCCTCACCGGCCAGGTAGGGAACGCCCACCTGCGGGGCGCCTTCGAGCGGCTTGACGGGCCCGCCCTGGAGGAACGGGTTGTCCGGCGCATAGCCGGTGTCGATGACGCCGACCACCGTGCCCTTGCCCGCGTTGGCTTCTCCGCCGAACTGCGTGGCCCAGACACCCTGCGGGCCGGTGAGCCTGAGGAAGTCGGTGGCGGTGTAGTCCGGAGCGTTCTCCACGTCCTTCTCCACGGCCAGCACCCGGCTGTCCTTTGCGAGCGCTGCTGCCTGGCTGGCTGTGAGTTCTGCGCTGAACCCGTTCAGTGCTGCGGTGAACTGTTTCCGCACGGTCACCCCCTGGTCCGCGGCCACGGCCTGCTGCTGCCGGCGCAGGTGCGCGTCGTACGCCTTGTAGTTGGCGCTTCCCGCGTCCAGCTTGCGGCCTGCCCGGGGCTTCGTTGCGCCCAGGCCCGCCGTCTGCCCCTCGTAGGCCGCGGCTGCGGGGCCCGTCAGGACGACGATGTAGCGACCATCCCCGTATCGGGGTGTTTCCGGGCCGGATGCCGCGGCTCCTCCATCAGGTCCGTCCGGCGCCGCGGTGGCAGGCCCCATGGACAGTGACGAGAGGAGAAGCGGTAGCCCGACGGCAAGCGCGGCCGCCTTCCGGAGTCCCCCGCCCCGGGCGGGGCTCTTTCCACTTGATTTCACGTGCAACCCTTTCACGATGTACCCGGCCCGGCCAGAGACGGGGGCCGGAAAACGACTGGCACGAATCATGCATTACAAATTTTGTAATGCCATACGACCAGACGATTCACACAGTACATAGTGAGAGCCAAATATGACATAGGGCACATTATGGAATTTTTGGCTTGTCACATCCCGCTTGGTAACCGCACTGAGGCCCGGTCCGGCCGCAAAAAAGGGCGCCCCGAAAGGCGCCCTGCCGTGCTTGCGGATTCCGGGGAAGGCTACTCCCGTGGCGTCCGGACCACCTCGCTGATCCATTTCCGGGTTTTCTCGTCCACCGGCCCGGCGGTACGGATGTTTCGCGCCTGCCTGTCCGCCTTGATCTTCTGCAGAACCATCCGCCCCAAGCCGGCGAAAACAGCCGCGGCAACCACGGGCAACAGCACGGATTTGGAATTCTCAGCCATTCGCCAATCCTAGTGAGCGGCCCCCAACATCTCCAGAGCAGGCTGCCCCGGCCCCTGATTCAGGGAGGGTGCCGCGGCCGCTAGAATAGAGGAGCAAGCTCGCGGAGCGCCCGTCCACACTGTTCACCCTGAAGGTCCCCAACAGACGGTACGGCGTAAGACGGCACCACTCCGCTGCGCCCTTACCCAAGCTCACGCACAGGAGTTACCGGATGCCCCGGATCGTTGTTGACGTCATGCCCAAGCCCGAAATTCTGGACCCGCAGGGGAAGGCGATCGTCGGGGCCCTCCCCCGGCTGGGCTTCACCAGCTTCAGCTCTGTCCGCCAGGGCAAGCGCTTCGAACTGACCGTTGACGGCGAGGTGACCGAGGAGATCCTGGCCCAGGCCCGCAACGCCGCAGAGACCCTCCTCTCCAACCCCGTGATCGAGGACGTCGTCAACGTCGAGGTCGTCGAGGCCTGACATGACTGAACTTCCCCTGATCGGCGAGGCCGTCGCCGTTGCGGCGGAACCCCGCCTTGCCGGCGCCCGGATCGGCGTCGTCACCTTCCCCGGAACCCTTGACGACCGCGACGCAGCCCGTGCCGTCCGTCTGGCCGGCGGCACCGCCGTCGAACTCTGGCACGGCGACAGCGGACTCGGTGACGTGGACGCCGTCATCATCCCCGGTGGTTTCTCGTACGGCGACTACCTGCGCGCCGGCGCGATCGCCCGGTTCGCTCCGCTGATGTCCCGCATCATCGACGCCGCCAACAGCGAAGCGAAGCTGCCGGTCCTCGGCATCTGCAACGGCTTCCAGATCCTCACCGAGTCGCACCTGCTGCCCGGTTCCATGATCAAGAACGACCACCTGAAGTTCCTGTGCCGCGACCAGGTTCTGCGGGTGGAGAACAGCAACACCGCCTGGACCCTGGACTACGAAGCAGGCCAGGAGATCACCATCCCGCTGAAGAACCAGGACGGCCAGTACATCGCGGACGAAAAGACGCTGGACGCGCTTGAGGCCGAGGGCCGCGTCGTGTTCCGCTACGTGGGCTTCAACCCGAACGGCTCCCGCCGTGACATCGCCGGCATCTCCAACGCCGCCGGCAACGTGGTGGGCCTCATGCCGCATCCGGAGCACGCCGTGGAAGTTGGATTCGGTCCTGAGTCGCTTGATGGCATCGGCGGCTCCGACACCGACGGGCTGGGCTTCTTCACCTCCGTACTGACCAAGATTGTGGGAGGCGACAAGTGACCACCGAAACCACCAAGAAGTTCAACATCGACACCGTCGAGAACGCCGCCAAGACCCCGGACACCGAACTGCCCTGGGCCGAGCTTGGCCTCAAGCAGAACGAATTCGACGAGATCGTCAAGGTCCTGGGCCGCCGCCCCACCGGCGCGGAACTGGCCATGTACTCCGTCATGTGGAGCGAGCACTGCTCCTACAAGTCCTCCAAGAACCACCTGCGCCAGTTCGGCCAGAAGGTCACCGAGGAAATGAAGAAGGACATGCTGGTGGGCATCGGCGAGAACGCCGGCGTCACCAACCTGGGGGACGGCTGGGCCGTGACCTTCAAGATCGAATCGCACAACTCGCCGTCGTTCGTTGAGCCCTACCAGGGCGCCGCGACCGGCATCGGCGGCATTGTCCGCGACATCATCTCCATGGGCGCCCGCCCGGTGGCCGTCATGGACCCGTTGCGCTTCGGCGCCATCGACCACCCGGACACGGCACGCGTGATGCACGGTGCCGTTGCCGGCATCGGCGGCTACGGCAACTCGCTGGGCCTGCCAAACATCGGCGGCGAGATGGTCTTCGACTCCGTGTACCAGGGCAACCCGCTGGTCAACGCCCTCGCGGTAGGCGTCATGCGCCACGAGGACATCCGCCTCGCCAACGCCTCCGGCAAGGGCAACAAGGTGGTCCTGTTCGGTGCACGCACCGGCGGCGACGGCATCGGTGGCGCTTCAGTGCTGGCCTCCGAGTCCTTTGACGACACCAAGCCGTCCAAGCGTCCCGCCGTCCAGGTGGGCGACCCCTTCGCCGAGAAGGTCCTCATCGAGTGCTGCCTTGAACTGTTCAAGGGCTCCCTGGTGGAGGGCATCCAGGACCTCGGCGCGGCAGGCATCTCCTGCGCCACGTCCGAACTGGCCTCCAACGGCGACGGCGGCATGCAGGTTGAGCTGACCTCCGTCCTGCTGCGCGACCCCACGCTGACCCCGGGCGAAATCCTGATGTCCGAGTCGCAGGAACGCATGATGGCCGTGGTAACCCCGGAGAACGTGGAAGCGTTCGAGGCCGTGATGGACAAGTGGGCCGTGGAGCACTCCTGGCTGGGCGAGGTGACCGACACCGGCCGCCTGATCATCACCTGGGAAGGCGAGGTGATTGTCGACGTCGATCCCCGCACCGTCGCGCACGACGGACCGGTCTACGACCGCCCGTACGCCCGCCCCGAGTGGCAGGACTCCGTCCAGGCCGACACCTTCACCGGTTCCGTGCAGGACGCCGGCCGCCCGTCTTCCCCGGCTTCCCTGGCTGCCGCCGTAACTGAACTCGTGGCATCGCCGAACATGTGCTCCAAATCCTGGATCACCAACCAGTACGACCGGTACGTGGGCGGCAACACCGCCATGGCGTTCCCGGACGACGCCGGTGTGGTGCGCGTGGACGAGGAAACGGGCCTGGGCGTTGCCCTGGCCACCGACGCCAACGGCCGCTACACCTACCTGGACCCGTACCACGGCGCACAGCTGGCACTGGCCGAGGCCTACCGCAACGTGGCCACTTCGGGTGCCATCCCGATGGCCGTCAGCGACTGCCTGAACTTCGGCTCACCCGAGGACCCGGATGTCATGTGGCAGCTGGCCGAGGCCATCCGCGGCCTGTCCGACGCGTGCATGGTGCTGGGCATTCCGGTCACGGGCGGCAACGTCTCGCTGTACAACCAGACGGGCAGCACCCCCATCCACCCCTCCCCCGTGGTGGCGGTGCTGGGCAAGCTCGACGACGTCGCCCGCCGCACGCCGTCAGGCTGGCGCGAGGACGGCCAGGCGATCTACCTGCTCGGCACCACGGCTGCCGAGCTGGACGGTTCCGAATGGGCCAACATGCGCGGCCACCTGGGCGGGCAGCCCCCCAAGGTGGACCTCGAGGCCGAACGCGCCCTGGGCGGGATCCTGATCAATGCGTCCCGTGACGGCATGATCGACTCCGCTCACGACCTCTCCGAAGGCGGCCTCGCGGCTGCCCTGGTGGAGTCGTCGCTGCGCTACGGCGTCGGTGCCAGGATCGCGCTGCAGGACGTCATGGACCGCGACGGCGTGGACCTGTTCACCGCGCTCTTCTCCGAGTCGCAGGGCCGCGCGATCGTTGGCGTGCCCCGCTCCGAAGAAGTCCGCTTCACGGACATGTGCACCGCCCGCGGCTTCGCCCACACCCGCATCGGCGTGGTGGACGCGGCTAGCGGCAAGCTGGAGATCAACGGCGTGGAAGGCCTGTCCCTGGACGCCCTCCGCGAGGCCCACGAAGGTACCCTGCCGAAGTACTTCGGCTAACGCTCCACAAGGAATCCGCGCCGGTTCCGGACAAACGCACCCCTGACCCGGGGCGCGGATGTCCGGAACCGGCGCGGACTTTTGTTGACGCGTCCAGCCGGTTCAGTCCTCGCTGTGGAGCTCACGCTGGCGGGCGCTCAACAGGTCGACTTCGGGGCGGGCAGCCACAAAGCGTTCGACGCCGGCCAGCACCTCCGCGAGGTGCGCCCGGTCCGCTGCCACCAGGCCAACGCCCAGCCTGGCCCTCCGATACTGTTCCTGGTCCCCTACCTCGGCCACCGAGACCTCGAACCGGCGTTTCACCTCAGCCAGCAGGGGGCGCACCACCGACCGCTTCTCCTTCAGGCTGTGCACATCCCCGAGGAGGATGTCGAACTCGATCCAGCCGATCCACATCCCGAGCTGCCTACCGCCCCGGCAGCACCAGGCCGGGATAGTGCCGCTCGGTCACGTCCGGGTGGGCGCGCATCCTGCCCTTGAGCATGTTCATGCCAAAGGAGGACAGAAGCGGATTGGCCGGATCGTCGGTGATGCCCCGCGCCGCAGCCTTGAGCTCGGGATCCAGCGGAACTGGCCCGATCACCGCATCGAGCCGCGGCGACCAGAAGAACGGCACCGAATAGCGGTCCACGCCCGGCGGCGGAGCCTGCACCCTGTGGATGGTGGCGGCCAGGTAGCCCTCCGTGGCTACCTCCAGCATTTCGCCCAGGTTCACCACCAGCGCGCCCGGGATGGGTTCCACGGGAGCCCACCCGGTGGCGCCCGGGGGCAGGACCTCGAGGCCTCCGACGTCGTCCTGCAGCAGCAGGGTCACGAAACCGTAGTCCGCGTGCGAGCCCACGCCCTGGTCACCGGCCGCCTCCACCACGCCTCCCACGTAGTGCACCAGCTTGCCCATCCAGGCCGGGGTGCCCTGGAACGGCTCGTCGAAGTAGTCCTCGGGCAGCCGCAGCGTCACCGCGATGGCCCGCATCAGTTCCATGCCTACGGAAGACATCAGCTCCGCCCACTCCATGGCGGCGGGCTTGAGTTCGGGGAAGAACTCGTCCGGCCAGAGGTTGGGGCCCTGGAGCAGCCAGAAGGGCTGGCCCGCAGGGTAGTCCGGAACGGGTTCGCGCTCCGGCGAATAGTCAATCTGTTCCCGTGCGTCCGCCCGGCCCTGGGTGACTTCCGTGCCCATTCGGGTGTAGCCGCGGAAGTGTGGCGAGAGGCGGTTGTCAAGCTTCATCCGCTGCTCCAGGGGCAGCGCGAAGAAACGGCGGATCACCTCCAGGAGGTGTTCGGCCTGTCCGGGCGCGGCGCCGTAGCCCGTCACCTGGAAGAAACCCACGTTGTGCGTGGCGTAGCGAAGTTGCTCGATGAACTCTGGATTGAAGGACCCGTCGGCCCGGCGTGCTGTACTAAGGTCCAGGACAGGTATGGTCCCCTGATCGTGTGGCATCTTGGCAGACTAGCATCGAGCAGGGTGCCTTTGTAGGCTCGCAGAATGCGGCAGCCCGGAAGGAAGACCAAGCACATGCAGCTCAACTACCCGGGTATCGGTTTTACCGAGGACGGACGCGTTCCGGAGGGCTATCGCTCCGTGGTCCGGGAGGAGTATCTCGGTGAGGGCAGGGACGTGTATCTCCGCGTTGCCCACGGCATCCTCGGCTGGCAGCTGCAGCGGCTGGCGGGGCTGCGCGTTCGTGCGGATGCCGCCGTCGCCCACCCCGGTGCACGCGTGGTGAGTGGGTTCGGCGCCGGCCCTTTCCGGCTGGACGCGCCCTGTGAAGTGGTGTGGGTGCGCCGCCCAACCGTCGCAGCGGGGGCGCAGTCGGCGGGTTTCGGATATGGCACGTTGCCCGGCCACCCCGCCCGGGGCGAGGAATCATTCGAGGTGGCAATCGACGCCGCCGGAAGGGTGGTCCTGAGGATCACCGCCTTCAGCAGGCCGGCCAACTGGTTCTACGCTGCGGGAGCGCTGGCCACCCGGGCGGCGCAGCGGTACGTGACCTCCCGGTACATTGAAGGGGCACGCACACTCGCCGCAGGTGAAAGCTGATCAGGAGAAGGTACATGCTGGACCAGAAGACCCTTGACCGATTGTGGAACTACGCCGATCCCGGGCTGTCCGGGCAGCGGTTCCAGGAAGCCATGGCAGGCCAGGAGTACGACGCCGACGAGAAAGCGGAGCTCGCCACGCAGCTGGGGCGGGCCATGGGCATGCAGGGCCGCTTCGAGGAGGCGGATGCGCTGCTGGACGGGATCGACGGCGAGGAGCCCACCGTCGCGGTCCGCGTCCTGCTGGAGCGGGGCAGGCTGCTGCACGCAGGTGGCCATTCCGCCATGGCGGTGCCCCTCTTTGAGCAGGCGGCGGAGCTGGGCGACCATCTCGGCGAGGAACTGCTCGCCGTGGACGCCCTGGCCATGCTGGCCGCGGCGGACCCGGCCCACGCCGAACCGTGGGCCCGCAGCGCCATCGAATACGCTGCCACCGCCCATGACTCCCGCGCCCGCCGCTGGCTGCCGGCGCTGCACGCCGCGCTGGGCGGCACGCTGCAGGAAGCCGGGCGCTACCCCGAGGCAATTGTGGAATTCCAGCTGGCCGAGCAATGGGCCGAACGCGCCGGAACTCCGGACCAGCAGCAGGAGGCCAGGGACGCCATCCGGTCCTGCGAGCGGGCCCTCGCCGTCGACTGAGCGTTCGCCGGCCCTTAGAGGTTGTACTGCCAGGCCACCTGGGCGGGGCAGAGGTTCATGACCACGTCCAGCCCGGCAGCCTTGGCGCGCTCCGCGGCGGCCTCGTCCACCACGCCCAGCTGCAGCCAGACAGCTTTGGCGCCCACGGCGATCGCCTGGTCCACCACGGCGCCCACCTTCTGCGAATTCACAAAGCAATCGACGACGTCGAGAGGGTGCTTTTCCGCCGGTATCCCAGCGAGCGTGCGGTACCCGGTTTCGCCGTGGACGGGATCGCCGGGCAGGTTCACGGGGATGATTTCCATGCCCAGCCGGTCCCGAATAAACAGCGACGTGTCGTAGGCAGCGCGCCACTCGTTGGTGGTCAGGCCCACGATGGCCCACCGCCCTTTGTTCCGCATGAGGCGCTCGATGACTTCAGGATCGTTGGTGTGGGCCATATGCCAAGCCTACGCCGTCGGCGCACATCCTTTCTGCCGAATAAGTGACTGAATGAGTGCGGCGCTGGCGCCTGTGAACGAATATTACGGCGCCGGATGCGGCGATTTGGCCAATGCCGTGCGGTTCCGCTGTAGTGGGTAGTGACCATCCCGAGCGGCCGAGAGACCTGGATCAATGAAGCCGCAGCATCCCTAGGGCGGCTTGCCGCCTGAAAAGCAGCACGTGCCGAGGCGACCATCCCCGGCGGGCGGTGAAGGGTGCTACTGCCAGGATCGATGGAGCACCATGACCCCTGAAATTGATACTGCTGCGCCTGTTTCCACCTGGAACACTGCCATGGCCGCCAACGGCGTGCCCGGCGCAGGTTCCCCCAACGCCACTTCGAACGCGACGGCGGTCGAAGCAGGGCTGCGTGACGCGCCAGGCCCCGCCTCCGGCTCTTCGGGATGGTCCTCGACCGGGCCGGAAGACGATGCCGTGCACGGCGTACCGTCCGGCGGCCCGGCGCGTCACAGCAGCACCATCGTGTCCCCGGAGAATGTCGCCTTCTGGGAGCAGCAGGCCCTGCGCCTGGACTGGGAATCCCCCTGGCACACCGCCCACCGCTGGGTACCGGCTGACGCGGCGGCCGGCACCGGCCCGCAGATCAGCTGGTTCGACGGCGGCAGGCTCAATGTGGCCTACAACTGCGTGGACCGCCACGTGGCCAACGGCCTGGGCAGCAAGGTGGCCCTGTACTTCGAGGGCGAACCCGGCGACCGCCGCACCATAACCTACGCCGAACTCCAGCGCGAGGTGGCCAAGGCAGCCAACGCCCTCCTGGCGCTGGGCATCGCCAAGGGCGACCGCGTGGTCATCTACCTGCCGGTCATCCCGGAAACCGTCATCATCACCCTTGCCGTGGCCAGGATCGGGGCCATCCACTCCCTGGTGTTCGGCGGTTTCTCCGCCGAGGCCCTGCGGTTCCGCGTGGAGGACACCGGCGCCAAGCTGCTGGTCACCACGGACGGCCAGTACCGCCGCGGGGTGGCAGTTCCGGTCAAGGACAACGCCGATGCAGCGGTGGCCGGGAACAACGCCGTCGAACACGTCCTGGTGGTGAACCGCACGACGCCCGCTGAGGACCTCCACACGGTGAACATGACCGAAGGCCGCGACGTGTGGTGGCACGACGTCGTCGGGAATGCGCCGGATGTCCATCAACCCGAGGCGTTCGACGCCGAAACCCCACTGTTCATCATGTACACCTCCGGCACCACCGGAAAACCGAAGGGCCTGGTGCACTCCTCCGGCGGCTACCTCACGCAGGCGTCCTGGAGCTTCGAGCACCTGTTCAGCAACCCGGACCCGGCGTTCCGCGACCAGGACGTGCACTGGTGTACAGCGGACCTGGCCTGGGTCACCGCCCACACCTACGAGATCTACGGACCGCTGTCCAACGGCGTGACCCAGGTGATCTTCGAAGGCACCCCCAACACCCCGCACCCGGGCCGGCATTTCGAAATCATCGAGCGCTATGGCGTCACGCAGTACTACACGGCGCCAACCCTGGTCCGCTCGCTCATGGGCTGGTTCCCGGACGGCGTGCCGGAGTCATACGACCTCTCCTCCATCCGGATGCTGGGCACCGTGGGCGAGGCGGTGAACCCGGAGGCGTGGCGCTGGCTGCGCGCCAACGTCGGGGGCGGCACCGCACCGGTGGTGGACACCTGGTGGCAGTCGGAAACGGGTGCCGCCATTCTCTCCCCCGCGCAGACGGACACGGATTTCAAGCCCGGTTGCGCGGCCCGGCCCCTTCCCGGCGTCAGCACCAGGGTGGTGGACGACGGCGGCGCCGCAGTGCCGCCGGGCGTCCAGGGATTCATTGTGGTCGACTCCCCCGGTCCGGCCATTGCGCGGACCGTCTGGGGCAACCCGCGGCGCTACTTCGATTCGTACTGGAGCAAGTACTCGGACCAGGGCTGGTTCCTGGCCGGGGACGGCGCCAAGTACGACGAGGACGGCGACATCTGGATCCTGGGCCGGGTGGACGACACTCTGAACGTCTCCGGCCACCTGCTCTCCACCATCGAGATCGAGTCCGCCCTGGTGTCCCACCCGGACGTGGTGGAAGCGGGTGTCTGTCCGGTGGCGGATCCGAAGACCGGCCACGCCATCGTGGCGTTCGTAGTCCTTCGGGAGGCGGCGCCAGGCGCGGCAGGCCCAACCGCGCACGAACTCCGGCAGCACGTCGCGAAGGCGATCGGCCCCATCGCCAAGCCGCGCGACGTCGTCGTGGTTCCCGATGTTCCCAAGACCCGCAGCGGCAAGATCATGCGCCGACTGCTCACCCAATTGTTCGAGGGGACCGCCCTTGGCGATACCACCTCACTCCAGAATGAGCCGGCGGTTGCCGGCATCCAGGACGTCCTGCGCGAGCGGACCCAAGCAAAGGAAAATTCATGACCGAGATCAGCAACGTCGCCCGGCTCTCCGAACCGCTCAAGTTCGCATACTGGGTTCCCAACGTCTCCGGCGGCCTGGTGGTATCCACCATCGAACAGCGCACCAGCTGGGACTTCGAGTACAACAAGAAGCTGGCGCGCATCGCCGAGAACTCCGGCTTCGAATACGCCCTGTCCCAGACCCGCTACGCGGCTTCCTACGGCGCGGACAAGCAGCACGAGGCCACCTCGTTCAGCCTGGCGCTGCTGGCCGCCACGGAACGGCTCAAGGTCATCGCCGCGGTCCACCCGGGCATGTGGCACCCGGGCGTGCTGGCCAAGTACATCATCACTGCCGACCACATCTCCAACGGCCGCGCCGCCGTCAACATCGTCTCCGGCTGGCTGAAGGCGGAGTTCGAAAACTTCGGCCTCGAATGGCTGGAGCACGATGAGCGCTACGTCCGCACAGAGGAGTTCATCCGCGTCCTCCGCGGCCTGTGGACCCAGCAGGAGTACAGCCAGTCCGGCAAGTACTACAACATCACGGACTTCACCCTGAACCCGGCCCCTGTCAACGTTCCCGGCCGCGCCCACCCGGAGATCTTCTTCGGCGGAAACTCTACGGCGGCCCAGGCCACCGCGGGCCGCGTAGCGGACTGGTACTTCTCCAACGGCAAGGACCTGGAAGGTTTCAAGGAAAACATCGCCGGCGTGGTTGCCGCTTCCGGTGAAACCAAGCGCGGCACCGAGGGTGCCCTCGCCGCCCCGCGCTTTGGCCTCAACGGCTTCGTCATTGCCCGCGACTCCGAGAAGGAGGCCCGCGACACCCTGCGCGAGATCGTGGAGAAGGCACACAAGCCGGCCGTTCAGGGTTTCCGGGACGCCGTGCAGGAGGCCGGGCCCTCCACCAAGGACGGCAAGGGCATGTGGGCCGACTCCACGTTCGAGGACCTGGTCCAGTACAACGACGGCTTCAAGACCCAGCTGATCGGCACCCCGGAGCAGATCGCCGAGCGCATCGTGGAGTACAAGAAGATCGGCGTGAACCTGTTCCTCACCGGCTACCTGCACTTCCAGGAAGAGATCGCCGCGTTCGGCCAGGACATCCTGCCGATCGTCCGTGAACTCGAGGCTGACCTCGCCCGGAAGAACGGCACCGAGCTGGACCTCTCCCAGGCACCTGTCGCTGAAACGGTGGCCGCCTGATGGCTGACCGCAAGTTCGGTTTCCGCACCCGCGCCCTGCACGCCGGCGGCACGCCGGACGCCGAGCACGGTGCCCGCGCGGTGCCCATCTACCAGACCACCTCTTTCGTGTTCAAGGACACCCAGGACGCAGCCAACCTCTTCGCCCTGCAGAAGTACGGCAACATCTACTCCCGCATCGGAAACCCCACGGTGGCAGCCTTCGAAGAGCGCATTGCCTCATTGGAGGGCGGCATCGGTGCTGTTGCGACGTCGTCGGGCATGGCAGCGGAGTTCCTCACCTTCGCCGCGCTGACCCAGGCGGGCGACCACATCGTAGCCGCATCCCAGCTCTACGGCGGCACCGTCACCCAGCTGGACGTCACCCTGCGCCGCTTCGGCGTGGACACCACGTTCGTGCCCGGCACGGACCCGGCGGACTACGCAGCCGCGGTCCGGGACAACACCAAGGCGATCTTCGTCGAGGTGGTGGCCAACCCGTCCTCGGAAGTCCAGGACCTGGCGGGGCTGGCGAAGGTGGCGCGCGACGCCGGCGTCCCCCTGGTGGTGGATGCCACCTTGAGCACGCCGTACCTCGTGCGCCCGATCGAGCACGGAGCGGACATCGTTATCCACTCCGCCACCAAGTTCCTCGGCGGACACGGCACCACCCTGGGCGGCGTGATCGTCGAGAGCGGCCGCTTCGACTGGGGCAACGGCAAGTTCCCCACCATGACCGAGCCCGTGGCCTCCTACGGCAACGTCTCCTGGTGGGGCAACTTCGGCGAGTACGGCTTCCTGACCAAGCTCCGCTGTGAACAACTGCGCGACATCGGGCCTGCCCTCTCGCCGCAGTCCGCATTCCAGCTGCTGCAGGGCGTGGAAACGCTCCCGCAGCGCCTGGACGAGCACCTGAAGAACGCGCAGGCCGTGGCCGAATGGCTGGACGCAGATCCGCGCGTGGCCTACGTTAACTACTCCGGCCTGCCCTCCCACCCCCACTTCGAGCGGGCTAGGAAGTACCTGCCGCAGGGACCGGGTTCGGTGTTCTCGTTCGGTGTTGCCGGCGGACGCGCTGCGGGGCAGAAGTTCATCGAGTCGCTCCAGCTGGCCTCGCACCTGGCCAATGTGGGTGACTCCCGCACCCTGGTGATCCACCCAGGATCCACCACGCACCAGCAGCTGAGCGCCGAACAGCTCGAGTCGGCCGGCGTGCCGGAGGACCTGGTCCGCATTTCGGTGGGCCTGGAGGACATCGAGGACATCCTGTGGGACCTGGACCAGGCCCTTACGGAGGCCCAGGACGCAACTGCGGATGGCGCCGTCGTCCGCCCTGAGGAGGCGGCTGACGCCTGCACGATCGGAGTACGCGCATGAGCACTGCTGAACGGACCTGGGAAGGCCCCGCCGCCCCCGAGCGCCTGTCGCTCTTGCGGGCGGCCAAGTCGGTCGCCATCGTGGGGGCCTCCGACAAACCGTCGCGGGCCAGCTACTTCGTGGCCACTTACCTGCAGTCCTCCACGCGGTACAAGGTGTATTTCGTCAATCCCGTGGTGAAGGAGATCCTTGGCCAGCCAACGTACGCCTCCCTCGCGGACCTTCCCGAAAGCCCGGACATCGTGGATGTGTTCCGCAAGCATGACGACCTTCCGGGCGTCCTGGAGGAAGCCGTTGCGGCCGGGGCCAAGACCCTCTGGCTGCAGCTGGGCTCGTGGCACGAGGGCGTGGCCGCGGACGCCGAGGCGGCCGGGCTCAACGTGGTGATGGACCGCTGCGTGAAGATCGAGCACGCCCGTTTCCACGGCGGGCTGCACCTGGCCGGCTTCGATACCGGCGTGATCTCCTCCAGGCGGCAGGTCCTGGCCTAGGTCCGGCCAGGACGCGCTACTGGTTGAACTTCTTCAGCCACCTGGCTCCGGGGCTGGCCTTATGGCCGGTCCCGGAGTTGCCCGCCTTCGCGGCCTGACGCTCCGCCAGCGCCTCAATTTCGGGGGCCCGCTGTTCCCGGTCCTTACCGGCTCCCGCCGGCTTGGTGCCAGTGTCCGCCGCCCGGCCGCCGTTTCCGGCACCTGCGGCGGCGTCTGGGCTTTCCGTGGCCCGCGGCTTGCCGTTGCCAGCCGTTCCGGACTGGCCGGACCCCGTCAGCGCGGCCACGTCCTGTCCTTCAGCGGCGTCGACAGCCTCCGGCTCCACGGCGCCCGGTACCGGCTTCTCCGTGGGCACGCTGTCCGCTGCAGCGTTGGGAACCGCGATGGTCCACCGCGGAGCCCAGTTCTCGAGGAGCTGCTGGACCGAAGCGTGGTTGTCCGTAGCCTCCGGCAGGCTGGCGGCCACACTGGTGACGCCCAGGCCCATCCCGGCCATCACGGTGAGCCCGACCACAGCCGAGCGGTTGCGGCGCAATGCCCGCCGGCGGGCCAGCTCATCGCTGCGGAATCGCGCGCTCTTTCGGGCAACTTCCTGGCGGGCAGCGGCTTCCCTCGCCATGGCTTCGCGCCGGGTGGTATGGGCGGGGGTGCCGGACAGCATCGCTGCAAGTTTAGGACCCGGCGCGGGGACGGGCAGTTCAGCGAGCGTGCCCATGGAAAGCAGGGCGGCGCGCAGGTCGGTTGCGTCCTGCTGGCCGGACTCGAGCAGGATCTGGTCCACTGTGTCCAGGACCCTGGCAGCGTGGGGATTCATGGCCTCACATATTCCTTTACAGCGGGCTCCTCCCGGAGCCTGTTCAGTGCCCGGCGCTGAAGCTGCTTAACAGCACCCGGACTTTTGTCCATCACCTCGGCGACCTGTTCCACAGTGAGACCGGCAACGATGCGCAGGGTCAAAACCTCGCGCTGGTCGTCGAGCAGGCCGCTGAACAGGCGCTGGACTTCCTGGGGAGCGATGAGCCCCAGGACTTCGGTTTCCGCAGAGGTATCTTCGCGCTGGTCCAGCTCCGGTTCGAAGGGAAGCCTGGCCGGCGCGCGGTTCTGCCGGCGGTGGTCATCCACCATGCGGGCGTGGGCTACGGAAAAGATAAAGGTGCGCAGGCCGGCCATTCCGCCGCTGATGGTATCCAGGCGGGGCAGCACTGCGAGGAAGACATCCTGCATGACGGCCTCCGGGTCCTCTACTCCGCGGGCCGTGAGATAGCCCAACACCTGTGATGCGTACGTTCGGTACACCAGGTTGAAGATTTCCGGGTCGCCGGCGCCGTCACGTATTGCGTCATCGATCAGCGCATCGGTCACGGACGTACGGCTTTCAATGGAGGGAACTTTGCTTGCTAAGTCTAGGCCCGGCAGCGCCTCCACGAAACTTGCCCTCTACAACCAAGTGCTCATACATAAAAAGAGCCGGGCTGGAACGTGATGGGGGACAGGTTCCAGCTCGGCGCTTCATATAGGTAATCGCCCGGGTATCCGAAAGGGTTACGCGGTTTTGAGAAAACTTTTAAACAGTCCGTTTGCCCCCGGACCCGGCCGTAGCTGCGCCGGGAAAGCGAACGGCGGGCCACCCCACCGGGGGCGCCCGCCGTCGTCGTATGCGTAAAGCCTTAATCGTTGATGAGGTCGTTCACCACGATGGTCTGGTCCCGGTCCGGTCCTACGCCGATGGCGGAGAAACGCGTGCCGGAGAGCTTCTCAAGGGCGAGGACGTAGTTCCGCGCGTTCTCCGGCAGGTCCGCAAGGGTGCGGGCACCGGTGATGTCCTCGGTCCAGCCCTCGAAGTACTCGAAGATGGGCTTGGCGTGGTGGAACTCGGTCTGGGTCATCGGCATTTCGTCATGGCGCACGCCATCAACGTCGTAGGCCACGCAGACGGGGATCTGCTCGATGCCGGTGAGTACGTCCAGCTTGGTGACGAAGTAGTCCGTGAAGCCGTTGACGCGGGAGGCGTGGCGGGCCAGGACGGCGTCGTACCAGCCGCAGCGGCGGGGACGGCCGGTGTTCACGCCGAACTCGCCACCGGTCTTCTGCAGGTAGACGCCCATCTCGTCGAAGAGTTCCGTGGGGAACGGGCCGGCACCAACGCGGGTGGTGTAGGCCTTGATGATGCCGATCGAGCGGGAAATCCGGGTGGGGCCGATGCCCGAGCCCACCGAAGCTCCGCCGGCCGTCGGGTTCGAGGAGGTGACGAACGGGTAGGTGCCGTGGTCAACGTCCAGGAAGGTCGCCTGGCCGCCCTCCATCAGGACCACCTTGCCCTCATCCAAGGCGCTATTCAGGACCAGGGTGCTGTCGATCACCAGCGGGCGCAGGCGCTCAGCGAAGGACAGGAAGTACTCCACGATCTCGTCCACCACCACGCTCCGGCGGTTGTAGATCTTGACCAGGACCTCGTTCTTCTGGTGCAGCGAGCCTTCCACCTTCTGGCGGAGGATGGATTCGTCGAAGACGTCCTGGACGCGGATGCCCAGCCTGGCTACCTTGTCCATGTAGGCGGGACCTATGCCGCGGCCGGTGGTGCCGATGGCGCGCTTGCCAAGGAAGCGTTCGGTGACCTTGTCCAGCACCTGGTGGTAGGGCGCCACAAGGTGGGCATTGGCGGACACACGCAGCTTGGAGGTGTCCGCGCCCCGCGCCTGCAGGCCGTCAATCTCCTGGAACAGGGCCTCGAGGTTCACCACGCAGCCGTTGCCGATGATGGGAACCGCGTTGGGGCTGAGGATGCCTGCCGGCAGCAGCTTGAGTTCGTACTTTTCACCGCCTACGACGACGGTGTGCCCGGCGTTGTTGCCGCCGTTGGGCTTGACGACGTAGTCAACGCGGCCGCCCAGGAGGTCAGTCGCTTTGCCTTTTCCTTCGTCGCCCCACTGGGCTCCTACGATCACAATTGCTGGCATGGGATCCTCCCCCATTCGTTCGGGCCACCTGGTCCGGCCGGAAGATGGCAGGCCCCTGCGGCACCGTTCATGAGAATGCCCCAAACGTACCGGCGGTCGCTGTTCCGCATGGCGGCGCAGCAATGCAAGAGTTCCGGGGCCCTTACCACCCAAGTTTAGCGGATCAGCGGATTTGTCCACTCGTTAGGCGTCCCGTCCCGGCATTTCGCGCACCTGCGGCTTGCTAAACTGGTCAAGACCGGTCAGGAACCGGCCCACCCCTTTTCCACCGCCCCGGACCGGCTGCGCCGTCGTGCGCCCTTTTCCGGTGTGTCAGCAACGCCATATCCGCAGGAGATCCCGCCCTTCATGACAGCACTGGCCCCCGAATCCGTCCATGAGCAGCTCCTGAGCCGCCGCTACGAACCCAACGTTGCAGCC
The DNA here is from genome assembly GCF_044754925.1 of Pseudarthrobacter sp. NPDC092424. Lineage (NCBI taxonomy): Bacteria > Bacillati > Actinomycetota > Actinomycetes > Micrococcales > Micrococcaceae > Pseudarthrobacter > Pseudarthrobacter sp. NPDC092424. The sequence goes on along the minus strand of NZ_JBIVQC010000005.1, from coordinate 92,124 downwards.
GTCAACGAGCTCTGCGATTCCCTGCAGGAAGCCAAGCCGGGCACGGTGGTGCCGTACGTCGATCCCATGCACGACGTGGATGAATGCCGCATCATCAGCCTGTTTTCCAACATCGGGGAGGCGGATCCGTCCGGCTTTATCACCGCCGGGGACCACGACGCCGCCACGCGCATGCTGGGGATCCAGTGGAAGCTGGGCCTGCGCCCTGAGTTCGTCATGCCGTGGAACGTCCACCCGTGGCACGTTCCGGGCGAGCCGAACGGCAAGTTCACGCCCGACCAGATCCAGTCCGGACTCAAGCCGCTGCTGAAGTTCCTGGCCCTGGTACCGCGCGCATCGGTGATCGTTGCCCACGGGACCGAGGCTAACCGCCTGGCCAACCTGCTGCTGAAGACCGAGGTTCCACTGCTGTGGCGCCGTGGGCTGAAGACCTACAAGGTACGGTCCCTCAGCGGCCGCGCGTTTGCCGGCTCGCCCGCCCGCCAGGAGGAATACCTCCAGGACATGCGCGTGGCATACGCCGACGCGATGGCCCGGACAGGCCTCCAAAAAGCCTCCTGACCCTTTCGGGTTGTCGTCCAAAACTCCCGGACGGACGACGGCGGCTGGCCTTCCACGAAGGGCCAGCCGCCGTCGGACTTTAAAACGGGGCTGCTAGGAGGCTTCGATCGCGGCCTTGGCCGTGGGGTCGGAGTCCTTGAGGAACTTCTCGATGCGTTCGGGTTCTTCCGCCTCGCCAATGGCCGCCGATGCACGGCCCAGCGAGTACAGCGCGCGGAGGAAGCCGCGGTTGGGCCCGTGCTCCCACGGGATGGGCCCGACGCCGCGCCAGCCGCTGCGGCGGAGTGAATCCAGGCCGCGGTGGTAACCCACCCGCGAGTATGCATAGGAGTCGATGGTGCGGCCTTCCGCCCACGCTTCCTCCGCCAGGACGGCCCAGAGCAGCGACGACGTCGGGTATTTCGCCACCAGGTCCAGCGCTTCCTGGCCCGATTCGAGCTGCTGGTACACCTCAGGCTCGGCAGGCAGGAGCGTGGGCTCGGGGCCCATCAGGTTCCGGCGGAACTCGTCCGACATCTAGAAGGTCTTTCCGGCGGAGCCGAGCTGCTTGGTGGCTTCCACTACGCGTGCGGCGAGGCCGGCTTCGGCGGCTGCGCCCCAAACGCGGGGGTCGTAGGTCTTCTTGTTGCCCACCTCGCCGTCCACCTTCAATACACCGTCGTAGTTGCGGAACATGTGGTCCGCAACCGGGCGCGTGTAGGCGTACTGGGTGTCGGTGTCGATGTTCATCTTGATGGTGCCGTAGGAGACGGCGTCCGCGATCTCCTGGTCCGAGGAGCCGGAGCCGCCGTGGAACACGAGGTCGAACGGGTTTTCCTTGCCGATCCTGGCGCCCACCTGGGCCTGGATGTCCTTGAGGATCTCCGGGCGCAGCTTCACTCCGCCGGGCTTGTACACGCCGTGGACGTTACCGAAGGTCAGGGCGGTGATGTAGCGGCCGCGCTCACCGGCGCCAAGGGCCTCAACCGTTGCCAGGGCGTCCTCGACCGTGGTGTAGAGCTTTTCGTTGATTTCGTTCTCAACGCCGTCCTCTTCGCCGCCGACGGTACCGATTTCCACCTCGAGGATCATCTTGGCGGCAGCGGTGCGCTCCAGCAGCTCACGGGCGATCCGCAGGTTGTCCTCCAGTGTTTCGGCGGAACCGTCCCACATGTGGGAGTTGAACAGCGGGTTGCGGCCGGCCTTGACCTCGGCCTCGGACGCGGCGAGCAGGGGCAGTACGAAGCCGTCCAGCTTGTCCTTGGGGCAGTGGTCCGTGTGCAGGGCGATGTTGACGTTGTAGTTCTTGGCTACCTCGCGGGCGAACGCCGCGAAGCCCAGCGAACCGGCAACCATGTCCTTCGTGGACGCGCCGGACCAGTAGGCGGCACCGCCGGTGGAGACCTGGACGATCCCGTCGGACTCAGCTTCGGCGAAGCCGCGCAGCGCTGCGTTCAGCGTCTGGGAAGAGGTCACGTTCACGGCCGGGAACGCAAAGCCGCCCGCCTTGGCGCGATCGATCATCTCGGAATAGATCTCTGGGGTTGCAATGGGCATGCTGACTCCTATGCTTGCTGGGGTTTTCGTCTGAGGGATATGTCGCTGGAGTAGACCTCTTTGGCTAGGCACCATCCTAGCGATTCCTGTACCCCGCGAGTGTTTCGGGTCACGCAGCGCGGTAACACTCCCCCGCGAGATGGCATTTAACGGCAATCGCCGCCGCCGGGACTGCGGTTAAATGCCATTTCGCGTCCATCCCCGGCTCTGGAGGGCCGCCCTGACTTTACGGACGACGGCGGGGCGATCGCCTTCGAGGTCGCGCTTGCCAACGCGCACCTCCAGCCACCCCTGGAGTGCTGTGGTGTGCTGGCGCTCGATATCGCGCAAGTACTGTTCTTCGCCGGCATGGTGGCGCCCGTCGTACTGCAGGGCAATCCGCCAGTGAGGGTAGGCGGCATCTGGCCACAGGACCGGCTGCCCTTCGGAGCTGAACAGAACGTGGTTCAGCTCCGGCTCGGGCAGTCCGGCCTCCATGAGGGCGAGCCGCATGCATGTTTCCGGGGCTGAATCGCAGCCCACCCGCACCAGCTCCAGCGCGGCCCGCGCCGTCTTCATGCCGCGCATTCCCCGATGCCGAATAATTGCCTCGCGCAGCTCCTCGATGCTGCATAGGGGTTCCCTGGGCCTCGGGAAGTCGGGCCCGTGGGCGCATACCAGGAAGTCCCCCACAGCGACCAACTCGTCAAGGGAGAGAAGTGACGCGAGGTCAAGCCAGGTGCGCGCCGGCGAGGTGAGGCGGACGCCGTCGTACTCGGTTGTTTCCCCGGGAAGGAAGGTCAGGAGGTGGCCCACCACGTTGACCCGCCGCGGCAGGCTGAAACCCCTGCGGCGGGCCACATGGATCCGCCAGTCGCCGCTCAATCGGGCGGGCACGGGCCCGCGCCAGGCCTGGAGCGCAGAGAGCGAAGCCAGCACGGAGTTGTCGTCCTGGTCCGTGTATGCCCGCAAGGCCGCTGCACCCGAGGCGCCGGAGTGGACCGGCACCCGAATTCCCCGCGAGACGGTGACCAAGTCCTTGGCGGCGGTCCGCGTACGGGATATACCGGCCTTGTCGGAGGCCCGCACGGAGAACGATCCCGTGATCAGGTGGCCGGGAAGTTTGGCCCTGCGCATGCCCCATTCTGACCCGCTGGCCATGCCCGGATTGAGTTATCCACAGGACAACTTTCCCCACCCTCCGCGAGATGGCATTTAACCGCAATCCTGGACCCTGGCACTGCCGTTAAATGCCATCTCGCGGGTTGAGGCGTGGGGGAAGGTGTGGGGTGGGCGAGGGGCGTGGGGGAAGGTGTGGGGTGGGCGAGGGGCGTGGTTGGAGGGCGGGGTGGGGGTGGGGGCCGGGTTAGACGTGCTGGTTGAACACGTGCCGGCGGATCCAGGCGTGCATGGCGATTGCCGCCGCCGAGGCGGCATTGATGGACCGCGTGGACCCGAACTGCTCGATGGACAGGGTTGCCAGGGCCGCTTCGTGAACCTCGGGCGTCAGCCCCGGCCCCTCCTGGCCGAACACCAGCACGCAGTCCCGCGGCAGGTCGTAGGTTTCCAGCGGCACGGAGTCCGGGAAGATGTCCACGCCGATGATCGCCAACCCCTCGCCCTGCGCCCACGCGACGAAATCCTCCACGGTGGGGTGGTGGCGGACGTGCTGGTAGCGGTCGGTGACCATCGCGCCGCGCCGGTTCCACCGCCGTCGTCCGATGATGTGCACTTCCTTGGCCAGGAACGCATTGGCGGTGCGCACCACGGTGCCGATGTTGAGGTCGTGCTGCCAGTTTTCGATGGCCACGTGGAAGTTGTGCCGGCGGGAATCCAGTTCCGCCACAATCTCCTCGTGCTTCCAGTAGCGGTACTTGTCCAGCACGTTGCGGCGGTCGCCGTCGGCCAGCAGATCCGGGTCCCAGTGGTCGCCTTCCGGCAGTTCGCCTTCCCAGGGCCCGACGCCGACCTCGGCCCTGGGCGGTTCAGCCTCCCCGGGCGCGTGGTCGGGTTCGTCTGTCATACCGGGCGTTTGGCTCACCCCTCAACACTAGACTGGACCTTTCAGGCTTTCATCACCGGCGGAGGTTAGGCATGGCAGAGGCGGACGTGGTCAAGGGCAACCCGGCGGTTTACCGCAGTGGCCAGGAAATCGAGTGCTGGCTAACGGACATGGACGGCGTCCTGGTCCACGAGAACCAGGCCGTTCCCGGCGCCGCTGAGCTCATCCAACGCTGGGTGGATACGTCCAAGCGCTTCCTGGTACTCACCAACAACTCCATCTTCACTCCCCGCGACCTGGCCGCCCGGCTGCGCGCGTCGGGACTGGAAGTACCGGAGGAGAACATCTGGACCTCGGCACTGGCCACCGCCCAGTTCCTCAAGGACCAGGTGCAGGGGTCCGGATCCGGGAACCGTGCCTACACCATCGGTGAGGCGGGATTGACGACGGCGCTGCACGAGGCCGGCTTCATCCTCACCGACCAGGACCCCGACTTCGTGGTGCTTGGGGAGACGCGGACCTATTCCTTCGAGGCCATCACCACCGCCATCCGGCTGATCCTGGCGGGGGCGCGGTTCATCGCCACCAACCCGGATGCCACGGGGCCGTCCAAGGACGGGCCGCTGCCGGCCACCGGGGCCATCGCGGCCCTCATCACCAAGGCCACTGGGCGCGAGCCGTACATCGTGGGCAAGCCCAACCCCATGATGTTCCGGTCTGCGATGAACCAGATCGACGCCCACTCGGAGACCACGGCCATGATCGGCGACCGGATGGATACGGACATCGTGGCCGGCATGGAAGCAGGCCTGCACACGGTGCTGGTGCTCACCGGCATCACCCGGCGCGAGGACATCGGGTCCTTCCCGTTCCGGCCCAACCAGGTGCTGGACTCCGTGGCGGACCTGAAGAAGCAGATCTGATAGATACCTGCGTCTAGAAGATACTCACGCGGGAACCGCCCCGCGGCAGCGGGAAGTAGCTGTCCAGCAGGTCCGCCAGGACGGGCCGGTAGATGTGCGGGTTCCAGCCGGGGCTGGCATGGGCCGGCTGCGCGCCTTGGGTCTGCAGGTCCCAGGAGACCATGTTGTCCTTGAAGGCAACCGCCCACGCCTCCACCGCCGTCTGGTAGCGGACGGTCCGGTCCTTCCGGTTCCCTATGTAGGCCATCTTCGCGTTGCCGAGCTTGCCCACGAACCGCAGCCCGTCGAAGTGGTAGATGTAGGCGGACTCGGACTGGATAAGCACGCTGGAGGGGGCGATGGGCGAGAGCTGTTCCAGGGTCTGGTCCAGGATCTGCCGCCAGGTCCGTTCGTCCTTGTGGGTGACCCGCTCTCCCAGTTCGTACCCGCCGCGCAGGGCGGACGGAAACCGGAACCCGCGCTCATAAAGGAACACCACGCCGTCGAACCAGCTCTGGTCCAGCACGTCATGCTTGCTGTAGGGGCTGGAGTCCAGCACGATGAACTCCACTTCCACGCCGTGGATCTCCAGCAGCCGGGCGGCAACCTGCGTGGCCACCATGCCGCCAAAGCTGTGGCCATAGAAATAGAGTTTGGTGAGCTTTTGGGCCCGGACGTGCTCGATGACGGCGATCACCACCTCGTCGATGTCCAGGCCAAGGTTGGAATACCCGACGGCGGCCAGGCGGGCGCGCTTGTTCAGCGCCCCACGGAGGGAGCTGAGGATCCATTGCGCTTCCTCCCAGCTCGTCTTGTAGCCGGGAAACAGGAACCAGCTGGCATCCGGGTGGTATTCATCGGCGAAGTCGTCGGTCACGGCCAGGATCCGGTTGGTCCGGCGCCGGGACTGCACGTGCCGGGTCACCAGCATGTCCGCCGCGAGGATCCCGGACGCCCCGGCACCGGCCAGGAAGCTTCGGCGGGAGAACCGTTTCAGGGCAGCAGCTTCACCCAGCAGCCGGGCTTCGGGAGTCCGGGGCCGGTCCTGGGTTGATGGCTCCCCCTCGTGTGGCACTCCCCTACCGTAGGCATACGGGAAGAGCGCCCCGCAAGACGGCGGACGTAACCGTTCGGCCCGAACTCAGCTGGCGGCCTGGTTCCCGGTTGCGGGAAGGGACGCGGGAGAGCCTGCCGGCCAGGCCCCGCCGACGGCCTGCTGCCGGCGAATGATCTCCTGTCCCACATCGTTGTAACGGCCCAGCAGGTCCGCGCCGGCCAACGTGCCGGGGTTGTCCAGCAGCGAGAAGAGGGCGTCGCTCGCGGCCAGCAGTTCGTGGTCCGCGTACTCAGCGAGGGGGCGGCCGCAAAGTTCATCCAGGTACGCTGCCGGGGCGGGAGGCAACCCCGCAGGCAGGTTCTCCGCGCCGGGCGCGCCGCCGCCGAGCGTTAATGGCTGCCCCGGGGCAGGCGCGTCCTGGGCCGGGGTGACCGCAATGGACACTCCGGCGCCGTAGATCCCCGGCAGGGTGAGGGCGTCCATGGCGTTCAGGTCGCTGCGGAGCCCGGCCAGGGCTGCGGAGGCGACCAGCTCGGCCTGCGAAAGGTCAACGCGGATGTGTGAACGGATGCCCATGCGCCGGATGCGGCCGATGATGTGGATCAGGACGGGGCGGGACTGCTGGTCCAGGCTGCCGAGAATGTCGATGCGGACAACGTCGGCAGGGACATCGATGCTGATCCGGGCGTTTAAGGTGTGGTCCATAGGTACTCCAAAAGAGGTTCTATGGCCGACGGCTCAACCTCGGCTAGCGTATCCCCCGTGCCATTTACGCACAAGCTGCACCCAGCAGGAATATGCGCCGCCGGTCACGCTGTCCGGCCGGGCTGCACCTTCCCCGGCTCCTGGTAATGCGTGCGCGTGCCGGCGCCGCCCACGGAGTCCACCAAAGAACGCGCGATCTCCCGTAATTTGGTGTTGCTGTTGCTCGCGGCCTCGGTGAGGATCCCAACAGCTGCTTCCTGGCTGCAGCGGTTCTGCGCCATGACGATGCCGATGGCGATGTCGATGATGGTGCGGTGCTCAAGGGTGGCGCGGAGGTTGGCGGCGCTGTCTGTGTGCAGCGAGAACCGGACAGCCAGCCGCAGGGCCTGCGATATCTCGCGGGTGAACCCTCGGGCCTTGGCGGCCGCGCGCTCATCGAACTTGTGAGCCACGTCAGAGTAGAGGTTAAGTGCAGCCTTGGCATCCCCTTGGAGGTGGAACGGCAGGGACAGCACCGACCGCAGGCCGTGGGAAGCTACGGCTTCGGCATAGTCGGGCCCCCAACGGGTTTCCTGGAGGAGGTCCGGGACGTGGACTTCCCGTTCTTCCTCCGCCGCGGTAAGGCAGGGGCCCTGGGACAGTGAATACTGGATTTCGTCCACCTCGCGCGCGGAGTCGCTGCTCCAGCCGATAGTGACCGCCTTGCGGTCGCGAAGCAGGGTGATGCCGCACAGGGCGTCGTCGCCCCCGCCCGCCACCTGGTGTGCGGAGAACCGGGCCAGCTCGTTCAGGAACTCTTCGAAGTCGGCACTTTCCAGGATGAGGTTCTGGACCTGCTCGGTAGTGCTAAGCGGCTGTTCTGCGGGGAGCATGGTGCGCGGTTCTCCAAGGTCATTCGAAGGGGTAGGCACATGATACGCCACCTGCCGGGGCTCCAACAGCGTTCCGGCGACGCTCCGGAGCCCTGCCCGGCGACCGGGCAGGGCTGGAAGCCGGGTCAGGAAAGGCCCAGCTCATCCTTGCCAAAGGCAAACAGGTAGGGAACGCCGGTTTCGGCTTCGATCTTTTCCTTGGCGCCGGTGTCGCGGTCCACGATGACGGCGACGGCCACCACGTTTCCGCCTGCCTTGCGGACGCCTTCAACTGCCGTCAGGGCGGAGCCGCCGGTGGTGGAGGTATCCTCCAGGACCAGGACGTTACGGCCCTCAACAGACGGACCCTCAACCTGCCGCCCCATGCCGTAGGACTTCTGGGCCTTGCGGACCACGAAGGCGTCGACCGGGCGCCCGGCATCAACCGCTGCGTGCATGACGGCGGTTCCCACCGGGTCCGCGCCCATTGTCAGTCCGCCTGCGCATTCGAAGTTGATGCCCGCCTCGTCGGCGAGCGCCAGCATGACCTGGCCCACCAGCCTGGACGCCTCGTGATGCAGGGTGATGCGGCGCAGGTCGATGTAGTAGTCGGCCTCGGCTCCGCTGGAGAGGATGACCTTGCCGCGGACCACGGCCAGTTCCTTGATCAGTTCCAGCAGGCGGGCGCGGGCGGGGGCAGTATCTGCCGCGGTTTCAGTGGGGGAAGTCATGGTTCCCAGTTTAGTGGGGAGGTGCCGTGCCTTTGCTTGAGGGTTATTGACACCTCTGGCTAGGCTGGACCACATGCGCGAACTCCAGGCCAAGATCATCGAAGAAATGGGCGTCCAGCCCCGCATTGATCCCGCAGGGGAGGTGCGCAAACGCGTCGATTTCCTCAAGGATTACCTCAAGGCCACGGGCACCAAGGGCTTCGTGCTGGGCATCTCCGGCGGGCTGGATTCCTCCCTCGCCGGAAAACTCGCCCAGATGGCGGTGGAGGAGCTCGAGGCAGAGGGAGTGGAAGCGAATTTCGTCGCCGTGCGCCTGCCTTACGGCGTCCAGCACGACGAGGCGGACGCCCAGGCTGCACTGGACTTCATCCAGCCCAAGACGGAGTGGACCTTCAACATCTCCGCTGCGGTTGACGGTTTCGAGGACGAGTTCGAAAAAACCGTGGGCAACGAAATTTCCGACTTCCACAAGGGAAACACCAAGGCGCGCACCCGGATGATCGCCCAGTACGCGCTGGCGGGCGAGCACAACTACCTGGTCATCGGCACGGACCACGGTGCGGAGTCCGTCACCGGGTTCTTCACCAAGTACGGCGACGGCGGCGCGGACATCCTGCCCCTCTTCGGCTTGAACAAGCGGCAGAACCGGGCCCTCCTGGCCGAACTCGGTGCGCCCGCGCGGGTCTGGGAGAAGGTGCCCACGGCCGACTTGCTGGACGACAAGCCCGGCCGCACCGACGAGGACGAGCTGGGCCTGACCTACGACCAGATTGACGATTACCTGGAAGGCCGGGAGGTTCCGGACCACGTGGCGGACCTGATCGAGCAGAAGTACCTGCGGACCCGGCATAAGCGCACGGTTCCGGTCAGCATCTTTGACACCTGGTGGAAACACGGGGGCCCCGAAGAGGCGCGGCCCGGCCTCTAGCCGGACGCCTTCCGCCACGTTCCCCACCTTCGCGAACGCCCGACGGCGCGCCGCCCCCCGCCCGGCGGCGCCCCGTCGTCGTCCAGCACCAAGAGTGGGGAGATTCAGCGGGGCAGGCGCCCCTTCTCTCCCCTGCCGCCCAACTGCTGGGTGATGCGGTGCGCCTCGGCCATGAGGAGGGACCCCAGCTCGGCCTGCCGCTCCGGCTTGAATCGTGGCTCGATCCCTGTGAGCGACAGGGCCCAGGCAGGGCGGCCGGACGCATCGAAGACCGCGGCTCCCATCCCCCAACTGCCCTCCAGGACCAGGCCGGGGTTGACGGAGTACCCTTTCAGGCGCGTCCTGGCGAGGTTGGCCCGCACCACGTCAGGTGTATGCGCCGCAGCGAAGGCCTTGGCATGCGCCAGCCAGTTTGCGAAGATTTCCTCCTGTTCGGCCTCGGACAGGAACGCCATGATCGCGGTTCCGGCGGAGGCAACCCCCAGCGGAAACCGCACACCCTCATGCAGCACAAAGGATCGGACGGGGAAGCTGCCTTCCTCCCGCAGCAGGCACACGGTCTCGGCGCCGCGGCGGATCGAGAAGAAAGCGCTCTCGCCCGTGGCTTCGGCCAGGCGGCGGAGGCTTGGCCGCGCAATGTCCTCCAGGGGGAAGCGGGCCGAGGCGACGGATCCCATCAGCAGCATCTCCGGGCCCAGCACCCAGTTGCCGGTGACGGCATCGTGGTCCAGCAGCCCTTCGGCCGCCAGGGAGGACAGGAGCCGGTGCGCCGTGGGCCGGGTCAAACCTGACTCGCGCACCAGCGTGGCGAGCGGGATCCCCTCGGCGCTCCGGCCCACCAGTCGAAGCAGGCCGGCGATGCGGCTGACCACCTGGGCTCCCTGAACCGGAACATTACTCATTGACCCGCCCTAAATGTCCATATTGTGGATAGCGTTCATTTGCTCGTCCACAGTGTAAAACATCGTGCATTTATGGGAAAGATTGCCTTGACGCCACCTTTCAGCGGCCCGTAATCTCCTAAGGCAGAACGCCTGTCCACAAAGTGGACGGACAGCCCGCGCATCCGCGCCGCTCAATGAGGAGACGCCATGACCAAACTCCAACCATCCGCCACCGAGGCCCTGCAGGGGTCGCTCCGGGACGGCATGACCCTGGCCGTGGGCGGCTTCGGGCTCAGCGGAATCCCGGCGGACCTCATCGAAGCCGTCCGGGACTCCGGCGTCAAGGAACTCACTGTGGTTTCCAACAACATGGGCGTGGACGGCAAGGGCCTGGGCATCCTGATCGAGGCCGGCCAGGTCCGCAAGGTGATCGCCTCCTATGTGGGCGAGAACAAACTCTTCGCCGAGCAGTACCTCGCGGGCAACCTCGAGGTGGAGTTCACGCCGCAGGGCACCCTCGCCGAACGGCTCCGCGCCAGCGGCGCCGGGATCCCGGCCTTCTACACCAGGACCGGCGTGGGCACCATGGTGGCCGAGGGCAAGCCGCACGAGGAATTCGACGGCGTGACGTACGTCCGCGAGCGCGCGATCCGGGCCGACGTCGCGCTGGTCCACGCACACACCGCGGACACGGACGGCAACCTCATCTACCGCTACACCGCCCGCAACTTCAACCCGGTGGTGGCCACAGCGGCGGAGCTGACGGTCGCCGAAGCCGAAGTCATCCTGCGCCCCGGGGAACTGGACCCCAACCACATCGTGACCCCGGGCGTGTTCGTCCAGCGGCTGGTACAGGCCACGGACCGCGTCAAGGACATCGAGCAGCGCACCGTCCGCCCGCGCAGCGTTTCCGCGGACACCGCCGCGCTGTCCGCCTAAGCAACTGAACCGACAAAGGAGAACCCCATGGCCTGGACCAGGGATGAAATGGCCGCTATCGCGGCCGAGGAACTGAACGACGGCGACTACGTGAACCTGGGGATCGGCATCCCCACGCTCGTGGCCAACAACCTGCCCGAGGGCGTGCGGGTGGTGCTGCAGAGCGAGAACGGACTGCTGGGCATGGGCCCGTTCCCGTATGAGGGCGACGAGGACGCCGACCTGATCAATGCCGGCAAGCAGACCGTGACGGTCCTGCCCGGCGGCAGCATTTTCGATTCCGCCGCGTCCTTCGGCATGATCCGCGGCGGCCACGTCAAGGTGGCGATCCTCGGCGCCATGCAGGTGTCCGGCAACGGCGACCTGGCCAACTGGACCATTCCCGGAAAAATGGTCAAGGGCATGGGCGGCGCCATGGACCTGGTGGCCGGGACCCCCCGCGTGGTTGTCCTGACCGAGCACAACGCCAAGGACGGCACCGCCAAGATCGTGCGCGAGTGCACCCTTCCGCTGACCGGCCTCAGCTGCGTGGACCGGATCATCAGCGACCTTGCCGTCTTCGATCTGGCGAAAACGGACGACGGCGGACGGCAGCTTACCCTGACCCGCCTGGCCCCGGGCGTGACCGAAGAGGAGATCCGGGAGAAGACAGAGGCCCAGTTCAGCGTCGCCCTTGGTGAACCGGCCCTGGAAGGAGCACCGGCATGAGCCTGCGGGAACAGTTTGGCAAGGATGTCCTGATCACCGGCTGGGGGCACAGCCGCTTCGGCAAGCTCACCGACGAGACCCTGGAGTCCCTGATCGTCCAGGTGGCCTCGGATGCCATCAGCACCGCCGGCATCGAGCCCGGCCGGATCGATGAAATCTACGTTGGCCAGTTCAACTCCGGGATGATGCCCCTGGCGTTCCCGTCCTCCCTGGCCCTGCAGGTTTCGCCGGAACTGGCCAATGTCCCGTCCACCCGCGTCGAAAATGCGTGCGCCTCCGGCTCCGCCGCGTTCCAGCAGGGCACCAAAGCCCTGCTCGCCGGAACCGCGAAGACCGTCCTGGTGATCGGCGCCGAGAAGATGACCCACGCCGGGGCCGATGTGGTGGGCGCCGGGCTGCTGGGCGCTGACTACGACATGGCCGGAAAGCCGTCCACCACCGGCTTCACCGGGCTCTTCGCCGAAGTGGCCAAGCACTACCAGAAGCGCTACGGCAGTGTGTCCGACGTCCTGGGCACCATCGCCGCCAAGAACCACCGCAACGGCGTGGACAACCCGTACGCGCAACTCCGGAAGGACCTGGGCGAGGAGTTCTGCCGCACCATCTCGGACAAGAACCCGATGGTCGCCGATCCGCTGCGCCGCACCGACTGCTCCCCCGTGTCCGACGGCGCCGCGGCAGTAGTCCTCTCCACCGCGCCGACGGGCGGGACTGCAACGCCCGTGCGCCTTGCCGGATTCGGCCAGGCCAACGATTTCTTCCCCGCCGAGCGCCGGGACCCCACTGCTTTCGAGGCCACGCGCGTGTCCTGGCAGCGTGCGCTGGCGATGGCCGGCGTCGGGCTTGAAGATCTTGACTTCGCCGAGGTCCACGACTGCTTCACCATCGCCGAGCTCCTTATGTACGAGGCGATGGGCTTGACCGAACCCGGCCACGGCAGCCGCGCCGTGGAAGAAGGCTGGGTCTTCAAGGACGGAAAGCTGCCGGTCAACGTCTCCGGCGGCCTCAAGGCCAAGGGCCATCCGGTGGGTGCCACCGGTGTTTCGCAGCACGTGCTGGCGGCCATGCAGCTGACCGGAACCGCAGGTGACATGCAGCTGGCCGGTCCGCGCCGCGCAGCCGTCCAGAACATGGGCGGCGTGGGGATCGCCAACTACGTGAGCATCCTCGAGGCCCTGTAGCTTCCGGCGGGACGGGCCGGCCCGCCGGGCTTCCCATCCTTGACCCACGACGGCGGCGTGTCGCCCTCTCGGTGCGGCGCGCCGCCGTGATTTCCCCGGAAAGGTGGGCAAATTCGGCGCCGGCAGCGACGCAACAGTGCCGAACCCTTGCGTGCCGGGCGCGCGCACCGTACGTTGGGGACTGCGGGGGACGTTCTCCGCACACTCTGGGCGGATAACCCGGGGATAGAATCAGAGTCACATGAAGGAATGCAGCCATGGCAACAGGCACAGTTAAATGGTTCAACGCCGAAAAGGGTTTTGGCTTCATTGCCCCCGATGACGGGTCCGCTGACGTTTTCGCCCACTACTCGGCAATCGCCACCAGCGGATACCGCTCCCTGGACGAGAACCAGAAGGTCGAATTCGACGTGACCCAGGGCCCCAAGGGTCCGCAGGCAGAAAACATCCGCCCCCTCTAAGGTTTAGGTGACCGCCGGCCCGGCCGGCAGAATCCGGTACCACGCAGCGGCCCGTCCAGCATTTTGCTGGACGGGCCGCTGTTTTTGCCTGACGTCGGGCTGGGACAATGGGAGGGTGAAGGGACAGGAGCAGGATCCCTGGGAGGAGTTCGACCAGTTGGGGCCGGGCGCACCCGACCGCGTTCCAGGACACCCCGGCGGTGAGCCACTGGGCTTCGGGTTCCGGACAGGCGTCCGCAGCGCGCGCGTCGCGGTCGGATTCGCGGTCTACGCCCTGGCGCTAGGTACCGTCCTGGCGGTGACCGGCGGCATCGTCTTCGCTGCACAGGGGCACTGGCTGCTGGTTTGCCTGATGCTGGTCACCGAGGCCATGTTCGTTTACGCCTTCAGCCGCCTGGTGGCACAGGCGCGCAACCGGTCTACACGAAAGCGGACTTCCCGGTCACGGCCCTGGCCACGATGAGCGAATTGATCTCATAGGTGCCCTCGTAGGTGTAGAGGATCTCGGCGTCGCCGAAGAGTTTGCCCATCTCATAGTCCGTGCTTATGCCATTTCCGCCCATCAGGGACCGGCCCATCGCCACGGAGGCGCGGGCCAGCCGGGTGGTGGTGGCCTTGGCCATGGCGGCCTGCGCCATCTCCAGCCTGCCGTCAGCCTGGATCTGCGCGAGCTGGACCATCAGCGCGAGGGAGGCCGTGGCGTTGCCCAGGATCTCGGCGAGCTGCTGCTGGATGAGCTGGAACCGGGCGAGTTCCTTGCCGAACTGCTTCCGCTGCAGGGCATAGGACCGTGCCACGTCAAAGGCGGCCAACTGAATGCCCGCGGCCTGCCAGCCCACCCAGGCGCGGGAATCCCGCAGCAGCTCGTTGGCGCGGGAAAAGTCCGTTGCCCCCGGCAGGAGGTTGCCCGCCGGGATGCGGACCTCGTCCAGCACGATGTCCGCGTTTTGCATGATCCGCAGGCCGATCTTATTGGCGATCTTGGTGGCGCTGTAGCCCGGCCGGTCAGTCTCCACGATGAAGCCCTTGATCTGCTGGTCCGCGGCGTCCCTGGCCCACACCAGGGCGAAGTCCGCGATGGTTCCGGCGCCGATCCAGCGCTTGGCCCCGCTGAGAACCCACTCTGCGCCGTCGCGCCGGGCGGTCGTGGCCAGGCCGCCGGCGATATCCGAGCCGTGGTCCGGCTCGGTCAGCGCGAACGCACCGATCTGCTGCAGGGCAGTGAGTCCGGGCAGCCAGCGGGTCTTTTGCTCCTCCGACCCCAACTGGTGGATCATCCCCACGATGAGTTCGTTATGGATCCCCACCAGCGCGGACAGCGACACGTCGGCCCTGGCCACCTCGGTATACATGAGCCCCTTGAAGAGCGTTGAGGTGCCGTCGGTCTGCAGGCCGCCCAGCCCGTACTTCCCCAGTTCCGACACCAGGCCGAAGGGAAACTCCTCGCGGTTCCAGTAGTCGATGGATGCAGCGCGGATCCGGCTCTGCAGGAAATCGCGGACCTCGTGATACCGGCCCTGTTCCGCCTGGGGCAGCAGCTCCACTATGTGCATGAGATCCGCGTCCGGAAACGGCGGTGCCGGCTGCGGCTGAACTGCTGATGGTCCTACTGCGTGTGGCCGCACAGGCGCCCATCCCTTTCGTGAGACTGTTCCGGACCGGCCGGAGCTTCCAAACCCTTGGATGTCCTAGTATATTGCACAGTGATGTGTATCACTAGGTGCTCCGGCCATCCGGCGAAAGGTGCACCATGACCGCCACTGAGGAAGTCCGCTTGGCAAGGGCAGCGTCCGGTGCTCTGAGCCGACTTCCCCGCACTGAAAAGCTAGGCTGATGCCCATGGATTGCAGGACGACCCGCTGGAGGTGCCATGGCCACGCCGCTGCCGCGTGACCCGATCGCGGACGCCCGGCTGAACTGGGAGCGGCACGGCTGGTCCGACGTCGCGGCACCGATGGCCGCCATCACCGCGATCATGCGTACCCAGCAGATCCTGCTGGCACGCATCGAGGCGGTGCTGAAGCCCTTCGGGCTGACGTTCGCCCGCTATGAACTCCTGGCGCTGCTGAGCTTCGCCCGCAGCGGCGCACTGCCCATGAACAAGGCGAGCGCGCTCCTGCAGGTGCATCCCACATCGGTGACCAACGCCGTCGACCGCCTGGAGCAGGCGGGGCTGGTGCACCGTTCGCCGCACCCCACGGACGGCCGCACCACCCTGATCGAGCTCACCACCGAAGGCCGCAGGCTGGCTAAAAGCGCGACGGCGGCGCTCAACGCCGACGTGTTCGCCCAGTCCGGCTTCGGGGACCGGGACGTGGACCAACTGATCCGCATCCTCGGCACGTTCCGCCGTAACGCCGGTGACTTCAGCGAGTAGGCCCGACGCCTTGCCGCAGCTCCGCCCTACCGGTGCCTGAAGTCCGGCTGCCGCTTTTCCATGAACGCGGCCATGCCTTCCTTCTGGTCTTCGGTGGCGAAAAGTGAATGGAAGAGGCGCCGCTCGAACAGCACGCCTTGCGCCAGTCCGGTCTCAAAGGCCGCGTTGACTGCTTCTTTGGCGGCCATGGCCACCGGCTTGGATTTCGCTGCAATGGTTTCGGCTGCGTTCAGGGCTTCCTCCACCACATCCTCGGCGGGGACCACCCGGGACACCAGGCCGCAGCGTTCAGCTTCCTCGGCCCCGATGAAGCGGCCGGTGAGAATCAGGTCCATCGCTTTGGCTTTGCCCACGGCACGCGTGAGCCGCTGGGAGCCGCCCATGCCCGGAAGCACGCCCAGGTTGATTTCCGGCTGGCCGAACTTGGCGTTGTCCCCGGCGATCAGGAGGTCGCACATCATGGCCAGTTCACAGCCGCCGCCCAGTGCGAAGCCGGAGACCGCCGCGACGGTGGGAATCCGCAGCCGGGTGAAGTCCTCCCAGCCCCGGAACCAGTCCGCCCGGTACATGTCCATGTACCCCTGCGAGGCCATCTCCTTGATGTCCGCACCGGCCGCGAAGGCCTTGGCGGAGCCGGTGATCACCACCGCGCCAAGGCCGGGGTCGGCGTCCATGGCGGTCACTGCGGCCACGAGTTCTTCCATGGTGGCGTGGTTCAGCGCGTTCAGCGCCTGCGGCCGGTTCAGGGTTACCAGCCCCACCCGGCCGCGCTGTTCCACCACGATGTTCCGGTATTCCGTCATTCAGGGCTCCCATCATCCTGCGCCGCGGGCAGGTGGTCTGAGGTTTGGCCGGCGGCCGCAGCGGACCTGTCCCGGATGTCGTTGATGATGGCGGAGAAGTCCTGCCCGGCCCCGCCTTCCGCCGCAAACGTATCGTAGATTTCCGCGGCCAGCGGTCCCATCCGCCCCGCCACCCCGGTACTGCGCAGGGCGTTGAGGGCGAGGTTGAGGTCCTTGGCCATCAGGGCGCCGGCGAAGCCCGGCTGGTAGTCGCGGTTGGCCGGGCTGGTGGGAACGGGCCCCGGCACCGGGCAGTTCGTAGTCAGCGCCCAGCACTGCCCGGAAGCCGCGGACGCGACGTCGAACAGCGCCTGATGCGTCAGCCCCAGTTTCTCGCCCAGCACGAAGGCCTCGCTGACGGCGATCATGGAAACACCAAGGATCAGGTTGTTGCAGATCTTGGCAGCCTGTCCGGCACCGTGCCCGCCGCAGTGCACCACGCGCTTGCCCATCACTTCCAACAGTGGCCGCACGTACTCGAAGTCATCGGCCAGCGCACCCACCATGAAGGTCAGGGTGCCTGCCTCCGCACCCACCACGCCTCCGGATACGGGCGCGTCCACGGAACGGTGGCCAGCCGCAACGGCCAGCTCCGCCGCTTCCCGCGCCTCGTCCACGTTGATGGTGGAACAGTCCAGGAACAAGGTGCCGGCCGGGGCCGCTTCCAGCAGTCCGGGCCCGCCCCCGGTGCCGCGGTAGGCGTCCAGCACATGCCTGCCACTGGGCAGCATGGTGAGCACGACGCCGGCATCCGCCACCGCTTCAGCAGCCGTTTCCGCCGTGGCAACGCCGTGCGCCCGGGCCGTTTCGAGGGCTTGCGGCACCACGTCGAACCCGGCCACGGTATGCCCGGCCCTAACCAGGTTGATGGCCATCGGCCCACCCATGTGGCCCAGGCCCAGGAATGCAATCGTCCCGACGGTCGCTGTTCCGCCGGCCTCCGCACGTGCCTCAGACATGGTCCTGCTCCTTTGCCAGTTTCAGTTCCCGCTCGCCCAGCGGGGCAAAGAATGCCGCAACATCCCCAGGGCCCACCTCCGCCAGGCTGGCGGGACGCCAGTGCGGGTTGCGGTCCTTGTCCACCACCTGGGCACGGATCCCCTCGCGGAAATCGTGTCCGGCCAGGAACCGCAGCCCTACGCGGTATTCCTGTTCCAGGGTTTCCTCCAGGCTGAGGTCCCGTGCGCGCCGCAGCGAAGCGAGCGTGACCTTCACCGCGGTGGGCGACTTGGTTTGGATGGTGCGTGCGGCGTCCCCGGCTTCACCGCCGGCCAGGTGCAGGCGGCCCACGATTTCCTCCGCATCGTCGCTGGAGTAGCAGGCGTCAATCCATTCCCTCCGGGCGGCCAGCACCGAGGGCGGCGCGGCGTCCGCAAAGCGTTCGACGGCGGTTCCCGGCTCCTCGGTTTCCAGCGCCGCGGCGAGGGCCGCCATCCGGCCCGAGGGCACGAAGTGGTCAGCGAGCCCCAGGTACACCGCGTCCGCTCCGCTGAGGTGTTCGCCGGTGAGGGCGGCGTGGGTGCCCGTCTCCCCCGGCGACCGGGACAGCAGAAGGGTTCCGCCGACGTCGGGCGCGAATCCAATGGTGGTTTCCGGCATGCCGGTCCGTGTGCGCTCGGTGACCACACGGACGGATCCGTGCGCCGAGATTCCCACCCCGCCGCCCAGCACCAGCCCGTCCATGAACGCCACGTAGGGCTTGGGGTAGGACGCGATAAGGGCGTTAAGCCGGTATTCCACCGCCCAGAAATCCGCAGTGGCTCCGCCGCCGTCGGGAATATCGCGGTAGATGGCCACAATGTCGCCGCCTGCGCACAGGCCGCGGCCGCCGGCACCCTGCACCAGGACGGCGGCAACGCCGTCGTCATCCGCCCATGCGGTGAGCTGGTCCAGCATCGCCGCCGCCATGTTGGCCGTGAGCGCATTCACGGCGCGGGGCCGGTTGAGGGTGATGACACCCAGCCGCCCGCGCCGCTCGAAGAGTACTTCCGCAGGCTCCGGCTCCAAGGCCTCCATGCCCGCCATCAGCTGCCTTCCGGCATGGTGAAACTGGCCCCGGTGCGGATGCCGGAGGGCCACCGGGTGGTGACCGTCTTGGTCTTGGTGTAGAAGCGGAAGGCGTCAGCGCCGTGCTGGTTCAGGTCGCCAAAGCCGGATGCCTTCCACCCGCCGAAGGTGTAGTAGGCGATCGGAACCGGGATGGGGACGTTGATGCCCACCATTCCCACCTGGACGCGGCTGGCGAAGTCGCGGGCGGAGTCGCCGTCGCGCGTGAAGATGGCCACGCCGTTGCCGAACTCGTGCTCGCTGCACAGGCGCAGGGCTTCGTCGTAGTCTTCGGCGCGGAGCACGCTGAGCACCGGGCCGAAGATCTCTTCCTTATAGATATCCATGTCCTTGGTGACGTTGTCGAAGAGCGTGGGGCCCACCCAGAACCCGCCTTCGCAGCCGTCCACCGTGAGGCCCCGGCCGTCCGCCACCAAGGTGGCGCCGGCGTCCACGCCGGACTGGATATAGCCTTCGATCCGCTCCTTGGCGGATGCCGCCACCACCGGACCGAAATCCGAGTCCTTGTCCAGGCTGTGGCCCACCTTCAGCCCGGCGATGCGCTCCCGGAGCCTGGCAACCAGGGCGTCCCCGGTGGCTTTGCCCACCGGCACCGCTACGGAGATGGCCATGCAGCGCTCGCCGGCGGAACCGTAACCGGCACCGATGAGCGCGTCGGCCGCCATGTCCAGGTCTGCGTCCGGCATGATCACCATGTGGTTCTTGGCGCCGCCGAAGCACTGGGCCCGCTTGCCGTGGGCCGCCGCGGTGGCGTAGATGTACTGGGCGATGGGCGTGGAACCGACAAAGCCCACGGCCTGGACCCGCGGATCTTCCAGCAGGGCGTCCACAGCTTCCTTGTCGCCGTTGACCACATTGAACACGCCGTCCGGCAGTCCCGCCTCGGTGAAGAGCTCCGCAAGGCGCAGAGGCACGGAGGGGTCGCGCTCCGAGGGCTTGAGGATGAAGGAGTTTCCGGCGGCCAGCGCGGGGCCGGCCTTCCACAGCGGAATCATGGCCGGGAAGTTGAACGGCGTGATGCCGGCAACCACGCCCAGCGGTTGGCGCATTGAATGCACGTCGATCCCGGCGCCGGCGCTGTCCGAGAACTCACCCTTAAGAAGGTGCGGAGCTCCCGCGGCGAACTCCACCACTTCGATGCCCCGCTGGATGTCACCGCGGGCGTCCGGGAGGGTCTTGCCGTGCTCCGAGGACAACAGGGCCGCGAGTTCGTCCAGGTCCCGGTTGACCAGGTCGACGAACTTCAGCAGGATGCGGCCGCGGCGCTGTGGATTCATGGCCGCCCACTCCTCCTGGGCCTTTTCCGCGGTGGCCACCACGTTCCGGACCTCATCGGCCGAGGCCAGGGGGACGCGCGCCTGGACCTGGCCGGCGCACGGATCGTAGACGTCGGCGAACCGGCCGGACGTGCCCTCAACATGCTGCCCGCCAACGTAATGGGAAAGCTCCCGAACCATGATGGATTGCTCCTTTGCACCGGTGGGGTTGCGCGGCCGAATGGGCGGCATGTGACCCACATCATCTCTCCTTCCTGAATATACTCGGACTTCCTACTAAATTCCAGAGCGGCATTTTGGGCAGCCGGGCCCGGCCCCAAGGCAAGTTCGGTAAGTTAGGACTGTGAAGATAGCTACCTGGAATGTGAACTCGCTCCGTGCCCGTGCCGACCGCGTCGAGGCCTGGCTGCAGCGCAGCGACTGCGATGTCCTGGCCATCCAGGAAACCAAGTGCAAGGACGAGAACTTTCCGTGGGAACTGTTCGAACGGATGGGCTATGAGGTCGCGCACTTCGGCGTGAACCAGTGGAACGGCGTCGCGATCGCATCCCGGGTGGGCCTGGAAGACGTGGAGCGGACCTTCCTGGACCAGCCGTCCTTTGGTAAGGCCGGCAAGGATCCCGTGCAGGAAGCACGCGCCATGGCCGCGACCTGCGGCGGCGTCCGGGTGTGGAGCCTGTACATCCCCAACGGCCGCTCGCTCGATGACGAGCACATGCCCTACAAGCTCAAGTGGCTGGAGAGCCTCAAAACCCACGCCCAGGGCCTGGTCGAAGCGGACCCGCAGGCCCAGGTCGCGCTCATGGGCGACTGGAACATCGCCCCGTTCGACGAGGACGTGTGGGACATCGACCTCTTTGTTCGGAACCGCTACACGCACGTCAGCCCGCCGGAGCGCGCAGCCTTCCACGCATTCGAATCGGCCGGCTTCACCGACGTAGTCCGTCCTTATACTCCCGGACCCGGCGTCTACACCTACTGGGACTACACGCAGCTCCGGTTCCCCAAGCGCCAGGGCATGCGCATTGACTTCGTCCTGGCCTCGCCCGCCCTCGCGGCACGGGTCACCGGCGCGTCGATCGACCGCGAGGAGCGCAAGGGCAAGGGCGCCTCGGACCACGCGCCGGTCCTGGTGGAACTGGCAGACTGATGGCAGCGCCCCGGACTCAACGAAGGAGGACGCCGCGATGACCGGAAACCTCTACCGGGGCCAGGCAGGCCTGCCGTTCTCCTCCGCCCTCCGGGTCTACGAGCCCTTGGAGGCCTTCCCCGAGGAGCAGCGGGAAGCCATCCGGGCGGCAGGCGAACGCGCCGCTTCGCGGGCCGCCGTCGAAAATGCCGAGCTGCTCGCCTCCCTGGGGCGCATCACCCGCTCCGGCGGGGATCCCTTCCCCACGGGGCGCACGGACCTGGTGCGCGTCACCTCGGTCCCGGCTCCGGGCAAGGACGCGGACGACGGCGGTGCTGCCGCCGGCGAAGTGCTGCTGTACTGTCCCAGCCAGCTGGTGCTGCGCGCCGGCCTGGCGGCCAACGCCCTGATGGAGGGCATCCACGGTCCCCTCGCCGAGCTCCTCATTCCGGAAGCGCAGCGCGACCGGCACCAGGAGCGGATCGATGCGGTCAAGGCCAGGGATGGATCCATCCGAGTCCACACCCGCGCCTCAACCTGGGGCATCCCCTTCAGCTGGTTTTCGCTTTTCATGGAATCGGACCACAAGGACGTGGTGGAAGCCGCCGGCCGGATCGTCACCGTCCGGGTGTGGGCACCCATCACCGATGCCCTGGAGCGCGCACGCTATGCGGTGGCCAACCTGGCACTGGCCGCACCGGACCTGGACATGCTGGATGACCTGGCGCAGTTGACCGAATGGCTGGAGCAGTTCCACGTCGAATCGATGGTGGAACTGGATTACGGCGCGGTGGCGGACAAGGTCTATCCGGACGAGTCGCCCATGGATATCCGGCTGGGGATCGAGTGCCTGGCCGAGGGCGACATGACCGGCGCCGCGGCGGCTTACCGCCGGCTGGCCTCCCGCTGGATTCCCATCAGGCAGCTTGCCCGCGCGTCCTGACGGCCGCAGCCGTGGACCATCGCTCCGCGTCAGGCCTGTGGCGGGGCCGTGGTGGTCCGGACTATGAGCTGGTGCGGAGCGACGGCGGAGCGGACGGAGCCTGCGGCCCCGTCCAGCTCATCCAGGAGCATCTTGGTGGCGAGCTCGGCCTGCTCGTCCGGCCGCTGGCCCACGGTGGTCAGGCCCATCGGTTCGGCGAAGTCGTGGTTGTCGATGCCCACCACGGAGAGCTGTTCCGGCACCTTGACGCCCATCCGCGCCGCCTCGAAGATCACGCCCATCGCCATTTCATCGGACGCGCAGAAGACGGCGGTGGGCTTGGCGCCGGGGAGTGCCCAGAGCCGGCGGAACGCTTCCTGGCCGCTCTTGACCGTGAAGTCGCCCCACTCATCCCATTCCGGCCGGGTGGGCAGGTTCGCCGCCGTCATGACGTCCTTGAACGCCAGGATTCGGACCCGGGGAACGTCGAAGTTCAGGTCCGTCTCATCGTCGCCGTGCAGCAGGGCGATGTCCCGATGGCCCAGGTCGATGAGGTGGCGGACCGCAGTGGATGCCGCGGCGTAGTCATCGATGCCGATGTACGCGCATTCCTCCACGTGGCCGCCCACCACCACCAGGGGGATGTCGATTTTCTGCAGGTGGTCCAGCTCTTCCGGAGTCAGCGCCATACACAGCACCAGCAGGGCATCGATCTGCTTGTAAACCATGGTCTTGCTGAAGAGGCGTTCCCTGTTGCTGCCGTGGCCGCCCAGGTTGAACAGCGAGAGGTTGTATTGCCGGGCATGCAGCTCGCGGTCTGCGCCTTCGATGGCCTTGGAGAAGAACCAGCGGCTCACGAACGGTGCCAGCACGCCGATGGTGCGGGTCCGCCCCGTGGCGAGGCCGGATGCGGAGGAAGAAGCCACATAGCCGAGGTTTGCGGCGATTTCGAGGATCTTCTCGCGCGTCGCGGGCGAAACCCTGGGGAGCCCGCGGACTGCCCGGGACACCGTAGCGGTGGAAACCCCCGCGGCGGCGGCCACGTCCTCGATGCTGATCCCCGCGTGGCCACCTCGCTGCGACCGCTCTGACATTCGTGCCACGATTCCCCTCGATAACTCCCTGCAGGCGCGGGCAACCGCCCGACTGACCCCCCAACGCCAAAGATCCTGTCCCGCGAAGGCATCGCTGCCCCGCTGGAAACGCTGCTACCGGCGGGCAGGGAGCTTCCGCCGGAGCCGGAGCATTCCATACATGGCCAGGAGAATTGCCAGCAGGCCCAGGGCCCACCACAGCGCGGGCTGGCCGGTGATCTCCATCCACACGGTGACCACCAGCAGAATCAAAGCCCAGAAGCCCAGGAACCCGATAATTATGTCAAAATCTTCGCCCGACCGGACCAACCGGCTGCGGCCTCCCGCCCCGCCGGAAGGCCGGGAGCGGGAGGCGCCGTCCGTCACTTGACCGCACCGGCCGTCAGGCCGGCCACAATCTTGCGCTGGAACACCAGGACCAGGATCACCAAGGGAATGGTGACGATGGTGCCTGCGGCCATGATCGCCGTATAAGGAATCTGCTGGGGCTGGGCTCCGGCAAAGTTCGCAATAGCGACCGTCACGGGCTGGGTGGCCTCATTGGACAGCTGGCTGGCGATCAGGAATTCATTCCAGGAGGAGATGAACGCGAGGATCGCCGTGGTGAAGATCGCCGGAGCCGCCAGCGGCATGATGACCCTCCGGAACGCCTGCCCCTGCGTGCAGCCGTCCACGCGGGCCGACTCCTCCAGCTCCCAGGGCATTTCCCGGAAGAAGGAGGTCAGGGTGTAGACGGTCAGCGGCAGCACGAACGAGATGTTCGGAATGATCAGCGCCTGGTAGGTGCCCATCCAGCCAATGTTGGTGAACAGCTGGAACAGCGGGGTGATCAGGGCAACGCCGGGGAACATGGACGCTCCCAGGATGAAGCCCAGCACCAGGTACTTGAACCGGAAATTCAGGCGGGCCAGGGCGTAGGCAGCGAAGACACCGATCACCAGCGAGATCACGGTGACGGTGACACCGATGATGATGCTGTTAAGCAGCGCCTGGCCAAACCTGTTGCCGAACGAGGTATCGAAGGCGGTGAGGAAGTTGTCCAGGGTGACGTGCGTGGGCCAGGGCGTGGTGTCGTAGGTGAATCCGACTTCCCGGAACGCGGTGACCACCATCCAGTAAGCCGGTGCCAGGCACCAGATAAGGATGACGGCGGCACTGATATAGGTCCGCGCCTGTGCCCACTTTTCGCGGTTCTGGGCGACCTTGCGGCCCTTGTCCTGCTCGGCCCGCAGCTCGGCGGAGGCAGTTGAGGTTGTCATTTCTTCCCCTTACCGGTGGCACCGCTTTGTTCCACGACGTTCGCACCCAGGAAGCGGACGAAAATGAACGCGACCAGGAAGATGATGAGGAACGTGATGGTGGACAGTGCAGCGGCCGAGTTGAACC
Source organism: Pseudarthrobacter sp. NPDC092424 (assembly GCF_044754925.1). Classification (NCBI taxonomy): domain Bacteria; kingdom Bacillati; phylum Actinomycetota; class Actinomycetes; order Micrococcales; family Micrococcaceae; genus Pseudarthrobacter; species Pseudarthrobacter sp. NPDC092424. Next base: position 67,605 of record NZ_JBIVQC010000005.1, on the reverse strand, counting down.
CTTGCCTGATCTGGTTGATCACCAGGATGGACAGCGTTGTGGTGTTGTTCGCGCCGCCGGTGAGGATGTATGGAAGGTCGAACATGCGCAGGGCGTCCAGCGTCCTGAACAGGACGGCCACCATGAGTGCCGGCTTCACCAGGGGGAGCGTGATCAGCTTGAAGCGCTGCCAGGAGCTGGCGCCGTCAACCTTGGCGGCCTCGTAGACCTCTGCCGGAATCATCTGCAGTCCTGCCAGGATCAGCAGCGCCATGAAGGGCGTGGTCTTCCAGGTGTCTGCGATGATCACGGCCCACTTCGCGGGCCACTCGCTGCCTGTCCACAAGATGGAGGCGTTGAACAGTTTGTTGATGATGCCGTTGAAGTCGAACATGAACAGCCAGAGCTGGGCGGTCACGGCCGTGGGAATGGCCCACGGAACCAGGACGGCGGCCCGGACCAGGCTGCGGCCCTTGAACGTACGGGCCATGATCATGGCCATCCAAAAACCGAGCACCGTTTCCAGGGCTACCGTGACCACCGTGAAGAAGAACGTGGTGCCGGTGGCGGTCCAGAACTGCCCGCCCAGCGTACCGGGGGGGCAGGCGATGGTGCCGCCGCCGGGTGCGGCACACTGCTGGCCAAGCCAGTTCACATAGTTCTGTATGCCGGCGGGGCCGCCGGCGGTGAACAGGCCTGTGGCCGGATCCAGGCCCGCATCCTTCTGGAAGGACATGACGATGGCACTGATGATCGGGTAGACGATGACGATGGCCAGCGCGATGATGGTGGGGGCGAGGAGCCAGGAGGCCCACTTGCCCTGGCTGAGGATCTTATTATCCTCGCCTACACCCTTGGGGCCGTGATGGACGGGGGGCGCGCCCGACGCCGGCTTGGTCGCCGGCGTCGGGCCCAATTCGGTTGCCATCTTCAGGCTACGATCCTGCGGTGGCGGATTCGATGGACTTCTGCATGTCGGCCAGGGCCTGCTCAGCAGACTTCTCACCCTTCAGCGCGGCGTAGGAGTTCTCCTGGATCGCCTTGGTAACTGCAGGGTAGAACGGGGTCACGGGACGCGGAACTGCGTTCTCGATCGAGGTCTTCAGGACCGGCAGGAACGGGAGCTTGGAGACAAGTTCCTCATCCTCGTACAGCGAGCCCAGAACAGGAGCGAGCGAACCCTGGGTAGCGAAGAACTTCTGCTGCTCTTCTTCAACCAGGAACTTCACGAAGTCGAGGGCAGTTGCCTTGTGCTTGGAGTACACGCTGATGGCTGCGCTGTGGCCGCCCAGGCTGGAAGCGCCCGGACCGTCCTTGCCCGGAAGGGCCGTCATACCCAGCACATCCTTCACCTTCGAGGAACCCTCAGTGGTGGCCAGGTTGTAGACGTAGGGCCAGTTGCGCAGGAACAGCAGCTTGCCCTCCTGGAACGCACGGCGGCTTTCCTCTTCCTGGTACGTAATGGCCTCGGCCGGAATGTTGCCGTTCTTGAAGGCCTCAACCAGGTTCTCCATGCCTTCCTTGGCCTCAGGGGTGTTCAGGTTCGGCTTGCCTTCGTCATTCAGGACGGAACCGCCGGCGGAGTTGATCGCTTCGGAGGCGTTCACCGTCAGGCCTTCATACTGCTTGAACTGACCGGAGTAGCAGGCCATCTTGTTCTTCTCGGCGATGGAGCACATCTCCATCATTTCGTCCCAGGTCTTTGGAGCGTTGGGGACCAAGTCCTTGCGGTAATACAGGATGGCGCCATCGGAAGAGACCGGCGCCGCGTAGAGGGTGCCGTTGTAGGAACCCGCTTCAATCGTGGGCTCAAGCATGCCGTTGGTGTCGACGGCCATCTTATCCTTCAGTGGCTGCAGCCAGCCCTTGGCCGCAAACTCCGCGGTCCATACAACGTCGACGCTGGCAACGTCGTAGTTGGGGTTCTTGGCCTGGTAGTTCTGCACCAGGTCGTCGTGCTGCTGGTCCGCCTCGTCAGTCTGTTCCTTGAAGGTGACCTTCTCGTCCGGGTGCGCCTTGTTCCACTTTTCGATCAGCGGGCGGACCACGTTGCTGTTGTCCTTGCCCTGCACGTACGTGATGGGACCGCGGCCGTCGAGGTTGGCTTCGGCGTCACCGCCTCCACCGCCCGTGGTTCCGCCGCCTCCACCGCCGCCACAGGCTGAAAGCGTGAGGGCCAGGATTCCGGCTGTAGCCGCCGGCAGTAGGAATTTAGGGGTTTTCATTGGCTTGAAGCTCCTCGCTGAGTGACAAGTAAGTCGACAGTGCGCTTGCTAGGCAGGTTGATGTGGTGACAGTCACACTAGTAAGGTTGCCGCAGGTTATGCAAGCGTTTACATCAAAAAGTTATCCGAGAGGAACGAAATGTCCAACCCTCCCGTCCACAGCTCCGGACCCACCCCCACGGAATGGTGGGCGGATGCGGTGGTCTATCAGATCTACCCCCGTTCCTTTGCCGACGGAAACGGTGACGGCATGGGGGACCTGCGTGGCGTCGTCGAACGTCTTCCGTATCTGGCGAAGCTCGGCGTGGACGCCATCTGGCTCTCGCCCTTCTACAAGTCGCCGCAGGCAGACGCCGGGTACGACGTGGCGGACTATCGGCAGGTGGACCCACTGTTCGGCACCCTTGAGGACTTCGATGCGATGCTGGCGGACGCCCACCAGCGTGGTCTGAAGGTCATCGTGGACCTGGTTCCCAACCACACCTCGGACGAGCACGTCTGGTTCCAGGAAGCGCTGGCGTCCCCGCCCGGATCCCGGCAAAGGAACCGCTACATGTTCCGGCCGGGCAAGGACGAGGTCGCGGGCTCCGGTGACGGAAACCGCGCACCGAACAACTGGAAATCGATTTTCGGCGGCCCCGCGTGGACGCGGATTACCGAGGCGGACGGATCGCCCGGAGAGTGGTACCTCCACCTCTTCGATACCAAGCAGCCCGACCTGAACTGGGAGAACCCCGAGGTCCAGGAGGAAATGCGGTCAGTGCTCCGCTTCTGGCTGGACCGCGGCGTGGACGGCTTCCGGGTGGATGTGGCCCACGGGATGGTCAAGGAGGCCGGCCTGCCGGACTGGGAGGGTGCTGCCGCGATGGTCGAGGGCACCGAGGTGCACCGCGAACCCATGCAGCCGGGGGATGCGCCCGGCGCGCACACCGACCAAGAAGAGCCCCACCGTGCCGTCTCCCCCACGTACCCACCGTCACCGTTCTTCGACCAGGACGGCGTCCATGACATCTACCGGGACTGGCACCGCGTGCTGGAAGAGTACGGCAGCGACCGCATGATGGTGGCCGAGGCCTGGGTGGAACCCGCCGAACGGCTGGCCCGCTACGTCCGCCAGGACGAGATGCAGCAGGCATTCAATTTCGATTTCCTGCTGGCCGGCTGGGACGCAGAGCGGATGTCGGAATCCATCGATGCCTCCCTGGCGGCGGCCGCCTCCGTAGGTGCCCCCTGCACCTGGGTGCTCAGCAACCACGACACCGTCCGGCACTCCACCCGTTTCGGCCTCAAGGACCCCACCACGTTCCCCAAGGGCATCGCGGCCACCGACGAACAGCCTGACGCCGCGCTGGGCCTGGCCCGGGCGCGGGCGGCCACACTGATCTCGCTTGCACTTCCGGGTTCGGCCTACCTGTACCAGGGCGAAGAGCTTGGCCTGCCCGAATACACCACGCTCCCGGCCGAAGCACGGCAGGACCCGACCTTCTTCCGGACACGGGGCGCCGAAACCGGCCGGGACGGCTGCCGTGTTCCGCTGCCCTGGGCAGCGGAACAGCCCGGCTACGGATTCTCCGGGAGCCACTCCCTGACCGCGGCGGCGCCATGGCTTCCGCAGCCCGAGAGTTTCGGCCCGCACGCCGCGGACCAGCAGGACGGCGATCCCGGTTCCACGCTGGAGCTGTACCGAGCTGCCCTGGCGTTCCGCGCTGAACGGCGGCTCGGACGGGGGAGCTTCGCCTGGGCAGACAGCCACGCCCCCGAAAGCGGTGTCCTGGCCTTCCACAATGGGGACGTCATGGTCATCGGCAATACGGGATTCGCCTCCGCGCCCGTCCCGGAGGGCTACACGGTGGCGCTGTCCAGCGGACTCGAACCTGATTCCGAGTGGACCGGCATGCAGGAGGTCCCCGTGGACTGCACCGTATACCTCGTCAAGAGCTGAGGTACCTCGTTAAGAACTGAACCATCGTGCCGCGTCAGCGGACGCGTTCGGCCCGGCCGAACCGCGTCCGCGCGCCGGCGCCGATGTGGATGAGCACCGGCGTGCTGGTTCCCGCAACCTCGTCCAGGGCGGCCACGAGTTCGGTCACCTCAGCAGCGAGCAGGTGCGGGGCCACCCCCTGACGCGGCAGGAGCCGGACCTTCAGCGCCGGAGAACCCTTGACGTCATACGCTGTCACCGCGGCACCGGCCAGGTCCGGCCGGCCTGCCAATGCGTGTTTGAGCGCCTGCTCCGCTACCCCGGCGCCGATCCGTACGTCGCCGGGAACCTCACCGGGATCGTATTCTTCCGCCAGCAGGTTGGCACGGCCCTTACCTTGCTGGGCGATCCATGCCACCATGAGCCCGATGGCCACCAGCAGGCCGGCCACCACGAGGATCCACAGCCAGCTTTCGCCCCCGCCCGGGAACCTGGTTGAGTCGAAGGCACTTTCCACTGCCGTCCGGACCCCGGCGGACCAGCCGTGCCACCAGGCGGCCACGCCGGGGACGTAGGCCAGCAGGATCAGCAGGACGCCGATCGCCAGCAGCTTCAGGCCAATGACGGACACCAGGATCCGGTTGAGGATGCTTGGCGTGCTGTTCATGCCCCGATCACCCCCGAGGCTGCCACATTGATGCGGGCTGCCGGCGCAGGTTCAAGCCCCATTTGGTCCAGCTCGTCCTGCACCGCGGCAAGCACCGCCTCCTGGTCGACCGGAACCCCTGAGGTGGGACGGACATTGACCAGCACCTGCCGCTGCGACACCACCACCATTACCTGGTCCGGGGTTACGTTGGCAGCCAACCGGGCCCGCCGCGCAAGGGCCGAGGCGATCACTTCGTCGTCAACCACGACGGCGGGCCCTGACCCGGCTCCGCGCAGGACATGCCGGGCCCGCCGTCCCGGGAGGATTCCGGTCAGGAAGAAAAGCAGTCCCAGCATGGCAAGGACAGCGCCAAGGGCAGCCAATAGCCCCACGGGAACGCCGGCCGGGAGCCGCACCAACCGGTCCCCCGCGACGCGTGGATCTACCAGCCATGCCGGCTGCCCGATGGCATGCACCCCGGCTTCCAGCAGCCCGTATCCGGCAACGACCAGCACCAGGAGGGCAGCGGCCGTTGCCGCCACTGCACGTGAAGAGCGGGTTTCCCGGTGGATTATCCTTCCCATGTCCGGGCCGGACGCCTTGCCGCGGGCTGCTTCGCCGTTCACTGCACCCGACCTCCTTCGCTGATCCTTGCCCCGCTGATCCTGATGTCCACCCTGCTCAGCTGCGCCCCGCTGAGCTCGGTGACGGTGGACATGATCTGCGCTTTTGCCGCCACGGCACGGTCCCGGATGGAGCCGCCGAAAGCCGCGACCCGCCCCGGGTCCCGGGCGACGGACCGCAAAGGCGGGACCCCGATAGGCGAGACGAGGGACAGCGCCAGCAGGCCGTCGTCGTCCGTCCATTGGACCCGGACGTCATGCGCGTCCACCCCCAGCGCCAAGGCGGCGGCCGTACGGGCAAGGCTTGTCAGCGCCTGCGTGCTGATCCGGTTGTGGCCGCTCAGCCGCTGCGCCGGCGCGAGGGGCGCAGGTGCCGTCATGACGATGAGCGGCGGCCGATGATTGCGTCCACGACGCCGCGGAGGTCCAGCTTCCCCTCGGCGGCGCGACCCAGCAGCGCACCGATGGCCATGAAGAGGAGCGACACCAGGAAGCCCCACAGCCCGAATTCCAACGACATGAACGCGACGAAGGCCCCGATGGCCGCGCCCGCAATGGTGAGGTTCACAGCAGCGCCTCCCGCTCTCCTGATGCCGCAGTGACCGGTTTGACCGGCGGCGGCACATAGACATCCGTAATTTCCACGTTCACCTCGATGACCTGAAGGCCCACCAGTTCCTCCACCGCCCGGTAGACGGCGGCCCGCACATGGTCCGCAAGCGAATGCAGTGGCGTGCCGTAACTGGCCACCAGCTCAATGTCCACGGCCACCTGTGTTTCGCCGACCTCGGCGTTGACGCCGGCCGCGTGGTCGGAACTGCCCACCGCATCCCGGATGGCGCCCAGCGCGCGGGAGGGGCCCGAGCCCAGTGAATGGACGCCCGGCACCGAGCGTGCGGCGATGCCCGCGACTTTTGCTACAGCGGCTTCAGAAATAACGGTCCGGCCCAGGCCGGGTATCTGCTGCGGCAGCGGCGCGGCAGCTTCACGGATGTCCCCGGTCGCGGGTTGTGGGTTCTGGTATTCCATCAGGCACTCCCCTTCTGTTGGTTCCACCCTATCCCTCCGCCACCGCCGGGGTCAGGCGAACCACGGGATTCGACATCCCGGCTTAAACGAAGAAAAGCACCAGTTCCGAAGAACTGGTGCTTCCCAGTGGTGGCTCCGACCGGCGTCGATCCGGTGACCTTTCGATTTTCAGTCGAACGCTCTACCAACTGAGCTACAGAGCCTAGGTGACTAGTCACCGTGATGGCCGGAATTGCTTCCAACAATCAGAGCGACCCTGACGGGACTTGAACCCGCGACCTCCGCCGTGACAGGGCGGCGCGCTAACCAACTGCGCTACAGGGCCTTGCGTTTCTTGCTTTGCGGTATCTCTACCGCGTTTTTCAAGGCTTCCAGCCTACCAGACTTTTTTAGCCTGCCTGACCAGTTCCTTGCGTACCCCCAACGGGATTCGAACCCGTGCCGCCGCCGTGAAAGGGCGGTGTCCTAGGCCGCTAGACGATGGGGGCCAGAACCTGTCCGGAACAAAGAAAAAGGCTTCCAGCCGGGGCTTTCCGTCTTTGTCCTTCGCGTTTCTCCGAACTGGACTCTAAAACTATAGGGCCTTGGCGCGCATTAACCAAAATCGGGAGCAAATGCCGTCCGCATGCGCCGTTTGCGGGTGAAGATGGACTCATGGATGCCGTTGCTGCGCTCAACGAGATTGCTTTCTGGCTGGAGCGCGGACGCGCCGCCACCTTCAAGGTCCAGGCTTTCCGCAAGGCGGCCGCGGTGATCGGCACGCTGCCACAGGAAGAAGTCCGCGCGCGGGCGGTGTCCGGCCGGCTGAAATCCATGAAGGGGATCGGGGACCGGACTTTCCAGGTGATCCGGCAGGCCGTGGAGGGCGAAGTCCCGGAATACCTGGCGGACCTGCGGGAAAAGGGCGCAAAGCCCCTGGCCGGCGGGGGCACGGAGCTGGCCCGTCAGCTGCGGGGCGACCTGCACAGCCACAGTGAATGGTCCGACGGCGGATCCCCGATCGAGCTCATGCTCGCCGCCGCCGGGGTGCTGGGACGGGAATACGTGGCGCTGACGGACCACTCGCCCAACCTGACCATCGCCAACGGACTGTCCGCCGAACGGCTCAAGGAACAGCTGGACGTGGTGGCGGAACTCAACCGTGGCGGCGGCGCCGGGCCAAGGCTGCTGAGCGGCATCGAGGTGGACATCCTGGAATCCGGTGAACTGGACCAGGACCCTGCGCTGCTGGACCGGCTGGACGTCGTGGTGGCCAGCGTCCATTCCAAGCTCCGGGCGGACAGCAAAACCATGACCCGGCGGATGCTGGGCGGCATCCGCGCCCCGCATACCAACGTGCTGGGCCACTGCACGGGCCGCCTCGTGGAAGGTTCCCGGGGCACTCGCCCGCCGTCGGACTTTGACGCCCGGGAGGTGTTCGCCGCCTGCGCCGAACACAACGTGGCGGTGGAGATCAATTCCCGGCCGGAACGCCAGGATCCGCCGGATCCGCTGATCCAGCTGGCCCTCGAGGCCGGTTGCCTGTTCTCGATCGACAGCGACGCCCACGCGCCCGGCCAGCTGGGCTTCCTCCAGTACGGGGCGGAACGGGCCGAACGGAACGGTGTGCCGGCCGAACGGATCGTGACCACGTGGCCGGTTGACCGCCTCCTGGAGTGGACCGCCACCAAGCGCTGAGGCCGCCCTGCGGCAGCAAACCGTCCGCAACGGCACTTTGGCAGGAACTTGCCGTGACATGGCCGATTTTCGCCAGACCGATGTCCCCGGCCACAGCTAGATTGGCTTCATGCCCCCGATCACGCATGCTGCCCGCCCCGCCGCTGCCTTTTCCCCGCCCGCCCGCGCCAAAGCCCTCGGCGTCGCCGCGATGGTGGTGACCGTGGTGCTTTGGGCCTCCGCTTTCGTGGGTATCCGTGCTGTGGGCCCGCACTTTTCCCCCGGCTCCCTCACGCTGGGCAGGCTCGCGATTGCCGCCGTCGTACTCGCTGTACTGGTGGTGCCCCAACTGCTCAAGAGCCGCCTGCTGCCGCAAGGGCGGGAGTGGCTGCCCATCCTGGCGTACGGCGTGATGTGGTTCGGCGGGTACAACGTGGCGCTGAACGCTGCCGAACACGTCCTGGACGCCGGCACCAGCGCCCTCCTGATCAACGTCAATCCCATCCTGGTAGCCATCATGGCGGGCATCTTCCTCAAGGAAGGCTTCCCCCGCTGGCTGCTGATCGGCAGCACCGTGGCGTTCGCGGGGGTCGCGGTGATCGCGCTGGGCTCAACGCGGCCGGCCGCTGACGGGGAAAGCGCGACGGCGGACGTGGCGGGTGTAGCGCTCTGCCTCCTTGCCGCCGTGCTCGCCGCCGTCAGCGTGATCGTCCAGAAACCGGTGCTGCGGAAGTGCCCGGCGGCGCAGGCCACGTGGTTTGGCATCCTGGTGGGCGCGCTGTGCTGCCTGCCGTTCGCCGGACAACTGGTGGCGGAGGTGGCGGCCGCTCCGCCGGCGGCCACCGGAGGGCTGGTGTACCTGGGCATCTTCCCCACCGCCATCGCGTTCACCACCTGGGCGTACGCCCTCTCCCTGGTGGACGCCGGCAAACTGGCCGCAACCACCTATCTGGTACCCGGAACCACCATTCTGATTTCGTGGCTCCTGCTGGCCGAAGTTCCAGGTGTGTGGGCGCTGGTGGGCGGCGCCGTGTGCCTGGTGGGGGTGGCGCTGACCCGCCGTCGGAGCGGAATTGCCGTACGGCGCTAGAGTCGGGGTATGCCAACAAGCCTGCCTCCCGGTCTGCCCAGCGTTCCCGGCGGTCCGCACGAACCGTGGGAGCCCGGCCGCAACGCCGGGTTCAGCATGTCGGCGGATGATTTCGAAGCGGCCGTCAGCGATGCCCTGGACTCCATTCCGCCCCGGCTTGCCCGCACGATGGACAACGTGGCCGTCTTTATCGAGGACCGCTACGTGCCGCACGCGGACGAGGACCCGGAGACCGTGCTGCTGGGGCTCTACGAGGGGGTTCCGCTGACCGAACGTGACTCCTGGTGGGGTGCAGGGTCGTTGCCGGACCGGATCACCATTTACCGGGAGGCCATCCTGGACATCTGCGACTCCCGGGAAGAAGTCATCCACGAGGTGGCCGTGACCGTGGTCCACGAAGTTGCCCACCACTTTGGCATCGACGACGAACGGCTGCACGAGCTGGGCTGGGGCTAGCCTGTAGGCATGGGACGCGACCACGGCCACACACCCGGATTGACCGCCACCGGCCGGCACCGGAAGCGGCTGTTGGCCGTCCTGGCGATCACGCTCGCGGTGGTCCTGGTCCAGGCAGTCGGCGCCGCCCTGTCCGGTTCCCTGTCCCTGCTGGCCGATGCAGGCCACATGCTCTCCGACGCCGCAGGTGTGACCATCGCGCTGTTCGCTGCGTGGATCGCGGGTCGGCCGGCCAGCGACCAGCGCACGTACGGCTACCAGCGCGCCGAAGTCCTGGCAGCGCTGGCCAACGCCCTGGTTCTGATCACGATTTCCGTGGTGATCTTCACCGAAGCCGTCCGCCGCGTCGGTTCCGCGCCGGAAGTCCAGACGGACATCATGCTTTTCGCAGGCATCCTGGGCGCAGCCGCCAACATCGCCTCGCTGCTGATCCTGCGCGGGCCCCACCGGGAAAGCCTGAACGTCCGCGGAGCCTACCTGGAGGTGTTGGGCGACCTCCTGGGCTCGCTGGCGGTCGTCGCTGCTGCCGTGGTCATCATGCTCACCGGGTTCCATGCGGCAGACACGATCGCCTCCGTGCTGATCGCGGGGATGATCCTGCCCCGCGCCTGGCACCTGTTGCGCGACGTGGTGGATGTGCTGCTCGAAGCCAGCCCCAGGGGCGTGGAAGTGCAGATGATCCGCGAGCATATCCTCTCCGTGGACGGTGTCACGGACGTGCACGACATCCACATCTGGACCATCACCTCAGGCGTCCCGGTCTTCTCCGCGCACGTGGTGGTGGAGGACGGGGTGCTCAACGCCCGTGGCGCAGACCAATTGCTGGACAAGCTGGCCGTGTGCCTGGGCACCCACTTCGATACGGACCACTGCACGTTCCAGCTGGAGCCGGCCAGCCATTCCGAGCACGAATCAGACCAGCACGCCTGACGTCAGTCGTTGCCCAGCACGGGACCGAACCGCGTGCGGTCCGCCAGGCGCGGATCCTCCCGGTCCGGAACCACCATTACTGGGCCTTTTGCGTGGTGCAGGACGCCGTCCGACGTCGAACCCAGGAGCATCCCGGTGAAGCCGCCGCGCCCGCGGGTACCCAGCACCACCAGCTCGACATGCCTGCTGGCTTCGACCAGCACCTCCACGGGTGATCCGTCCCTCAGCTGCCCCTCAATGCGGAGGTTGGGGAAGTGGCTGCGCAGCCACGCCATCCCGGCGTCCAGTGTGACCTGAATGTCATCGAACAGGGCCTTGCGGTCCATGGGGGCAGGCACCCAGGCCAGCGACCCGCTGTACTGCGGAACGGCACAGACCACCCGCAGCGATGCGCCGAGCCGTTCAGCCTGCTCCGCGGCCTCAAGCAGGGCAACGCGCGCCTGCTCCGAACCGTCCACGCCCGCCACTACGACGTTCTCCACCAGCTGGTGGCCTGCCTTGGCCTGCTCGGCTCGGATGCGGCGGTCCTCGGTGGTTTCACCCAGCCGGTCCGAACAGATCAGCGGCACCGTGACCGTGGGGCACTTCGCGTGCGCCGGCAGGGCGCTGCTTACGGAGCCAAGAAGCCGACCCACGAACCCGCCACGGCCCCGTGTGCCGAAAACCAGCAGCTCCGCGGTTTCGGACATCTCCAGCAGGACCCCTGACGCGTCGCCGTTTTCCACGGACGACGTGACGTCGATGTCATAACCGGAGACTTTCTCCGCGGCCTGCCGGACGATGGCCTCGGCGCCTTCGCGGATCACCGAGTCGTCAACGGTGGCGTAACCGCCGTCCAGGCCGGACGCGGCGAAGATGGGAACGGAATAGGCAGTGACGATGTGCAGCGGACGACGGCGGCGCCGGGCTTCGCGGGCGGCCCATACCAAGGCGCACTGGCCATGTTCGGAGCCGTCCACACCGACCACGACACCCCGCGGAGCTACGGGAACGGCGACGTCCTCCCACCGGGGGTCCGGCTGCATTTCTCCTGCGCCCATGGCCGCCTCCTTGCTGTGCCTGATGTTGCGGCTATTCTGCCAGAAACCGGCCCCTCTCCCGCGCACCGGACAACGCTCCCCGGCTGCTTGGGGCGGAACTGCTTCCACGTCCCACTATTCTCCGTCCCCGGGGGCATAGCAAGCCGCGGCGGAACGGGGCTGCCGCGGCCGTCAGCAGCACCGCGGCCACCCGCCGCCGAGGCATTCACCTGCGGAAAGATCTTTTCTGAGAGGGGACTATCCAGCATGCAAAATGTTCTGTAGTCTTCTGGACATTGTTGATCCGGGCGCCCGTCCACACCGTGTTTCCGGGCTTCCGGACAACGTGCTGCGGCCGGACTTTGGGGTGACGGAACGCGCGCCGGCAAGCCGGCACCTGCCGAATCGTCGAAGGAGCGAACCTGTAGTGTCAAGCACGCCTGCGGATGCCGGTACCGAACAGACCACCACCGTGATTGTTGGCGCGGGCCTCCCCGGCCTTGCCGTGGCGGCAGAACTCCGCCGCCGCGGCGTGGCCACCATCGTGGTGGACGGACTGGACCCGCACAGCGCGGCCCGGCACCCTGTCTCGGGCTCCCAGCAGCGTTGCGATGCGCCGGATTCGGGGAACCTTCGCGAGCGCAACGAGATCCTGCGGCACCTGCGCAACTACGCGTCCAGCCACCACGTGGATATCCGCAGCATCCGGGCCGTACAGCTTGCCCGGGCAGCGGCCGCGCCGGGCGCCGGAACTGCCGGATGGGAGGTGCACACCTCTGCGGGCATCCTGTTGACGCCGCATGTGGTGCTGACCCGCTGCGCTCAAAGCCAGCTCCGGCGGATGGTGAGCGAACTGGACATCAGCGCGGGGCCCAACCCGGCTGCCGCCATGAGGGCCCTGGGCATCCACCTGGTGGGAGTGGGCGAGCTCATCACTCCGTCACCGAAGGAGGTCCTCCGCCAGGCCAAGACGGTGGGGCAGGCCATCTCCGCCCTGGTCAACCCGGGCAGCGACGCTTATCCGGCAACGGCCAGCCTGGCCATGCTGCCCTGCTAGGGAAACGGCTATCCGTCCTCGCCGCCGGCTCCAAGGCGGCGCCTGGCCAGGAACGCGAGGGTGGCCAGGAGCCCTACGGCCACCGCGGCGAAGATGACGATGCTCCACTGGAACGGCTGCCCGTCGCCGGCAGGTTCAGGCTCTGAAGTGACCCCCGGCTGCGGTGTGCTGATGGCGGGGACCGAAGCGGCCGCCGTCGTACTTCCGGACGGTGCGGTACTTCCGGACGGTGCCGCGGCGGCAGCGGTGAAGCTGAACGTTCCCTCGATGGGATGCGAATCCGAACTGACCACCCGCCACGCCACGGTGTATTCACCGGCCGGCCCGCCATCCCTCAGCTTCTGCGTGGCCACGTTGTCCACGATCTCCACCGGACCGTCAGCCCATTCGGCGCCTGAGGCGTCCCTGACGGAGAAGGAGGCGCCGATGCCCAGCGGTTTTTGGCTGAACGTCACCGACACCCCGGCCGGCGGAGCTGCCACTGCGGCGCCCTGCGCGGGGCTGGTGGACTCGGCGGCGTCGTGCGCGGCCGCAGGCCCTGCCAGGCCCAGCGTTGCGGCGGCGAAGACGGCCAGGCCGAGCAGGAAGCCCGGCAGGCGGCGGCGGAAAGAACCCATAGGTGGCGTGTACCTTCTGTATCGGCGTTCCAACAGACTGTGTTGGCTTCCTAACAGACTAGGCGCATTTGCGGGGCGCCCGGCCGCTGCGCCCTTAGGATTCTGGTATCCCCACACAATTCCCCGGAGGACTAATGCTTAAGCAAGGCTCTGCCCTGGACCGGTATTTCATGATCACGGAACGCGGCTCCAACCTCTCCCGCGAGATCCGCGGCGGTTTCGCCACCTTCTTCGCCATGAGCTACATAGTGGTACTGAACCCGCTAATCCTGTCCGGCCCGGACTCTGCCGGAAACACGCTGGGCTTCACCGCCGTTGCCGCCGTCACCGCCTTCGTGGCGGGCATCCTGACCATCCTGATGGGGGCGTGGGCCAAACACCCGTTCGCGCTGGCCACAGGGCTGGGCGTCAACGCCTTTGTAGCCGTCACCGTGGCCACCAATCCCGGACTGACCTGGCCTGACATGATGGGCCTGGTGGTGCTCTCCGGCGTGACCATGCTGATCCTGGTCCTCACCGGGTTCCGGACCGCCGTATTCAAGGCCGTGCCGGACGGGCTCAAGACGGCGATCGTGGTGGGCATCGGCCTGTTCATCGCGCTGATCGGCCTGGTGAACGCCGGGTTCGTCCGCCGCATCCCCGACGTTGCCGGCACCACCGTCCCTGTCGGGCTGGGCTTTGACGGAAAGCTGCTGGGCTGGCCCACCGCTGTGTTCGTGTTCGGCCTGGTCCTCACCATCGCCCTGGTGGTGCGCAAGGTCAAGGGCGCCATCCTGATCGGCATCATCACCTCCACCGTGATCTCCGTGATCCTGGAACTAACGCTGAAGATCGGTCCCAGCTTCGACGGCAAGACCTACAACCCCGAGGGCTGGTCCCTGGTGGCCCCCGCGTTCAGCGGATGGGCCGCTCCGGACCTGTCGCTAATTGGCAAGGCCAACCCGTTCGGCGCGTTTGAGCACCTGGGCTTCGTGGCCGCCACCCTGCTGGCGTTCGTGATCCTGCTCAGCATCTTCTTCGACGCCATGGGCACCATGGTGGGCCTGGCCAACGAGGCCGGGACCGTGGACGAGCACGGCAACATCCCCAACGTGGACCGGGTGCTCCAGGTGGACGCCCTGGGTGCGATCGCCGGCGGCGGGGCCTCCATTTCCTCCAACCAGATTTACGTGGAAGCCGGCGCCGGCATTGGCGAAGGTGCCCGCACCGGCGTGGCCTCGATCGTCACCGGCGTGCTGTTCCTCGTGGCCATGTTCTTCACCCCGCTGATCAACCTGGTGCCGTTCGAGGCCGTAGCCCCGGCCTTGGTGGTGGTGGGCTTCATGATGGTGTCCCAGGTGGGCAAGATCGACTGGCAGGACTGGGGCATCGCCATCCCGGCGTTCCTGACGTTCACGCTGATGCCGTTCACCTACTCCATCGCCAATGGACTCGGCGCAGGCTTCATCGCCTACGTGCTGATCCGCACGGTGCAGGGCCGCGCCAAGGACATCCACCCGCTGATGTGGGCCGTTGCCGGCGCCTTCCTGCTGTTCTTTGCCGTGGGTCCCATCGAGGCCGCCCTGGGCATGTAGCCCGGCGGCCGGTTAGACCGGGGTGTTGGGCGCTAGACCCTCATCCCCGGCGACCGCGCGGGCCTTCTTGGCCCGCAGCCGGTCCAGCCGGTTCATCAGGGGCGAGGTGGTGGCGCCGTGGATCACGATCGACAGTGCCACCACCAGCCCCACGAATGACCACAGCCACTCCTCCTGGCCGCCGAACTCCCCTTTGCCCAACGCATAGGAGAGGTAGTAAAGCGAGCCGATGCCGCGGATGCCGAAGAAGGACAGCGCAATCCGTTCCCGCGGCCCTGTCTTGCCGCCGAGCAGTCCCAGCCAGCCGGCCAGCGGGCGCACCAGCAGCAGGAACGCAAAGGCCACCAGCAGTTCAGTCCAGCCGATCCCGGCCAGCATCCCGCGTGCGATAGCTCCGCCCAGCAGGACCAGGATCACTACCGTCATCAGCCGCTCCAGCTGCTCCACGTAGGAGTGCAGCACCCGGTGGTAGCCGTGCGTGTGCTCGGCGGCCCTGACGGTGACTGCACAGACGAACACCGCAATGAAGCCGTACCCCTCCACCATTTCAGCCAGCCCGTAGGCCAGGAACGTGGCTGCCAGCGCAACGAACCCTTCCGAATGGTTGGACAGCCGGAGGCTCTCCTTCCTGGCGGAGAAGAACATCCTTGCCAGCAGCCTTCCGGTGAGGAATCCCAGCAGCAGCCCGATGGCCAGCCGCCAAAGCACGTCCACACCGAACCACTGCGGGAACCATGCCGCCGGTGACGACCCCACGATGCTGATTGCAATGGCCAGGTAGACGAACGGGAAAGCCAGGCCGTCGTTCAGGCCGGCCTCGGAGGTCAGTCCGAACCGGACCTCGTCCTCCTTGTCCGAGCCTTCCTCCTCATCCGCCGGCTCCCCCACCTGGACTTCGGAAGCGAGGACGGGGTCTGTGGGGGCCAGGCTGGCGGCAACCAGCAGGGCGGCGCCCAGGCCCAGGCCCAG
This sequence comes from Pseudarthrobacter sp. NPDC092424, assembly GCF_044754925.1. Taxonomy (NCBI): domain Bacteria; kingdom Bacillati; phylum Actinomycetota; class Actinomycetes; order Micrococcales; family Micrococcaceae; genus Pseudarthrobacter; species Pseudarthrobacter sp. NPDC092424. The sequence continues at coordinate 51,811 of NZ_JBIVQC010000005.1, read as the reverse complement.
GAACCACAGGCCCATCAGGGTGAGGGCAATGATGCACAGCGGCATCGCCACACCCAACAGGCGCCATGTGGTGGCCCAGCGTTTCCGTCCCAAGGGCCGGTCCAGGGCAAGGCCGGCACCCATCAGGGAAATGATGACGCACACTTCGGAGAGGTGCACCACGAAGTCCTGGTGGGCCAGCGGATCGGGATCGGGCAGCGAAGGAATCAGGGCGAACGCCGCCATCCCGGCGCCCAGGAACACCATCGGCATGGAAAACGGCATGTTGCGCAGCAACTTGGGCAGTACTGCGGCGATAAACACGGCCAGGCCTGCTGCGGCAAAGACAATACTGGGGGCTTCAAACACGGGGGCGTCCTCCGGCGTCGGGTTGCTCCACCATAGCCCGTGCCATGGCAAGCCCTGAGGTTCTTGGATTCCGGACAGGCCGGCCGCGGCGCTGCTGGTTTTTGCCGGGCCCGTTTGATGAGCTTGGACCATGCCAGCCGTGAGCCCTGCCGTCGACACCCCGCCCCAGCCATGGACCGGAAGGAACGACGGCGACGCTGCCGCCCACCGCCGCTGGTGGCAGGCGGTGCAGCCATACTCCGGACCGGCGGAATCCGCTGCGGCACAGGCCAGCAGGCCGGCTGCCCTGCTGGGCTTCTCGAGCGATGAGGGCGTGCGGCGGAACAAGGGCCGGCAGGGTGCGGCAGCTGCGCCGGCCGCGATCCGAGCGGCATTGGGCCCCCTCGCCTTCCACCTGGGCAGGACCGTGTCCGACGCCGGCGACGTCGCCGTCACCGACGGGTCCCTGGAGGACGGCCAGGAGCGCGCGGGCCGCGCCGTCGCTGCCATGCTCGACGCCGGCCACCTCACCGTGGTGCTCGGCGGCGGCCACGAAACCGCGTATGCCAGCTACCTCGGCGTCGCCGCCTCGGCCGATGTCAAGGGCGGCCGGCGGCTGGGCGTCCTGAACCTTGACGCGCACTTCGACCTGCGCGACGAACCGGTCGCAAGCTCCGGCACTCCGTTCCTCCAGATGGCCCGCGCCGAAGCCGCCGCCGGCCGCGATTTCCGGTACGCCGTCGTCGGGATCTCCGAACCCAACAACACCCGCGCACTCTTCGACACGGCAGGCGAACTCGGCGTGCAGTACCTCCTGGACGAGGACTGCACCGCGGAGCGCACCGAGGCCTTTGTGGCCGGCTTCCTGGCGGACATCGACGTGCTGTACCTGACCATCGACCTGGACGTGCTGCCCGCGCCGGTGGCGCCCGGCGTCAGCGCACCAGCCGCCTACGGCGTGCCGCTGCCGGTGATCAGCGCGGTGTGCCGGCAGGTGGCTGCGAGCGGCAAGCTGCTGCACCTGGACGTGGCAGAGCTGAACCCGGAATTCGACATCGACGGCCGGACCGCCAGGGTGGCCGCGCGGCTGCTGAACACACTGCTGCGCTGACCGCGGGGGTGCTGATGACGGGTGCCCGGTCGCTGCCCCTTGACCCCGGTTAGCGTCCCTTGACCACGTAGCGGCGCTCCGGGCGGCCCACCCCATATTTCAGCCGCACCTCCAGCGCCCCCTCGTCATACAGGTATTCGAGGTAGCGGCGGGCGCTCACCCGGGACGTTCCCAGTTGCTCGGCGACCTCGGCCGCTGACAGGTCCCCGGCGGCGCCGGCCAGTGCCGACTCCACCAGCTTCAGGGTTTCCGCGCTGCAGCCCTTCGGCAGCGGCCGCTGCGGCCGGTCCAGCCCCAGGACGCGGTCCAGGCCGAAAACGCGGTTAACATCGGACTGCTCCGCGACATCCTTGGCCGAATCCAGGCCATGGTAGGCGCTGCGGTAATGCTCCAGCCGCTCCTGCAGGTCCGCCTGTGAGAACGGCTTGATCAGGTAATGGACGATGCCGCCGCGCAGGGCTTTCCGCACTGTCTCCACCTCACGGGCGGCGCTGATCACCAGCACGTCCAGCTCCGGGGCGACCTCCCGAAGCCGGTGCATGAGGTCCAGTCCGTTGATGTCCGGCAGGTGGATGTCCAGCAGCACCAGGTCCGGGCGCAGCCGTCCCGTCTCGGCTATGGCCTGGGCCCCGGTGTGCGCGGCTCCCACCACCGTGAACCCCGGGGTCCGCTGGATGAAGCCGGCATGCACCTTGGCCACCATGAAATCGTCGTCAACGATCAGTACCTTGATCATCCTGCTGTCTTCCTGGTGAAACGGGCAGTGAATACCGCCCCGTTGTCGTTGGCCACGGTCAGGTCCCCGCCGGAACGCCGGCACACCACCCGGGACAGGGCCAGGCCAAAGCCGCGGCCGCCGTCGCGCCCGGAATCCTTGGTGGTGAACCCCTGCCGGAAGATGTCCTCCTCCGCTCCGGCCGGCACGCCCGGTCCGGTGTCCCGCACTGTCACGGTCACCTGCTTCCCGTTGTCCGCCACCAGCACCCTGACGGCAGCCTGCGGAAGTCCCGTGACGGCGTCGAACGCGTTGTCCACCAGGTTGCCCACCACTGTGGCGAGGTCCCGGGACAGCTCATCGCTGACCGGGCGCAGCAGGGAGTCCGGGAGGAGCTGCAGCTGGACCCCCCGCTCCGTGGCGAGGCTGGACTTGGCAATCAGCAGGGCGGCCAGGGCGGGATCCTGGATCCGGCTGGTGACCTCGTCATTGAGCCTGGTGCGGTCCACCGTGGCGCCGTTGACGAACTGGACCACCGACTCGTAGTCTCCGATCTGGATCAGCCCGGAGATCACGTGCAGCTGGTTGGCGAACTCATGCGCCTGGGCCCTGAGCGTGTCCGTCGCGGTGCGGGTGGCCCCGAGCTCCTGCTCCAGGGAGGACAGCTCCGTCCGGTCACGCAGCGTGGTAACCGAGCCTATCTGCCGGCCGCGCGAACTGATCGGCACCCGGTTCAGCACCACCAGCCGCTCCCCCACCAGGACAAGCCGGTCCGGGTCCGGCTGGTCGCGGGTGAGGACCGTCTTCAGGGCCGGGTCCACCGGAAGCGAGCCCAGGTTCTTTCCCACGCAGTCCGCCGGCAGGCCGAGCAGGTCACGGGCGCTGTCGTTGGCCACCGTGATGCGTTCGTTCAGGTCCAGCGCCACCACGCCTTCCTTCAGGCCGCGAAGCATGGCTTCGCGGTTTTCCACCAGGCCCGTGATCTCGCTCGGTTCCATGCCCAGCGTCTGCCGCTTGACCCGCCGCGACAGCAGCAGCGAGCCCGCAACGCCGAGAACGCTGGCCACGCCCAGGTAGGTGAGGAGGTTGGGAACAGCCCCGCCCAGCCGCTCCAGGACGGTGGGAAAATTTCGGCTGATGGAGGCGATGCCGATCATCTCTCCGGCGTCGTTGAGCACAGGCACGTGCGCGGAGAGGATGTCGGTGCGGGTCCCGCCCACCACTCCGGTCCAGGCCCGGCCTTCCATGACGCGGCTGGGGCCAAGCTCCAGCTGGCGCCCCAGCAGGTTCGGATCGGAAGACGCGACGACGGTGCGGTCCACGCGTGCGAGCGTCACCTGCGCGGACCCGGAGACTGTCCGGACGGACTCCGCCACGGCCGGCAGCGCCGACCCGGTGCGCGGTTCGGCATCGGGCAACAGCGCACGGACCGTCGGGTTGTTGCCCAGCGCTTCCGCGGCGGAAAGCGCCCGGCGCCCCTCCACGCGTTCAAAGGTGGCGGCGGACTGGGCCAGGGAGATGGCCACCACGCCCACCAGCACGGCGAGGACGATCAGCAGCTGCAGCACCAGGTACTGTCCCGCCAGGGACATTCCTCTTCGTCGAGTCACTGGTGTTGGTTTCCTTAGGGTGGATCACAGGTTCCCCGGCCTCCGGCGCGGGTACCGGAACTATACCGCAGGGCTGCCGCGCGGCCCCCGCAGGCGCCGTCCTGCGTGAACGCAATGAACTTAAGTTTCTCTGCGTACACAAGAGTGACCGGCATCACGGCCGAACCTAGCATCGGACATACCCGTTCAGCAGTGCTGACCAGTTTTACGAGAAGAGGAAATACCATGCGCCAGATCCGCGCATTGAGAGTTGCCGCCGTCGCCGCCGGCATCGCCCTGATGGCTACCGGCTGCGGTGCCACCGGCAAGACCTCGGGTTCGGAAAGTACCGGCGCAGCCGGGCCGATCACCAAGCTTCAGATCATGGTTCCCAACACCCCCGGAGGCGGTTACGACACCACCGCCCGGGCAGCCGCGAAGGTCCTCGACGACGAGAAGATCGCAACCAACACCGAGGTCTTCAACCTCGCCGGCGCCGGCGGCACCGTTGGCCTGGCCCGTGTGGTCAACGAGAAGGGCAACGGCGACCTTGCCATGCTCATGGGCCTGGGCGTGGTGGGCGCAAGCTACACCAACAAGTCCGAATCCAAGCTGACCGAGACCACCCCGCTGGCCCGCCTCATCGAAGAGCCCGGCGCCATCATGGTCGGCAAGGATTCGCCGTTCAAGACCATCGATGACCTGGTGAAGGCCTGGAAGGCCGATCCCGGCTCCATCTCCGTTGGCGGCGGCTCCTCCCCCGGCGGCCCGGACCACCTGCTGCCCATGCAGCTGGCCGGCGCTGTGGGCATCGACGCCACCAAGGTCAACTTTGTGTCCTACGACGGCGGCGGAGACCTCCTGCCCGCAATCCTCGGCAACAAGCTCGGGTTCGCCGCTTCCGGCGCGGGCGAGTACCTGCAGCAGATCAAGTCCGGCGAAGTCCGCGTCCTTGCCACCAGCGGCGAAGAGCGGCTGGAAGGCGTTGACGCCCCCACGCTGAAGGAATCCAACATCGATCTGGTGTTCACCAACTGGCGTGGCGTCGTGGCCCCTCCGGGCATCAGCGAGGAGGACAAGGCGTCCCTGATCGCCGCCCTGGAGAAGATGCACGGCACGGAGGCATGGAAGGAAACCCTGAAGACCCACAGCTGGACTGATGCCTTCATCACCGGCGACGAGTTCGAGACCTTCCTCTCCGAGCAGGACCAGCGGGTGGAGGACGTCCTGACGAAACTGGGCCTGGCGTGAGCTCTTTGGCTGCCAGCCTTAAAGGCCGCGCCGAGCTGGGGGTAGCCCTCCTGCTCGGCGCTGCCGGCGTCCTGGTCTTCCTGGACGCAAACGGACTGGTCGCCCCGTACTCCCAGTCTGACCCGGTGGGGCCCAAGACCGTTCCCTTCATCGTGGCCGGCATGCTGGTCGCGTGCGCCGTCCTCCTGGCCATCAACGTCCTCCGCGGCGGCCAGGGCGAGGCTGAAGGCGGTGAGGACGTGGACCTTACCCACCCAGCGGACTGGAAGACCGTTCTGCCGCTGGCCGGCGCGTTCATCCTTAACATCCTGATGATCGACTGGGCCGGCTGGGTGATTTCCGGAACCGTGCTGTTCTGGGGCAGCGTGCTGGCCCTGGGGAGCCGCCGCTACGTCCGCGACGGGCTCATCTCCCTGGCACTGTCGCTCCTGACCTTCTACGGCTTCTACCTCGGCCTGGGCATCGCGCTCCCGGCCGGACTCCTGGAAGGAGTCCTCTAATGGACATCTGGTCCTCCCTGATGGACGGCTTCGCCACCGCCCTGACCCCCATGAACCTCCTGTACGCGATGATCGGCGTAATCCTCGGAACCGCCGTCGGCGTCCTTCCGGGGCTTGGCCCCGCCATGACCGTTGCGCTCCTGCTCCCGGTGACGTACGCACTGGAACCCACCAGCGCGTTCATCATGTTCGCCGGCATCTACTACGGCGGCATGTACGGCGGTTCCACCACCTCGATCCTGCTGAACACGCCGGGCGAATCATCCTCCGTCGTCACCGCCATTGAGGGCAACAAGATGGCCAAGGCAGGCCGTGCGGCACAGGCGCTGGCGACGGCGGCCATCGGCTCGTTCGTCGCCGGCACCATCGGCACGGCGCTTCTTGCCGTGTTCGCGCCCGTGGTGGTCAAGTTCGCCGTGAGCCTGGGCGCCCCCAGTTACTTCGCGATCATGATCCTGGCACTTCTCGCCGTCACCGCCGTGCTGGGGAACTCGCGGCTCCGCGGTTTCGCGTCCCTGTCGCTGGGCCTTGCCATCGGCCTGGTGGGAATGGACTCGGTCACCGGCCAGCGGCGCCTCACGTTCGGCCAGCCCCTGCTGGCCGACGGGCTGGACATCGTGGTGGTGGCCGTGGCCATCTTCGCGGTGGGCGAAGCCCTCTGGGTGGCAGCGCACCTGCGCCGCACGCCCCTCCATGTCATTCCCGTAGGCCGGCCCTGGATGGGCAGGAAGGACTGGGGCCGGTCGTGGAAGCCGTGGCTGCGCGGTACCGCCTTCGGCTTCCCCTTCGGCGCCCTGCCGGCCGGCGGCGCGGAGATCCCCACATTCCTGTCCTACGTGACCGAGAAGCGGCTGAGCAAGCATCCCGAGGAGTTTGGCAAGGGCGCCATCGAAGGCGTGGCCGGTCCGGAAGCGGCCAACAACGCCGCAGCCGCCGGAACACTGACCCCCATGCTGGCCCTGGGCCTGCCCACCAATGCGACGGCCGCCGTCATGCTTGCCGCGTTCACCACCTACGGCATCCAGCCCGGACCCCAGCTGTTCTCCAGCCAGGGACCGCTTGTGTGGGCGCTCATCGCCAGCCTCTTCATCGGCAACCTGCTGCTCCTGCTGATCAACCTTCCCATGGCGCCGCTGTGGGCCAAGCTCCTGCAGCTGCCCCGGCCCTACCTTTACGCGGGCATCCTGTTCTTCGCCACCTTGGGCGCCTACTCAGTGAACCTGCAGGCGTTCGACCTGGTGATCCTCCTGCTGCTCGGCGCGCTGGGCTTCATGATGCGGCGGTTCGGCCTGCCGGTCCTGCCGCTGGTCCTGGGCGTCATCCTTGGCCCGCGCATCGAAGGGCAGCTGCGGAAGACCCTCCAGCTCAGCGCCGGAGACCCGGCAGGGCTGTTCAGTGAGCCGATCGCCGTCGTGGTTTATATCCTCGTGGGGCTCATTCTGCTCTGGCCGCTGCTCTTCCGGCTGGTACGGCGGAAGCGGCCGGCGAAGGAATCCCTGGTGCCCGCCAATTCCGGCGCAGCTGACTACAGCGACTAAGCAACCCCACCCCACACCAAAGGAGACATCATGACCATCGTGGTGGGATACGTCCCGACCCCGGAAGGCGAAGCCGCCCTCACCCAGGCCATCGCAGAAGCCAAGAGGAACAGCGCCACCCTCCTGGTGATCAATTCCTCCAAGGGAGACGCCCTGGTGGACAACCGCTACGCACAGGAGCCGGAGATCCAGTCCATCGAGGACCGGCTGGCCATCCAGGGCGTGGACCATGTCATCCGGCAGCCGGTGCGCGGCCACGATGCCGCCGCCGAGGTCCTGGACGCCGCGGAGGAACATGACGCGCAGCTCATCGTGATCGGGCTGCGCCGCCGGACCCCCGTGGGGAAACTGATCCTGGGCAGTGTCTCCCAGCGGATCCTCCTCGAAGCCGACTGCCCGGTGCTGGCCGTGAAGGCCTGACTGGCTGCCACCGGTCTGCGTCCCCGGCCGAACACAAAATCCCCGTCCGCTGCTGCAGCTGACGGGGATTTTGGGTTTCAAGGGGTTTTGCTAGCTGCGGCGCACCTGCACGCCGTCAGATTTAAGGAAGAGCTGCTTTTCAGCCGGACCGGCAGGGACGAGCCACAGCACGTTTCCGCTCTGCGAGACCTCCTCCACCTCCCCGGCTGCCACCACATGCGCATGCTTGATGATCTCGACGCGGTCCCCGGGCTGGAAGGTCTTCCAGTCGGATACCGTGGCGGAGTGGGCATGGCGCCTCGACAGGACTGCCCCACGTGCTTTCATTTGAACTTCTACCCCTTTGTATACGTCCGTGCCACAGCTTCTTTGATGTGACTTTCACTACACCTTCAGTTCTACTACAATTCCAGGCCGCCGAATGACCAACGCGGTGTTAATTCCGCCCTTTGGACAGGAGCCGTGGAGAACCGAAGATCCTTCGTTCTCAGGCGAGGCTTCCGACGGCGGATTCGGCCGCCCGGAGCACCTCGCCGGAGCCAACCAACAGGTCGGCCGCTTCCAGTTCCGGGGAAAGGAACCGGTCCGTGCCGGGTCCTTCCACCACGTTCCGCAGAGCCGCCACGACGGCGGCGCCCGCAGGACCCGGGGTGAGGACACCGCCGGAGAGCTGGGTGCGGATGTCCAGGGCGCGTGCGGACGTCACCAGTTCGATGGCCAGGACCCGGCGCAGGTTCTGCACCGCCTTCCGCAGCTTCCTGGCGGCGTGCCAGCCCATGGACACATGGTCCTCCTGCATGGCGGAGCTCGGAATGGAGTCCACCGATGCCGGCACGGCCAGCCGCTTGTTGTCCGAGACGAGCCCGGCCTGGGTGTACTGCGCAATCATCAGCCCCGAATCCACGCCCGGGTCCGATGCCAGGAAGGCCGGGAGTCCGTGGGAGCGCGCCGGATCCAGCATGCGGTCCGTACGCCGTTCGGCAATGGAGCTCAGGTCCGCCACGGCAATAGCCAGGAAGTCCAGCACGTACGCCACGGGTGCCCCGTGGAAGTTGCCGTTGGAGCTGACCCGGCCGTCCGGGAGCACCACCGGGTTATCGATGGCGGCGTCCAGCTCGCGGGAAGCCACGAGGGCTGCGTGGTCCAGGGTGTCCCTGACCGCACCGGCGACCTGCGGCGCGCAGCGGAGCGAGTAGGCGTCCTGGACCTTTGAGTCACCCACCCGGTGCGAGGCGACGATGGGCGATCCGGACAGCACGCGAAGCATGTTCTCCGCTGATGCGGCCTGGCCCGGGTGCGGGCGCAGGGCTGCGTGCAGCTCCGGCAGGAACACCTGGTCGGTGCCCAGCAGGGCCTCCACGCTGAGCGCCGCGGTGATGTCCGCCGTCGTCAGCAGTTTGCGCAGGTCAGCGATGGCCATCAGCAGCATGCCCAGCATGCCCTCGGTCCCGTTGACCAGCGCGAGACCTTCCTTCTCCGCGAGGATGACAGGCTCGATCCCGTGCGCTGCAAGCAGCTCAGCGACCGTCCGCTCTCCCCGCGCACCGTAGGTAACGCCGTCGGGCCCTTCCGCTTCGCCTTCGCCCATCAGCACCAGGGCGCAGTGCGAGAGCGGGGCGAGGTCACCGGAGCAGCCGAGCGACCCGAACTCCCGGACCACCGGGGTGATACCGGCGTTGAGCACGTCCACCATGGTCTGCAGGACCACGGGACGGACACCGGTACGGCCCGATGCGAGCGTCTTGGCCCGCAGGAACATGATGCCGCGCACCACCTCGCGTTCCACCGCCGGCCCCATCCCTGCGGCGTGGCTGCGGATCAGGCTCTTCTGCAGCTGGGTGCGCAGTTCGCTGGGGATGTGCCGGTTGGCGAGGGCGCCGAAGCCGGTGGAGATGCCGTAGGCGGGGGTGTCGCTGGCGGCGAGGCTGTCGATGTGCGCGCGGACTTTGGCGACGGCGTCGAGGGCCTCAGGGGCAATGGCCACCTTGGCGTTGTGGCGCGCGACGGCGAGCACATCCTCGGGCGTGACGCCGCTGGAGCCGAGCGTGACGGTCAGCGGTTCGTGGGTGGTGATGGTCATCGTGGTTCCTACTTACATCTCGTCGGTTGCTCCGTAAGTGCCCTTTTGGGAACTCATAACGGCACCTACGGAGCAACCGATGTGGAATTGGGGCTCGGTTAGCGGGTTTCCGACATTGGGATGCGGACGCCGCGTTCCCTGGCGACCTCGAGGGCGCGGTCGTAGCCGGCGTCTGCGTGCCGGATGACGCCCATGCCGGGGTCGTTGGTGAGGAGCCGTTCGAGCTTCCGGGCAGCGAGGTCGGTGCCGTCGGCCACGGAGACCTGTCCGGCGTGGATTGAGCGGCCGATGCCGACGCCGCCACCGTGGTGCAGGGACACCCAGGTGGCACCGGATGCGGTGTTCAGCAGCGCGTTCAGCAGTGGCCAGTCGGCGATCGCGTCGGAGCCGTCGGCCATGGCCTCGGTTTCACGGTACGGGGAGGCAACGGAGCCGGAATCGAGGTGGTCGCGGCCGATCACGATGGGGGCCTTGACCTTGCCTTCCTTGACCAGCTGGTTGAACAGCAGTCCTGCCTTGGCGCGCTCGCCGTAGCCCAGCCAGCAGATGCGGGCGGGGAGGCCTTCGAACTCAACGCGCTCTCCGGCGGCGTCAATCCAGCGGTGCAGGTGCTTGTTCTCGGGGAACAGCTCCTTGATGGCCTTGTCCGTGACGGCGATGTCCTCGGGATCACCGGACAGCGCCACCCAGCGGAACGGGCCCAGGCCCTCGCAGAACAGCGGACGGATGTACGCCGGGACGAAGCCGGGGAACTCGAAGGCGCGTTCATAGCCGCCCTTCCGGGCCTCGTCGCGGATCGAGTTGCCGTAGTCGAAGACCTCGGCGCCGGCATCCTGGAACTCCACCATGGCCTGGACGTGCCGGGCCATCGAGGCCTGGGCCTTCTTGGTGAAGCCTTCCGGATCCGCCTCGGCCTCGCGGTGCCACTCGGCCACGGAAATGCCCTCGGGCAGGTAGCTCAGCGGGTCGTGGGCGGAGGTCTGGTCGGTGACGATATCGACGGTCAGTTCGCCGGCCCGGTGGCGGCGGAGGATCTCGGGGAAGACCTCGGCGGCATTGCCCACATAGCCGACGGACCAGCCGCGGCGCTCTTCCTTGGCCTTGAGCACCTTGGCGATGGCGGCGTCGAGGTCGGTTTCCACTTCGTCGAGGTAGCGCTTGCCGGCGCGGCGGCGCAGCCGGGTCTCGTCGACGTCGACAATCAGGCACGCGCCTTCGTTCAGCGTGACGGCCAGCGGCTGGGCGCCGCCCATGCCGCCGCAGCCGCCGGTGAGGGTGAGGGTGCCGGCGAGGGTGCCGTTCTCGTCCCCGGTGAGCTTGCGGGCAATCGCGGCGAAGGTCTCGAAGGTTCCCTGCAGGATTCCCTGCGTGCCGATGTAGATCCAGGACCCGGCGGTCATCTGGCCGTACATCATCAGGCCCTCGGCTTCGAGCCTTCGGAATTCGGGCCAGTTGGCCCAGTCACCGACGAGGTTCGAGTTGGCCAGGAGCACGCGCGGGGCCCACTCGTTGGTGCGGAAGACGCCCACAGGCTTGCCGGACTGGACCAGCAGGGTTTCGTCCTGTTCCATGGTTTCCAGGGTCCGGGTGATGGCGTCGAACGCGGCCCAGGAACGGACAGCACGGCCGGTGCCGCCGTAGACCACCAGGTCATCCGGACGCTCGGCGACCTCCGGGTCCAGGTTGTTCATCAGCATGCGCAGCGGCGCTTCGGTCTGCCAGGACTTGGCGGTAAGCCCGGTGCCGCGGGCTGCTTTGACCGGGCGGGCACCGGTGGTGAAATCGGCGGGTGCCATGATGGCTCCTTTGTGGTTCGGGTAGATATTGACGCGTTGCTCGGCAGCGCCGCGTGGAAGAAGTTCTGTATCTACTAAAGCCCCAAAGTGCGGCCTGCAGCAGGGGTTTTCAGGTGGTACTGTCCGGAATTCCAGACGCGCGCGGGTTGCAGGCCGGACTAATGCGCGGGACGTCCGTGCAGGCGCAGGGAAAGCTCGTCCGCGGCCTTCTGGATCCGGGCTGCCAGGGCCGGCCATTCCGGCTGGGGCAGCTTGTCTTCCAGGAACGTCACGGCGATGGCGGCGGTGGGCCAGCCGGTGTGGTCAGTGACCGCCGCAGCGATGGAGCCGAAGCCGGGGGTGACCTCGCCATGTTCTGTGGCGTACCCGCGCTGGCGGACCTGGTCCAGGTGCGAGGACAGCGCGGAGTATTTCATGATGGCGCCCTCCACCTCGTGGCGGGCGGAGAAGGCCGCGGCATTGGGGTACAGGGCGCGGACCTGCGACTTGGGAAGCGCCGCAAGGATGGCCCTGCCGCTGGCGGTGAGGTGGCTGGGAAGCCGCACGCCGACGTCGGTCACCAGGGACGGCCGGTTCTTGGCGCGCTCCTCAACAATGTAGAGCACGTCCCGGCCGTGCAGGACCGCGAGGTGTGCGCTCTCCCCCAGCGCGTCCACCAGTGAGGCCAGGAGCGGCCGGCCCAGCCTGGAAAGCGGTTCCTGCCGGGAGTAGGCGGAACTGAGTTCGAACGCGCCGATCCCCAGGCCGTACCGCTGTTCCTCGTGCAGGTGCAGCACGAAGCCGTTGGCCTCCATGACGCCGAGCAGGTGGTAGACGCTGGAGCGGGGCAGCCCGAGAGTGGAGGCAATCTGCGACGCCGCCATGGGACCCCGGCGCGATGCCAGCAGCTTCAGGATCCGGAGGGTGTTTTCCGCGGCGGGGACCTTGGACGCGGTTTTGACCGCTGTCTGCGCGGCGGCGGCTTCGGTGCCCATGGTTTCTGCCCTCTTCATCCCTCGTGTCCGGTATCCCGTACTCCAGCATGCACTGCGGAGCGTGGAGATCCAGGCCGCTTGGGCGCAACAGCTGTCTGAAATACCAGACCCGCCTAAGCCCACCCCTACCGGGGAAAGTCCGGGGTGGGGGTGGGGCGGGTGACCGGCGCGCCGGCCGGTTGGGCCTGGCGCTTATGCGGAAGCTGCGGCGGACCTTATCGCGTCGGTGAGCGACGTCGTCGGGCGCCCAATGAGCCGGCGGAGATCGCCGCTGCTGACCACGAGGTCGCCCCGGGCGATGCCAAGGTCCGAATCTGCCAGGATCGCGGCGAAGGCCTCCGGCACGCCCGCTCCGGAGAGGAGTCCGGCATAATCCCCTGCCGGAAGGTTGGTGTAGGTGATGTCCTGACCGGTTGCTGCGCTGATTTCCGCGGCGAGCTCGGCCATGGTGAAGGGCTCATCGCCGCCCAGCTCATATACCTTGCCGGCCTGGCCCTCGGCGGTAAGGACCGCCGCGGCCGCCTGGGCATAGTCGGCCCGGGAGGCGGCACTGACCTTGCCGTCGCCCGCGCTGCCGGCAAGGGCACCCTGCGCGACGGCCCCTGCGAGCTGGTCTGTGTAATTTTCGAGGTACCACCCGTTCCGCAGCAGGGTGAAGGGCAGGCCGGACTCGCGAAGCATGGCCTCGGTGGCCTGGTGTTCGCCCGCGAGCTTCATGCCCGTGGTCTCCGCATTCGCGATGCTCGTGTAGGCCAGGAGCTGCACGCCCTCCGCCTTGGCCGCCTCAATCACGGTGCGGTGCTGTTCCACCCGCCGGCCCACCTCGCTGCCGGAAATGAGGAGGACCCGGGTGGCGCCCCGGAGCGCGCCGGCGACCGATCCGGCGTCGGAATAGTCCATGGACCGCACCTGGACGCCCCGGGCCGCAAAGGCCGCCAGCTTCTCCGTGGCACGGCCTGCGGCGACGATTTCCGCGGCCGGAACGTTGCGCTCCAGCAGGGCCTCGATTACGTGTTGGCCAAGCTGGCCGGTGGCGCCGGTGACGACGATGCTCATGGTGGTTCCTTTCAGGACGTACAGGATTGTCAAAAGGACACAACCGGCCGGGCGCCCGATTACTTCCCAAAAGAGAGTACGCACTTTCAGGTAAGGTACTAACCCGACGGTAAGCTGGAGGCATGGAAGCACCCGCGCGCCCTTCTGCCCTCCCCGCGTCCTTTGCCGACGGCGTCTTCCCGGCCGGGTGCCCCAGCCGGACGCTGCTGGACCACATCACCAGCAAGTGGGGTGTGCTGATCCTGCTCTCCCTTTCCGAAGGTGAACAGCGGTGGAGCGAATTGCGGCGGCGGGCGGAGGGCATCAGCGAAAAGATGCTCGCCCAGACGCTCAGGACGCTCGAACGCGACGGCCTGGTGAGCAGGCATGCCCAGCCGGTCATTCCGCCACGCGTGGACTACAGCCTCACCGCCAAGGGCTACGACCTCACCGCACTGCTCGTTCCCCTGGTGGGCTGGGCCTTCGACAACGCCGAAGAAATCATCAACGGCGCCCGCTGACAGTGCGGAGCGGCCAGTAGCGGGCCGACAAAAAACCGAGTACCTGTTACGGGTGTGACAAATGTGAACTGCGGCTAACGTTGGGGGTACGGTGCCGGCCGGGATAGGAGGGCCCTCCTCTGCTGGAGCGTTCCGGCCATCAGCACCGCGAGGACGCGGCTGCCCGCCGCCCCAGGAGTTGGTACGCATGGTCAAGGGCTATGTCGAGGACCCGTCCCCATTGGGCCGTCCCATCAGCCTCGCCACCGCGGTGGCCCGGGCATGGGGCAGGGTGCAAAAACATCCGGGCCCGCGGTCCCCCTACCGGATCGGCGACGCCGTGGTGGGGGACGACCCTTTCAACGGCAGGCGTGAGGGCGTGGTGGTTTCCCGCCAGGGCAGGGCGGTGGGCGTGAAAACTCCGCACGGCCTGTATTTCTACGACCACCGGCAGCTCAAAACGCTGGACTAGCGGCGGTGAACCTCAGCGGGCCGACCAGCCGCCGTCCATCGTGTAGCTGGCACCGGTGACCATCGCGGCCTGGTCCGAGGCGAGCCAGCCCACCAGCGAAGCAACCTCTTCCGGCTCCACCAGCCGCTTGATGGCCGCCTCGGTGAGCATCACCTTGGCCAGCACTTCGGACTCGGGGATGCCGTGCACCTCCGCCTGGTCGGCCAACTGCTTCTCCACGAGCGGCGTGCGGACGTAGCCGGGGTTGATGCAGTTGGAGGTCACGCCGTGGTCGCCGCCTTCCAGCGCGGTCACCTTGCTCAGCCCCTCCAGGCCGTGCTTGGCAGAAACGTAGGCGCTCTTGAAAGGAGAGGCGCGGATGCCGTGCACGGAGGAAATGTTGATGATCCGGCCGTACCCATTGGCGTACATGGCCGGCAGGGCCGCCCGGATGAGCAGGAACGGGGCCTCGAGCATCAGGGTGACGAGCCGGCGGAAATCGGCGGGATCGAATTCCTCGATAGGGCTGATGCGCTGGATTCCGGCGTTGTTGACCAGGATGTCGCAGTCCAGGTTCAGGGTGGTCAGCGCATCCACATCCATCAGGTCCACGGCCCACGCGGTGCCGCCCACCTCGTCCGCGAGTGCCTCGGCTCCGGCGGCATCCATATCCGCCACCACCACTTTGGCTCCCCGGGCGGCGAGCTCCCGCACGCAGGCGGCACCGATTCCGCCGGCACCGCCGGTTACCAGCGCCTTGCGGCCGTTCAAAGTGTTTTCCATGCCCATCCGTTCCTTCCCAGCGCGCGGGCGTGTGACCTGCGCTACTGACCGCTTTCCCTGAGTATTGCTGCACAAGCACGGAGCTTCAATGGCCAAAGAGGCACGAGTTGTGTGCAGAATTGCAGATATGAACGTCAATCCGGATGATCTCCTGGTGCTGCTCGCGGTGGCCCGCTCGGCAAAATTTACGACGGCGGCGCAAACCTTGGGTTTGAACCACACCACGGTGTCGCGCAGGATCGCCGCGCTTGAGAAAGCGCTCGGCGGGCGGGTCCTGGCGAAGGCGGCCGGCGGGTGGGAGCTGACCGAGCTGGGCGCCCGGGCGGTCCGGGCCGCGGAGCAGGTGGAGACGGTGATGGGCACGCTGGGACCGGCGGGCAAGGCGCCCGACCCGATTACGGGCGTCGTGCGCATGACCGCGACGGACGGCTTCAGCGCCTATATCGCGGCACCTGCAGTGGCCGCGCTGCGGCGCGAGCACCCCGGCCTGACCGTGGAAATCATCACCATGACGCGCAGGGCGCTGCAGCAGCGGTCGGGACTGGACATCGAGGTGGTGGTAGGCGAGCCGCAGGTGCACCGCGCCGAGGCCGTCCGGCTGGGCGACTACCGGCTGGGCATGTACGCCTCGCGCGCCTACCTGGCCGAACACGGAACGCCGGCCACCGTGGCCGAGCTCCAGGCGCATCCGCTGGTCTATTTCGTGGACTCGATGCTGCAGGTGGACGACCTCGACGCCCCGCGGCGCCTGGTCCCGGCGATGCGCGACGCCCTGACCTCCACCAACGTGTTCGTCCACGTGGAGGCGACCCGGGCAGGCGCGGGCGTGGGGTTCCTGCCGTGCTTCATGGGCGACCGGCACGGGGACCTGGTCCGCCTGCTGCCGGACCGGATCGGCGAGCTGCTGCCGTATTGGATGGTACTGCGGCGGGATTCGCTACGGCGCCCGGCCGTGGCCGCCGTGGTCCATGCCCTGCGGGAACAGATGGAGCTGGAACGCGGCGCGCTGCTGGGCCGCTGAAAACGATAGCTACGTCGGCCCACGCCCGCCGGGTTCCCTGGCCGAGCTTGCGAGGTTAGGGTGCGGGTGGCGTCGGCCCACGCCCGCCGGGTTCCCTGGCCGAGCTTGCGAGGTTAGGGTGCGGGTGGCGTCGGCCCACGCCCGCCGGGTTCCCTGGCCGAGCTTG